>NZ_AP023054.1:0-603614 GCF_019703835.1 Thaumasiovibrio subtropicus | reverse complement strand
AAAGATAAGATCAAAATTCTCCTACTGGAAGGTGTGCACCCCTCTGCTGTAGAAATTTTCAAGGCCGCTGGATACAGTAATATCGAGTATCACAAAGGCTCCTTATCCGATGAAGAATTAAAGGTAGCTATCTCTGATGCCCATTTTGTCGGTATTCGTTCCCGTACTAACCTTAATGCCAGCGTCTTCGAGCATGCGAAAAAGCTGGTCGCGGTTGGCTGTTTCTGTATTGGTACCAACCAAGTGGATCTGCAAGCAGCAATGGCACGCGGTATTCCGGTCTTCAACGCTCCATTCTCTAACACCCGATCTGTGGCTGAACTTGTATTGGGTGAAATCATCCTATTACTACGCGGTATTCCAGAAAAGAATGCCATGGCACACCGTGGTGGTTGGTTAAAATCGGCGGATCACTCTTTTGAAGCCCGTGGTAAAAACCTCGGCATTATTGGTTATGGTCACATTGGTACCCAGCTCGGTATTTTGGCTGAAAACCTCGGTATGCGCGTGTACTTCTACGACATCGAGAACAAGTTATCACTCGGTAACGCAACCCAAGTCTTCTCAATGAGCGAGCTGCTTAACAAATGTGACGTCATTTCTTTGCACGTCCCTGAAACCGCAGGCACTCAAGACATGATGGGTGCAGAAGAGTTTGCTCGTATGAAGCCGGGCTCCGTCTTTATCAACGCTGCCCGTGGTACTGTCGTCGACATTGACGCTTTGTGCGGTGCACTTGAAAGCAAACACATTGCTGGCGCCGCTATCGATGTATTCCCTGTTGAGCCAAAGACCAACAAAGAAGCCTTCGAATCACCACTCACTCAGTTTGACAATGTCATTCTCACCCCGCACGTGGGTGGTTCAACCCAAGAAGCACAACAAAATATCGGCCTAGAAGTGGCTGGTAAACTGGTGAAATACTCAGACAATGGTTCGACACTTTCTGCTGTCAACGTACCAGAAGTGTCACTACCTGAGCATAAAGATACCTCTCGTCTGCTCCATATTCACGAGAACAAACCTGGTATCCTAAATCAAATTACCACCATTTTCGCCGAAGAAGGCATCAACATCGCTGCACAATACCTACAAACTGGTCCTGAAGTCGGTTATGTGGTGATTGATGTGGAAACCGAGCGTAGTCAAGAAGCACTGGATAAGTTGAAGGCCATCGACGGCACTATCCGCGCTCGTATTCTCCACTAAGCATGCGGAGAGAAAGACTCAAAAGGCTTGCCTCTGGCAAGCCTTTTTTCTATGCCTAACCGAAATAGGACAACATCAAGTCGCACGACAACTCGTTTACCTCAACCACCTTATTTGAGCTTAAAGGTCACAGAAATCGTATCCTGTGTCGTAATCTTGGTATCCTGATAGCTTCCGCTATCTGCCATGGCTTCATAAGCGACGCCACGTGTCATTGGCACTGGATTACTCGAGTGGTAATTGATTTGCCAAACCCCTTCAACCGTCATATTAAAACCTTTCGCGATCTCTTCCGCTTTAAGTTGCGCATCGGCTATCGCCAGTTGGCGAGCCTGCTTTTGATAGACGGCTTCATTGCTGACTTTCATTTGAATATGGTTGATCGCATCAACCCCGTCTCCGAGCGCGGCATTGAGCAGCGGGTTAAGCTGCTCTAGATCCGCCACTTGTACCGTCACCATACGACTTGCGAAAAAGCCAACTTGCTCTCGCTGGCGGTCTTCACCATAGCGATACTCTGGATAAAGGGAAATATTTGCACTTTCAATCGCCTCACGCTCGATCCCCGCTTTCATCAGTCGATCGATAAAGGCATTCACCGTTTGATCGGCTTGTTGCTTTGCCTCTGTCGCCGTTCTCGCTGACTTTCGAACCTCCACACTAAACGAAGCACTGTCAGGCACCATAGCCACTTCACCGTAACCCTGCACCTGGAGATGAGGGAAGCTCGGCTCAGCAACCGTCGTCAATGGTGAAAGCAGTAATGCGCTCGCGAGTAACAACCCTTTTTTCATCTGTTTCTCCTTTTTCCTATTTAGGAACGATCTGTGAACACGAGAGCATACTTAATACACGCCCTCATCAAATCCGCGCTGGGGCAGTGATCGCGCTGCGTCGAGCAAGCATGCTGTCATTTCAGCAACGATCCCCTGCTGTAGGCTCCATCGGTGCCAATAAAGGTGACGACAAAACCCATGTCCGGGGAGCAAATCCACCAGCTCACCAGATGCTAGCTCCCTCTCGATCATCACTTCTGGGATCATCCCGTAGCCAAGATCCAGCGTTGCCATAGTGATAAACGCCTCTGGCGAACGCAGTGTGTGGCAACGCCAATCACCTTGTTGAATATCAAAGTGGTGCGCCAAAAATGCTTGGTGCATTTCGTCATATTGGTCAAACACGATGCCAGGAGCATGACGAATAGCTTCGCTGGTTAACCCGTAGGGAAAGTAACGCGCGACAAAAGAGGGGCTCGCCACACAGCGGTAGGGAAGTTGCCCTAGATAATCAACGCTACACCCCGTGATAGGTTGAGGCTCAACACTGATAGCCGCGATCACCTCACCACGACGTAACTTATCTAAGGTATTTTTTTCATCAGCAAGTTCAATATTAAGTGCAACTTCGTGGCGAGTCAGTAAGGGTTGCAACGCTGGCAGCAACCAAATTGCCAGACTATCGTGATTACTGGCAATCGACAGATCAGTGACCTGACGACCTTCTTTGGGCCACCACTCTCGCTCTAGTAGTTTCACCTGTTGGTAAAGTCCCAGTAAGCGTTGCCCCGCATCGGTCGCGGCGGGAGGACTACTGCGAATCAGCAAAGGCTCCCCTGCCGCTTGCTCCAATTGCTTAATTCGTTGAGAAATCGCCGATTGTGTGACGAATAACCGCTGTGCCGCTAACTCAAATCCACCCGTCGCCAGTACCGCTTCTAACGCCGCAACCGCCTTATAATCAATATGACTCATCGCACACCATCTCTCCTTATCGCATAGTCAAAACATTAGCACTGTTAATGTGCTATTAAAATAATTAGCTTCACTAATCAATCACCAAAATCTAAGCTAGCGGAACATAACGCAACGGCAGGAAGGACGATGAATATTTGGGTTTTACTGCAAGGGTTTGGACTAGGTGCCAGTATGATAATTCCGATTGGCGCACAGAATGCTTTTGTCATTAACCAGGGTATTAAGCGACAACATCACCTTTCGGTAGCTGCAATCTGCAGTGTCTGCGATATCCTCTTTATCAGTGCTGGTGTATTTGGTGGAGGAGCGCTACTCGCCGCAAACCCCACATTACTCAGTGTCATTACCTTGGGCGGTATCGCTTTCCTCACCTTGTATGGTTTTGCTTCTCTTCGACGCGCTTGGCACACGCAAAGCAATCACATCGAAACGGATAGCCGTAAGATGACGTTTCGAATGGTCATTAGCGCTGCATTCGCGGTCACCGTACTCAATCCCCATGTCTATCTCGATACCGTAGTAGTGCTTGGTTCCATTGGCGGGAAATATGCCTATGACGACCGCATCGCCTTCGCGCTTGGTACCATGCTCGCCTCTCTCACATGGTTCTTTGGAATCTCAATACTTGCCGCACGGATGGCCAACGTGTTGAGTCGGCCACGTGTTCAGCAGGGCATTGACATTGTGATTGGCTTCGTAATGCTGGCTATCGCCTTCCAGCTCGCGAAGACCTTAGTTCACATCGATGGGGTTTGAGGTGGTGCAATGATCCACTTCACCGCTACTCGACGATTCTTACTCCGCCCAGCAGCATCTTGATTTGTCATCACTGGCACATTTTCACCAAAGCTCTCAATCTGCAACCGCTGTGAATCAACGCCATTGAGGAGTAGGAAGGCTTGCACAGACTTGGCTCTTGCCATGCCCAAATCAAGGTTATAAGCGTTGCTTCCAATACTATCCGTGTGGCCACTGACAGTGAGCATTTCCGCATCACGTAACAGCGCCATCCGCGCCATCAAGGTCTGCTTGGCTCTTGGGGTAAGGTGCGCCTTGTCAAAATCAAAGTAAACATAGACGACTTGGCTACCATCATCGTTGGTCTCAACGTACATTTCACTGTGTGCCAACACGACCCGGGCACAATGCTCTCCGACTCCTGCGGCAGCAAGCTCTTCGAGTAGGTAACTGTGCCATGCCGATAAAGGGATGTCAGACTCACGCAGCAACACATGACCATCATTCACCACCACTTGACGCAACGACGTCGCTTTCAAACTCACACGATGACTCTGTTGCCCCACTTGGCAATCAAAGTCTATCTGCGCAGCTTGAACAGAAAACGCACTCAGTAGCCCTATGGCAAGGCCGACCCACCAACATTTCGTCATTTGTTTCATGCTCGTTCCTCTGATCGCCTGTTTGGCAGGCAGATCGCTGTCATTGTTTGCCACCAGACTTATTCCACCACATAGTTGCGATAGTAAAGTCGGCCAATTTCCTCAGTGATCAGTTCCAACAACTTGCTATAAACCGCATCCATATCTTCCGCTGTGTAGACATTATCTTCCCCGGCACAATTGGCTAGGTTGGGGTCTGATTCGACATCATAGTCCAGCCCAATCACGGCGATTTTGGCTTGCACCTCTTTACCATAACTGGTCACTTCGGCATTGAGCGTATTGCGGATATTGTCACATAGACCAGCGGCAATGAGCTGCTCCATATGCCACTTCCGATACCAAGGTGAAGGGTCCCAGTCGACACCGTCAGAGAGAATGACAATGAGACGACGCGGATTATCGCCAGTTCGAGCGAGCTGTGCAGCACTGATCAAGCCTTCGAAAGACGCAGTACCGCTGTTTGCCCACATCGCATTCACGGCGCTTTCGAAACTACTCATGTCATCCATCAGGCTGAGGGTTTGATATTGGGTGGTATAACCGATACAACCATCCTTGGTATCCCACATCTGGGCGACGGTTTGATCGTGCTGTACCCAGTCACGGACAGTCCGCTCGGGATCTGAATCTGGATACTGGCTAATAAGGTGAGTTTGATAGCAGGTAGAACCGGGCTTGGTGGTCCAGAAATTAAACGGCACCAGTCCGATGGTATTTTTCTCTTCCGTACGATCGGCCGAATAGCGATGCACTTCATCGGCAACATCCACGATCACCTCTTTTAAGCGGGAAATCTTGGTTTGCCCGTTCCAAGAGTAGTTCATCGACCCGGAGAAGTCTGACACAAAAATCACGTCAACCGCTTCACCTTGGAACTTACGTGCCACGGCTTGGCTTGACACTGACACATTTTCGTTAAAGCCAGCCGGGTTGGTGTCACTTTTCGGAAACCAACTGGTGTGGGTTGTGGTTATCGACACTTCATATTCATTGAAGCGATAGCCTTTTTCATCATACACCCCCGGTGTTCCGCACCCGGCGATCTCTTCACAATCGCGCCGAGTAATATCAATATTGACGCTGTCTTGCGCATCCGGCACTAACGCTTGCACAAATTGCTTCACTATCGCTTCGTTAGTATCTATGTCCTCGCTGTTATGTGCAGCCAGCGCTAACCCTGCCACCTCTGCAACATCGGAAATTCTCGCCTGAGTTTGTAGGTATCGACTACCTTCAATACTCAACGCCATCACGCCAAATAACGCCGGTACCAGCATGACAAACAAAATTGCCGCCGTACCTCGCTCACGGGAAGGCAAACTAACCATCCATGCCTCCTAACGACCAATCATGATGGAGTAAGAGCGAACCAGTCCATAGTTCTCATCCATCAATTCTCCAAACCAGTTTTTCCCCTGATAGCAAATAGTGACCATGTACAAGGTGGCACGACGGTCGAAAGTCGTCACCACAGATAAGCTTTCTCGCTGTCTCAGACTAACCGCGGGCTGGCAGGCTAATGTGCCACGACTAAACAGGTGCACGCCCACTTGTGGTTCAATCGGATCATCATCTTCAGTGAACTTTTGTTGCTCCACATACATGCCAAGCTGGGTCGCATCAAAGCCACCCACTGTGCGACCCAGTGACTGCAACAAGACATCATAAAGCTCATCGACCTGATCGCTATCCAACACATCACCCGCGTTATAGAGTTGCGTTCGCTCTTTGAGGATATTCACCATGGAATAAGACATCCGATCGAGCTTCCCTTTCAGTGACTGATTGAGCACCACATCGGTTGTAAACGCCAACACAAACACCATCACACTGGCGACCAGTGCCATCTCAACCGCAAAAGCGCCTTTTTGCCGAGAACGTCTACTGCTTAAATTCACTGCGCTCATACTCCTGAATTACGATGACTTCACGGGCCAATCCAATGTCACTCGAGAGATCAAACAGCAAGTTAAAAACAGGGTTGTAGGTGTACTCCAAGGTATAGATGGCCAGCGACGAGTTCTTCGCTTCGCCCACTTCATTACAGTCACCGCCCTCACCTTGTTCACAAGGAACAGCAAGGTCGCTGACACTATTGTAGTAACGCGTCGTCATTGACAGGTTATCAATATTGATAAAGTTCCCCCATAAGGAGTTATCTGCTTGAACGACCGCAGTAAATTTCGCTTTGTAATCCTCTTCCTCTGCGTTCTTTGCATCTCGACTCGCTTCAGTAATCGCAAGATCAACAACAGAGGAGACATACCCCATGTAACTCACTTCAACCCAAAACAGAAACATCAACAGAAAGCCGAAAATGCCCAGAGCAAACTCAATGGACACCACACCTCGACTGCGTTTTACACCACGACTACTCTTGGCCATCACCGTCACTCCTCGGCTGACTGGTTGCCAATGCTTGATACAAGTCGATCACCGCAAATTCTTCTCTGTCACTCCCCACGAGGGCACGAAAGTCATCGTATCGCCCTAATTTAGCCATCGCCAACAACATGTTAGCGCGAATCCGGTCGTCTCCTAACCCATTACTCCAAAGCGGCAAAAGACGATTCAACGCTGATTCATAGTCTTGTTGATAAATGTCCAGCACTGCCAAATTGTTCTTGATAGTGACATCATCAAATAGCAAGGCTCTGGCCTGATTAAACGCCGAGCGGGCATCATCAAACCGTCCCTGCTCTGCATCCAACACTCCTAAAAAGTTGTGGGCTTCCGCCATCGCTTCTTCACGCACAATCGCTTCCAAAATGGCATGCCGGGCCTTTAAGTACTCCCCTTGCATCGCTAATGCACGTCCATAGAGGTAATACCCTGTGGCAGACAAACGCTCTTCTTCAATCAAAGGCTGCATGTAGAAAAGCGCTGATTCTGCATCATCAATACCTAAGTATGCTTCTGCGAGTTTATAACGTTCTCGCGGCCCATCCTGTTTCGCCAATTCCGCTTTGTAGAAATCGACTAAGCCTTGCGGATCATTGGTGGTTTTTAAAATCGCTTCATTTTTCTCAATATCCACTTCGCTGTGATTGGCGGTGGTATTGCATCCCACCAACACCGCCATCAGCCATAAGCACGCAAACGCTTTTTTCATCCCATCATCCTCATTACTCCGGGCGCCGCGATCAACACTACAATTGGAAACATGATGAACAGGATCAACGGCACAGACATCTTTGATGACAACTTACCGACGTTTTCTTCCAACTGAAGGATCTGCACTTCTCGAATATCCTTCGCCAAGGTCGTCAGCACGCCATAAACCGAACTGCCGTACTGCAAGCTCTGCGTCAGTGTAAAGACAAAACTACGCATCTCATTCGATGGCACGCGGTGAAGCAACTCGTCAAGGGCGCGATTCAAGCCCACCACTCGGGCGCGATCATCCGTGGTCTTGAGTAGATGAGAAAGATCGCGATCGAAGTCCTTCATCTCGATGGCGATATAAGAGATCGCCGCTTCAATTGTCATCCCCGTTTGCACACACACGGCCATCAGATCGAGTAGATAGGGTAATTGGTTGGAAATACGGCGCGTGAGCTTGTTCTTGCGCGACTCCAAGACCATGTCAGGCAGCACAATCACAATCACCAAACCCAATGCGACAAACATCACTTGCTGAGAGAAGTCCTCTAACCCGACAAAGGTTGGGAAAATGAACCCAAACACAAAAAGTAGAATGGAGGAGATGATCTTGGCAGGCAGATAGAACCACGCATACGTTCCTTCGTAGTACCCCGCTTTAATGAACTTTTCTTTGATCTCTTTACTGCGGTAACTAAAGTAACGTTGCAGCCCTTGCTGAATACGCGCGTGCCAAGGCTGCTTGTTTTGGCTCTGCATTTCAAAATGCTTTAACCATTCGTGGGCACTACTGCGACGAATTAATACCGCCAACATGGCCACTAATCCCAACGCGACCAACAACGCAAATCCAATCCGCATCCACTCGTATTGGCTCATTCCGCCGCCCCCCGCATAAGGAGCCAAATCACAAAGATGCCGATCGACTCACTCACTAATACGTAATAGAGAATCGGTCGCCCCGCTTCATGACTCATGATGAAATCGAAATTTTCAGGGCTCATATACTTCATAAACAGGATGAACAAGAAAGGAATCGCCGCGACGATTTTTGCTGACATACGCGCTTCGGATGTCATTGCCGCTTTTTTCTTTTCAATCGCACGGCTATCGAACATGAGACGGTTAAGCCGCATCATGACCTCTTTAAGCTGACCGCCGCGGTTCATATTGGCGCGCAAAGTGATAATGAAGAAATAGAACGGCTGATAAGGAAAGTGCTGACACGCTTTGGCAAAGACTTCATCGGGAGACTCACCAATTTGCAAACGCTCTCCCATGTACTTAAATTCGCGACCCACACTGTTATCGAGCGACTTACCGACAAAGATGATGGCGTGCATCAAACTCTCACCAGCCGTCACCGCCCCCGTCAGTAAATTCAACGCATCGGGGAACTCTTCATTGAATCGCTTACGCTCGCGTTTTTTCAACCATTGCAGTGCCATGTAAGTGGTAATGAACAGCGCGAGTGGTAACACAAAGTACAGTGGAAATTGTCCAAAGCTCTCATTGAGTTTTATCGCGGCGAAAGAGACACCACAAAAAAACAGCGCGATTTTCATCACCGCACCTTCACCAATCTGGCCCAACACTTGGTGAACGTACTCTTTAACACGCTGCTTTAAACTGCGCCCAATCAGGGTGTGGATATCCAAGGCATCCGTGCTGTGCATGCTATCCACTTGTTTCGATTCTATCTGTGCAGTTTTTAGAAAGTCGATCGGTTTGCTTTTGCGACGAAAAGCCATCCATACACCTAAGAGTGCAAGCAGAATAATACCGACAGACAACAACTGCACGCTCATGACTATGGTCCTCGGTTGAAGGCAGCGTTGAGCTGGTCGACAAGACCAAAGAATCGGGCTTTCTCATAGAGGACAGAACGCTGCATTAAACCTGCGGTGACAAACTCGCCTTGTACTTTACCGTCAACTTGATGTGGCGATGGTTTGAACCGGAAGATCTCTTCCATCACCACATTTTCCCCTTCCATACCGATCACTTCAGCGATACTCATCACCTTACGCGAACCGTCATGGAGGCGGCTAACCTGAATAATGAGATCCACCGCGCTGACAATGGTGCGGCGAATCGCTTCTAAAGGCAGGCTCGCCGTTGCCATCATCACCATACTTTCGATACGGCCCAGCGCATCACGTGGGCTATTGGCATGCAGTGTCGACATTGAACCATCGTGACCCGTATTCATCGCCTGCAGCATCTCGAATGCTTCAGCACCACGGCACTCCCCCACAATGACCCGATCGGGGCGCATCCGGAGTGAGTTGATCACTAACTCTCGCTGACCAATTGCCCCCGTATTCTCGATACCTGCCGTTCGAGTTTCCAAGCGCACAACATGCGGCTGAAGCAAGCGAAGCTCTGCCGCATCTTCAATAGTGACAATGCGTTCGTTTTCGGAAATGTGTTGAGAGAGGGCGTTCAGCATGGTCGTCTTCCCTGAACCCGTACCGCCAGAGATAACTAAGTTGAGGCGACAACGCGAGGCAATTCTCAGTAAGGACGCCATTTCTGGGCTCATTGCACCGAAGCCAACAAGTTGTTCAAAATCAATACTTTGCTTTTTAAACTTTCGAATAGAGATCGACGTCCCATCGATAGCAATTGGCGGAATCACAATGTTCACCCGACTCCCATCTTTCAAACGGGCATCACACAAGGGGCTAGACTCATCGACCCGGCGTCCTACTTGCGATGCGATCCGTTTGGCGATCTCTTGCAATTGAAAATCATCGATAAAGACAACTTCCGATTTTCCCACTTTACCGCCACGCTCAATAAAGACATTATCAGGGCCATTGATCATGATGTCAGAGATCGACTCATCTTCCATCAGGGTCTGCAAGGGCCCCAGTCCCACTAACTCGTCACACAGCTGTTTGACAAAATCATTACGGATCACGGCGGGGATGGGATAGTTTTCTCGCTCGATCAGCAGATCTACCGCGCTCGATAACTGCTTCATCAACTGATCTTTATTGAGATTATTCAGCGCTTCTGCATCGATCGCATCAAAAATACTGCGTCGCAATTTCACGTAAATCTGTTTTGCTTCAAACATGGCTTACCTCACCGACGAGAGAACAGAGACTTTAGCCCTTTCCGTTTACTGTTAGATTCCCCCACCAACTTAGACACCAAAAGTTTGAGTGGGGAAGACATCTTTGTTTTGCCGTTAAACAGCCGCTTTCCTTGCAACACTAAGTCACCCGCATGCGGTTCATACGGTAATGTGACATCGATTTTTTTATCTAAATAGGTTTCAATATCCTTGTCGGATACCGTTTCAAACTTGCTCGCGCGGTGGTGATTGACAACAAGTAGCAAGCGAATGGGGTGGCCTGCTTCGTGGCGGAGTGGATTGACTTTTTCAAGTAGGCGCTCAGTTTCTCGCAATGAAGACACGGTTGGTTCCATCACAATCACAATGATATCGCTACGCTCACACAACCATGCCGCCGATGCCTCAAAGTTAATAGAGGCGGAGACATCCTCAACGATGAAGTTCACATCATGAGACACCAACTCCACCACTGAATCAGTGAAATCACGCACCTCTTGATGTCCCCCCTCTTTGGAGCCAATAGAGAGCACTTTGATCTTCTCAGAGACTTTATCCAATAATGTCAGGGCGGAATTGTGGTCAAGTTTACTGGTTAAGGTGCCGGGCTGGAGTTGACGCTTAGCGAGATCTTTTTTCCCCAACATGATATCGAGGTTGCCGCCACTGTAGTGATGGTCAACCAACAGCGCGGAGGCGTGTTTATCGTCAGCAAGCCCATAAGCAATTTCAGCGCATATGAGGGAGCAGCCAACGCCACCTTTTGATCCCACCACACTGACCCGCTTCCCTTTACGGTTTTGACCAAGGCCTTTTTGTCGCTGGCGGTTTTCATTCACACTCTTAACGAAGTCGATCAGCTCTTGCTTTGAAATAGGCCAAAACAAGTAGTAGAACCCCATGCCTTTCAACTGACGAATGGTAGAGATAGCATCTTCATCACCAATGACAACCACAGAGGCATGGTTCGGAATGATGTGACTAATACGCTCGGCATCCGCTACCACGGAATCGCTATTGTTGAGCTCTAGCAATACCAGTTCGATCTCTTGGGTCTCAACATGCTCGACGATGTGAATGTCTTTATTTTCAAGAATGACAGGTTTGCCCAATCCCTCGAACGCAAAAGCTTCCATCACCAAAGATCGACAAACTTCCGTTTTAAAGAACAAGACGGCCTTGATGGCATTTTCTTGCTGCTCATCGACGGTGTGTTTATTGAGAATATCGACTAAATCAAACATCTATCGCTACTCCCTGTTTGTGTTTAGCATTTTCTCGGGATGCACTAACGACTGCCACCGCGCACTCTCGGAGTAACAGTTAAATGCGCCCGCGCCCAATGCTTCCGCTTTTACTGGCTGGCAGAGTGGCACTTGCACATGATGCGTCGCAATCACAATTTCTAAAGGGCTATTGAGTTCGGCGGCCATCATGGATATCTGCATCGGTGGAACACCGACTTTTAACATCCACTGCTGGGCGGCCTTCGCGAGTTTTTTGCCTTGATTACCATCCCAATAGACGGTCACCGCTTCTTTCAGCAATAAAGGCTTATGCTGCTCCATAAACGCCATCATGGCTTGCGACTGTACTTTATAGCTTTGAGACCCTTCGATACCTTGATAGTGGTAGTCGACCCCAATCACATCAATCGCTACTGGAGTGTAGTGGCCATCAATTTGATTCACACATGCTGTTAACCCCAATGCCCAAAGGCCTATCCAAACTGGCTTCATTGCTTGAATCCTCCGGTCATCAAGATCTCTTCAGCCCATTGCTGTGTCTTGGGAGAGGTGGTGGGTTTGATCCCTAAGAATCGCGATAATGTAGAGGTGCGTTGAATCGTCGGTAACTGAATCTGCGTGGCTTGCACTGGCTCAACCAAATTGACCGTAGCCACAATGATCAGCTCGGTTTTACGCCGCTCTGTTTGGGTATGGCGGAACAGTGAGCCCAAGATAGGCACATCACCAATCAGCGGGATTTTCGACAGGGTCTCTCTATCCTCGGTATTCAGTAATCCACCAAGAACAAAGCTCTGCCCATCACCGAGTTCCACCGTCGTTCTCGCTCGACGAGTACGAAAAGAGGGAATATCGAGGACTTCTGAACGATAAGAGACGTCTACCGCACTCACTTCGGGCATCAGGGAAAGCTTGATCTGATCATCTTCAAGTACCCGAGCAGCGACTTCTAGGCGTATACCGAACTCTTTGTAACTCACGGTATAGGTATCATTGATAAACACCACAATGGGGATTTCACCCCCAACCAAAAAACTCGCGGTTTCTCCAGAAATCACCGACAGATTGGGCTCAGCCAAAATTTGTCCAACACTGTCATCATCTACTGCGGAAATAAACAACGCGATATCATCCGCACTGAAATTGGTAACAAAGTCGGCGAACTGCCCATTACCAGCAAAGGTACCATCGCCGACAATCGACCCCCATCGCACGCCTAACTCTTGAAGAAAGGTGTGTGAAACTTCAGCTATCGATAGCTTCACGTTGACCTGTTTGGTCGTGGCTAGCTCAATGTTATTGACTAAACCGGCATAACGACGGCGCGTCATGAAATCAATCTCTAAACTTTTTTCGCCGATATCCCAGTTGATTTTGTAATCGTCGTAATCCTTACCGAGCAACTCGCCCACTAGCGAGTAGATGGCCTGCCGCTCTCGATCCGATGACACCGTCCCGGTTAACACCACCTGATCACCGAGGTTAGTGACGGTAATTTCTGCATTGGGATGATTGATCGCTATCTGTTGCTGGATATGCGTCAGACTCTTGTTCACCACCAACTTACGGTTCGCTAAGGTGGTTCGATTCGCGCCAAACACCAGCAATGACGCATTACCTACCGCACGTCCAAATACAACAAGGCGTTTTTCATCGATGACTTGGTAATCCGCAATCTCTGGATTGGTAATAAAGACAGTTTCAATGGGCTGTTCAAACACCAATGTCGTGGCCTCATCTTGGCCTAAATTCACAATACGTGCTGCCATTGTTGGGAACACCATGAGTAGCGCAAGAAAACCGATAACTCGTTGCATTACCTACCCTCAATTAATCACGCGTTCGTTGCCACGTAGCTCAGTCACAGAGAAAAAGTCAGGAAGCACATCGCCCGTATTCGCTTCATGTTGCGACTCCGCCGACATGGATTTATGGAGCTCTAATAGGCCGATCCGTTTTGCAATCACCATTTTGGCGACATCTTCTTTGGTCAACTCCAGCACGACATTGACTTCCGTGCGTGGCTTACCGTCAATGCTAGGTTTTTCAACCTGCAGCACCCGTTTCCGTATCAATAACGGATGGACAGTCACCCCCCGAAAGTCAGTCATCACTTCGCCATGCGCCAAGTTTTGCTTGAGCGAGGTCAAACTCACGATATCGACATAGTCACCAGACTTAATCAGTCCGCCAAAGACCGCTTCCGTACTCGCTTGATAGGAGTAAGGAATATACCCTGGCTCAATCATCAAGTTGATATACTCAGGTGAATCTGGGTCGACGATAAAATTCGCTTTAAAAGGATGTCCCGCACTCAAGGCCGTGCGTACGACAGAACCAGGAACAATGGCAGGCTTGGGCTCTGACGCCAATAACCAAAGGTTTGCTTCCGCATCTTCTTCTGGCACTTGACGTCGAACAACATCGACCACGGAGACCGCATCCTTTGCTTCAAAATCGCGTCCAAATGCCCAGACAGTCGTCAGCTTGACTTGCGGTGCTTGCTCAATCACTTCGACTTGTTGTGGTGGCGGTGCGGGCTCTTTAAAGAGGTTGCCAGTTAGCCCGTAGACACCAATACCAATGGCGAGAAAAGCGATTAGCAAGATGACTTTTTGTCCCATTGCGTCCCTCGATGCGCTATAACGTTGAGAAAACTACACCAGTAAACCCTGCTAACGCGATGGGAATACCGTATGGAATACCCCGCGATTTTAACTGTTCCCATTGACGAGACTTCCATGCCCACAGCACCAAAATTAGCGTTACAACTCCACCAATAATGGCTGCCAAAAGTAGCGTAGGAAGCAAAATATCCGCGGTGATGGCAATGCTGTAAGCAGCGAGAAGTTTTACGTCGCCAGCGCCTACAATGCCCCAGTAGAAAAGAAAAAGGCCTGTCACCAGAACAGTTGCTGTCCCAACAAGTGCGTTCCAACCGATACCGAATTGCAGGTTAATGACCATACAACTTATCGACACCACGCCAATCCACGTGTTCGGCAAAAGGCGATGTCGAATGTCATAGACACACAACAGCAGAGACAGCACCAACAAGATTGACCATGCCGATACTTGTTGGAGCGTCTCGCCGCTGAACATCAGTTTGCGTTGTTAATTTGCGTTTCTACGTCCGCCATTGCGTTGTTCAACGCATTCTGAAGTGGGTTACCACCAGACGAGAAGACAGCAACAACAACCGCAGCAACCGCTACCGCAATAACAGCATATTCAATCGCAGTTACCCCACGCTGATCGCGACGGAAGGCTTCCATAACATAGATCGCTTTTGCACCGAGTTTGTTTAACAAAGACATCGTAAATCCCTCATACCTACCACACTCGTGGCATACAACACACTTATGCACTCACATTGAGTTGCAATACACCTATCAGGAAAGAAACAATCAATTGCATAAACAAAATTGTGATCCTTACCCAGCATTTATAGGTATAGCGCATACTGTTATATTTACAAGGCATTGTTAGAAGTATTCATAAAACAAATGACATGGCGCAAAAAATCACAAATTCGAGGATAAAAAAAAGGCACATAACTGTGCCTTTTTTAAGAAATTGCTTTGTAAATCAAACAGTTTAATCTAGAGAAAACTATTCAGGTTTTGAGACATGTACATCCATTTGCGGGAATGGAATCTCAATCTTCTCATCATCAAGACGCTCCTTGATCGCTTGTAGCAAGTCAAAGTAGACATCCCAGTACTGATCGGTCTTAACCCAAGGACGAACCACAAAATTGACAGATGAGTCGGCAAGCTCAACCACACCCACTTGTGGCGCGGGCGATTTCAGTACTCGCTCATCGCTTGCACAGACTTCTTCTAACACTGCTTTTGTCTTTTGTAGATCAGCACCATAAGAAACACCAATCACGTAATCAATACGGCGCACTCGGTGACGAGAGTAGTTAGTGATCGGGCTGCCAATCACACTGCCATTCGGCACCACCACCATTTTGTTATCTGGCGTTTTAAGTACGGTTGAGAAGATTTGAATAGACTCAACAGAACCCGCAACACCCGAGACTTCAACATAGTCGCCTGACTTGAATGGACGGAACGCGACAATGATGACACCCGCAGCGAAGTTCGACAGTGAGCCTTGAAGTGCCAGACCAATCGCAAGACCTGCCGCACCCAACACCGCAACGACAGACGCTGTTTGTACACCGATACGCCCTAATGCAGCAATCATGACAATGGTAAACAAGGTATAGCGGACAAGCGCTGACACAAAATCCACTATTGCTTGGTCAAACTCACGCTTGAGAAGTACTTTACCCACACCGCGTGAAATCGCTTTCACAAAAATGTTACCAAAGAAAAGAATGAGCAGTGCTGAGAGTACATTGACACCGTAGCTGATTAGCAGCTCTTGATTATCAATCACCCAGTTACCGGCATCCATGACACCTTCCGTTATTTCATTGTTTACCAAAGTGTCGACAACGACTTGGCCCGCAGTCTCTTCACTCATAGATATACTCCTTATAAAGCATTGGCCGATAAATTCGCGCAATGATAATCAAATTTCACTTCGCTCAGTAAATATATTTTACAAATCAGCTATATCTATAGTGCAATTTCTTATTATTTAGACAAAAAAAACCCCGCCAATGTGGCGGGGTTCATATCTCTAGCTATTAAAGCCTGAATTATAGTACGTCGATCGCGTTAAGGTCTTTGAACGCTTGCTCAAGACGGTTAACCATACCAGTCTGACCAGCACGTAGCCATACGCGAGGATCGTAGTATTTCTTGTTTGGCGCATCTTCGCCAGTTGGGTTACCAATTTGACCTTGTAGGAAATCACGGTTTTCAGCTTCGTACGCACGAACGCCATCCCAAGTTGCCCACTGAGTATCAGTATCGATGTTCATTTTGATAACACCGTAGCCGATTGACTCTTCGATCTCTTCTTGAGTCGAACCAGAACCACCGTGGAATACGAAGTTTAGTGCGTTAGGTGCAATACCGAACTTCTCAGCACAGTGTGCTTGAGAATCACGTAGGATAGTTGGAGTCAGTACAACGTTACCTGGCTTGTAAACACCGTGTACGTTACCGAAAGAAGCAGCGATAGTGAAACGTGGGCTGATAGCAACCAGTTTCTCGTATGCGTATGCTACGTCTTCTGGAGAAGTATAAAGCTCAGACGCGTCCATGTGAGAGTTGTCTACGCCATCTTCTTCACCACCAGTACAACCTAGTTCGATTTCTAGGGTCATACCTAGCTTAGCCATACGCTCTAGGTACTGAGCAGAGATTTCGATGTTCTCTTCTAGTGACTCTTCAGATAGGTCAATCATGTGAGAAGAGAATAGAGGCTTACCTGTTTGAGCGAAGAACTCTTCACCCGCGTCTAGTAGGCCGTCGATCCAAGGAAGTAGTTTCTTAGCAGCGTGGTCAGTGTGAAGGATTACTGGTACACCGTAAGATTCAGCGATAGCGTGAACGTATTTTGCACCCGCTACAGCACCTTTGATTTGTGCTTCTTGACCTTCTAGCTTCAGGCCTTTACCTGCGAAGAATGCCGCACCGCCGTTAGAAAACTGAACAACAACTGGCGCTTTCACTTTCGCCGCAGCTTCAAGTACAGCGTTGACAGAGTCAGTGTTAACTACGTTAACTGCTGGAAGAGCGAACTTGTGCTCTTTAGCAACTTCAAAAACTTTCTGTACGTCGTCGCCAGAAATAACACCCGGTTTTACAAAATCGAAGATCTTAGACATGACAATAGTCCTATTTACTTGTTGTCTGTGTTGGCTCACAGGTTGCAATCGTTTGCTTGGGCGCCATTTTAGTCAAAGCTGATCCAATTCACAAACGATAAACAAAAAATAATAAAAAAGGCGGTGTGAATCACACCACCTTAAAAACTTTACGCTTTTGCACGCTCTTCTAGCATGGCAACGGCTGGAAGTACTTTACCTTCAACGAACTCAAGGAAAGCACCGCCGCCAGTAGAGATGTAAGACACATCTGCTTTAATACCGAACTTGTCGATAGCGGCTAGGGTGTCACCACCACCGGCTACAGAGAAACCAGCAGACTCAGCGATTGCTTTAGAGATGCCTGCAGTACCTGCTTCGAAGTTCTTGAACTCGAAAACGCCTACTGGGCCGTTCCAAAGGATAGTCTTCGCGTTACCGATGATTTCAGCAAGCGCAGCCGTTGAATCTGGACCTAGGTCGAAAATCATGTCGTCGTCAGCAACTTCAGAAACGTGCTTGATTTCAGCTTCTGCGTTCTCATCAAATGCTTTTGCACACGCAACGTCAGTGGCGACTGGGATAGAACACTCTTTCATTAGCTTCTGAGCTGTTTCAACAAGGTCTGCTTCGTATAGCGACTTACCGACGTTGTGGCCTTCAGCGGCGATGAATGTGTTCGCGATACCGCCACCCACAACGAGTTGGTCTGCCACTTTAGATAGCGACTCTAGCACTGTTAGTTTAGTAGAAACTTTAGAACCGCCCACGATAGCAACGAGTGGACGCTCTGGGTTGTCCATTGCTTTACCTAGTGCTTCTAGCTCAGCGGCTAGTAGAGGACCCGCACACGCGACAGGCGCGTTCATGCCAACACCGTGAGTAGACGCTTGAGCACGGTGAGCCGTACCGAATGCATCCATGACGAAGATGTCACAGAGTGCTGCATATTTCTTAGATAGCGCTTCTTCGTTCTTCTTTTCGCCTTTGTTGAAACGAACGTTTTCAAGAACAACAAGCTCACCCGCGTTTAGCTCAAGACCATCTAGGTAGTCTTTTGCTAGTTTAACGTCGCAGTCTAGAGCGTCGTTTAGGTAGTTAACCACTGGTTGTAGAGAGAACTCTTCTGCATACTCGCCTTCAGTTGGACGACCTAGGTGAGAAGTCACCATTACTTTTGCACCCGCTTCTAGGCAGTGCTTAATGGTTGGTAGTGATGCCAAAATACGCGCATCAGACGTTACTTTGCCTTCTTTTACCGGTACGTTCAGGTCAGCACGGATGAATACGCGCTTGCCAGCTAGGTCGAGATCAATCAATTTGATAACAGACATTCTTTGTCCTCTACTCAAGTTATCCAAAAGTTTAATGTGCCTATTCCATGTTGCTAGGCACGCAAATTTCAATGTTGCTTTATCGCATCCTTCACGGTTGCGAAGAGTGGTACATCGCCAATGCGGTATCTAGCATTCGGTTTGCAAATCCCCACTCGTTATCACACCACACCAACATCTTGACCAAGTGCTGATCGCTCACTCGAGTTTGAGTGCCGTCTACAATGGCGCTATGGGGGTCGTGATTAAAATCTATCGAGACAAGCGGTGCCTCGGTGTAATCCACAATGCCGTTTAATGTACACTGTGATGCTGTGATCAATGCTTGATTTATGTCATTAACTGTAACATTAGTGTTGACAGTGACACTCAAGTCCATCGCGGTAACGTTGACTGTTGGCACGCGAACAGAAATCGCCTCAAACTTTTTAGCAAACTGCGGGAATATGCGACCAATCCCCAAATGCAGCTTGGTATCTACGGGAATAATAGAAGCACTCGCGGCGCGCGTACGGCGTAAATCCGTATGATAAGCATCGATCACTTGCTGATCATTCATCGCGGAGTGGATAGTGGTGATGGTGCCCGAGTTGATGCCAAATGCCTCATCCAAGACCTTGATGACGGGTACAATACAGTTGGTTGTACAGGAGCCATTTGACACAATGCGATCGTCGTCTTGGAGTGTGGTGTGGTTGACACCGTAGATGATAGTGTTGTCGATATCTTGCGAAGCGGGATGAGAGAAAAGTACCTTGTTGGCCCCCACTTGAATATGCGCAAGGCCATCGTCGCGCGAGCCATAAACCCCGGTACAGTCGAGCACAATGTCAACGTCGAGGTCTCGCCATGGTAATAAAGAGATGTCGCTCAAGTGCAAGATGCGGATCGAATCGATATCACCTTTGCCATGGTCAATGAACAGGTGCTCTTGGTCGTGAGTAACAGACTTGTGGAATCGGCCATGGCTAGAATCGTATTGGAGAAGATGCGCCATAGCTTCAGGTTGTGCCAGTTCATTGACGGCAACGACCTTAATCTGTTGATGTTTGCCGCTTTCATAGAGCGCGCGTAGTACGCTGCGTCCGATGCGACCAAACCCGTTAATTGCGACTTTCAGTGTCATATCCATGCAAGATGATTAAAAAGCACGTCGATTCTACCCCAAGTTGTGTGGCTAATCACGTCAAATGTGAGGGCTGACACACTTTTGTTGTTTTATTCCTACTTAACAAAAAAGGCCGTTCTACCGCGGGCTCTTAACCATATTGGCCACTTTCTCATCGTTAAGGCGATAAAAACCCCACCAAAACATACTCTTGAAATATAATTAAAATAACTTTTATTCTTTTGGGTGATTTCATGGCAAAGACGGATGTCTTCCCGCCCGTTAAACGCGCTCAGCAAAATAGCTGGCTAGGCTTCACATTCGTTGCGTGGTGCTGTGTATCGGCTGCACTGCTTTTCACCCAATGGGATGCTGTCTCCCTCAGACAATTTGCTGACAATGATGATTACCTGCGCTGGGTGCAATTTACCCAATGGTTAGAGACACCTTCGTGGTACCTGCAACCTCTTCCGCGTTTTAATCCAACCGATGGCCAGATCATCCATTGGTCTCGTTTTCCTGATCTTCCATTGGCAGCCGTCACGTGGTTACTCAGCCATCTCATGGATGATGCCATTGCCGCCACCTTGTCAATCTCCCTTATCCCACTGCTTTATCTTCTCGGGCTGCTTTTCGCGATTGGGCACCTGACGGCCCGTATGACAGATAATCACACCGCAAGTCTCGCGATTGTCGTCACTTTGCTTTCCCCTCTCCTTTCACCTTTCGTGCCTAGCGCCATTGACCATCACGGTTTACAACTTTGCCTTCTTGCTTGGATTATCGCACTCACCCCATTTCATCGCGAGGAGTGCAGATCCTCCAACCCGCTTCGTCTCCAAGCCATACTTATCGCGTTATCACTGTGGGTCGGATTAGAAAACATCATCGCCTTTTTGCTGCTGCTACTCACACTTTGCATTATCGGCTATCGTCATCAGGCTTTTCTCTATTACTGCCAAAGACTTTGCTGTTATCTGCTTGGCTTAGTTCCCATCGCCATCTTGTTGAGCCGCCCGTGGGAAGACTTTCTTCACACCCACAATGACCAAATCTCCATCGCTTTAGTGACACTCCTTGCCTGTGGCTGGCTATTTTGCACCTTGTCCTTGTGGTGTTTTCGTCGCCTTGAGGGGAATAGCCTTGCCCTTCCCTTACGCTTTCTCTTCCTCAGCCTGATAGCCATCTCGCCATTTTTAGCATTGCATCCCACATTCTTACTCGGCCCTTACTATCAGTATCCTGACCTATTGGCGCAGTTTTGGTTAAACCATGTCTCTGAGGCGATGCCGATCATCGATTACCTATACAGCAAAGGTGTGTGGATTAGCCAAAACTATCTCTTCGTCTATGCCCCCGCGCTACTGGCATGTTTCTGGGGACTAAAAACACCACAGTTAAAAGTTGTCTATGGCTTGATGCTGGTGGCGATGGCGCTCCCCCTCTTTTGGCAACTTCGTACCATTTACACCGCCTCTCTCATCGTCATGCCGTTGTATGCCTACAGCTGTATGCAGTTTCTCTCGCACCTTCCGTTACAGAGTCGTCACGCCAAATTTGCGGCAAGTCTCTTACTTACGCCATTGGCAATCCTTTATCTCATGCAAAGCCTCAATAAGTGGACAGATGGCCCTTCGGATCCCGCTCTACGAACGTCATTAAGCGGAACCGAAAAAGTACAGCCTCTACTCGATAGCAATATTCACGATGCCTTGATCTTGGCACCTGTTTCCTATGGCACACCCATACTGGCGCTCACAAACAATCGTATTCTCGCGGCGCCGTATCACCGAAATGTCGCTGGAAACCTCTTCGTTATCCGCTTATTAACCAGTAGCAACCAAGAGGAGGCATATCAAAAACTCCTGAAGGCAGAGGTCGACTACCTGATGTTCGGTTCCGAAGATGCAAGCCGCATCCTCCTGAAGCAGAGCCCAGAGACGGCGCTTATCCACCAGCTACATACCAACCAACTGCCCTTGTGGCTTACTGAAATCGCACACGCTCACGATCACATCCGCCTACTCAAATTCACCCCGGAGAAAGCACAATGAATCACTATCACATTGCCGTGCTCTTACCCTGCTTTAATGAAGCGGGTGCTATTGGTGATACCGTACGCAGTTTCCAGCATGCCCTGCCCGGCGCGGCCATCTACGTCTACGACAATAACTCGACCGATGACACCATCCATGAAGCGAAGCAAGCTGGCGCTCTGGTCTTTAGAGAGCGACGTCAAGGGAAGGGGGAAGTGGTCAAGCGCATGTTTGCCGATGTCGAAGCGGATATTTACGTGCTGGCTGATGGAGATAATACCTATGATGCCAATGCTGCCCCGACACTGATTCAAACCCTCTTGGATGAAAACCTCGATATGGTCACGGGCACTCGCTCTATCTCTGACGACGCCTACCCAACAGGCCATATCATCGGTAACCGCTCATTCAGTGCGTTGATCAGCCTGTTCTTTCAATCAAAGCTCAATGACGTCTTCTCTGGTTACCGAATTATGAGCCGTCGCTTTGTCAAATCGGTGCCCGTTCTCAGCAATGGGTTTGAGATTGAAACCGAGTTAAGTGTCCATGCTTTACATCACCGCTTAGCAACAAAAGAGGTCTCGACTTTATATCGAGCCCGCCCTACCGGCACAGCAAGTAAACTCAACACATTTCGAGATGGCCTGAAAATCCTCAACTTTATTCTTTTTCTGCTCAGAGACGTCAAACCACTCGCCTTTTTCACCAGCTTAAGTCTGTTCAGTGCCTTTCTCTGTCTTGCAATCGGTGTCCCGGTTATCGTTGATTTCTTCGCCACTGGGTTGGTGGAACGATTCCCAAGTGCCATCCTCGCCAGTGCACTCGGCGTCATCAGTGTCTTATGCCTCTTTACTGGATTGATTCTCGACAATGTCAGCCGAGGACGCCTCGAGGAGAAGAATCTCAGATATCTCGCTTTTCCCTCAGTGAAAGGCACAGCGGTGAACCTACAAAATAAGCAACCTCTCAGGGCTTCGGAGACGATAGAAAAAGCGCCCCCTAACGAGATGGATCAACCGCCGACCGCCTCTTCCCGCTCCGAGTGGCATTAATGAAGTCAACAACGCGCTGACTCCAGTCATTGTCTTCTAACGCGCGGGTGTTATCGCCTGCGAGTCGCACATCAAACTGTGAAGAGCGGCATTGGGCAGTGACTCGGGAGCGATCATCGCCGCGAACATAGATTTGACAGTTTGCCGGCTTTGTCATCGTCAGAGGAAACAAGGCGCCACGAAAATCGGAAGAGCACTGCTTACCGGCTAACCAATCGACCAAGGAGGGTAAGATATCCGTGTGCTGTATTGGAGCATCAATCACCCTCTGCTTCCCTTGCCAATAGACAAACCCCGGTATCGCCGCCGCTGCCATTCTCCCGCTCTGCGCCGCCTCACTGGCAGTAACACGGCTCATCGTACGGTGATCACTCATTACAATGACCAAGTTATTACCTACGGCAATCTGTTGTATCAGCGTCGCTAGCCATCGGTCACTGTAACCAAACGCCTCTTCTTCCCCACGCTGTAGACGCCCAGAAGCGTCTGGGTAGTAGTAAGGACTATGAGTCGTCACATTCTCAATCACAACAAACTGATCGCGCTTGCCATGCAGGGCCTCGACCTTCTTAAGCAACAGTGCATCGGGCGGCGAATCAAACAGCAATCGCTGCCCTTGATAGTCAAAGTCATCACTATCAAGCAAGGTTTGAAAGCCAATGGCGCTCAACCAACTCGCCTTATCAAGAAAGTTTAAATCACCGCTCGTAATAAACTGGCTATGATAACCGTGAGCATTGATAGCAAGCAGTACGCTTCGTTCATTTGACACTTCCGCCAATGACACCTTTCCCGACAGGTTCGTCTGTGGAAAGAGGGGCAGTTGCCCGGTAAAAATGGCATAAAGGCTGGCTTCTGTGGTGAACCCATTGCTGAACAAACGAAGCAAACTATGGTTAGCGGCTGCCAATGCATCCAGTTGCGGCGTCCAGCTCGGCTGCCCTCCCTCCATAAAATAGCCACTGTGATATCGAGACCAAGACTCGACTAAGACAACATAGATATTGTCAGGGCGTGCGGGTTCCACTGACGTGCACGTTAAACCATCGTTGTAGTTCAAACTATCAATAAAGCTCTGACTGTAAGGTTCTCGTTCAGTCGAGAGCCAATTGGCCGCATAAACATTGCGAAAAAACACCGCTCGCGAGGAGTCGCCATGAATTGGCTCTGCGACACTAAGTAAAAAACCGGCGCAAACGACACAGCTAAAGACTGTGGCTGAGCGTTTTCGGCGCGGAAACCAAATCAAACGATGACACCAAAACAGCGCTGCGATAAGAGCGAGACTCGCCAGCAGTAACAAGAACACTGGCATACCGACAGCATGAGAGACTTGCCCCCCGTAGTGCAGCGCATCTTGCCAATATAAACGTGTCGAAAAGAGAAGTATCACCGCGATATCAACGACATAATAGAGGTACAACAACAAGGCTAGTAGCGTGAAAAACCCACGCATCAACCCTCGTTGTGGACTGTTGCCCAATAGACAAACAAGGGCCAGTAAAATCGCAATATCATTAAGAAAGAGGTAGAAGTGGCTTAGCGGTTCATCCGCAGCAAAGGTTTGGCCCAATGTCACCAAGCGATAGAGAAATGGAGTAACAAGCACCACCCAAAGCAGCATAGTTTTCACCACATAAATCATAAGCTTAGATTGGCACATAAAAAAAGCCAGCTCATCGAGCTGGCTTTCTATCATTCTGTCGCTAGGTCAAGTTAAGCAAGCAACTCTTTTGCAGTGCTCACAACGTTCTCAACGGTGAAACCGAACATTTTGAACAGCTCACCCGCTGGCGCTGATTCACCGAAGGTCGTCATGCCAATGATACGACCGTCAAAACCAACATACTTGTACCAGTAGTCAGCAATACCCGCTTCTACGGCAACGCGCGCAGTCACGTCAGAAGGCAGTACAGACTCACGGTACTCAGCGTCTTGCGCATCAAATACATCCGTTGAAGGCAAAGATACAACACGTACCTTATGGCCAGCTTCTGTCAACTCAGCGTGTGCTGCCATCACTAGCTCAACTTCAGAACCCGTTGCGATAAGAATCAACTCAGGTTGACCTTCGCTGTCTTTTAGGATGTAGCCACCCTTGGCAATGTTAGCCAGTTGCGCGTCATCGCGTGACTGCTGTGCTAGGTTCTGACGAGAGAAGATCAATGACGTAGGGCCATCTTTACGCTCAATCGCGTGCTTCCAAGCGACCGCAGATTCAACTTGGTCACATGGACGCCATGTGCTCATGTTTGGTGTAACACGGAGAGAAGCGATTTGCTCAACAGGTTGGTGTGTTGGACCATCTTCACCCAAACCAATTGAGTCATGCGTATACACTTGGATATTTTGCACTTTCATCAATGCAGCCATGCGCATTGCGTTACGCGCGTACTCCATGAACATCAAGAAAGTTGCACCGTAAGGTACAAAACCACCATGCAACGCAATACCGTTGATGATCGCTGTCATACCGAACTCACGCACACCGTAGTGGATATAGTTACCAGCGGCATCATCAGCCGTTAGCGCTTTTGAACCAGACCACATGGTAAGGTTTGACGGCGCAAGGTCTGCAGAACCGCCCATGAACTCAGGTAGCAGTTTGCCAAACGCTTCTAGTGCATTCTGAGACGCTTTACGTGATGCAATCGAGGCTGGGTTTGCTTGTAGCTCTTTGATGTACTCGTTCGCTTTCGCTTCGAACTCAGCAGGTAAATCACCCGCGACACGGCGCTTAAACTCTGCAGCGAGTTCAGGGTAAGCCGCTTCATAGGCTGCCAACTTCTCTTCCCATGCAGACTGCTTCGCCGCACCGGCTTCTTTCGCATCCCATTCTGCATACACGTCAGCGGGGATTTCAAACGGACCGTGTTCCCAACCAAGGAATTCACGTGCTGCAGCAATTTCGTCGTGACCAAGTGGTGCACCGTGACAATCATGAGAACCGGCCTTGTTTGGCGAACCAAAGCCAATGATAGTCTTACAACAGATGATGGTAGGTTTGGTCGTTTCTGCTTTCGCTGCTTCAATAGCGGCATTGATTGCATCACTGTCATGACCATCAACCGCTAGCACGTGCCAGCCATATGACTCAAAACGCTTCTGCGTGTCGTCGGTAAACCAACCTTCGACTTCGCCATCGATTGAGATGCCGTTGTCATCCCAGAAGGCAATCAACTTACCTAGGCCCAGCGTACCTGCTAGCGAACACGCTTCGTGCGAGACACCTTCCATCAGACAGCCGTCACCCATGAAGACATAAGTGAAGTGATCAACCACATCGTGACCATCGCGGTTGAACTGTGCCGCGAGCGATTTCTCAGCCAGCGCCATACCAACAGCGTTGGTAATACCTTGACCAAGTGGACCAGTGGTCGTTTCTACACCTGGTGCATAACCATATTCTGGGTGGCCTGGTGTTTTAGAGTGCAGTTGACGGAACTGCTTAAGATCGTCAATCGACAGATCGTAGCCCGCTAGGTGGAGCAGAGAATAGATCAGCATAGAGCCGTGACCATTCGACAGTACAAAACGGTCGCGGTCAGCCCACTCTGGGTTCTGTGGGTTATGGTTTAAGTGATCACGCCATAGTACTTCAGCGATATCAGCCATACCCATAGGCGCACCCGGGTGACCAGAGTTAGCTTGTTGAACACCATCCATGCTCAACGCACGGATTGCATTAGCAAGTTGTTTACGAGACGACATGTCTGCTCCTGAGTGAAAAACAGTGTTAGTAGGGTTTCTCGCCATTCTTTTATAGAGAAACTGCATTTGGCGGGGCGGTATTGTCGCAAAGCGAGTAAATGACTGCAAACATTTTACGGAGCAAATAGCGCTATTATTTCAATCAGATGAATCAATTTTTGCCTAAACAATTGATGCGTAACCATTCATCACGCAAACGATTGGCTCACACTTAATAAAAACCCTCCTCATTGAGATGTTGATTTTGATCTCACTACAAGTAGAATAGACGTCCAGATGTAGATACCTCTACACATATGAATGGATAAATAATCTACAATTCATATGCCCTTTATTTAATTATTAGTGGATACGCTCATGTCAAAACACCTGTTTACTTCTGAGTCAGTTTCTGAAGGTCATCCGGATAAAATTGCCGATCAGATCTCTGACGCTGTATTGGATGCCATTTTAGAACAAGACACGAAAGCACGTGTTGCCTGTGAAACCTACGTTAAAACCGGCATGGTCATGGTAGGTGGTGAGATCACAACGTCGGCTTGGGTTGATATCGAAGAGCTTACTCGCCAAACCGTCCGTGAAATCGGTTACGTTCATTCAGACATGGGCTTTGATGCCGACTCATGTGCTGTACTCAATACTATTGGTAAGCAGTCTCCTGACATTAACCAAGGTGTTGATAAGGCTGATCCAAAAGAACAAGGTGCAGGTGACCAAGGTATCATGTTTGGTTACGCCACTAACGAAACTGACGTGTTAATGCCAGCACCTATCACTTACTCTCACCGCTTGGTAGAGCGCCAAGCAGAAGTGCGCAAAAATGGCACGCTTCCTTGGTTGCGTCCAGACGCAAAAAGCCAAGTGACTTTCGCTTACGACCAAGGCAAGATCGTCGGTATTGATGCTGTTGTACTCTCAACTCAGCACTGTGATTCAATCTCTACATCAGATTTGCGTGAAGCGGTAATGGAAGAGATCATCAAGCCAGTACTACCTTCAGAGTGGCTAAACCAAGACACTAACTTCTTCATCAACCCAACTGGCCGTTTCGTTATCGGTGGCCCTATGGGTGACTGTGGTCTAACAGGCCGTAAGATCATCGTTGATACCTACGGTGGTGCAGCTCGACATGGTGGTGGTGCTTTCTCTGGTAAAGATCCATCAAAAGTTGACCGCTCAGCGGCATATGCAGCGCGTTATGTGGCGAAAAACATCGTTGCTGCAGGTATGGCTGATCGTTGTGAAATTCAATTGTCTTATGCGATTGGTGTTGCAGATCCAACTTCTATCATGGTTGAGACGTTTGGTACTGAAAAAGTACCTCACGACGTTATCATCGCAGCAGTGCGTCAGTTCTTCGACCTACGCCCTTACGGCCTACAAGAGATGCTGAACCTACTGCAACCTATCTATAAGAAGACAGCCGCATACGGTCACTTTGGTCGCGAAGAGTTCCCTTGGGAAAAAACCGACAAAGTAGACGCATTGCGCGACTTCGCAAAGCTGTAAAGCCTTGTACTTGACTGTGACATTGAAAAGCCAGAGCATTGCCTCTGGCTTTTTTTCGCTCGAGCAAACCTGTGTCGACATCGCAACAACTCACTGAAGCTGTTCAGCAGCAAATTATTCAACGTGTACATGCGTGTATAGCGTTAGCTAGCCATCGCCTGAATCGACAATTTGAACTACCGTCCATCCGCTTTAACCAGCGAGGAAAAATAGCAGGCAGTGCCCGATTGCAGAGTTGGGAGCTCAGATTTAACCTCACCCTACTCCTTGAAAATCAACCGGCCTTTCTTGATGATGTTGTGCCGCACGAAGTGGCTCACCTCATCACCTACGCACTGTATGGCAAAGTTCGCCCACACGGTAAAGAGTGGCAACAAATCATGCTAGGCGTATTCAAGCGTCCTCCCACCACCACCCACAATTTCAATATTACCAATGTGCAAGGGCAGCTCTTCTCCTATCAATGTCAATGCCAGCTTCACCAACTGACCATACGTCGACATCGCAAGGTTCAACGCGGCGAAGTCCGCTACCGTTGCAGAGACTGCGGAACGACACTCACTCCTAGCTCAGACACTCGCCAGCCTTGAGCGATGAGGAAATTGGCTCAGTTCTAACATCTCTCTGTAATTAATACTTTTATAGTTTGCATTACACTATCGCCTCACTGACAATCATCTCAATTCGTTAAGGAGTCGAGATGATTAAGACAATTTCAGTGTTCAGTATGCTCATGATCACCCCCACTTTGCTTGCCGCTACGCATCCTACTTCCTTTAGCGCCGCAAAACGCCTCCTCACCAGTGAAATTTATCACGACCATACCCAATCTTTTTATTGCGACTGTGAATTCACATGGAATGGCCGCCGTGGCGAGCCAGACTTAAACAGTTGTGGCTATACGGTAAGAAAACAGGAAAGACGTGCTAACCGTATCGAGTGGGAACATGTCGTGCCAGCATGGCAGATGGGACACCAACTACAATGTTGGCAAGAGGGCGGCCGCAAGGCATGTGGCAAAGATCCTCAATTTCGTTTAATGGAGTCAGACATGCATAACTTGACGCCAGCAATCGGTGAAGTGAACGGCGATCGCTCTAACTACCGCTTCAGTCAGTGGAATGGTGACCATGGGGCATTCTATGGCCAGTGCGAAATGAAAGTCGATTTCAAACAGCGCTCAGCAGAGCCCCCCGCAAGAGCACGCGGCGCTATCGCTCGCACCTATTTCTATATGAATGAGCGCTATCAGTTCACTTTAGCAAAAGCCCAACGCCAACTATTGCAAGCTTGGGACAAACAATACCCTGTAGATGTCTGGGAATGCGAACGTGATAAGCGCATTGCTCGTGTCCAAGGCAATCACAACCCTTACGTGCAACAAGCGTGCATGGCAGCAGGTCTATAACCGATAGTCATAATGGTAAACACGTGCTAACAACACTTGCATTCTATTCCATGCTAAGATGCCAATCAGTGTAAAAATGCGAACAAACCTATGAGAATTCCACGAATTTACCACCCACACCTTTTGCCAGACGAGGGTGTTGTTGCCTTAAGCGAAGAAGCGGCAAACCATGTAGGCCGCGTGCTCAGGATGCAAACAGGACAAGAGGTGTTACTCTTTGATGGCAGTAATGCAGAGTTTCCTGCCATTATCTCTGCCGCCTCGAAAAAGCATGTCGAGGTCACGATTCAGCAACGTATCGAGCGAAGTGTTGAATCACCACTCGACTTGCATCTCGGTCAGGTAGTCTCCCGTGGTGAAAAAATGGAGTTCACCATTCAAAAATCAGTCGAGTTAGGTGTCAATACCATCACACCGCTGATTTCTGAGCGTTGCGGCGTTAAGCTCAATGCAGAGCGATTCGAGAAAAAACGTCAACAGTGGCAGAAGATCGCCATTGCGGCTTGTGAGCAAAGTGGTCGCAATGTTGTGCCGGAAATCCGCCCCATTATGTCGCTAGAAGCTTGGTGTGAAGAAGCCTATGAGGGGTTAAAACTCAACTTACACCCACGTGCACAATACTCCATTAATACCTTGCCAGGCCCAGTCAGTAAACTAAAGCTACTGATCGGCCCTGAGGGTGGTCTCTCCGAGGAAGAGATTGCCATGACAGAAAACTATCAATTTGAAGAGATCCTGTTGGGCCCTCGTGTACTGCGTACAGAAACCGCAGCCATGACCGCGATTACAGCCTTACAAGTTCGCTTCGGAGATTTAGGATAAGGAATTGAAATGATCAAACTCGGTATCGTGATGGACCCAATAGAGTCTATCAACATCAAAAAAGACTCTAGCTTTGCCATGATGCTAGAAGCACAACGTCGTGGCTGGGAAATTCACTACATGGAGATGAATGATCTCTCTTTAGATCAAGGCGTTGCCGTTGCTCGCACTCGCGTGGTGTCATTGAAAGAAGATCCAAACGGATGGTATGAGTTTGGTAGTGAACAAGAAATTCCGCTTGCTGATCTCGATGCAGTACTGATGCGCAAGGATCCGCCGTTTGACACCGAGTACATCTACGCCACCTACATCCTAGAGCGAGCGGAAGAAGCCGGTGCGTTGATCGTCAACAAGCCGCAGAGTCTTCGTGATTGCAATGAGAAGCTTTTCACCGCTTGGTTCCCAGATCTGACGCCTACCACGATCGTTACTCGTCGCGCAGAGAAAATTCAAGCTTTCCGAGAAACGCATGGGGATGTCATCCTCAAGCCATTGGATGGTATGGGTGGCGCTTCGATCTTCCGCGTAAAACAAGGCGATCCAAACGTCTCAGTGATCATAGAAACCCTGACCAACCATGGCCAGAACTACTGCATGGCACAAACTTTTGTCCCTGACATCAGCAACGGTGATAAGCGTATCCTCGTTGTTGATGGCGAACCAATGCCATACTGCCTCGCGCGTATACCAGCAGAAGGTGAAACACGGGGTAACCTCGCTGCTGGTGGCCGTGGTGAAGCGCGCCCGCTAAGTGAAACCGATTGGGCGATAGCCAAGGCTGTCGCACCGAGCTTGAAAGAGAAAGGGCTGATTTTTGTCGGACTCGATGTCATCGGTGACAAACTGACAGAGATTAACGTCACTAGCCCGACCTGTATTCGTGAAATCGAGGCAGCCTTCGATATTTCCATCACAGGCAAGTTGATGGATGCGATCGAAAAGCGAGTACGAGCGACAAGCTAGCCATCCAATCTAACGACCGATATCACTTCTGGTACAGCTTATTTGTACCAGAAGATGACAGTTTCCATTTTCCTCTGCATACTGACGTTATTGGCCTCAATTCATACTGACACCCAATGTCCTTTGCAGTTGTAGGATCATCTGATGAATCTCAAAAACCATTTCCTTGTCGCGATGCCTGCTATGGAAGATCCGCGTTTTAAGCGTGCGGTCATCTATGTCTGTGAGCATAACGATGAAGGCGCGATGGGGCTTATCATCAATCACCCGATCGACATTAAACTCAATGCAATGCTTGAGCAGATCGAGTTAGAACGTGATCTCCCTATCGATAATCCAAACAGCCTAGAACAACCCGTGCTTAACGGTGGCCCTGTCGCCGAAGATCGGGGATTTGTTCTCCATGATCCCAGTATTCGCTTTTCAAGCAGCGAAAAGGTGAGTGAAGCGATCACGGTCACGACGTCCAAAGATGTCTTAGCCACCTTAGGGACCAAGTTGGCTCCTAACAAGTTCATGGTTGCGCTTGGCTATGCAGGCTGGGACGCAGGGCAACTTGAAAAAGAGCTGGTTGAAAATAGCTGGCTCACGGTCGAAGCGGATCCGGGGATTATCTTCTCCACCCCTATCAATGAACGCTGGGCAAAAGCTATTGAGCAATTTGGCGTCAACTCCGCGAACTTATCCAGCCAAGCAGGACACGCATGAGTCGTACAATCATCGCTTTCGATTATGGCACCAAAAGTATTGGTGTCGCCATAGGTCAAGAACTGACAGGGACAGCCAACCCGCTCGCGGCATTCAAAGCGCGAGACGGTGTCCCCAATTGGGATGACATAGAAAAACTGCTCAAAGAATGGCAGCCTGAGCTACTTGTCGTCGGTCTTCCACTCGATATGGAAGGCGGCGAGCTTGAAGCGATTACGCCGCGCGCACGCAAATTTGCTAATCGGCTACATGGGCGCTTTGGGTTGCAAGTAGAACTTCATGATGAGCGTTTAAGTACCCGTGAAGCTAAATCTGCACTCTTTGAAACGGGCGGCTATCGCGCCCTCAGTAAAGGCAATATCGACTCTCAATCTGCGGTAGTGATACTCGAAAGCTGGTTTGAACAGCAATGGGGTTAGGTAAGCCGTAGAAACAAAAAAGCTGCATAACGCAGCTTTTTTATCGTATGCTCAAGCAAACTTGAGGTGCTTGAGTCGACTACATTCGATTTTGCAACACGGTAGAGAGCTCTAACATGGCGTATCGATGTTCAATATACTCATAAACATTCCCCGCCATCGCCATTTTATACAAGGATATCGCAGAACCCTCATCACCCCGATGTTGATAGCGCTTAGCCATATAGAAATAAATTTCGCAGAGCTTTTGCGCCAGTTCGACATTGCCTTCACTGGTTCTGGCTACCTGATTCAGTAACTCCACCTCCGAGAGGTCGTCAAGATACATGGCGACAATCTCCCACCCCCATTGTGAGCGATCGGCAACATCATAACGCTTTCGCATATCCGCGTTTGCTTTAACTGGATCTATCTCGAGCTCCGTCAGGTATAACCAAATCGTACGGTATGGATCATCTGGGTTCTGGGCGTAGTGTGCCAAAAGATCTTCCGTTGCCAGTTGGTAGCGCTGACCATAATAAAGTGCTATACCCCGGTTACGTTGTGCAAAGGCATGCCCTTCTTTCAACTCCAACACAGAGTCGAACGCTTCATACGCCGCATCAAAGTGTCCTGACTGAGTGAAATAGACCCCAAGAATATTAAAAACATCTGGTTGATCAGGTTTAATCTGTAAAGACTGATTGAAGTCCAGCCTCGCCAAATCACGTAGGCCTAGCGAATCATGTAGCATACCGCGCTCAAAGTGAATCTGGGCACGGGTCACTTCATCCAAGTCTGTACGCTGCAATAATTGGTCAGTGCGTGCAAGTTGAAGCTCTTGCTGTAATGTGGACTGAAGTGGAATCGCGATCGGTGGCTGCACCCAGCCACGTTGTGCGGTTTGGGTCGCGCACCCCGTCAACGCTAAAATACATGCTACAGCCCAAAAACGTGCTCTCAATGCCTATCTCCCTGAACAAAAAAAGGGGCGTAATGCCCCTTTATACCATGCTTCGTGACCAAAAACTTAGCTTTCTGGTGTTTCATTCTGCTCTGCAGCAGGTGGGTTCAATTCCGCTTTCGCTTCCTTGATACTCAGGCGGATACGACCCTGACGGTCGATTTCCAATACTTTAACCTGAACTTCTTGACCCATTTCCAGATAGTCAGACACTTTCTCAACACGCTTGTCGTCGATTTGAGAAATATGTACCAAGCCTTCTTTAGTACCGATAACCGAGACGAACGCACCAAAGTCTACGATGCGCATTACTTTACCAGTATAGATGCGACCTACTTCGACTTCTGCAGTAATTTCTTCGATGCGACGAATCGCTTCTTTCGCTGCAGTGCCTTCCGTTGCGGCGATCTTCACCGTACCGTCATCTTCAAGCTCAATCGTTGTACCCGTCTCTTCAGTGAGCTGACGAATCACTGCACCACCTTTACCGATAACGTCTTTGATCTTCTCTGGATTGATCTTCATGGTGTGAATGCGTGGCGCAAACTCAGAGATCTCTTCACGGTGAGAGCCAATCGCCTCGTCCATCACGTTAAGGATGTGCAGACGCGCACCTTTCGCTTGGTTAAGCGCAATCTGCATGATCTCTTTGGTGATACCTTCGATCTTAATATCCATCTGCAGTGCAGTAATACCGTCGTCAGTACCTGCCACTTTAAAGTCCATGTCACCAAGGTGGTCTTCGTCACCTAGGATGTCAGAAAGGACAACGAAGTCATCGCCTTCTTTTACAAGACCCATCGCGATACCAGCAACCGATGCTTTAATTGGTACACCTGCATCCATGAGCGCAAGAGAAGTACCACAGACAGATGCCATTGATGATGAACCATTCGATTCAGTGATTTCAGACACCACACGCACTGTGTATGGGAATTCATCAGTTGAAGGCATAACTGCCGCAATACCACGCTTCGCCAGTTTACCGTGGCCGATTTCACGACGCTTAGGTGAACCAACAAAACCTGTCTCACCCACACAGTATGGAGGGAAGTTGTAGTGCAGTAGGAAGTGATCTTTACGCTCGCCAGTTAGCTCATCAATGATTTGAGCATCACGCTGAGTGCCGAGTGTTGCAGTAACCAGTGCCTGTGTCTCACCACGAGTAAACAGAGAAGAACCGTGAGTACGAGGTAGAACACCCGTGCGCACGTCAAGTGCACGCACCATGTCTTTTTCACGACCATCGATACGTGGGTTACCTGCAATGATACGGCCACGTACTGCTTTCTTCTCTAGAGAACCCAGCATGTTACGCACTTCTAGCTCATTTAGAGACTCATCTTCAGCCTGCAGAGTAGCAATCACTTCATTTTTGATCGCACCTACTTGGTCGTAACGAGCCATCTTCTCAGTGATTTGATACGCATCAGATAGACGCGTTTCTGCCAGCTCAGCCACTTTCGCTTTAAGCTCTAGATTTTCTTCTGGCGCAGTCCAATCCCATGCTGGGGTTGCAACTTCGGCAGCAAACTCTTTGATTGCGTTAACAACCGTTTGTTGCTGGTCATGACCATAAACTACCGCTGCTAGCATTTGCTCTTCGGTTAGACGGTCAGCTTCAGACTCAACCATCAATACTGCACTATCAGTACCCGCAACAACCAGGTCCAAACGGCTATCAGCCAGTTCAGTATTGCTTGGGTTTAATACCAATTCGTCGTTGATGTAACCCACACGCGCCGCACCGATTGGGCCATTGAATGGGATGCCAGAAATCGCCAGCGCTGCTGAGGTACCAATCATCGTCACGATATCTGGGTTTACGTCTGGGTTAACAGACACAACCGTTGCGATAACTTGAACTTCATTTTTGAAGCCGTCTGGGAATAGCGGACGGATTGGACGGTCGATAAGGCGAGCGATCAGCGTTTCGCCTTCAGATGGACGACCTTCACGCTTGAAGAAGCCACCCGGGATTTTACCAGCAGCGTAAGTACGCTCTTGATAGTTCACCGTAAGAGGGAAGAAATCTTGGCCTTCAGCCGCTTCTTTCTTGCCAACAACAGAAACAAATACAGAAGTATCGTCCATGCTAGCCATTACAGCGGCGGTCGCTTGACGTGCAATTACGCCAGTTTCCAGAGTCACGGTGTGATTACCGTACTGGAAAGTCTTTACGATAGGAGTCACTTGATATCCTTAATGATTTATAAGCCTTCCGGCATGGGTGCTCCAACGCTAACTTTATTCGCCATCGCGACTAATGGTAAGTCACTGTTTTCCGCCTTCAGGCGACAATGATTTGCCAATAGCCGCGACCTGCTGGTCGACAGAGACGACTGCGAATAACTCAGTGATGAAGCGAATTTTTTCGTGCTGTAGTATATACCCAAACCGCACTAATATGCGAATTTCGGCGAGTTTCACAGGCAGGTGTGAAGCGAGGATCAAAAAAAGGAGCCGAATCGGCTCCTTTTTTCTGAAATCTGGTTCGAATTAACGACGCAGACCCAGACGACCAATCAAAGATTGGTAACGGTCGTAGTCTTTACCCTTCAGGTAGTCCAGAAGTTTACGACGACGAGAAACCATACGTAGTAGGCCACGACGGCTGTGGTGATCGCCTTTGTGCTCAGCAAAGTGACCTTGCAGGTGGTTGATAGAAGCAGTCAGTAGAGCTACCTGTACTTCTGGTGAACCAGTGTCGTTTTCGCCTTGTGCGTATTCTGCAACGATTGCTGCTTTAGTTTCTGCATTCAGAGACATAATCTTTTCCTAAATGTAAAAGTTTAACTTTGTGTCAGCCAATCTCTGATTCAGCCGACACCCGAGAGCGAGAATTATACGCAGATCAATCCCTGACTGCAAGGTGCATCCTGACCTTGAATACGCTAATATTGCGCTGTTTTCTTATTCACGTACTTTCTCGAGAGTCCCCATGCCACATTACGCTATTTTGGCCAATCCCGGTCACAATCGGATCTATTTTGATACTGCGCTAACTATCGGCTGTGCCGAGCTCACCGCATTACTCACAGCGAAGGGGGTTGCCGTCAAAGATGTGGCTCAAAAAGAGATAGGCGTCCCTGCTGCTATCTGTTTTTCAACGGATGCGCCGTTGAGCGAATCGGCACTGACAGCACTAGCCGCTTCCTCACTTTATTACGCGCTATTCGAGTTGCTCTCCGATGGTTTACTTAAACCGATCACGCCACCAAGCCCGTTCACTTTTCCTGAGAGCATGAGCCAAATCTTGCGTTATACAGGCAAAACAAACGAGCAATTTACTCGATTGATGATCAATTTGGCTTATAGCGCTGCGGAAACAAACAGTGACCGACTATGTCTGATGGATCCGATGTGCGGTAAAGGTACAACGCTCTATGAAGGCTTGATTCGCGGTTTCGATGTTATTGGTGTCGAAATCAATAATAAATGGGTACATGAAACGGAAGTTTTTCTAACTAAATACATGAAACAGGGCCGATTTAAACATAAAGCCAAAAAAGAAAAACGTACTGGCTCGAACGGAAAGAAACTCGCTGATTGCTTTGTTCTCGATTGCGCTGCTGACAAAGACGCGTTCAATCAGGGCGCTGCGCAAAACCTGAAGCTACTCGCGATAGACACCCGTGAAAGCCATCAAGTGATCAAGAAAAATAGCTGCGATATGTTGGTTTCAGATTTACCCTATGGGGTACAACATGGCAGCAAGAATGCCAAAGCCCCGAAGATGGAACGCAGTCCTCTCGAACTATTGAGTGAAGCCTTACCTTCATGGAAACAGACACTCAAATCCAAAGGCGCTATCGTACTGTCATTCAATGAATTCACGCTAAAATGGAAAGAGGCGGCAGTCGCCTTTGAACAAGCGGGCTTTATTGTGAAAGATGAAGCCCCCTACGTGGATTATCTCCATCGTGTCGATCAATCCATCAACCGTAATGTCATCGTTGCGGTGAAGCCTTAATATCGGCAACACTGAAACAAAAAACGCGCCACTTCAATACTAAGTGGCGCGTTTTTTATTACTCGCGGCAAATCAGCCAGCATCACTATTCAGTAGAGCTACTCAGCGGTCTGACGAAATGCGATAACGCGTTTCGGCGCTACCATGCCTTCGGCATTGATCTCAGCAACACCGATAAACTCACGTTGCTCACCTCGAGATAGACGAACTTGCGTGCCTTCAGCAGGCAAGTTAGGTGCATTAACAGCTTGGCCATTCAATGCATAACTTGCCACTACAGGGATCAAGTTCACTTCTGGAAGATCTTGTACCGCAGTATCCGTCGGTAACAACAGCGGATCGAGCAACTCGCGTGGCTGGATCTCTTGTTCTCTCGCAGTTTCAAGCAGTGTTTCGAGCTGTTCTAACGTCACCATCTTCTCGTACGGATAACCAGAAACCCCCGTACGACGCAAATAGATAACATGCGCACCACAACCGAGCAGTTCACCAAGATCGTCAACAATAGTACGAATGTAAGTACCCTTTGAACAGTGTACTTCCATCTCGACTTCATCACCTTCAAAGCGTAACAATTCAATCGAGTAAACGGTAATCTTTCGCGATTCACGAGGCACTTCGATACCTTCACGCGCGTATTCGTAAAGCGGTTTGCCTTGATACTTCAATGCTGAAAACATAGAAGGGATTTGATCGGTCTCGCCGCGGAAAGAGGCGATACTGCGCTCTAATGTCCCACGGTCCACTTTCACTTCACGGGTTTCAACCACCTCACCATCAGAGTCAGAGGTATTGGTACGCTCACCTAACTTGGCGATAACTCGGTAACGCTTGTCCGAATCTAATAGATATTGCGAAAACTTCGTCGCCTCCCCAAAGCAGATAGGCAGCATGCCGGTTGCAAGAGGGTCAAGCGCACCTGTGTGGCCCGCTTTCTCAGCAAAGAAGATACGCTTCACTTTTTGCAGTGCATCGTTAGACGTGATCCCCGTTGGTTTATCCAACAAAATCACACCATCAACAGGACGACCGCGACGACGTGGACGACGACCCATTACGCTTCTCCAGACTCATCATCGACGTGACGATCTTCATCATCACGAACGACTTTTGATACAAGATTTGAAATGCGCATACCTTCGGTTAAGGACTCATCAAAAACGAAGCGCAGCTCAGGGGTCACACGTAGTCGAATACGTTTACCCAGTAGCGAACGAATATATGGCGCTTTCTCTTGAAGAATGCTCAACGATTCTTCGTTGGTTTGATCGCCGATGGTTAGGAAAGTCACAAAGACTTTCGCGTAACCCATATCACGAGATACTTCGACGTCAGAAATAGTTGTCATGGCTAGACGCTCTTCGCGGATCTCGCGTTGAAGGATCACGGCTAGCTCTTTTTGCACCTGCTGCGATACTCGCTGGGTGCGGCTAAATTCTTTTGACATAATAGACTTCTCTTAAGAAAGAATGGGGGGCTAAAGCCCCCCATTGGTGTATTCAACAACCTAAGTACAGAGCCTGTCGGTTATTAGTCATCAATTGAGCGTTTAATCTCAACGATTTCGAAGACTTCGATCTGGTCACCAACGCGAACGTCATTGTAGTTCTTAACGCCGATACCACACTCGTAACCATTCTTCACTTCTTGAACGTCATCTTTAAAGCGACGTAGTGATTCCAATTCACCTTCATAGATAACAACGTTATCACGTAGAACGCGGATTGGGTTGTTACGCTTGATAGTACCTTCGGTCACCATACAACCTGCGATAGCACCAAGTTTAGGCGATTTGAACACATCACGCACTTCTGCAAGACCCATGATTTCTTGCTTGAACTCAGGGGCAAGCATACCGCTCATCGCTTGCTTCACTTCATCAATTAATTGATAAATGATTGAGTAGTAACGAAGGTCAAGATTCTCGTTCTCAATAGCACGACGCGCAGACGCATCAGCACGAACGTTGAAACCAAGGATGATAGCGTTTGATGCCGCCGCGAGTACCGCGTCAGTTTCAGTGATACCACCTACACCTGAGCCCACGATGTTCACTTTCACTTCTTCAGTAGAAAGTTTACGTAGTGAATCAGCAATCGCTTCAACCGAACCTTGTACGTCCGCTTTCAGTACAACATTCAGTTCAGCAACTTCACCTTCAGCCATGTTAGAGAACATGTTCTCCAGCTTCGCTTTCTGCTGGCGAGCAAGCTTCACTTCACGGAACTTACCTTGGCGGTAGTTAGCCACTTCACGCGCTTTACGCTCATCACGTACAACAGTCGCTTCATCACCAGCCGCTGGCACACCTGATAGACCAAGAATCTCAGCAGGGATAGATGGACCCGCCTCTGTAATTTCTTGACCTGTTTCATCACGCATCGCACGTACGCGGCCATACTCTTGACCACACAGCACGATATCGCCTTTACGTAAGGTGCCAGACTGAACAAGCACTGTTGCAACAGGGCCACGGCCTTTATCTAGACGTGATTCAACAACAACACCTGTTGCCATACCATCAGCAACCGCGGTTAGCTCTAGTACTTCTGATTGCAGCAGAATAGTTTCTAGTAGCTGGTCAATGTTAGTCCCTTGTTTCGCAGAGATGTGAACAAACATGTTCTCACCGCCCCACTCTTCAGGGATAACATCGTATTGCGCCAGTTCATTCTTAACGTTGTCTGGGTTCGCGTCTTCTTTATCGATCTTGTTCACTGCAACGATAAGCGGCACTTCTGCTGCTTTCGCGTGCTGGATTGCTTCGATGGTTTGTGGCATGACGCCATCATCGGCAGCAACAACAAGAACAACGATATCCGTCGCTTGCGCACCACGTGCACGCATTGCGGTAAACGCGGCGTGTCCCGGAGTATCCAGGAAGGTGATCATACCGTTATCAGTTTCTACGTGGTAGGCACCAATATGCTGGGTAATACCACCCGCTTCACCAGACGCAACGTGAGCGCGACGGATGTAGTCAAGCGTAGATGTTTTACCATGGTCAACGTGGCCCATGATGGTAACCACTGGCGCACGAGGCATCTCGTCTGCACTGTTGTCACGGTCAGAAAGCACCGCTTCTTCAAGCTCGTTCTCTTTACGAAGAACAACTTTGTGACCCATTTCTTCTGCGACAAGTTGTGCAGTTTCTTGGTCAATCACTTGGTTGATGGTTGCCATCGCACCCATCTTCATCATCACCTTGATGACTTCAACACCCTTCACTGACATCTTATTTGCCAGCTCAGAAACAACAATGGTCTCGCCAATCACTACGTCGGCTTTCGCTACTTGTGCTTGCTTGTTAAAACCGTGTTGCATTGAAGATGGTTTAGCGACATTACCTCGCTTACCACGACCACGTTGATTACGGCCACCACGACCATTGTTGTCATCTTTATCAGATGCTTTGCGACGTTTCTTCTTACGACGACCACCTTCCTCTTGACGATCCGCTTCGTCTTCCGCTGCTCGAGCGTACTTAGAGGTCGTTGTGTGGTAATCTGCGTTTTCTTCTGCTGGGGCAGCGGCTGCTTGCGCCCAACGTTTTTCATTTACTTCTGCCATTTTGCGTGCCTCTTCTAGCTGACGCTGACTCTCTTCTTCGGCTTTACGCTTGGCTTCCTCTTCCTGACGGCGTTTCAGCTCTTCAGCTTCTTTCTTAGCCTGTTCAGCGGCTTTCTTCGCTGCTTCCTTCTCTGCAGCATCGACTTTTGTATCTTCACTGTTACGCTTAGCCGCTTCTGCTTCGCGTTTCGCTTTCTCTTCAGCGTCACGTTTCGCTTTAGCTTCAGCTTCACGTTTTGCAGCTTCTTCCGCTTCGCGTTTCGCTGTTTCTTCAGCTTCTCGTTTTGCGGCTTCTTCTGCGCGTTTAGCTTCCTCAGCGGCTAGTTGCTCTTCTTTCGCTCGCTCAACATTACGCTGCTCTTCTTCAAGAGCACTACGTTTCACGTAAGTGCGCTTTTTGCGCACTTCGACTTGAACATCTTTCTTGCCACCGGCACCTGATACGCTCAAAGTGCTGCGAGTTTTACGTTGTAAAGTAAGACGCGTCGGCTCACTGCCTGATTCAGAGCCATGCTCTTTTTTCAGGTGAGTAAGGAGCTTTTGCTTCTCATCTTGACTCACAACGTCGTCAGCTTTCTTGCTGATACCAGCATCGGATAATTGTTGAAGCAAACGCTCAACTGGGGTTTTTACCTCTTCAGCCAGCGCCTTAACGGTAACTTCTGACATGCTGCTCCTCCCTTGCTGTGTTGTAATTAGGCTTCGTCTCCGAACCAACAGATATTACGTGCGGCCATAATCAGCTCACCGGCACGTTCTTCGGTCATACCTTCAATATCTAGCAACTCATCAGTGCCTTGGTCGGCTAGATCTTCTAGCGTTACGACACCTTTTGCTGCCATCTTGAATGCAAGCTCACGCTCTAGACCTTCTAGACCCAGTAGGTCTTCTGCTGGCTCAGCACCTTCTAGAACTTCTTCTTTCGCTAGAGCAATTGTGGTAAGTGCTTCTTTAGCTCGAGAACGTAGCGCATCAATGATCTCTTCGTTCAGGCCATCCACTTCCATCAATTCGCTCACTGGTACGTAAGCAATTTCTTCTAGAGTTGTGAAACCTTCTTCAACCAATACGGTTGCAAAATCTTCATCAATATCAAGATATTTAATGAAGGCATCAATCGATTCTTGCGCTTCTTCCTGATGCTTTTTCTGCAAGTCTTCCACTGTCATGACGTTCAGTTCCCAACCGGTAAGTTGTGAAGCTAGACGAACGTTTTGACCGTTTCGGCCGATAGCCTGTGCCAGGTTACCCGCTTGTACAGCGATATCCATACTGTGGCTATCTTCATCAACGATGATAGAGTCAACCTCAGCCGGTGCCATTGCATTGATGACGTACTGAGCAGGATTCTCATCCCACAGCACGATATCAACACGCTCACCACCTAGTTCGCCGGTCACAGCTTGAACACGTGCACCTCGCATACCAACACACGCACCCACTGGGTCAATACGCTTATCGTTAGTTTTTACTGCGATTTTTGCACGAGAACCAGGATCACGAGCAGCACCCATCAGTTCGATCATCTCTTCAGCGATCTCAGGTACCTCGATACGGAAAAGCTCCATGATCATTTCAGGCTTAGAGCGAGTCATGAACAGTTGGAAACCGCGCGCTTCTGGACGTACTGCAAAGAGCAGACCACGAACACGGTCACCTGGGCGGAAGTTTTCTCGAGGTAGCTGATCTTCACGCAGAATCACCGCTTCAGCGTTGTTACCTAAATCGATAATAACTTGGTCGCGGTTTACTTTCTTAACAACACCAGTGATTAGCTCACCTTCGTTGTCAATAAATTGCTCAACTACTTGCGCGCGCTCAGCTTCACGTACTTTTTGTACGATGACTTGCTTCGCCGTTTGCGTTGTAATGCGATCAAATGTTACTGAGTCAATTTGATCTTCTACAAAGCCGCCCAGTTCGATAGTTTCATCATCGTACTGAGCCGCTTCCAATGTAATTTCTTTTGTCGGTAGTTCGACTTCTTCTACTACCAACCAACGACGGTAAGTGTCGAAGTGACCAGTTTTACGATCAATTTCTACACGTACGTCAATTTCAGCTTCATATTTTTTCTTCGTTGCCGTAGCTAGTGCAATTTCCAAAGCTTCAAAAATACGCTCACGTGGAACCGCTTTTTCGTTGGACACCGCTTCTACGACAGCCAAAATTTCTTTGTTGTTCATCTGTAATGCTCCATCTAGTCCTAGAAGGACGGAACCAAGTTCGCCTTGGAAATATTACTTAGTGCAAAGCTCTCGTCATTGCCATCAACCGTTAGGATAATTGTGTCACCCTCAACGCCAGCAATGATGCCTTTCCATTTACGACGATTACCCATCGCCATCTTCAACACCACACTCACTTCTTGACCAATAAATTGCTCGTAGTGTGCTGCTTTAAATAGAGGCCTTTCTAACCCAGGAGAAGAAACTTCTAGGTTGTAGGCAACAGTAATTGGATCTTCAACATCCATTACCGCACTGACCTGACGGCTCACATCAGCACAATCTTCGACTGTGATACCGTTCTCTTGATCAATGAACAGACGCAACGTAGAGAACTCTCCCGCACGTACAAATTCGAGTCCAACTAACTCGTAACCTAGCGCTTCAACAGGCGCTTCCAACAGCTCGGTTAATTGCTTTTCTAAGCCTGTCATGGCTACCCTCCAGAAACAAAAAAAGGGCTTAAAAGCCCAGTAAAATACCTGAATGGTCTGCTTCAGATAACAAAAAACCCCGATAATCGGGGTTAATGTTACTGGACCCTGATGTCGCTTAGCGACACCACACAAGAGAGTTGGTTTCTATGAAACGGCTATCTTGTGCGAAAGGTTGCGGTTATTGCCGCGATATTGTTTGAATAACTCGATTCGAACAATACTTCTGATTGAGTATATATGATTTTTACAGTGATAGATAAAATCGACTAGTAAAATCACACAATCAGGAAATCGGATTGGTTGCGGGAGCCGGATTTGAACCGACGACCTTCGGGTTATGAGCCCGACGAGCTACCAAGCTGCTCCATCCCGCGTCCGATATATGTAGGTTTTATCCTACCAACTGCTTATGCAGTAATAATGGTGCCGAGAGTGGGACTTGAACCCACACACCTTGCGGCACTAGCACCTCATGCTAGCGTGTCTACCAATTTCACCATCTCGGCAAAGCTATTTATTGTGGAATATCGCTGTTTTCAGTCGTTTCCACAGGAGCAACCACCTGTTCGGCTTGCTCTAGATTCTCCCATCCACTTCCTTGACCTGTGCTTTTCGCTGTCATGTTACCTAGTACAAGACTAAGTACAAAGAAGATGGTGGCAAAGATTGCAGTCATCCGGGTTAAAAAGTTTCCAGAGCCACTAGCGCCAAATACTGTATTTGATGCACCAGCCCCGAATGAAGCTCCCATATCTGCGCCTTTACCTTGTTGAATCATCACTAGGCCAATTACACCCAATGCGGCCAACAGGTAAATCACAAGTAGAATTTCATACATTTCGTTCCACCTATGTTCCAAATTGTTGAGCCAGCAGTAACGATTCACAGCTAGCGCTCGCTCTCTGAGGAGCGGGTTGAATACTAACGAAACCATTACTGGCTGACAAGCGGTTTTTTTAAATTATTCGCGACTTCTGAATCAGTTGCAGGAATTGTGAACAACTTTCACATCATTAAGGGCACTTTGCCTGCATTTAAAGCGATTTTAGATAGCACTCACCGCTGAAAGGGGAGTAGCCCTTGAAACGGGCTACTCCTTCATTAACAGTTAGCTTTCACGGCTTCGGCGATATCAAGCGCAGACTGCTGGACTAATTCGGCATCTTCGCCTTCCACCATGACACGAATCAATGGTTCAGTCCCCGACTTTCGCAATAACACGCGACCAGCATCGCCCAACTTCTCTTCAACCACCGCTTTGGCGTGCAGTACCGCTTCAGACTCTAACGGATTAGCATCACCTTTAAAACGAACGTTTTCGAGTACCTGAGGGAAAAGGCTCATGCCGTCACACAATGACTTCAGACTTTGCTTGCTCCCCACGATGGACGCTATCACTTGTAAGCCAGCCACAATGCCATCGCCCGTTGGGATCTTATTCAACAAAATAACATGCCCTGAGTTCTCAGCACCGATATTCCAGCCATGCTCTTTCAGTTTTTCCATGACGTAGCGATCACCTACTGCCGCGCGAACAAAAGGAATACCGAGATTCTTTAGTGCTACTTCCATGCCCAAGTTAGTCATCAAGGTACCCACCACGCCGCCTTTGAGCTCACCACGTCGCAAAGCATCACGAGCAATAATGAAGGCAATTTGGTCACCATCAACCTTATTGCCTTCTTCATCAACCATGATGACACGATCGCCATCGCCATCAAAGGCGATACCAAAGTCAGCTTTCTCCTCGACCACTTTTGCTTGTAGTGCACGGACATCCGTCGCCCCGACTTCGTCGTTGATGTTAGTACCATTAGGTTGGCAACCGATGGCGACAACCTCTGCACCTAACTCTTTAAATACATTTGGCGCGATATGGTATGTCGCACCATGCGCACAATCGACCACGACCTTGTAGCCAGAAAGTGAAAGTTCACTCGGAAAGGTACTTTTACAAAACTCAATATAGCGACCAGCGGCATCAGCGATACGTGTCGCTTTACCCAATTCCGCTGAATCCACACAGGTGATTGCTTTTTCGAGCTCTGCTTCGATTTCTAGCTCTACGGCGTCAGGCAACTTAGTCCCTTCTGAGGAAAAGAATTTGATACCGTTGTCATAGTAGGGGTTATGTGAAGCAGAAATCACGATCCCCGCTTCCGCACGGAAGGTTTGGGTTAAGTACGCAATCGCAGGCGTCGGCATGGGTCCAGTAAATGCCGCTTGCAATCCTGCCGCTGCGAGACCCGCTTCTAAGGCAGACTCCAGCATATAGCCGGAAATACGCGTATCCTTTCCAATTAGTACCTTTTTGGTGCCTTGCTTTGCTAATACTCGGCCAGCAGCCCACCCTAACTTTAAGGCAAAATCAGGGGTAACCGGATATTCCCCTACTTTGCCGCGAATGCCATCTGTACCAAAGTATTTTCGTTGTACCATTTGTTAGCTCCTAGCTGTTGTATTCAGCCAACCTGATCCAAGGTCATTTGACACACCTTCATGACATCTAGGGTCTCTTGAACATCATGAACACGGATAATTTGTGCACCCTTCATTGCAGCAATCGCTGCACATGCCAAACTCCCCGCGAGTGTGTCGGCTGGTTTCTTATCTAATAATTTAAATATCATCGACTTGCGGGACATGCCTACAAGTAAAGGTAGACCGAGTTGGTGAAATCGGTCTAGTTGCGCCAACATTTGATAGTTGTGCTCCAAGGTCTTACCAAAACCAAAACCCGGGTCGAGGAGCAGTTTTGACTTATCAATGCCGACATGAGCGCAAGCGTCGACACGCTCTTGTAAAAAATGTTCAACGTCTAACATCAAATCGTCATAGCTAGGCGAATGCTGCATGTCTCGAGGCTGACCTTGCATATGCATTAAACAAGCAGGTACTTGCGCCTTAGCAACGACTTCAAGCGCTCCCGGTTCGCGCAACGCTCTCACATCATTGATCAGATCAGCGCCAGCGAGAATGCCCTCTTCCATCACCTTCGCCTTGCTGGTATCAAGCGAAATCCAGCAATCAAACCGACTTCGGATAGCCTCAATAATGGGGATTACACGCGATAACTCTTCTTCAAGTTGAACATCGGGTGCACCGGGGCGCGTTGACTCGCCTCCGATATCAACCAGACTCACGCCCGCTTCAACCATGTGTTCCACATGACGAAGTGCGGTATCCAAGTGATTGAATTGTCCACCATCTGAGAATGAGTCTGGTGTCACATTTACGATACCCATGGTATGAATACGGTTTAAATCAAGGGTTTTATGTCGAGAACGTAGCTGCATAACGGTATTAGCTTATCTAGATAAAGCGGTTAATTTGAGAAAATAAAAAACCCCGCAAAATACGGGGCTTTTGTTTACTTCAAGTACGTTTAAGCACTTGGCTTGTCATTATCTGCGGATTGCGACTGTGCTGATGCTTGCTCATCGTTCTCTGAGACAGATGGCGTATCGTTATTGTCAGGTTTTGACTCAGGCTTAGAAGACGGCGTTGAACCACTGTCACCCCAACCTTTCGGCGGGCGAATCTCTTCTTTACGGGCCATTAAGTCGTGGACTTGATCAGCATCGATCGTCTCATATTTCATCAATGCATCTTTCATTGCATGCATGATGTCCATGTTCTCTTCAAGAAGCTGACGAGCACGCGCATAATTGCGATCAATTAAACCACGCACTTCGGTATCGATCAGGTTAGCAGTGTCATCAGACATATGCTTCGACTGCGTCACGCTGCGTCCCAAGAACACTTCACCTTCATCCTCAGAATAGAGAAGAGGCCCTAGTTTCTCAGAGAAGCCCCACTGAGTAACCATCTTGCGAGCAATATTGGTCGCCATCTGAATATCTGAAGAGGCACCTGTTGAAACTTTGTCGTGACCATAAATCAACTCTTCGGCGATACGACCGCCATAAGCTGTCGAAATCGCACCTTCTAAGTACTGGCGGCTCTGGCTAATCGCATCACCTTCAGGTAAGAAGAAAGTCACACCCAGTGCACGGCCACGCGGAATGATGGTGACTTTGTGGACAGGATCATAGTCAGGCATGAGGTAACCGACAATAGCATGTCCAGCTTCGTGATACGCTGTCGACTCTTTGATCTCTTCCGACATCACCATCGACTTGCGTTCAGCACCCATGTTGATCTTATCTTTGGCTTTTTCAAACTCAACCATAGAGACAACACGCTTGTTACCACGTGCAGCAAACAGTGCCGCTTCGTTAACAAGGTTGGCAAGATCGGCACCAGAGTAACCAGGGGTACCACGTGCCAATACTGATGCTTCGACATCATTATCAAGCGGCACCTTACGCATGTGAACCTTTAGAATTTGCTCTCGGCCACGTACATCAGGTAAGCCTACAACAACTTGACGGTCAAAACGGCCAGGTCGCAACAGCGCAGGGTCAAGTACATCTGGACGGTTAGTCGCGGCAATAACAATAATGCCTTCATTACCTTCAAAACCATCCATCTCTACCAGCATTTGGTTGAGTGTCTGTTCACGTTCATCATGACCGCCACCGACACCAGCACCACGCTGACGACCTACCGCATCGATTTCATCGATAAAGATGATACAAGGCGACGCCTTCTTCGCTTGGTCAAACATGTCACGTACGCGTGATGCACCAACACCAACGAACATTTCAACAAAATCTGAACCTGAAATAGTAAAGAAAGGCACTTTCGCTTCACCGGCAATGGCTTTTGCGAGTAGCGTCTTACCTGTACCAGGAGGACCAACCATCAGAACACCCGTTGGGATTTTACCGCCCAACTTCTGGAAACGACTTGGGTCACGAAGGAAGTCAACTAACTCTTTCACATCCTCTTTTGCTTCATCACAACCTGCGACGTCAGCAAACGTTGTTTTGATTTGTTCTTCACTCATCATGCGCGCTTTCGACTTACCGAAAGACATCGCACCTTTACCGCCACCGCCTTGCATTTGGCGCATAAAGAAAACCCAAACACCGATAAGTAACAGCATTGGGAACCATGAGATGAAGATGTTAGCCAGCATGCTTTGCTGCTCTGGTGGCGTACCAACGACTTTAACGTCGTTCACCAACAAATCATCGATTAACTTTTGGTCATTGAGGACAGGCAAGTAAGTCACATAGCGCGTACTGTCACGTTTGTATACCGTGATCTCGCGATCATTGAATCGTGCTTCCCTTATCTGACCCTGACCGATCTCGTTAACGAATGTTGTATAGTCGACTTGACGACCCGCATTATCGCCTGGACCGAAGCTGTTAAATACAGACATCAGAACGACGGCAATGACCAGCCACAAAATCAAGTTTTTTGCCATGTCACTCAAGGTGTTAACCTCGCATTGTTCGAATAGATGATAGTAGAGTACTACAGTTTATAACCTGTAGCTACGATGTAAACTTCTCGAGATCGAGCTCGAGAAGAATCTGGTTTGCGAATCTTGACGGCTTTAAACATGCTACGCACTTCACTTAAGTATTGATCAAAGCCTTCCCCTTGGAACACTTTAACAATAAAACTTCCGTTTGGTGCAAGAACCTGACGGCACATATCTAATGCTAGTTCAACAAGATACATTGCTCTAGGTTGATCGGCTGCTAAATTTCCGCTCATGTTAGGCGCCATATCTGACATCACTACATCAACCATATCAGGTTGAATACGATCTAACAGTGCATCCAACACGGCTTCTTCACGGAAGTCACCCTGCAAGAAACTCACACCCGGCAACGAATCCATCGGTAAGATGTCACAAGCGATGACTTGACCATCCATACCGACGATTTCAGCCGCATATTGCGACCAACCGCCCGGTGCAGCACCAAGGTCAACAACTGTCATCCCCTCTTTTAGCAACTTATCTTTGTTTTGAATCTCTTCAATCTTAAAAATGGCTCGAGAGCGATAACCTTTTTTCTGAGCTTCTTGAACGTATTTATCGTCAAAATGCTCTTTCAACCAGCGACCTGAACTAGCTGAGTGTTTATTTTTACTCATAATTGACCTGAATTCGGTAATATTCGCGAATAATGCTCATAGTCATCTAGACTAGATGGCGTTAGAATATCGCGTTTTCAACCCTTGTGACTATAAAAGATCGAGCAGAACGTATGAACCTAAGCACGAAACAGAAACAATACCTGAAAGGGCTTGCACACAACCTTAAACCCGTCGTGTTAATGGGCGCTAATGGTTTAACCGAAGCCGTACTGGCCGAAATCGAAATTGCGCTCGACCACCATGAATTGATCAAGGTTAAAGTTGCATCAGAAGATCGCGAAACGAAAGTACTGATCATCGATGCCATTGTGCGCGAAACGGGTGCTGAAAAAGTACAGACGATTGGTAAAACCTTAGTGTTGTACCGTCAAAGCGAAGAACGAAAAGTCGAAATTCCTCGCAAGTAAAACAAGCAGTTACCCTCTAAAGGCAGAGAAAAAGAAGGCTACCCATCCGGTAGCCTTTTTCTTACATACAGCCTCAGTTCACTTAGATGTACTGGACTTGGTCGATTTCTAACTCTTTCAAACCACCAGGTGTTTGAATCTGCACTTCATCGCCTTCCATTTTACCAATCAAGCCGCGCGCAATCGGCGAGTTAACCGAAATAAGGTTTTGCTTAATGTCAGCTTCATCATCACCGACAATACGGTAGGTTAATTCGTCATCCGTATTGACATCGATCACTGTCACTGTGGTGCCAAAAATCACTTTGCCATTATTTGGTATTTTTGTGACATCAATCACCTGAGCCACAGAAAGCTTATACTCGATATCGCGGATTTGCGCTTCACAAATGCCCTGCTCCTCGCGAGCAGCGTGATACTCCGCATTCTCTTTCAGGTCACCCAGCTCTCGCGCCTCAGCGATCGCTTCACTGATTAAAGGACGACGTTTCATCAATTTATCTAGTTCATCGCGCAGCGCTTGCTCACCCTGCACGGTCATTGGTACTTTTTCCATTTGCTTCAAACCTCAACATCCAAACTTTGCCGGGGCAAAAATTGGCAATAGAAAACACGGCCCGGGCACACAAAACCCAGCCGAGTCGAAATGTTGGTTTCATAGTAGCAAAATTTTAAATAGGGATGCCAGCACCGCAAGAAGAGATAATGACGTGTCGCGCAATTCCACCACCTTATTGATCTCTGTATTCGCCCAGGTAGACCTCCGAACGGCTTTTTACACTTCTCAGCAAAGTCAGCAAAATTACTTTCACTCTCAACGCAGCGTAAAAAGCAACGACGATGAGTATTCACTGAGTGAAAATGGCACGCTAGCTGTCTAACTCTGCACCATGCTCATAAGCCAAATCTGCAGCACATCCACACCACGTAACTGCCACGCAACAAATCGTTTCCGCTCAAATTATCACCAAACGCCTACTCTATTTCCTAAAAAACAAACGGGACATAAATCACGAAAGCCAATGAAAAAACAAAACTTTCACAGAAATGAAATGCGGCAAACTTCAAAAAATAGAACAATTTGAAAATGTAACGGAACTTTAACTTAGATCAGTAACATCATGTTTTTTATAGTTTTTTTATCTAAAAATCGACTAAACGATCTCAAGGCCATGATTTTTCAGTTTTTTTTACTAACTGATTTGGGAGGGAACCATTACAAAGGTTGCGAGCATTCACATACATAAACGAATGTATCCAACTAATAATCTCAAGGATATTCAAGATGAATAAAAAACTGATCGCTCTGGCAGTGGCGGCAGCTTCATTCTCTGGTGTTGCTTCAGCAGCAGAAGTTTTCTCAAACGACACTTCTTCTCTAGCTATTGGTGGCCGTGCAGAAGCGCGTCTAGCTAACAGCAAAGTAAACAGCGCAAATGACAAAGGCTACAGCACTGAGTTCCAAGACAACTCTCGTGCACGTCTAAACGTGACTGGTACTACACAAATCTCTGATAGCCTATACGCTGTAGGTTTCTTCGAAACTGAGTACGCTTCAGAGAAAGGCGGTGAGTCTTCAACTCGTCACGTATATGCGGGTGTTGGCGGTGACTTCGGCCGTGTTACTTTCGGTCTACAAGACGGTTCTGTTGGCGTTATTACTGACTTCACCGACATCATGGCTTACCACGGCGCCGAAGCTGGTGGTAAGATCGACGTTGCTGACCGTATTGAGAACAACCTAGCATACGTTGGCTCTTTCGACGCACTATCAGTTAAAGCTAACTATGTTTTCAATAACAACGAAGGCGTCTATGACCTATCAGGTTACTCTGCATCTGCAATCTATGATTTCGATATGGGTCTATCGCTAGGTGCTGGCTTCGGTCATCAAGAAGATCAGAACCAAGCGACTCGCTCTAAGATTAAAGAAGATCAGTTCTACCTAGCAGCTTCTTACACCATGGGTGATTTTTACTTTGCTGGTCTTTACCAGAATTTCGAGTCAAAAGAATCTGGTGTAACAGGTAAAGACAAAGGTCGCGGTTTTGAACTAGCAGCGGCTTACACCATGGACAAGACTACTTTCTCTGTAACTTACGGTGTTCTAGAGTCTAAAGAATACGGCGAGCGTTACACCGATGAAGCTGATGCGATCGCAATCGATGCAACACACCGTTTCAACTCTAACTTCCGTACTTACATCTCATACAAGTTCAACAACTTGAGTGCAGGTAAAGATGGTAACACTAAAGTTGATGCGTCTGACGAATTTGTACTAGGTGCACGTTACGACTTCTAATTTCGCCTTGAGATTAGACACCCAAAAGCATCGCTTCGGCGATGCTTTTTTGTTTAAGCCCGTTAAAACCTAAAAGCGCCCCCTTCTCGTTACATTGATTATTCAACAACTTTCACTTTCCATTCTGCGTTTAATCACAGTAGACTGACTGCAAACTAATCAATGCAGGCTGTTATGAATCGACTTACACGTACACTGACTTTTGCAATAGCTGGCTTCAGTGCCCTGCTACCTATCCAAGCAAAAGAGCTTCCCACGCTACCCGGCGCGAACGTTGCACTTCATATTCAAGATCTCAAAACAGGTGAAGTGTTTAACTCGTACTCAAGTGATCAGTGGATGCAACCCGCAAGCACTCAAAAGGTGCTAACCGCATTAGTGGCGAAACAACGTTTAGGGACTGACTTTCGTTACACCACGTCGATCCATCAAGATCAACGCGGCGCGGTCATCAATTTCAGTGGGGACCCAACCCTTAACCGTACCCAACTCAGCAGCCTGCTGAAACAAGCTCGCAGTCAACAGCGTAACCTCTTTGATGGCGATATCTATCTCGTTAGTAACACTTTTGTTGGTGAAAATCGCGCGGTCGGCATTCCGTGGGATACGTTAGGTGTCTGCTATGCAGCCCCTGCGACGGGAATTGCGCTGGATAAGAATTGTATTCAAGGCTCAATCTACAGTAACCGTGATGTCGGTGAACCAGCAAGGGTGCATGTCCCTGCTCATCATTTGATTAGCGTTGATAATCAAGTCACTGTCGTCAGTAAAGAACAGCAGCAGCAGACGCAGTGTGAAATGCGCTTGCAAGCCTTTGCTAATAACCACTATTTGCTCACTGGCTGCTTGGTACAACGTGACCAGCCCTTACCCTTGCGGTTTGCACTGCAAGATCCTAAGACCTATATCGCGGATGTGATTCGTGCAGAGCTTAAAAAGCAAGGTGTTAACGTTAAAGGCACTATTTATACCAGCGATAAGCCAGCCACTTCTGCAGCGTTAAGCACACATCATTCACCATCGTTAATGCCATTGTTAGCTATGGTGCTGCAAGACTCCAATAATATCCTCACTGATAGTTTGCTACGCCATATTGGCGCAAAGGATGGCAGTGGTAGCTTTAGTTTTGGGACTGAAGTAATGCGACAACACTTGGCGGCCTTGTTGAACGATGAACAGTGGCTCACCACCCCCCTGAATGACGGTTCAGGGTTATCGCGCAACAACCGCCTGACGACGCAGCAACTCGCACAAGTCATTACTTACATCACGCAACACGAACCCGAGTTACTGGCACTTTTTCCAGTGAGCGGAGAGAGTGGCACGCTTCGTTATCGCCGCAGTTTACGCGGTGATACCTTGAAAGGAAAAGTCCAAGCCAAAACAGGCTCACTATATGGGGCGAGCAATCTCGCTGGCATTGTGACAACAAGTTCTGGCAGAGAGTTGCTCGTTGTACAGTTGGTTAATGATTATTTCTGGAAATGGCAGCCACGCACAACAAGCCCGCTGCAGCAGTTTGAACGGGCACTGTATACCGAGCTCGTCACCGAGTATTAAAGTGAGTATTTGCTAACGTGACTTTCATTTCAACCGATATAAAAAAACCGCTCTATTGAGCGGTTTGAGCGGTTTCAGACTGCTGACAAAGGTCTAGCTTTCGAGCTAGACCTTTGATCTAATAGGGGTATCGAAATATGGACACTCCGTTATGCTTCAAGAGCCTACTCCGCAACAATACGAACTGGAAATGGTGACGATGGAACAGTTAGTTCCTAAAAACCATTTAGTGCGTAAAATCGATAATGCTATCGACTTCGAATTCATTCGAGATGAAGTCGCTCATCTTTACTGTAAAGATAATGGACGCCCACCTGTTGACCCTGTCCGCCTCTTCAAAATCATCTTACTTGGCTACATCTTTGGCATAAAAGTGAGCGTCAGCTCGTCAAAGAGATTGAAGTGAATGTCGCTTACCGTTGGTTCTTGCGGATGTCATTAACAGAGAAAGTCATTCACGCTTCTACTCTCAGCCAGAACCGCATTCGTCGCTTTAATGGCACGGATGTATTCGAACGTATTTTTATCAATATCGTAGAGCAAGCCATGTCGAAAGGCTTGGTCGCGGGTCAAGAGCTCTTTACGGACAGTACTCATCTCAAAGCGAACGCCAACAAGAATAAACACACCAATAAAGTCACGGCGGTTCGTGCCAGTACCTATCTTGATATGCTGGATGAAGACGTCGCTTTAGACCGAGAAAAAGCAGGTAAGAAGCCACTTAAGGCTCGGGAGTCAGAGCCAAAAACAAAGAATACTAAAACCAGCACCACTGACCCAGAGAGTGGCTTCATGACTCGTGATAATAAGCCTCAAGGCTTCTTTTATCTCGACCATCGAACCGTTGATGGTCAACACGGAATTATTCTCGATACCTACACCACCGCGGGTAACATCAATGACTCACAGCCTTACGTTCAACGCTTAGATTACACGCTTGCCACATTCCAATTGAACCCGATAGCTGTTGGACTGGATGCGGGCTACTTTACTGCTCCAGTGGCGGAGTCACTTGAACGTCGAGCTATTCTTGGCGTGTTCGGTTATCGACGTCCATCTAGAACGAAAAATACGTTCAAAAGAAGCACTTTACTTACGATGCGCAAAGAGACAGCTACCAATGTCCGAATGGTCAGGAGTTGCTTTATAAAACTACCTCACGCGATGCGTATCGAGAATACCACTCAGCCCCCAAAGAATGTGCGTTCTGTCCAATGAGGGATGACTGTACTCAAAGCAGAAATATGAAGAAAGTGATTACACGGCATATCTATAGTGACGCAGTAGAGAGGGCAAACCAAATGCGGCTCTCTTCCTACGGCAAGAAGACTTATAGACGTCGAAGTGAAACAGTAGAACGTAGCTTTGCAGACGCTAAGCAACATCACGGTCATCGTTATGCTCGCTTCCGCGGTCTAGCCAATGTGCAAATGCAATGTTGGTTGGCAGCGGCAGCCCAAAACATCAAGAAGATAGCGCTGGTGATGAACTATCTCCGAAAAATAGGCTTAAACATGGCAGAAATGAGGCAAATACTTGCTTCTGTATGCCTATGTAATGAACGGAAACTTCTGCGCACGACATAGCAAAAAATATCGCGATCGCGACCTACGGTCGCTTCCAAAAAAGAACCCCGCTTAAAAAGCGGGGTTCGTCATCAATCTGAAACCGCTCTATTGAGCGGTTTTTTGTTAGTCACTAGTACTAGTATGCGATTAGCTGTTTGCCTTGACGCGAGCATGCAGCTCTTGCACTGATGTTACTTTGCTACGGTCATCGGCGGTATGTGCCATACAAGTAGCAAACGCGGCATTCAAGGTAGTAGTGTAGTTCACTTTCTCAGCCAGTGCGCCACGACGCAGTACTTTCGAATCTTCGATAGCCTGACGACCTTCTGTGGTGTTCACAATGTAGCTGTATTCGCCGTTCTTGATACGGTCAAGAATGTGTGGACGACCTTCATGTACCTTGTTAACTAGGCGAGGGTTAATACCCGCTTCACCCAGTACAACAGCAGTGCCGTGCGTCGCATCAAGCTCAAAACCAAGCTTCACTAGCTTAGATGCCAAATCAACAACACGTTGCTTATCGCCACCACGCACAGACAGCAGTGCACGGCCACCTTTCTCTTCTTGCTTACCACAACCAAGCTCAGCTTTTGCGAATGCTTCTGCGAACGTATCACCCACACCCATTACTTCACCCGTCGAACGCATCTCTGGGCCCAATAGTGGGTCAACACCTGGGAACTTGTTGAAAGGCAGAACCACTTCTTTCACAGAGTAGTACGGTGGGATAATCTCTTTCGTAAAGCCTTGTGACTCAAGCGATTGACCTGCCATCACACGTGCAGCTATTTTCGCTAGCGGCGCACCCGTTGCTTTAGAGACGAAAGGCACAGTACGTGCAGCACGAGGGTTTACTTCAATCAAGTAAACTTCGTTATCTTTCACCGCAAACTGTGTGTTCATCAAGCCACGTACACCAAGCTCCATCGCAAGCTTCGTCACTTGGTCACGCATCACATCTTGGATTTCTTGGCTCAATGTGTAAGCAGGTAATGAACATGCAGAGTCACCAGAGTGAACACCCGCTTGCTCAATGTGCTCCATGATGCCGCCAATCACTACGCGCTCACCATCACAAATTGCATCAATGTCGACTTCGGTAGCATCATCAAGGAAACGGTCCAAAAGTACTGGCGATTCGTTCGATACGCTTACCGCTTCGTTAAAGTAGCGGCGCAGGTCTTGCTCGTCGTAAACGATTTCCATCGCACGACCACCCAGTACGTAAGATGGACGTACAACCAGCGGATAACCAATTTCACGTGACTTCTCAACCGCTTGCTCAATTGCAGTCACGGTCGCGTTTTCAGGCTGCTTAAGGCCAAGACGCTCAACAGCAGCTTGGAAACGTTCGCGGTCTTCTGCACGGTCAATGGCATCAGGGCTAGTACCAATGATTGGCACACCTGCTGCTTCAAGTGCACGCGCTAATTTCAGCGGCGTTTGACCACCGTACTGAACGATAACGCCTTTTGGCTTCTCTACACGTACAATGGCCAATACATCTTCTAGCGTCACCGGCTCGAAGTAGAGGCGGTCTGAAGTATCGTAGTCTGTCGATACGGTTTCTGGGTTACAGTTAACCATGATGGTCTCGTAACCGTCTTCACGCAATGCAAGGGCTGCATGAACACAACAGTAATCAAACTCAATACCTTGACCAATACGGTTCGGGCCACCGCCCAGTACCATGATTTTATCTTTATTAGATGGGTTCGCTTCACACTCTTCATCATATGATGAGTACATGTAAGCGGTATCTGAAGAAAATTCAGCTGCACAGGTATCGACACGCTTGTAGACAGGGTGAATGTCAAACTGATCACGTAGTTTACGGATTTCAGATTCAGCAATACCGAGCAATTTAGCCAAACGCGCGTCAGAGAAACCTTTGCGCTTCAGGGTATTCAGCATATCGGCATTCAAGCCAGCAAAGCCGTTCTGCTTCACTTCCTGCTCAAGGCGCACGAGCTCCTCAATTTGAACCAGGAACCAGCGGTCAATCGCAGTAAGATTGAATACACCATCGACAGACATGCCAGCACGGAACGCATCAGCGATGTACCAGATGCGCTCTGCACCGGCATCTTTCAGTTCATGGCGGATCTTGGTTAATGCGTCTGGTGCATCAAGATCAACCATCTCGTCGAAGCCATTTGCGCCGACTTCTAGGCCGCGTAGCGCTTTCTGAAGTGATTCTTGTTGGTTACGACCAATTGCCATCACCTCACCAACCGACTTCATCTGCGTCGTTAGGCGGTCATTCGCGCCAGCAAACTTCTCGAAGTTGAAGCGAGGGATCTTAGTCACAACGTAATCGATAGTAGGCTCGAACGACGCCGGTGTTGCACCACCAGTAATATCGTTTTGAAGCTCATCAAGCGTGAAACCTACCGCGAGTTTTGCCGCAATCTTCGCGATTGGGAAACCCGTTGCTTTAGATGCAAGTGCAGACGAACGTGATACACGTGGGTTCATCTCGATGATAACCATACGGCCATCTTTCGGGTTAATACCAAACTGTACGTTTGAACCACCCGTTTCTACACCGATTTCACGCAATACAGCTAGCGATGCGTTACGCATCAACTGGTATTCTTTATCTGTCAGCGTTTGTGCTGGTGCTACTGTGATTGAGTCACCAGTGTGAATACCCATTGGATCGAAGTTTTCAATCGAACAGACGATGATACAGTTGTCCGCTTTATCACGAACCACTTCCATCTCGTACTCTTTCCAACCAATTAGCGACTCATCAATAAGCAGCTCGTTCGTTGGTGATAAGTCGAGACCACGACGACAGATCTCTTCGAACTCTTCTTTGTTATACGCAATACCACCACCGGTACCACCCATGGTGAACGAAGGTCGGATAATACATGGGAAGCCCACCATATCGAGAACTTTGTAAGCCTCTTCCATTGACTTCGCCGTATCAGCACGCGGACACTCTAGGCCAATTGACTTCATTGCTTTATCGAAACGAGAACGGTCTTCTGCTTTATCGATCGCATCAGCAGTGGCACCGATCATCTCAACGCCGAACTCTTTCAGAACGCCTTGCGCTTCAAGCTCAAGGGCACAGTTTAGTGCCGTCTGACCACCCATCGTTGGAAGCACCGCATCTGGGCGCTCTTTCGCGATGATATTTCTCACCACTTCCCAATGAATCGGCTCGATGTAGGTCGCATCAGCCATCTCTGGATCAGTCATGATCGTCGCTGGGTTAGAGTTGACTAGGATTACGCGGTAGCCTTCTTCACGAAGTGCTTTACACGCTTGCGCGCCCGAGTAGTCAAACTCACAAGCCTGACCGATTACGATTGGGCCTGCACCCAGAATCAGAATACTTTTAATATCAGTACGTTTTGGCATGTCTCTTAATCCCCTGCTCAGGCTTTGTGTTGCTTAATGAGTTCAATAAAGTGGTCAAACAGCGGTGCTGCATCATGTGGACCTGGGCTCGCTTCTGGGTGACCCTGGAAGCTAAATGCTGGTTTGTCTGTGCGGTGAATCCCCTGCAAAGAGCCATCAAACAGTGATTTGTGCGTCGCGCGCAATGTTTCAGGCAAGGTCTCTTCATCGGCAGCGAAACCGTGGTTTTGAGACGTAATCATCACGACATCACGATCAAGATCTTTCACTGGGTGGTTAGCACCGTGGTGACCAAACTTCATTTTCACTGTTTGTGCACCAGACGCTAGAGCAAGGATCTGGTGGCCAAGACAGATACCAAAAATAGGTAATCCCTTATCAAGGAAAGTCTTGGTCGCTTCAATCGCGTAAGTACATGGCTCTGGGTCACCTGGGCCGTTTGATAGGAAAACGCCATCAGGATTCAGCGCCAATACCTCTTCGGCTGACGTTTCTGCAGGGACAACGGTCAAACGACAGCCGCGGTCAACAAGCATGCGCAAGATGTTACGCTTCGCACCAAAGTCATAGGCAACAACATGGTATGGCAATTCGCTATCCGCTTTCGCTTCAGGCAAGCCACCTTCTAGCGTCCAAGAGCCCTGTTTCCACTCATACGCTTCTTTTGTCGTCACCACTTTCGCTAAATCCATGCCTTTCAAGCCTGGGAACGCTTTCGCTTTATCAAGCGCAAGTGCTTCATCCAAGTTATTACCCGCAAGGATACAACCATTCTGCGCACCTTTTTCACGAAGAAGACGCGTCAATTTGCGTGTATCGATATCAGCGATACCCACAATGTTCTGCGATTTTAGGTAATCAGAAAGGGTTTGTTCGTTACGGAAGTTTGAAGCAATGATTGGCAGGTCGCGAATGACAAGACCTTGAGCGTGGATTGAGGAGGATTCTTCGTCTTCGGAATTGGTTCCGGTGTTACCAATGTGGGGATAAGTAAGGGTAACGATTTGTTGGGAATAGGAAGGATCAGTAAGGATTTCTTGATACCCTGTCATTGAAGTATTAAAAACCACTTCACCAACAGCTAAACCATCCGCTCCAATGGCAGTGCCACGGAACACAGTCCCATCTTCTAGGACTAATAGTGCTGACTTACTCAAGACAACCTCCAAAATCAATAAATATGCAACCAAATTGTATAAAATTTCACTAGCGAAATCTATACCTAGCGCTCCGTCACAGAACGCTGAATTTTGACAAATTGCGCGCATTCTAGGGATCGAAATGCCACCTGTCAACCAGCATATAAAAAATAAAATTTTTTATAGTGATTTGACCTGCAACTTGCCCCCAAGTGCTTAAAAAACTCAGTTTACTTAAATGTAATGGATCTCATTTGTGACCAAGTCGTCATAATTTAATCGCACCTCGTCACAAGGCATTCGACAGGCGTTAACTAAGCAGCCAAACGTTTCCCTCGCTTAGTTTAGACTGACTTTCATTCATTACTGAGGGTTTTCGTGCTAAGAAGGCGAAAAGAAGGGGTTATCTCAACCAGAATCAGGGAAATTTATGCACGTAAAATAGTGCGGCATTGCGGATAAAAGCCTATGCAAAAGAATAATGACGAGCACGCTTCACTGCATAGGCATTCAATGTATCAGTTTAAACCAAGCACATCCTGCATGGTGTAAAAGCCTGCGGGCTTATCATCTAACCAAGCCGCTGCACGCACTGCACCATTGGCAAAGGTCATACGGTCAGAGGCTTTGTGGGTGATCTCCACTCGCTCACCGATATCAGCAAACATCGCGGTGTGTTCTCCAACAATATCGCCGGCGCGAATTGTCGCGAACCCAATTTCATCACGGCTGCGTTCCCCCGTAATACCTTCACGAGCATAAACAGCGACATCGCTAAGTTTATTACCCATCGCGTCAGCAATCGCCTCGCCCATTCCAATCGCCGTCCCCGAAGGCGCATCGACTTTATGGCGGTGGTGCGCTTCAATGACCTCGATGTCGCAATAGTCACCCATGACTTTTGCCGCTTGTTCTAGTAGCTTAAAAACAAGGTTAACACCCACACTATAGTTCGGCGCCATGATCATCGGGACCTGCTGCGCGGCAGCATCCACTTGTTGACGCTCTTCTTCAGAAAAGCCAGTGGTACCAATGACGATTTTTTTACCCTGCGCCTGACAAAGGGCAATGTTATTCAATGTGGCTACGGGCGCGGTAAAATCGATAAGCACATCAAATGCATCGCTCACTTTTTCCAGATCGTCCACAATAGCAACATTCAGTTTTCCAACGCCCGCTAGCTCGCCTGCATCACAGCCAATTAAGCTTGACTCGGGGCGCTCGGTTGCCGCACCTAACTCTGCAAACTCAGAAAGATGCACAGCCTTAATCAAGTTACGTCCCATTCGTCCTGCTGCACCAGCAATCGCAATTCGAACCATTGCGTCCATTCTCCATGTTATGTTGTGAATACTCACTGTACCCAAACTTGGCCAAAATCCAAAGCCCTAATCGAATTGGATATTCGAGGATATAAAAAACCCCGCTAAACTAGCGGGGTTTCAATGAGACCTTAGTCCTTAAATATTTTTTACCTGTAACTCGCGGGGTACTTCAAAAAACATATTCTCTTCACGCCCCGTCAATTCTTCCACGACGGCACCTTGAATCTCTTGAATACGAGCGATAATTTGATTCACAAGCTCTTCCGGCGCCGATGCACCTGCCGTGACCCCCACTTTTTGCTTCCCGGTAAACCACTGCGCTTCCACATCTTCAGGGCAATCGGTTAGGTAGCCAGGCGTTCCAAGCTTTTCGGACAACTCACGTAATCGGTTGGAGTTTGAAGAGTTTTTCGAGCCCACAACGACCACGACATCGACGTCTTCGGCTAACTCGCGCACCGCATCTTGACGATTTTGCGTTGCATAGCAAATATCATCTTTTCGCGGCCCTTGGATCTCAGGAAAAACCTCGCGAAGCTTGGCGATAACTTCCGCAGTTTCATCAACGGACAGTGTGGTTTGACTGACATAATGCAAATTGGCTGGGTCTTTGACCTCAAGCTGCAACACATCTTCCGGTTTCTCTACGAGGTACATACCGCCAGTGTCGCTTGCATACTGGCCCATGGTTCCTTCCACTTCTGGATGCCCAGCATGACCGATGAGTACCACTTCCATGTTGCGTCGGCTAGCACGTGCCACTTCCATATGTACTTTCGTCACCAGAGGACACGTCGCATCAAACACCGTTAAGGCGCGCGATTTCGCTTCAGCACGCACGGCTTGAGAAACCCCGTGAGCAGAAAAAATAACTATGCTGTCATCAGGTACTTCATGGAGTTCTTCTACGAAAATAGCGCCACGCTGTTTTAGCCCTTCAACCACAAATCGATTATGTACGACCTCATGGCGAACATAGATTGGCGGCTCATACATTTCCAAGGCGCGCTCCACAATCGTGATAGCACGATCTACCCCCGCACAAAAACCACGAGGGTTAGCAAGTAAGATTTTCATCTCTATCTGTTTCTCTTAAGCTAGGATCTTTACTAAGCAAGGATCTCGACGATATCGACATCAAAAATAATATCAACCCCGGATAAAGGATGGTTAAAGTCAACAGTCACTGAATCGCCTGTTACATCCGTAATCACACCCGGGATTTCACCACCGTCAGGACCAGAAAACGCCATGATCGTCCCCACTTCAGGTTCAACATCGGCACCAAACTGCGTCCGAGAAAAGTGCTGGATATTGTCTGGGTTTGGCATACCAAACGCATCTTCAGGGGCAAGCTCAAATCTGGCCTTTTCACCCACAGCCAGCCCAATCAGGCATTTTTCGAACTGTGGCGTTAAACTACCGTCACCTAAACGAAACTTAACAGGTTGCCCTGAGGCTTGAGTCGACTCGGCCACAGACCCATCTTTGAGCTTAATTTCAAAGTGAATCAGCACTTCACTGCTGTCAGTGATTACTCCAGACATATCTATCCTTGCTCTATTTTTATATTAGATGCGAGCCTTCACCGAGGCTCGTCATCAATTTAACACTATTATTACAACAAAGCGCCACCCACGATAGCGGGTAGCGCTTTTTAATTTAGTCTAGCTATGTTTACTTATCGGTTTGCTCATCACCTTGCGGTGCTCTTCGCTCAGACAGAAAACTGTCCAAGATAATCAGTGCACCGCCGACACAGATTGCAGCGTCGGCGATATTAAAGGCAGGCCAATGATAATCACCAACATAAAAGTCGAGAAAATCGACGACATAACCGTGCACTAAACGATCAAAAACATTGCCCAGCGCACCACCAATCACCATGGCGTACGCACAGTTTTCCATACGTTGCGCGATAGATGATTTACGCATCCAGTACAACAGTACGCCACACACTACAAAAGCGATCAGGGTGAAGAACCAACGCTGCCAACCCCCGGCATCACTCAAGAAGCTAAACGCAGCTCCGTAGTTATGCACATATAACAGATTGAAGAATGGCAATATCTCGATACGTCCATTCCATCCGTACGTCATGGTATTCATGACGAGTAATTTGCTACCAATATCGGCAACAAAGACGAGGACCGCTAGCCAAAGCCAGCGGATACCTGATTGTTTAAGGGTTGGCATAGTCATTAGGCAAACTTACGCTCTTCTCCATCACCATCAACGTTGCTCACACAACGACCACAAATCTTCTCGTGTCCTGCAATTGAGCCAACATCGCTAACATAGTGCCAGCAACGATCACATTTTTCACCGTCAGACGCGCTCACAGCGACGAACAGACCTTCAAGGTCAGTCTCTTGTGCTGATGCAGACTTATCTGCCACGTCACGTACCGCGACCTTAGACGTGAGCAAGACGAAACGCAACTCATCTTCTAGCTTGTTCAATTGACTCGCTAATGCCACATCCGCATAAAGTGTGACATCCGCTTGTAACGATCCACCAATAGTTTTTTCGTTACGCGCCGCTTCAAGCAACTTGTTCACTGCACCACGGACTTGTTGTACTTGAGACCAGAATGCATCATTTAACTCTGCGTTCTCTTCTAAGCCAAACAGACCTTCGTACCACTCGCCCGTAAACACAAACTTGTCACGCTCGCCTGGCATCTCCTGCCAAATCTCATCAGCCGTGAACGACATGATCGGTGCCATCCAACGTACAAGAGCTTCTGCAATGTAGTAAAGGGCCGTTTGACAGCTGCGCTGCGCGTGTCCGCCTTTCTTCGCTGTGTACTGGCGATCTTTAATCACATCCAGATAGAAAGAGCCCATCTCGATAGAACAGAACTGCATCAAGCGTTGCGTTACCGCATGCAGGTTGTAATCATCGTATGCGGCAATGATATCCGCCTGCGCGGCTTTCGCTTGACCCACCGCCCAACGATCTAGCTCGACCATCTCATCCGCAGGGATCATATCGGTTTCTGGATTAAAGCCGTTCAAGTTAGCAAGTAGGAAACGAGCGGTGTTACGAATACGACGATACGCATCGGCGCTGCGTTTTAGGATCTCATCAGATACCGCCACTTCACCAGTGTAGTCTGTCGAAGCGACCCATAAACGAAGAATATCCGCACCCAGCTTGTTAGTAACATCTTTTGGCGCGACAACGTTGCCGATTGATTTCGACATTTTACGGCCTTGACCATCGACCACAAAGCCGTGCGTCAACACTTGTTTGTATGGGGCTTCACCTTTCATCGCCACAGACGAAATCAGTGATGACTGGAACCAACCACGGTGCTGATCAGAGCCTTCAAGATAAAGATCGGCACTGTTGCCGTTAAATTCGTCACGTGCATCAACAACAGCAGAGTGCGTGACACCTGAATCGAACCAAACGTCTAACGTATCAAGCACTTTCTCATAATTCGCGGCATCGTCTGCCCCCATGAGTTCAGCAGGATCCACATCCCACCAGGCTTGAATCCCCTTTTCTTCTACAAGTTGAGCAACCTTTTCAATCAACGCTAGGCTATTTGGGTGAAGCTCTTGGGTCTCTTTATGGACGAATAAAGCAATTGGCACACCCCAAGTACGCTGACGTGAAATACACCATTCAGGACGACCTTCAACCATGCCTTCAATGCGACTTTGACCCCATTCAGGCAACCACTGTACGCCTTTGATCTCTTCTAACGCTTTAGCACGCAGCCCCGCCTGGTCCATTGACACAAACCACTGAGGTGTTGCACGGAAGATGATCGGCGTTTTATGGCGCCAACAGTGAGGATAACTGTGCTCATAAGCATGGTGATGTAATAGCGCACCCTGCTCTTTTAGCGTTTCAACAACATTGTCATTGGCTTTGAACACGTGTTGGCCAGCAAAAAGTTCAGTATCAGGGAGATAAACACCATTGCTGCCAACTGGGTTAGCCACTTCAAGGTTGTACTGTTGACCAACCACGAAGTCTTCTTGACCATGGCCCGGCGCGGTGTGTACACACCCCGTACCCGATTCCGTTGTCACGTGATCACCCAAAATAACAGGCACATCAAAGCTGTAGAATGGGTGATTAAAACGCAATAGTTCTAAATCAGCGCCTTTACAGAAGCCGAGTTCACGGTACTCTTCGATACCCGCTCGCGCCATGACGTCTTTCGCAAGCTCAGCAGCAACAATCAATCGTTCTACCTTGTCACCCGCCGTTTGTACCAGCACATATTCAAGGTCATCACGACAAGCAACCGCGCGGTTTGCTGGCAATGTCCATGGTGTTGTTGTCCAGATAACAATGGAGATATCGCCTTCACCTTCCACTGTACCAAACTTGGCAAGCACAGCGTCCGTATCGACGGCTTTAAACTTCACATCGATCGATGGCGACACTTTATCTTTATACTCAACTTCTGCTTCAGCCAATGCTGAACCACAGTCTGTACACCAATGAACAGGCTTAAAACCTTTTAGTAAGTGACCATTGTCGGCAATTTTACCCAGCGCACGAATAATGTTGGCTTCTGTAGCAAAGTCCATTGTGCGGTATGGCTTGTCCCACTCACCTAAAATACCAAGACGTTTGAAGCTCTCTTTTTGACCTTCAACTTGGCCTGCGGCGTAAGTGCGACACTTTTCACGAAACTCAGCAGCGGTCACTTTATGACCTGGCTTGCCTACTTTCTTTTCAACCATTAGCTCGATTGGCAGACCGTGGCAATCCCAACCTGGCACGTAAGGCGCGTCGAAGCCAGACAGTGACTTCGACTTAATAATAATGTCTTTAAGAATCTTGTTTAGCGCGTGACCAATATGAATATCTCCGTTGGCGTATGGAGGGCCATCGTGGAGAACGAAAGATTTCTTACCTTTCTTTGCTTTACGGACTTCACCGTAAAGATCTTCTTTATACCAACGCTCAAGCATTTTTGGCTCGCGCTGAGCCAAGTTACCGCGCATCGGAAACCCTGTCTCAGGCAGGTTCAGGGTATCTTTATAGTCGCTCATTGATTCTCAATTCCGTTAATTGACATTACTTATTGTCAGCAAGCCATTGCCGGGCTTGCTGAGCATCACGCTCTATTTGCGCTTTTAGCTCCTCGAAAGAAGCAAACTTTATTTCGTCGCGCAGCTTTAACCGCAACACGACCTCAATTTGTTGACCATATAGGTCTTGTTGGAAATCAAATAGATGTACTTCCAGTTGTTGGCGCACCCCATTGACCGTAGGGCGATTACCAATATTTGCAACCCCAGAGTAACGGGTGTTGCTTCCCGCGATATTCACCTCAACAGCATAAACGCCGTGGACGGGAGAAACGCGCCGCTTCAAAGGCACATTCGCCGTGGGAAAACCAATTGTGCGGCCTAGCTTTCGGCCGTGCGAGACGCGTCCGGTCAAACTGTATGGACGACCGAGCAATGCCGCTGCACGCTCAAGCGCATCATTGGCTAGCGCTTCTCGAATCGCAGTGCTACTGACGCGCTGTTCTTCGACACAAAAGCTTGCGGTACTGACGACTTCAAAACCGTACTTTTTACCTGCTTGTTGAAGCATGGCAAAGTTACCATGCCGACCACGCCCAAAGCAAAAATCATCACCGACAACTAAGTATTTCACATCTAGCTTGTTAACTAACAAATCGTCAATAAAGCACGCCGCTTCCATCGCGGCAAAATGCTGATTGAAGTTAACACAAAGCTGACGATCAATTTGTTGCCCACTCAGTTGTAAGTACTTATCGCGAAAACGGGTCAGCCTTGCAGGGGCTTGTTCACCTCGAAAGACTTCTTGAGGTTGCGGTTCAAAGCTCATCACCACAGCGGGTAGCCCTAACGCCGACGCTTTATCTTTCAACTTCGATAACACTTGCTGATGGCCAAGATGCACACCGTCAAAATTACCAATCGTCAACACGCACCCGCGATGAGATGGACGTAAATTGTGAATGCCTCGAATAAGTTCCATAAGCCCGTTGAAAGTGATCACTACCAGAACCGACGGATTATAACCTAGTCAATGCCATCATTCAGCCCTCTGAGCGGAGATGATGCACTCTAAGCCCCAAAATCACCAAAATTAGCAGATAACTCAAGGCTCCCATTGCGATCAAACCGCCAAGCCAAGCAATACGAATAGCAAGTCCCATCGCCAACCAAGCCTCAAAGGCAGGCATCATATAGACGATCACAGCGCCCATTACCGCGACAGCAACAACAAGGCGCAAGGCAAACAGCAGCGTCTGACGACTTACTCGGTATACACCTTGGCGATGAAGTCCTTGATAAAGCAGGCTCGCATTCACGAGCGCTGACAATGCCGTCGCCATCGCAAGACCGACATAACCATAAAAGTACGCGAAGATCGCATTGAACACCATGTTCGACGCCATCGCAATGATGCCGAACTTGACGGGCGTTTTCGTATCTTGACGGGCGTAATAACCCGGTGCCAGCACTTTAATCAACATAAAATTGAGCAGACCAGACGCATACGCCAGTAGCGAGAGCGAGGCTTGGTTTACATCACTCACCCCAAACTCACCGCGCATAAACAACACCATAAGCATCGGTTTTGCTAGCACCATCAATCCGACCATCGCTGGCACACCGAGCAACAAGACCATCCGCACACCCCAATCCATGGTGGAAGCAAACTGGCTCGACTCAGCATCAACATGCTTACGCGACAACACAGGCAAGATAACCGTTGCAATCGCGATACCAAACAGCCCCAGAGGGAACTCTAATAAACGGTCTGAGTAGTAAAGCCAACTGATGGACCCTGAGGCGAGAAAACTCGCGATAAAAGTATCAAACAACAAATTAATCTGACTGACGGAGACACCAAACATTGCCGGGATCATCAGTGTGCGAATTTTCACCACCCCAGGATCATTCCACCCCCACTGTGGCTTCACAAGCAGACCTTGTTTGATCAAAAACGGTATCTGAAACAAAAATTGGCTTAAACCGCCTAAAAACACCCCGATCGCCAAACCCACTTCAGGTTGGGCCAAGTTTGGCGAAATAAAGGTCGCGGCAGAGATAATCGCAATGTTTAAAAAGACTGGCGTGAATGACGAAACAGCAAACTGCCCTAGTGTATTGAGAATCGCGCCAGACAATGCAACAAAAGTAATAAACCAGAGATACGGAAAAGTAATTTTTAACAGAAAGCTCGCCAGCTCAAATTTGTCCGCTGATGGGCCACCATTGATCCAGTCTAAAAACCAACCAAAACCAAATAACGCGGTAATGACTCCTGAACCGAGGACCCCCAGTAAGGTCACAATCGACACAATGACACCTAAAGTACCCGAAGCTTTAGCGATTAAATGGCGCGTCTTATCAATATCTCCACTGGCATGATACTCGGTCAGCACAGGCACAAAGGCTTGAGAAAAAGCCCCTTCAGCAAAAAGGCGGCGTAAGAAGTTAGGAATTTTATTGGCAAAGAAGAAGACATCCGCGGTTGCACCTGCCCCCATCAAGTTCGCTACAACAATATCGCGGACCAATCCCAGTACCCGCGAAACTAAAGTCATAGCGCTAACAATGACCCCAGAGCGCAATAAACGCTTACTCACAAAAAAAACCTCGTAAAAATGACCCGAAGTGGTGACGTGTGGGTCTGAATGCTGTTAGAATATGTCGCCATATTAACCGTGTTCTTCCGCTCATGCCAAGCAAACTTGGTTAGGCGGTATTTTGCACAATTTTAGTTGACATTTTGGGGTTATAAAGGCATAGTCCACCGCCTTAAAATGTCACCATGTTGGAGTTAGACCCTTGGCAAACATCAAATCTGCTAAGAAGCGTGCTATCACTTCTGAAAAACGTCGCCAGCACAACGCTAGCCGTCGTTCTATGATGCGCACCTTCATGAAAAAAGTATTCGCTGCTATCGAAGCTGGCGACAAAGCTGCTGCAACTCAAGCTTTCGCTGAGATGCAACCAGTTCTAGACCGTGCTGCGACTAAAGGCCTAGTTCACAAGAACAAAGCTGCTCGTCATAAAGCGCGTCTTTCTGCAAAAATCAACGCTCTGTAATTTATTACTTAGTGTACTTTTTGCGAAAAAAACCGGCATAAGCCGGTTTTTTTTTACGCTGAATTTGGTGAGCCTTCGTCTCACACACTCACTAGCAGTAGAGCTTTTGCAATAACTGCATCATCTCTCTTACTTCCACACTTTTAAGCGAATAAAAGACCGTTTGAGACTCTTTGCGCGTCGCGACTAACTCATCACGTCGAAGCCAAGCGAGATGCTGTGATAACGCAGATTGACTCAACTTGAGCTTCTCACATAATTGGCCGACAGACAGCTCCTGCTCTAGTAAATAGCATAAGATAAACAGCCTACGTTCATTTGCCATCGCTTTCAGCAAGGTAACAGCCTGAGGCGCATTTTTTTGCATTTGCTTCAAGTCCATTCTCTACCTCTCTGATCTACTCTTCTCTTCATTTACTGATCAATTGCCTGCCTTAACTCTCAAACAAATTGCTAAAATCCGCTTCGCAAATCCGTTTAACCGCTGGATGTTGAATCATCCGCTCAGCAAAGATCACGTAATACTCTTCCGTCAGTTCTTCTATCTGCGCCACTTCTCGCATTTCATCACTACGGCGAAACTCACTCGCATATAAGCTTGGTGCAACAAACATCGCTTGGTGCTCAATCGCAAAGGCTTTCATCAACGCCACATCATCAAACTCGCCTATGATGTTCGGTTGTAACCCCTGCTGTTCAAACCACTGGATTAGTTGACGCCCCATAGAGGACTGCGATGCGGGAATCAACACATCATGTTGCTCAAGGCATTCAGGAAAGCTCTCGACTCGAATACGTTTCGAGCTAAAGAGACTCATTTTTGAACCGCCGAGTTTTTTACTATAAACCCCTGAGTCTTGCGCCGAACCTATCGGACAATCAGACAGGATCATATCGAGTTTATGCTGAGATAGCTGCTCAAGTAGCAACTCGTGTGTCGACTCACAACAACGCAAATGAATGCGCGCATCATGGGGCATACCCACCCCGAGAATACGACTGACAATTCGCTTAGAAAGCGCATCCGCGACACCGACTTCAAACAAGGTATTCTCACGCTGGCTATAGTTGATAATATCCAACATTTCATAACTTAAGCCAAACATCTTGTCGCTATATTTGTACACCAACTGGCCTAATTCGGTCGGCTCAACATTTCTTCCGGCCCGTTTCAGCAACTTGCCGTTAAAACGTTGCTCCAATACCTTTATTTGTCCGGTCACTGTTTGAGGAGCAACAAATAGGGATTCTGCGGCACGGCTCACTGAGCCTTTTTTGCAGACCATCCAAAAGTAATAAAGGTGATTGTAATTCAGGTGAGACATAATTTTAGATCGACTCCGCTGCCCTGCTCCGCAAGAACAAGGCTAAAGTTCGCTAGCATTTAGGCACTTTAGCATAAAAAACACCGCAGTATCAGCATATGCTAATACTGCGGTGCGATTTTATGTCATCCTAAAGGTATGAAGCAGTCATTTAAGCACGTATTGCGCTTAACCACGCGTTGTTGCAGGCTTGGGTAACGACTGCCAAAGTAGGAAATAACCCACAATGGCGGCGGCACTCGAACCGATTAGAATCCCTAAACGCGAATAAGTAATAAACTCAGCCGACACATCGCTAAATGCCAGCGAGGAGATAAATATCGACATAGTGAAGCCGATACCACACAACACTGACACCGCAAATATCTGCTTCAAGTTTATGCCCTCGGGAAGCCTCGCCACCTTAAATTTGATCGCTAACCAAGAGGCCAGATAGATCCCGATAGGTTTACCAAGGAACAGCCCCAACGCAATACCTAGCGGTAAGGTATCAAGCAGCCCATCCACAGATACCCCTTCTAGTGATATGCCCGCATTAGCAAATGCAAATAGAGGCAAGATCAGGAAGGCAACCCAATAATGGAGCTTGTGCTCGACGATCTTCAACGGCGATTTTTCGCCAGGTTTACCCTCTAACGGAATCGCGAATCCGAGGACAACACCCGCGAGAGTGGCATGCACACCGGACTGTAAGACACTTACCCATAAGATAAAGCCAACAAGTAAGTACCACCGCAACTGAGTGACGTTCTTTGCGCTCAGTATAAAGAGGAGTCCGGTTGATACAAACGCAACCGTCAGCGCAAGCACAGACAGGTCACTACTATAAAACAGCGCAATAATAATGATGACACCGAGATCATCAATGATAGCCAATGCCAATAAGAAGACTTTCAAGCTCACTGGCACCCGTTTCCCCAATAGCGCCATTACGCCTAACGCAAAAGCGATATCAGTGGCAGCAGGGATAGCCCAGCCTTCAATCGCGACCGGATCTTGGTAGTTAAAGATTGAGTACACCGCGGCTGGGGCAACCATGCCGCCAAACGCCGCAATAGCAGGAAAAATTGCCTTCTCCGTGCTGTTTAGCGCACCTTCAATCAGTTCACGCTTAACTTCTAGGCCGATGAGTAAAAAGAAAATGGCCATCAGGCCATCATTAATCCAGTGCTCGATGGAAAGATTGAAAACATAAGTATGTAAGGCATGACGGTATATGTCACCGAGTCCTGAGTTCGCGATAAACATTGCTACAGCGGCAGCGGCGATGAGCACAATGCCACCCGCGGATTCCATTTTTAGAAATTTTTTTAATGTATCGGACATAGTCCGCTTCTCCTATCAACACGACTTGCAACACAATGAAACAAGGTGTTGCTAAATATTACCGCGCAGACACACTTTGAAAAAAATCGTTTCTTCCCACTCTATTACTCGGTATTTCCGAAAAATAAGATTCCAGCTACGCTGAGTCACTACTTTTCAATCCATGCTAATCAAATAGTTATAGTTCTATGTATCAGACTCTGCAAGAAAGGCAGGTGAAGAGAAGTGTGTCAGCTCAGAGACTTGGCAAACGTTTGCGACGTTGCAAAGTGACTATTTGTTCATTGAGCTTTACGTCATAAGGTGGGAAACAAGTCGAAGATTTATTCGTCAGAAAGAAAAGTGTCATATTACTGAAATATTCGATCTCTAACATCCGCCTCAGATTTCAATTCTTTGACACAAATATGACAGACAACCCTGTCATGGAGAGAATACTTATGAGTACTCAAGCAACCACAGCAGCACCGCAAGAAAGTGGTAAAAACACCCTACGCTGGCTGCAACTCGGTGTAATGCTGTACTTACTGCTGGTAGCAGTGTCTGTGGTCAGTGGCGGCTTCAAAATGGCGGTCGGCGATCAGGCAAAAACCCTATTTGAATTTGCGTCACATCCTATCGCGGGCCTAATGATTGGTCTCATCGCAACGGCACTAACGCAATCTTCTAGTACTGTTACCTCTATTACTGTTGGTCTTGTGGCAGGTGGTTTACCTGTTGAGACGGCCATCCCTATGGTGATGGGTGCCAATATCGGTACAACTACAACTAACACGCTCGTGAGCCTAGGCCACGCGCGTTGTAAGGAAGAGTTCCGTCGTGCGTTCGCTTCTGCAACCATTCACGACGTGTTCAACCTACTCGCCGTCTTTATCTTCCTTCCGCTTGAGATCATGTTTGGCCTTCTCGACAAAATCTCTGAGTGGCTCGTCTCTCCTATGATGGCAGCGGGTGACATGAGTGCTGCAAATAGCTTCAACTTCGTGAAACCGCTTACAGCGCCTGCTGTCGACGTCTTTAAGTCTCTCGGCAAAATGTTCCCAAGCACTACTGGCGGTATCGTTATGATCGCTTTGGGTATTGCTATCATCATGATCGCGATTAGCATGATGGGTAAACTGATGCGTAAGTTGATGGTTGGCCGTGCGCGTGACATCTTAAAAGCGGCTATCGGTCGCGGTCCGCTACATGGTATCGCATCAGGCAGTGTCGTTACCGTTTTGGTTCAATCATCATCAACCACGACAAGCTTGATGGTGCCACTGGTCGGTACAGGTGTCTTAAAAGTACGTGATGTGTATCCGTTCACACTCGGTGCAAACATCGGTACGTGTATCACAGCCCTTCTTGCTGCGACAGCAGTAACAGGTGAGTTTGCTGTGTTCGCACTGCAAATTGCACTGGTACACTTATCATTCAATGTTATGGCAACGGTATTCATCTTCTCGATTCCGTTCCTACGCGAGCTACCAGTGAAAGGCGCATTCCTACTGGGCGATCTCGCTGCGAAGAGCAAGATGGCAGTACTGGCTTATCTCGTCGCCGTCTTCATTGCATTGCCAGGTATCATCCTCGCAATCACCATGTAATCAAAAAGATTATAAAAAATAAGACAGATGGTTTTGCGCCTTATCACTTGATAAGGCGCTTTTTTTGTCTATCGACCGGACGCACCTTTCGAACGCTTCAATAACACAATAAGTCTCAGGGGTTGGCTCAAACCCAGTCTCAGTTGATTTTGAGAAGCAACGACAGCACTCACCTCGAATACATAAAAAAACGCCTCACATCGCTGTGAGGCGTTTTTTATCACTCATACATATTTACCGTCAGACTAGACCGAAAAAGGGTATTTAATCGCTTCGTGATGCTGATAACCGACCACTTCAAAGTCATCCAACGTCACCCAGGTTTCTAAGTCATCCAGTGATTTAATCTCAGGATTTATTTTCAACTGAGGTGATGGGAAAGGTTCACGCTTGAGCTGTACATCACGCATCAACTCGAGCTGATCTTCATAGATATGCGCATTCACGATTTGGTGATAAGCCTTACCCGCTTTTAAACCCGTTATCTGCGCCATTAAAGCAAGCAACGTAAATACTTGTACTTGGTTAAAGTTAAGGCCAAGCGGTACATCACAAGAACGCTGATAGCTGGTGAGATACAGCTTATCGCCAAGCAATGAGAACGTATGGGTGTGCATACACGGGCGTAAGCAGCCCATGTCAAACTCACCTGGATTATAGAAGGTCAGAATCTCGCCCCGATCATCCATTCCTTTTTCTAAGTTTTCGACAACCTTACGCAGTTGATCGATAGTGGAACCATCCGGTTTTTGCCAACGACGGCCTTGCACACCATAGACGCGCCCCATGTCATCCTCGCCTTTACGGTGAGGGTTGTTCAGCCATGCTGGGTTATCATTAGCGTTAGCATTCCACGTGTTACACCCTATCGCGCGGAACTGTGCCGCATTATCATAACCACGCAGGTAGCCGAGTAGCTCAGCGATAGCCGCCTTCCAAAAGCTCTTTCGGGTCGTAATCAATGGAAACTGGTTATTCTCTACATCATAAGTCAGTGTATGGTTAATTACTGTTAAACAGCGCTTACCTGTGCGCTTGTTCTCTACCCACTCACCTTCGTCAACAATACGTTGACAGAGATCTAAATACTGTCTCATGACTACAGCTACCCCAAAAATGAAAAAGACGCGGTATCATACCGCGTCTTTTCACCGATGTAGAGCGGTGTCGCTGTTTAAGCTTGCTGAGGTTTCTGGTTGCACTTATAGGCCCATACCATCATCACCAAGCCACCCAACACCATCGGCAAGGATAGGATTTGCCCCATACTTATAAAGCCACCAATCAATCCAATATGCGCATCCGGTTCGCGGAAATACTCAACGATAAACCGGAATGAACCATACCCGAACAAGAACAGACCAGACACGGCGCCAGCAGGGCGAGGCTTGCGAATGAACCAGTTGAGAATGAGGAACAGTGCAATCCCTTCCAGTGCCATTTGATACAACTGCGAAGGATGGCGCGGTAGCGCTCCACCCGTTGGGAATACCATTGCCCATGGTACATCAGCAACGCGGCCCCAAAGCTCACCATTGATAAAGTTACCCAAGCGCCCTAACGCCAACCCCATCGGGACAAGTGGCGCGATAAAGTCCGCCACTGAAAAGAAAGTTCGGCCATGCTTGCGACCATACCACCCCATCGCTGCAATCACACCCAATAGACCGCCATGGAAAGACATACCACCTTTCCAAACCTCGAAGAGATAAAAAGGATTGTCTAAGAAGAGGTCGAAATTGTAGAAGAATACGTAGCCAAATCGGCCACCAACAACAACACCGAGAAAACCCGCAAAGAGCAAATCACTGACCTGATCACGCGTCCAACCACTGTTAGGCTTATCCGCTCGACGATTGGCTAGCCACATCGCAAACAGAAAACCAAACAGATACATCAATCCATACCAATTTACCGCTAATGGTCCAAGCTTTATCAATACAGGATCAATCTGCGGAAACGTTAGATAACTTTGTGTCATTTATTGTTCATCCTAAAAACATTCGAATGCTGACCACCAGCAAAAACAAGGCAAAGAAGCGTTTTAATCGCTGAGTTGGCCAACGCGACACCAGTTTAACCCCGAAACGTGACGTAAACGTGGATGTCATGACAATCCCTGCCCAAGCAGGTAAATAAACATAGCCCAAACTGTAATCGGGTAATCCTTCACTGCCCACACCATGGCCAATGAAGCCCAACATGCCTGCGATCGCAATCGCAGCACCAGTTGTTGCTGAGCAGCCTATTGCGAGGCGCATTTCGGTACTGTGTCGATTGAGATAAGGCACAGTCAAAGAGCCACCGCCAATACCCGCTAACGTAGATATTGTCCCTATCACACTGCCTGCAGCAAAACCGCCTCCCCATCCTGGCAAAGGACGAGTCGCCTCAACACGCACTGTGAGCATCATCTGCAGGGCGAGAAAGAGTACTATAAAGGCAAAGACTTTAGGCAAAAGTTCCGTTGGAATCCAATCCGCGAGGGTACTACCCAGCAAACCGCCCACCAACATCCCTGGCAATAACAACTTCACGGCTTGTAAATCGACATTGCCCGCTTTGAGGTGATTTCGTGCCGCCGCGCTCGATGTCAGTACAATACTGGCTAACGATGTCCCTAAGGCCAGCGGCATTACCACCTCAGTGGCGACCCCAACCTCAGGTAACAAAATGCAAAGTGCAGGTACAACGAGCAATCCTCCACCTATGCCTAAAAGACCAGCAAGGACGCCAATAATTGCACCTAGAAAGAGACAAAACAAGAAAACCAGCAACGCTGGCTCAGAGAACAGTTCAACTATCATGATTTCGTTATTTACCAGCGCGGATAAACCCACCCAGCTCGAGTTCTTCAATGTAGGCGGTGAGGATGTCACGAATCGCCTCTGCCGTTACGGCCTGACGACAAGCATCTGCCATTGCGACCAACGTGCTGTGATCCGTTTTGCGAAGAATATATTTGATTTTGGCAACGTTGCGGTTGTTCATACTCAGCGCATCGTAGCCCATCCCAACCAACAGCATCGCTCCCAAAGGATCACCCGCTAACTCGCCGCAAATACAGACTGGCAAGTTATATTGCTGACCTTGTGCCAGAATCACATCCAATGCGGCAATGACCGAAGGATGAAGCGCATCATAAAGGGAAGCAACTCGGACGTTATTACGATCGACGGCAAGAAGATACTGGGTTAAGTCATTACTTCCCACTGAAAGAAAATCAACCCGGCCACGTAAATGATGCAGCTGATAGAGCATGGATGGCACTTCAATCATCACACCAATACGCGGGCGAACCAACTGGCGGGATTCGAGCACCGCTTGCTTCGCGACTTCGACATAAGCTTGGTTGATAAGCGTTAGCGCGTCATCTAACTCAGCGATACCGGATATCATCGGCAACAAGATATCCATGTTGCCCAAGTCGATACTGGCGCGCAGCATAGCCCGAATTTGGATTAGAAAGATATCTGGGTGATCCAAGGTAAAGCGAATGCCACGCCACCCTAAGAAGGGGTTGTCTTCCTCAATGCTCAAATAAGGTAATGGCTTATCGCCACCGACATCTAACGTACGCATCACGACACGTTTGCCCTGATAGGCACTTAAGATCTCTCGATATTGGTGAAGCTGATCTTCTTCAGAAGGAAAGCTGCGCTGGAGTAAAAAAGGCACCTCGGTACGATATAACCCAACACCATCGACCCCGTGGTTAATGGAAATCGTCGAATCCGCACTTAATCCAGCATTGAGATTCACCTCGATGGGATAACCGTCTTGCGTTTCACAAGGTCGACTGAGCTCTTTCTCAACCGTTGCGGTAAGTTCTTCTTCCTCACGGGCAAGCTGCCGATATTCGTCAGCCACTGCTGGGCTAGGCGCGACCAACACATCGCCTCGATACCCATCCACAACCACCAACTTACCGTGCACGAGTTTAGGTTCGAACTCAGCCCCCATAACGGCTGGGATACCTAACGCACGCAATAAAATGGCAGCATGAGAGTTAGACGCCCCTTCCATTGAAACCACGCCAGCCAATTTCTCACGCGGTATCGCCGCCAAAGTCGCAGCAGTCAGCTCGCGCGTGAATAACACCCGCACTTCTGGCCACTCAAACTGTGGCTGCGCATCATTGTTCAAGTAATAGAGTAAGCGTTGCCCTAATTCGCGAATATCTTGCGCACGCTCTTTGAGATAACTGTCTGTCATTTGGGCGAAGCGCTGAGAGTAGGCTTCCACCACTTGCCTTACCGCCCATTCAGCCTGTGCCTTAGCATTAATCTTCGCTTCTAAATCACGACGTAGCATGGGATCGTTCAGTAAATGACTGAATAGGTCGAAAATGGCTAAGGTTTCTTTTTTTAAATCGTTATCGAAGCGTTTGCGAAGACGGCGAAACTCGTTGCTTGCTTGCTCCATGGCGAGATAAAGACGATCTAGCTCTTGATCTGCATCCAAACTTGATGTTGGCAACACCTTTTCAAGCTGGGGCTGATCATCATCCCAAAACCCATTTGCTACTGCGACACCGCTTGAGGACGGCACCGCTTGCAGTTTGAGCGTCTCATTATTCTCTAGCCATACACCTTGGGCTTTAGCGTGCGCTAACGCGACAGCCAATTGCGCTGCGAGCGTGACAAGGAAGGATTCTTCAGACTCATCAAACTGTCGCTGCTCTCGCTGCTGAACAACTAACACGCCTAACACTTGCCGACGATGGATAATCGGCGTACCGAGGAATGATTGAAAAGACTCTTCGCCAATACCGGGAAGATGTTTGAAATGTTTATGTTGGCTGGCATCTGCGACGTTAATAGGCTCAGCGCGTTGGCCCACATAACCCACCAGCCCCTCGCCAAATGCTAGGGACACGGCACGATGCGATTTATTTAGCCCCTTAGTCGCCATAAGATGGTAACACTGGCTGCGCTCATCCGTGATGTACACAGAGCAGACTTCGGTTTTCATCGCACGACATGTCGAGCTAACCAACATCTCCAATGCCATTGGCAAGCTCGCTGTACCAGCAACCTGTTCTACTATGTCGCGGAGCTGTTGTAACATCGCATCGCCTCAATTCCTCGCAATCAGTTATCGCCGTTTGCGACGTCCTTTGCGCTCCCTGAATGGCATTGCTGTTGCGCTAAATTCCTTCAATGCACGACGATAAACATCCCGCTTAAAAGAGACAACTTGCCTTACCGGATACCAGTAACTAACCCAGCGCCACCCATCAAACTCAGGGGTACTGCTGCGCTGCATGTTCACCTTTGATTCATCGCATTCTAAGCTGAGCAAAAACCATTTCTGTTTTTGCCCGATACAAACGGGTTTCGAATCCCACCGCACCAGACGTTTTGGTAATTTATAGCGTAGCCAATGACGGCTTGTCGCCAAAATTTTCACGTCTTTTTTAGTAAGACCGACTTCCTCATACAGCTCTCGGTACATCGCTTGCTCAGGGGTTTCGCCTTCATCAATACCACCTTGAGGAAACTGCCAAGAATGTTGTCCATATCGTCGAGCCCAGAACACCTGACCATGGCTGTTACATATTACAATCCCTACGTTAGGACGGTAACCATCGCCATCTATCACTGGACGACCTCAATCAAAATTTTTTAATGCTTTGATTTTTTCACAGAAAGGGGTTGTGGGTAAACCTTCATTCTCACGATCTGCCACTTTTTATCGCGTTCAGTGCTGTTAATGTGCATTTACCCCCACAAAACTGACTTATAAACACTCAAATGAGACATACGCCACATTTATTCACGCTTTCTGTGAATAACTTTGTGAAGAACAACCTAAAAACTGCTTTTTGCCTTATTTTTCGTCAATACACCGATAATAACCCGATCTAACCACGAAATATTAATCTTTTAAAAACAACAAATTAAACCACCAATGCACAAAAGATCCTCAGCAAAAAAAAGATCAAAAAAACACCACCAGCTGATCGCTCAAAGATCCACCACATAGGGTTTTATCCACATCCAGAAATCTGATCTTCTCTAAATTGCGATTTTGAGCTGACTATTAAAGCAGCAAACCCCTGTATATCCAACCAAGATCACCTTTTTGATTATTTACTGCCATCTCGCTTGTGGATAACCTTGTGTGTGACTACCAAATAGCCTGTGCTTGAACAAAGATCAATCAGTGATCTTTTTTGTGCGTATACGCACTTTGCTCATACTCACGACGCAGCCGACACCATACTGCACTTGGGGATCATCGCAAGAATGATTACAATACGCGATTCAAACGAGGATACTATGCAGCAGCCCCTTCCCCCACAAAGTGAAAACGAACTTCTTCAACGTGCTTGGCAACTCGCAGGGCTCACTTTGGGTGAACTTGCTGCAGAGGCAGGTCTTCAATGTCCACAAAACCTACGCCGCGATAAAGGCTGGGTCGGACAATTACTCGAATGGCATCTCGGTGCTGAAGCAGGAAGCCGACCCGTACCCGACTTTGAACAACTTGGCATTGAACTGAAGACAATACCGATTAGCCATCTAGGAAAGCCATTAGAGACGACCTTTGTCTGTGTAGCGCCTTTGGTCGGCCTGCAAGGGATCACATGGCAACAGTGCCACCTAAAACACAAGTTAGCACGTGTGCTTTGGATCCCCGTAGAGGGCGAACGTGAAATTGCCATTAGTGACCGCCGAGTGGGAAGCCCTTTGCTTTGGAGCCCTTCAGCGGCCGAAGAGTTAGCGCTAAGGCGTGATTGGGAAGAGCTTATCGACAAAATTGTCCTTGGTGACGTCGAAAACATTACCGCGAGAGATGGAGAAGTGTTACAACTTCGACCAAAAGCCGCCAATGGCAAAGCCCTCACCGATGCTTATGGCAAAGAGGGGCAGATTATTCAAACTCGTCCACGTGGCTTTTACCTTAAAACGCAGTTCACCGCTGACATCTTAAGCCGACACTTCATACACTGAATCGTCTCCTCAACGCCAAAACGTACCCACCGACCTCCCATGAGATAGGGCGATCATCGCGATGATCCTAGCGCGCGTTTTACCCTAAACCTCAACCGAAGCTGCACCTTAACCAATCAAGAAACGCCGCGCTGGCGAGCAACGTCAACCTCCCGCTTTATGGTCTTGCTCAGCAACCGAGATTTGAACAGTCTGTCCTAAAACAAGCTATCCACTCGCGTCGAATTTCAACCATTCCTCAGAGAGTTATCATTAAAAAAATCTAGGCACGCTTTACCCCCTCAGTTATAGTCATTGAACAGGAAGTGTCCATGGAGGTGTTATGGAATACCGCAAAATACCGCATTCAACACTAGAAGTTAGCCGTATCTGCCTAGGTACAATGACCTTTGGTGAGCAAAACACAGAAGCTGAGGCCCATAGCCAACTCGACTTCGCTTTAGAGCGTGGCGTCAACTTCATCGATACCGCAGAAATGTATCCAGTGCCACCCAAGGCAGAGACACAAGGTGCAACAGAGCGCTATATTGGCTCTTGGTTACAAAAGAGTGGTAAACGCGACAAGGTGATCCTAGCGAGTAAAGTCGCAGGTCCAAGAGGCGTCCCTCATATTCGTGACAATATGTCTCTCGATCATCGCAACATTCATGATGCTGTCGAAGCAAGCTTAGAACGATTGCAAACCGATTATCTCGATCTCTATCAAGTCCACTGGCCTCAACGTCAGACCAATACTTTTGGTACCCTCAACTACCCCTACCCGGAGGAGAATCAGGGCGTCACCATACTTGATACCCTAGAAGCACTTGCCGATCTAGTGCGAGCGGGCAAGATCCGTTACATCGGCCTTTCAAACGAAACACCATGGGGTGTAATGAGCTACCTCCGACTTGCAGAAAAGCATGCCTTACCTCGTCCGGTCACTATCCAAAACCCCTATAGCCTGCTGAACCGCAGTTTTGAAGTCGGTTTGTCAGAAGTGAGTCACCATGAAGGGGTCGAGTTACTCGCCTACTCTCCACTCGCGTTTGGTACTTTGAGCGGCAAATACTTGAACGGCGCCAAGCCTAAAGACGCACGTTGTACGCTTTTCGAACGCTTCAGCCGATATTTTACCGACCAAGGTGTCGCTGCGACACAGGCTTACGTGGATGTGGCGCACAAACATGGCCTTGACCCTGCGACGATGGCACTGGCTTTTGTTAACCAACGTCCTTTTGTGGCCAGTAACATTATTGGTGCGACCAACCTGCAGCAGCTTGAAGCCAACATCAACAGTATTGATCTCAAGTTGAGTGACGAAGTGATGGAGGATTTACTCGCCGTTGGCACGCAATATTCAAATCCTTGCCCATAATCGCACGAAAGCAAAACTGAGAAGTGGGCTCTTAGAGAGCCCATTTTTATTTCTGGTTTTTTGAGACAAACTCTATCTCTTTACCCAATGCCGCAGGAAGAATATAGTCAGCCACTAACTTGAATGGCGCAGCCATAATCTTTTGAATTTTAAGGGGTGAATGCCAAGTTAAATTCGGTTTATGCAACCATTCCCCCGCAAACATCACCACGATCATCTCTTGTTCAGGAAAAATGAACAGAATCTGATTCCCGTAACCATGAGACATCAAAGCAGGTATCCACACGGGGTCAGCAAAAACACGCTGGAAGATAGACTCAGGACGAAGGCGGAAGAAAGGATGGTACCAATACCGGCTGTAGCTCATGCCAGAAGAGACATTTAGAAACGCGGCGTCATAACTCTCCTCAATCCACTGCTTATCAACCAGTTGCGCGCCATTCCACTCCCCTTGATTAAGATAGAGCTGGCCTAATTTCGCAAAATCACGTGCTGTTAGACTCAATCCCCAATCGTAAGCAATACCACCACCCGCGCGTTGCAACCAAGTATTCGTTGTGATGCCCAAAGGATTAAACAAGTATTGCGACGCAAATGCATCTAATCGCATCTTAGTTGCCGCTTCAATGCTTTTGGCTGTTAGCTCCACCGCCGCGCCACTATATTGAAACGTCTCTCCAGGCGCATAACGCATCCCCCGATTAAAAATAAACGCCATCCGATCCTTTTCCGCTATGTGCGAAAAGTCATACCAAGGGTGACCGGCTTGCAAACGGGAAGCCCCGTTCTCAACAGCTTGCCACTCATCAAAATCAATCCCTATCGCCATATCGAGGGCATGTTGCAAGGTCATGCTTTTCGCACTGCCTTGCATCAACCCTGCGTACTCTGGCAGCAACTCTACAATAGGCTTTTCAGTCGAATCGATAAAACCTTGTTGTAAAGCGACACCAGCCAATATCGACATGACAGACTTTGTCGATGAGAACAGCAGATGTGGCTGTTGGGCATCATGGTTTACATATTGGTATTGCTCGTAGCCCACCATGGTAAATTCGTCATCAAAATAACGTTCATAAGCCAAGACGCCATCCTTAACCACCAACAACGCATGCAACCGATGGGACTCTTTATCTAACGCGTCGTCGAGTTGCTGAAAAGAGTCATGGGATAACCCGACATCACTCGGCGTACCGAAACGAAACGTACTTTCGTTAGCAAGGCAAGGGAAGCCGATAAATAGTAAGAGGAAAGTAGTGAGAAGTGATTTCATAAACGTGCCTATTGGGTGTTATCTGCATTGATAGCGAGATCCTAATAGGGACGGAAAGATTGCATTGCGAGGCGGTTAACAGCAACACATTAAATAAAATTCATCTTCCCCCTCCTCCGCAGAGAAGGGGGTGATGATTACGTTATTCGTCTAGAGCTTAAGTATCGTCTGAGATGACGAACCGTTTTTGTCGCACGCTGTTTTGGCGGCGCATTGTAAGCAATTCGACCATCTGGATCGGCGCCAATGTCTCGCAACAAATGCGCATTAAGATGCGGATAGTCGATCTTCACTCGTCGATGGGCAGCACGCCACTCTCGTTCTTCACGATAGATGTCTAAGCGAATAAAAAGTACAGCAAGTTTAATGTATAGGGATTGAGTCATCATGATTCTCCGGTTTAGTTTTTGGTGCGGAGATCATCTTTAGCGAGGTATTTTTATTGCAGCGCCGCAGATGAAATCCGCGGCTAACGAGCAACGGATCAGGAGGTAGCAGTATCAGACTGCACGCGGGGTGCAGCGGTACGTTCACCACTAAAGACGACATGATCTAATGCATTGATAATAAACATTTTATCGCCTCCGTGTTGGCTATGAATCCGTTGAAAATTTCACTTGTATTGTTAATGTTTGGTGTGCAGATATCAAGCACTTATTGGTGCATTGTTAAACAAAACAATGAAGCTCTAATGTTATGAGTTATAACCAGATAATATAGATAATTACGGCAACAAAAGCCGAAGATAGTAGAAGAAAACTCGTACTCACTGACAAGCACAAAACGAGACAGTACAGTTTGTAAGATATTGTTTTTGATGTGTTTAACAATACTTCACAAACTGCACACCCTCATTCTATAACGAATCAGATGGCTCAGCGCTTCCCATAAAAAAGCACCGCGCTAGGCGGTGCTCTCATACAAGAATCTATCTTTGACTAGGCGTTGCTTGTTGCTTCAGCCTGCGCCATTTGTTCTGTGTCTAGCTCGTTCTCGCTTTTCGCAACAATGGTGTTCACTGCGGTATCGCCGACGACATTTGAACTGGTACAGAACATATCACAGATACGGTCAACAGCAGCGACAATCGCTAAGCCTTCTGCTGGTAGCCCCAGTTGGTGAATCAGTACACCGACCATAACAACACCACCACCTGGTACACCACCCGCACCAATAGACAGAAGCAAAATAGTCAGGCCTAGCGTGAAGTAGTCTGCCGTGTTAATTGGCGTACCGAAGGCATTGGCAACAAAGATGGTCGCCAATGCGATATAGATAGAAACACCGGACATGTTCATGGTTGCACCTAGAGGTACACCAAAGCCCGCGACAGATTTAGAGACGCCGATTTTGTCCGTCAAGGTGCGCATGGTAACTGGAATGGTCGCATTTGAGCTAGCCGTCGACAGTGAGAACAGCACTTGCTCACGGGTCTTACGCAAGAACTCTGACGGCTTCATCCCTGTGGTCAAAGCAACTGCCGCTGGGTAGAAGAAGAAAATCCAGAACACAAGTACAGAGATAACCAAGACAACATAACCAGCCACAGAAGCCAGCGTATTGGCGTCCAAAGTCGCACCTAGTTGCACCATCAAGGCGAATACACCGTATGGCGCAAGGCTCATGACGAGGCCAACCAATTTCATCATCACTTCATTGGTCATTTTGAAGGTACGAATGGCAGGGCCACCACGTTGATCAAGCGCTTGAATCGCAAGACCAGTCAAAATCGCCATAAAGATGATTTGCAGCATGTCACCACTTGCAAATGCCTGCACCGGGTTACTCGGCACAATATTCACAATCAGAGAAAAAATATCAGGCGTTTCAGTTGTTGTCAGTTTCACCGCTTCTGATACTGAACCAGCTAAGTTCGCCCCTGCGCCAGGTTGGAAAATAGCGCCGAGAGTCAATGCAGCTGTAATCGCGATAAGGGTATTAATAATGTAGAGTGCAAAAGTTTTTCCACCCAATCGACCAAACGCTGTGACATCTTTTAGTTCAACGATACCGCACACGATAGATACGAAGACGAGCGGGACAACAAGGAGTTTGATCAAAGAAACAAACATGCCGCCGACCCCTTCTGCTAAACCAAGCAGATAGGTATCCATGATGGCTACGCCACTAAACAGGTATTGAATTGCTGTCCCTAAGATCAAACCTAAGAACAGACCGGTAAAGATTTTTCCAGACAAAGACTTGGACATAATTTCTCCAGATGTTATGCCATTTATTGCAAAGTTATTAATATCTATCACTACATTGGCGACAGATGTTGGCATTTTACATAGATGAAACATCTGAGAAAGGTCGTTATCACTAACACAATCAGCTAGATTATCGAGCAAGTGTATCGAAATGTGGCAAAAACGCAGATAAAGGACATTGAAAAGTCACGATCATCATCGAAATTAGAATTTTCTACGCGCATAAATAATGTTCAACAACGTGAAGGGAGTCACTAACAGTTCGTTTACAGTGACGATACAAGCTGCTTATTTTCAGCAGATATTTCCATTTTTAGTTGACTGGTAGAACAAAAACCAAACAGTTCTGTCATTAAAATAGAAGTTAAAAGGATATATCGCTTTCAATAAACCACTCTTTTTGTGCTAAAGATCACAAGCGAGATCAATGAAAGCGAAGTGTCGCCAAGAGGCTGTCCAACGAAAAACAGAAGAAAATTTGGCATAAAAAAACCACCCTCATGGAGGGTGGTTTACAATGAGCATCAGCAAGAACTATTTTGCTTGAGGACGCATCGCAGGGAATAGCACCACATCGCGAATGGTATGTGTGTTGGTAAATAGCATCACAAGACGGTCGATACCGATACCCATACCCGCTGTTGGCGGCAAGCCGTGCTCAAGTGCAGTAATGTAGTCAGCATCGTAGTACATTGCCTCATCATCACCCGCATCTTTCGCATCAACCTGCGCTTTAAAGCGCTCATCTTGATCTTGGGCGTCATTCAGCTCAGAGAAACCGTTACCCACTTCACGCCCACCGATAAAGAACTCAAAACGATCAGTAATGAACGGGTTTTCATCATTACGGCGTGCCAATGGCGAGATATCCGCTGGATACTCAGTGATAAAAGTTGGCTGTAGCAATTGTGGTTCAGCCGTTTCACCAAATGCCTCTTCAAGTAGTTGACCACAGGTCATGAACTTCTCGACGTGCACACCCACCGACTTAGCAATCGCCGCCATATGCTCACGATCTTGCACTTTCTCGTAAGTCAGCGCTTGAATGTCTGCATGATCAGGATTGTACTTCTTCAACGCGTCTAGCATGCTCAAACGAGGGTATGGGCCTTCAAAGCTGATTGTTTCGTCACCGTAAGGCATATCGAAACTCCCCAATACCTCTTTCGCGATACCCGAAAGCATGTCTTCCGTAAGATTCATAAGATCGCGGTAGTCAGCATACGCCATGTAGAATTCCATCATAGTGAATTCTGGATTATGGCGAGGCGACAAACCTTCGTTACGGAAGTTACGGTTGATTTCGAAGACACGTTCGAAGCCACCCACAACCAAGCGCTTCAAATAAAGCTCTGGCGCAACACGAAGATACATATCGATATCTAACGCGTTGTGATGCGTGATAAACGGACGCGCAGTTGCACCACCAGGGATCACATGCATCATTGGTGTTTCAACTTCCATGAAATCTTTTTGGATCATGTAGTTGCGGATAGCACTCACGACTTTAGAACGGATCTTGAATGCTTGACGCGAATCTTCGTTGACGATCAAATCAACGTAACGTTGACGGTAGCGCTGCTCTTGGTCAGTCAGGCCATGGAACTTCTCAGGAAGCGGACGTAGTGCTTTTGTCAGCAGTACATACTCTTCCATGTTGACGTACAGATCGCCTTTGCCCGACTTATGAAGCGCACCTTTCACACCGATGATGTCACCAATATCGAGGCCGTTGTACTGCTCTTTCAGCACTTTTTGCACATCTTTCGCTGCATAGGCTTGAATGCGGCCAGACACGTCAGCAATCGACAGGAATGGACCACGTTTAGCCATGATACGACCCGCAATAGCAACGATATTGTTGTCTTGCTCAAGCGCTTCTTTACTCTTTTCACCGAATGCCACTTGAAGATCGGCCGCGAGTGAATCGCGACGGAAATCATTAGGGTGGCCGTTCGCCTTACAGGTTTCGCGAATTTTATCTAACTTCGCGCGACGTTCGGCAATCAGTTTATTTTCGTCTTGTAACTGTTCAGTCATTGCTTACCCTTAATGGATTACAGCCCAGACTTAAGGCTGGCTTCGATGAAACGATCTAAATCACCGTCAAGGACGGCTTGTGTATTGCGGTTTTCAACACCGGTGCGCAAATCTTTAATGCGAGAGTCATCCAGTACGTATGAACGAATCTGGCTACCCCAGCCAATATCAGACTTGGCATCTTCGTTCGCCTGTTTCTCCGCATTTTGCTTCTGCATCTCAAGTTCAAACAGTTTTGCTTTCAACTGCTTCATCGCTTGATCTTTGTTCTTATGCTGAGAACGGTCATTCTGACACTGCACAACCGTGTTGGTCGGTAAGTGCGTAATACGTACCGCAGATTCTGTGGTGTTAACGTGCTGACCACCCGCGCCAGAGGCACGGTATACGTCAATGCGTAGATCAGATGGATTGATATCAATCGCGATATTGTCGTCAACTTCAGGGTAGATGAAGGCAGACGCAAATGAAGTATGGCGGCGACCACCAGAATCAAAAGGTGATTTACGCACTAGACGGTGGACACCGGTTTCAGTACGCAACCAGCCATAAGCGTATTCACCTGCGATGCGAACAGTTGCCGACTTCAAGCCAGCAACTTCACCTTCGGACACTTCGATCACTTCGGTTTTAAAGCCTTTGGCTTCCGCCCAACGTAAGTACATACGCAGCAACATAGACGTCCAGTCTTGTGCTTCCGTACCACCCGATCCTGCTTGCAGATCGATATAACAATCAGAACTATCGTGATCGCCGGAGAACATGCGGCGGAATTCCAGCTTCTCAAGCTTCGCTTCAAGATCTTGCAACTCAGGCTCGATCTCATCAAACGTCTCTTGATCTTCAGCTTCAATCGCTAACTCAAGCAGCCCTTCCACATCGTCAACACCCGCCACCAAAGTGTCAATGGTATCAACAACAGCTTCTAACGACGCACGCTCTTTACCCAATGCCTGAGCACGTTCTGGCTCATTCCACACATCAGGTTGTTCAAGTTCTGCGTTTACTTCTTCAAGACGCTCTTTCTTCGTCTCATAGTCAAAGGTACCCCCTCAGGACTTCAGTGCGTTGTAGCACGTCCTCAAGGCGGTTTTTAATAGGATTAATTTCGAACATTGCCACTCATCACAGCCGAAATGGACACAGTGGCGAGATTCTAGCGAATTGTCGCTGGAATATACAGCGTTGAAGGGGGAGAAAGGCGATTTTTTCTTACACTATTTTTCGAAGGAATACAGCGTTGAATGCGATAAAGCGTGATACAGACCCCGAACTCAGGGTCTGCCGACACGCTACTTAGCAAGGTTCAATGTGCTCTACCATCAGCTGCACACTTTCGTTTCCACGGAAGATATTGATATCTAAGCGATAAGCCAGCTGGATGCGGGTAACCGATGCATCGGGCCAACGACGTAAATCAACATTGAAGGCGATCGCATCAATCATCTGTCCTGCGCCACCTTGACTCAAAGGCTCTAACATCAGTTTCAAATGCTTGCCGCCCACAAGACGCTGCTGTAACACACGGAACTCACCATCAAAGATCGGTTCAGGAAACGCTTGCCCCCAAGGGCCCGCTTGACGCAACATTTCTGCAGTCTGCAATGTCAGCTCATGACCCGCTAACTCGCCATCACTGAGTATCACCCCACGGAGCGAGGCTTCATCCACTTCCTGTCGGACCGCACTATCAAACGCAGCGCTGAAAGCATGAAGCTTGTCACGTGGAATCGTCAATCCTGCCGCCATGGCATGCCCACCAAACTTCAAGATCATACCGGGATTTTGGGTATCAATAAGATCAAGAATATCCCGCATGTGTAGACCCGGGATTGAACGACACGAGCCCTTGATCAACCCGTCGCCACCATCAGCAAAGGCAATCACTGGACGGTGATATTGATCTTTGATTCTCGAGGCGAGAATACCGATGACACCTTGGTGCCAGTCGCTTTGATGCAGCACGATCCCACAGGGCATTTCTTCTCCAAGCTGAAGACGCTCGCAAATAGCCACCGCTTCTTCTTTCATCCCCTGCTCGATCTCTTTGCGGGTTTGGTTGAGTCCATCCAGTTCAGACGCTAACTGTCGGGCAAGATTAATTTCCTCGCACATCAAGAGTTCAACACCGTGACTCATATCCTCAAGGCGACCTGCGGCGTTAATGCGAGGCCCCAATGCAAACCCCAAATCACTGGTAACCAAGCGACTTTGATCGCGGTTAGCCACTTCAATCAATGCTTGAATACCAGGACGACACTGGCCTGCACGAATACGCTGCAAACCTTGGTGAACAAGAATGCGATTATTGCCATCTAATGCCACAACATCGGCCACCGTGCCGAGCGCAACAAGGTCAAGTAAATTCGCTAAGTTAGGCTCTGCAATGCCCTGCTCTTTAAACCAATTGCGCTGTCGCAATTCAGCTCGCAACGCCAACATTAAATAGAACGCGACCCCTACACCACATAAGGCTTTTGAGGGGAAATCACACTCATGTAAATTTGGATTCACAATGGCATCGGCATCCGGCAGAGACTCGCCCGGCAAATGGTGATCAGTAATCAGGACTTTTAAGCCATGGGCCTTAGCCGCCGCCACACCCGACAACGACGAGACGCCGTTATCTACCGTCATGATGACTTCCGCCCCTTTGGCGATGGCTTGCTCAACGACCTCCGGGCTTAATCCGTAGCCATCTTCAAAGCGGTTAGGCACCAGATAATCAACATTGTTTGAGCCAAGTTGACGCAACGCCAAGACAGACAGTGCCGAACTTGTTGCGCCATCAGCATCAAAGTCGCCAACAACAATAATGCGCTGTTGTGCGGTTAACGCTTCCAGTAGCAACGCAATCGCATCATCAATACCGTGTAATGCTTGATAAGAAAGCAAGCCCTTAGCACTGCGCTCAAGCTCTTGTTCTGATTGGATGCCTCGATGGGCATAGATACGCTGGAGTAGCGGCGGTAGTTGGGATGAAAAGCCAGAGGTATCTCCAGCTGGTCGACGCTGAATTTCAATCATAGTTATCTACAAAAATGCCCGTTCCTTAGAACGGGCATCTTATCCTATCGTATCCGACAGCAAAACCACTGCGAAGGGGAAAATCCGCGCTTAGCCCGGATTCTGCTCTAGTGTCTGTAGCAAACGTCCAGCAGGCTGATATCCCGGAATCACATTACCGTCTTCCAAGATAATGGCTGGGGTCCCACGAATCCCCATTTGGACACCCAGCTCATAATGACCGCGCACTAACGTGTCACAAGCAGTAGAAGATTGATTAAATCCGCCCGCTTTCGCTTCGTCCATCGCGGCAATTTGATCCTCTGCGCACCAAATGGCGCTCAATTGACCAAAGTTACCTGCATTTAAACCGCTCCGTGGGAACGCGAGGTAACGCACCGTAATACCCGCATTATTGTAGTCAGCCATCTCTTCATGCATTTTGCGGCAGTAACCACAAGAGGTATCGGTAAAGACAGTGACAACATGTTTCTCATCTTTGGCTGGGTAGACAATCATTTCATCTGCCATCTCAACCATTTTCGAGACATTCACTTCCGCTTGACGACGTTCAGTCAAGTTCACCGGCTGAGCGCTCAAATCAAACAAGTGGCCCGCGAGAAAGTGTTGACCATCATCAGACATGTAAAACACACCACGATCAGTGGTGATCTCTTTAAGACCGGCAATCGGTGAATCAGCCGCGGCTTGGATAGTAAGCTGCAATTTTTTCGCCGCTTCGGTCAGTGCCGATGGCACTGCAGGCGCGTCAGTTTCTGGTAATTGCGCTGGCTCTGGTGAGGCGACAACAGAGGCTGATACTAATGCCAAGGCAACAGCACAAGAACGGAAAATTGGCATGGGTTGTCCTTATTTGAATCGGAATCTAAACAGTCTAGACCTTCATATTGATGATTTGTTGCATACAGAGCAATTATTTATCGCAAGCATGGAAGCCAAATGAACACATAATGTCCATGCTATGCACGCGGATGGTGCTCACTGTGAAGCTTCTTCAAACGCTCGGTTGCAACATGGGTATAGATTTGCGTCGTCGATAGGTCACTATGCCCCAACAACATCTGCACAACGCGCAAATCAGCCCCATAGTTGAGGAGGTGAGTCGCGAATGCATGACGCAAAACATGAGGCGAGAGTCTATCACTATCGATATTCGCACGTTGGGCGTAATGTTTGATTCTGTGCCAAAATGTCTGCCGTGTCATCTGCTTAGCGCGTCGACTAGGAAAGACGACATCACCACTCACCTCGCCCATGAGCTGCGGTCGCCCTTGTTGTAAAAACCGCTCCATCCAATCGATGGCATCTTCCCCCATCGGAACAAGACGCTCTTTGTTTCCTTTACCAACAACACGCACCACACCTTGGCGCAAACTGACATTCTCTGTGGTCAAACTGACTAACTCCGTCACACGCAGCCCAGTCGCGTAGAGCAGTTCCAGCATAGCGCGATCACGCAGTTCTATCGGATCACGTTCATCAGGGGCGTTGAGCAATGCTTCCACTTCACTTTCAGTGAGATCTTTCGGCAAACGTTTGGGTAATTTAGGGCTTTGCAATAGCGCACTGGGATCATCATTGCGCAATTTTTCGCGATGAAGATATTGAAACACGCGCTTCAACGCCGAAATCATTCTTGCTTTCGAGGTCTGCTCATACTCTTTTTTCTGCATCCACGCTTGATAACCCACCAGATCGGCACTAACCACGGTCATGAGCGTCAGCTGATTATTCTCTAGGTAAGTCAGAAAAGTACTGAGATCGTGCCGATAAGCACTGATGGTATTATCCGCCAGACCGCGCTCCATCCACATCGCATCGAGAAATTGCTCTAATAGTTGTTGATCGCTCAAAAAAACTCTCCAGCGTTAGGTGTCGTTTACTGGATATTCCAGATATGTACTGTATTAAAACACAGTACTTATGCGCAAGCTACCTCAAGATATCGGGTTCAGCAGCCCACTGAGCAACGCGAGTTCGAAGTCAACGGGTGAAAGCGTGGTTTTCCCTTGTCAAACACAGGCGTTCATGAGGCGATTTCCCCCTCCGAAATTGCATATTGAATGGACTTGAGTATAGTAACCACCAAAAGTGATATATAGGGAATTCACGCATGAAGATTGGCCTATTCTATGGCTCAACCACGTGTTACACCGAAATGGCTGCTGAGAAGATCCGAAGCACACTAGGCGAAGATCTGGTCAGTATTCACAACGTTAAAGAGAGCTCATTAAGCCTCACCAAGGATTACGATCTGCTGATCTTCGGGATTTCCACTTGGGACTTCGGTGAGTTACAAGAAGACTGGGAAGCTATCTGGAGTCACCTCGACAATCTGAAGCTAGAAGACAAGGCCATCGCCCTCTTCGGCTTAGGAGACCAAGAAGGTTACGGCGAATGGTACCTGGATGCGATGGGCATGCTGCATGAGGCCCTGCTCATGAGTGGCGCACAGATCATCGGTTACTGGCCTAATGAAGGCTACGACTTCAGCGCATCCAAAGCGTTGACCGAAGATAAAAGTATGTTCGTCGGTTTAGCACTGGATGAAGATAGCCAGTATGATCTCAGCGATGAACGTATTGCGAGTTGGTGTGAACAGATCATGCTGGAGTATAGCGAGCTGTAGTCGCCTTACCTCCTCCTTATCGCATGACTAAAAAAGGGATGCCAATGTGGCATCCCTTTTCACTATCTACTCAAGCAACAAGCACGTTATGCTTTTGCGGTTTTGGTCGCCGTCACCGCTGTTTTCTTACCAAAGATAACGGTCAATACGAGCGCCGCTGCCGTTGGCATTAACCAAGCCATACCATAATCAAACAGTGGAATAACACGGAATGCTGACACATTGAAACCAGCAACTTTTGCAGCGTCAATCATGCTAAACGACAGTGCAACCAACATCACCACACGGTAAGAAAGTACCGGGTTTGGCAATAGGCGACGCACAAACGTCAAAATCACTAGTGCCATCGCGATGGGATAGAGTGCAAACAGGGCAGGTAGCGAGATGATGATCAACTGATTAAGACCGACGTTTGCCACCACACAACAGATAACAGAGAGGATCACGACCCAGTTTTCATAAGTGATTGAAGTCAGTTTACAGAAGTAGTCCGAACACGCACTGATCAAGCCAACGACAGTAGTAAGACACGCAAGCAGTACAATCAATGACAGAATGCTCTGGCCAGCTGGGCCATAGAGTGCAGCGACGTAAATCGCAAGAATGTCACCGCCATTACTCGCTTCAGGTGCGATAGATACACTGGTCGCCCCAAGGTAGAACAGAGAAACATAAACGAACGCCAAACCAGACGCCGCGATGAGACCCGCCATCACAAGATATTTACGTGTTGCTTTCTCGTCACTGACACCCTTACTGCGTACGGCATCCACAATTACCATACCAAACAGTAACGCAGCCACTGCATCTAAGGTGTTGTAGCCTTCAACAAAGCCAGTAATGAAAGGCATATCAATGTAAGCGCCTTGCGCTGCAACGATATCACCCTGAGGGTTAACCACCACTGTTACCGCAAGTGCAATCAGCGCCAAAAATAGGATAGGCGTCAGGAACTTACCTACCATATCAACCAGGTTACCGCGCGAACGAGATAAGAAAAGCGCAATCGTAAAGAATACGACTGAGAACAGCGTCAGGCTCAACTGACCCGCATCAGCAATGAAAGGTTTCACGCCCATCTCATAAGCAACAAGCCCCGCACGCGGTGCCGCAAATGCTGGACCAATAACAATAAAGATAGTCACAGCTAATAGCGTCGCGACTTTGCTAGGTAAGTCGCGCGTCAAACCTTCCCATCCGCCCGCAACCGCAACGGCAATAATTGCAATAAGCGGTAAACTTACACCGGTAGAGAGAAAGCCCAGTGTCGCAGCTAGCAGGTTGTCACCCGCAAGTTGGCCAGCTTGAGGCGGGAAAATAATGTTTCCTGCTCCCAAGAAAAATGCGAAGGTCATAAAGCCTAACGCAAAGACATCCGTCATACTGAGTGATTTTTTCACAACAATATCCTTTATATTTGAAGCTGTTTTATTGTGTTGAGCATCTCCAGCATGTTGCAAAGGAATAGTCACAAGTAGGACAAAAAATTTTCAACTAGCAAAGAGATCATTGGCAGCATAATGAACAATCAGTCATAAACTTGCAATAGCGCAGGCTAAAACACCATTATGTTTGGCTCTAATGCCAAAAACTAGAATATATGACCAATTTTAAGGTTTTAGCCACATTAAAGTAATGATAAATTGCTTTAATTGAATTATTCACAAAAGAATAAAACAAAAATATACGGTAAATTCACAAAAACAAACACTAAAGACAACATACATAGACAGATAGATGCAAGTTTTTCAATTTAAGCAGTTCGCCGTCGATCACACTAAGTGTGGAATGCCTGTCAGCACAGATGGGATTTTACTCGGCGCTTGGGCTCCTTTGCCTGAAAAGGGCCACATTATAGATATCGGTACGGGGAGTGGACTACTTGCCTTAATGAGTGCACAGCGCTGCCCAGAAGCAAAGATCAGTGCGATTGAACTGGATGCAGAGGCGGCAGAGCAGGCAACGAAAAACGCGCTCAACAGCCCTTGGTCTCGTCGAATTACCGTATACCATCAAGACATTCGATACTGGATGAATTCCAATCACAATCAAACCTCGGGCAGTATTATTTGTAATCCACCCTACTTCAACAGTGGAGAGACATCCATCAAGGCGGGACGCGCCGTCGCTCGTCACACCGAGCACTTCAGCCATCAAGATCTCCTCACTTGCATCGCTGCCATGTTGAGACCACGCGATGAGGCACACCTGATATTGCCTAAGGTTGAAGGCGAGCAGTTACTGACCTCGCTCCCTGAGCATGCGCTTTTTTGTGTGCGGCGCTGTGACGTTAAAACAACGATCCGCAAACCTGTCAGCCGACTACTCTTATCGTTATCGCCCACAGAGATGTCATGCGACGTTAGCCAGTTGATCATTCATGAAGGCGACGGATACAGCGACGCGTTCACGGCCTTAACCTGGCCTTTCTACCTCAATATGACGTCACCTGATCACCAGAGTACAAAGATCGATATCGATAGCTCGGATGATCCTGTATCTTAAGCAGACTTGAGTATATAATCTCGCCCCTTGTAAATTGAGTACCGATTAAGTCCGGAGAAACGACGTGGTAAGAACCTTTTCAGAGCTGGATCTCGATGTAGATCTGCTTGCTGCAATTGAAACAAAAGGGTATTCGCGACCGACAGAAATTCAAGCGAAAGCGATCCCTGCCGCCATGGACGGACTGGATGTGTTGGCTTCAGCACCTACTGGCACCGGTAAAACGGCTGCTTTTTTGCTACCGACATTACAACACTTAATCGACTTCCCACGTCGTAAACCCGGACCTGCGCGTGTATTGATCTTGACGCCAACCCGCGAGCTCGCAATCCAGATCGCGGATGAAGCGCGAGAACTGGCAGCAAATACCGACCTGAAAGTGTTTACCATCACAGGTGGTATCTCTTACGACGAGCACGCTGAGATTTTAGGCAAGACACAAGATCTTGTCGTCGCCACACCGGGACGCTTGATGGAGTACATCAATGCTGAGCGCTTTGATTGCCGCGCCATTGAATGCCTTGTCCTCGACGAAGCTGACCGTATGCTCGACATGGGCTTTGGGCCGATTGTTGACAAGCTCTCTCACGAATGCCGCTGGCGCCGTCAAACCTTGCTTTTCTCTGCGACACTTGAAGGCAAAGGGGTACACGGCTTTACCGAAGATCTGTTAAATGAGCCTGAGCGTATTGAAGCGAGCCCTTCACGTCGTGAGCGCAAGAAAATTCACCAGTGGTACTATCGCTGTGACGATATGGATCACAAGATTCAGTTGCTTGAGCACGTGTTGAAGAGCGATGAATCTGAACGAACCATCATCTTCTTAAAAACCCGTGAGCGATTAGCAGAGTTGCGTGAAAAACTCGACTCGATGCAAATCCCATGTTGCTGGCTTCAAGGTGAGATGGCACAAAGTGCGCGAAACAATACCATTGAGCGCTTCAAATCAGGGAAAGTGAACATTATGCTCGCTACCGATGTCGCTGCGCGCGGTATTGATATCCCCGATATCAGCCATGTGATCAACTTTGATCTACCACGTACTGCTGACGTTTATCTTCACCGTATTGGTCGCACAGCACGAGCAGGTAAAAAGGGCTCAGCCGTGTCGCTAGTCGAAGCTCACGATCAAGCAATGATGGAACGCATCGGCCGCTATATGAAAGAGCCCGTTAAAGAGCGCTTTGTCGAAGAGATGAAGCCGAAACATAAAAAACCGGCATTTGCGGTCAAGAAAAAGAAGAAAAAGCCGATGCCAGGTGCTGCGCGTAAAGCGAAGAAAAGCAGCTAACATCCAATAAAAAAGGGCCTCTCGGCCCTTTTTTATTGTCCACAACCCTTAGCTACGTAACCCTGTTCCAGTTGAAACTAGGCGATAAGCGATACTGTATAGCGCAATCACAAACAGCGTCAGTACGCCGAACGAGGTGCTAATCGCCACATCAGACACACCTAAGAAACCGTAGCGGAACGCATTGACCATGTACACGATAGGATTAATCTGCGATACCCCCTGCCAGAACTCCGGTAATAAGCTGATCGAGTAAAACACCCCGCCTAGGTAAGTCAGAGGGGTCAGCACAAAGGTAGGTATGATACTGATATCATCGAAAGTCTTCGCAAATACCGCATTGATCAATCCGCCCAACGAAAAGACCACGGAAGTCATCAATACCGTCGAGAAAATAATCAACCAACTCGATACGGTAAGATCAACAAACAACAACGACACACAAGTAACAATGACGCCGACGGCAAGGCCACGTGCCACGCCACCGGCAATATAACCTAAAATGATGATGTGATTGGGCACAGGCGCGACCAGCAGTTCTTCAATGTTGCGCTGGAACTTCGCACTGAAAAACGATGAAGCCACATTGGAGTAGGAGTTGGTAATGACCGACATCATGATTAGGCCAGGCACAATGTACTCCATGTAACTGAAGCCTCCCATTTCACCAATACGGCTGCCGATCAAGTTGCCGAAGATGATAAAATAGAGTGTCATCGTGATCGCTGGTGGCACTAACGTTTGTACCCAAATCCGAGAGAAACGATAAATCTCTTTGATAACGAGGCTTTTAAACGCGACCCAAAACTGCTGTGTCATGATGATGCCTCCTGACTCTCTTGAATAAGTGAAACAAACAACTCTTCTAATCGATTAGCTTTGTTCCGCATCGAATAGACTGTGAAATCCTGTGCGGTCAGCTGCATGAAGACTGAGTTCAACCCCGCTTCTTTCGGTACATCGACCTCGATAGTGTGATCATCAATCACACGCATATCGACACCTTGTAGAACAGGCTCCCTGCCATTCAAATAGATATCCAACACAAAGGTTTCGACTTGCAGCTTTCCAAGTAGCGCTTTCATCGATGTATCTTCAATGATTTCGCCTTTGCTAATAATACCGATATTGCGACACAGCATTTCCGCCTCTTCAAGGTAGTGCGTGGTCAAAATAATGGTAATCCCTTGCTCTTGATTGATCTCTCGCAGAAATTCCCACATCGAGCGGCGCAACTCGATGTCGACACCCGCAGTTGGCTCATCCAAAATGAGTAACTTAGGCTCATGCATCAACGCTCGGGCAATCATTAATCGGCGCTTCATGCCACCAGAGAGGTTTCTTGCGCGTTCTTCACGTTTTTCCCACAAATCCAACTTTGAAAGGTACTTGTGAGCACGAAGGCGCGCTTCATTCCGGTCGACACCGTAATACCCCGCTTGATTGATAACAATCTGCTCTACCGTTTCAAACTGATTAAAGTTGAATTCTTGAGGGACTAAGCCAATGTGCTGTTTAGCGGCAACAAGGTCTGTATCTATGTCGTACCCAAAAACCCGCACTTTACCTGTGGTCTTATTGACGAGTGAGCTAATAATCCCGATAGTCGTTGATTTTCCGGCACCATTTGGGCCTAACAGTGCATAAAAGTCCCCTTCTTCTACCGTCAAAGAGAGCGATTTTAATGCCTGAAAGCCACCAGCGTACGTTTTGTTCAAATTTGATATTTCAAGTGCTTTCATAGAATCCACGTGTAATAAATCCAAAGTCTCAAATAATCCGACCTCTAGGCTCAGTATCTGCGGTATAGTACGCTCAGTAAATTACAAAGGCATCATCATGGCAGAAATAAAGCAACTCTTTGCAAATAATAGCGAGTGGGCCTCGACGATAAAGGAGGAAAAACCGGAGTTTTTCACCCATCTTGCTAAAGCCCAGCACCCAGAGTATTTATGGATTGGCTGTTCTGACAGTCGAGTACCTGCGGAGCGATTAATTGGCATGGATTCCGGCGAGCTCTTCGTGCATCGCAACGTCGCCAACCAAGTCATTCATACTGATCTCAACTGTTTATCTGTAGTTCAATATGCGGTCGATGTGTTGAAAGTCAAGCATATCATAGTCTGTGGCCACTATGGGTGTGGTGGTGTTGCCGCCGCCATTGCCAATCCGCAACTCGGCCTTATCAATAACTGGCTGCTTCATATTCGTGATCTCTACCTAAAGCATCGCGCTGATCTTGGCAAACTTGAGCGCAGTGAATGGGAAAACAAACTGTGTGAAATCAACGTTGCTTCTCAGGTCTACAACCTTGGTAATTCAACCATCATGCAAAGTGCCTGGGAGCGAGGCCAGCAAGTCAAAATTCATGGTTGGATCTACGGGATCAATGATGGCGTGTTAAGTGACTTGGGTGTCACCGCCAATAGTCGCGAATCGGTTGAGATAAGCTATCAAGCCGCAATGGCCAATATTTTACCAAATTAAAACGCAAACGATTCACCATACGAATAATTGAGTTATAGGCACAAAAAAAGCAGCGAAAAGCTGCTTTTTTATTGAAAATAACACCATCAAATATCGACTTAGTCTTCCAGCGGAATCACTTTTCCGATGAAAGGTAAATGTCTGTATTTTTGGGCGTAATCTATGCCTACGCCGACAACGAATTCATCAGGAATTTCAAAACCAACCCAATCAACCTCTACGTCAACTTCGCGACGCTCAGGCTTATCTAGAAGCGTACAAATACGGATTGAGTTAGGGCCGCGCAGAGAAAGAATCTCTTTCACTTTGTTTAAGGTATTACCTGTATCGATAATATCTTCAACTAACAGAACATCTTTTCCTTCGATTTCATCGTCCAGATCTTTCAAGATGCGGACATCGCGCGAGCTTTCCATACTGTTGCCGTAGCTTGATGCGGTCATGAAATCCACTTCGTGTGGTAGATCAATCGCACGGGCCAGATCGGCCATAAATACGAAAGAACCGCGAAGTAGTCCTACCATGACGAGATTGTCTGAGCCTTTGTAACACTCGGTAATTTGTTTACCCAACTCCTGTACCCGTGCCTGAACATCCTGCTCAGAAATCAATACATCAACTTTGTGCTTCATTATTGCCTCCGTGGGCGCAGTTGCATATACTGCCACTTGGTCTATTACATCAGTGTCAGCAATTATATCACAACTTTAATGCAAGTAATTGGCATGATTACAAGGACCGGAGAGGCTCATCACATAGACTAATTGCATACAATGGGTTGTATAAGTAAAGTGATGAGATATTGACCACAGATAATTATAATTTATTTGCTTTTTTGGCTAGGGAATTTGTAAGACATGGAAACTTTAATTAAAAAAACACGTACTCGGCTATCGCCCGAGAAAAGAAAACAGCAATTGTTGGATTACGCTTTGGAAGTATTTGCTCGCCGAGGTATTGGTCGTGCTGGTCACGCGGATATCGCCGACATGGCAAATGTCTCCGTTGCAACCGTGTTCAACTATTTTCCAACGCGGGAAGAGTTGGTAGAGCAAGTCCTTGCTCAAGTTGAACAAAAATTCGATGACATCCTCACTCAGTGCCTTTCGCTAGCGGACCAATCACTACGCGGTAGCATGGAATGCTTAACGCATCGTTTAGTCGATGCTGTCCTTGAAGAGAAAGAGTGGCTGAAAGTCTGGTTTGAATGGAGCACATCTGTTCGCGATGAAGTATGGCCTCGTTACATCGCTAGCAACAATCGCACGATGGAACGCATGACCGAAGCCTTCAAACCTGCAGCGGCACAGTTGAACCTCAACAACGTCGAGGACACCGCACGCTTGCTACATGGTGTGTGTTATGTGCTTTACCTTCAAGCGAACCTAACAAAAGATCGTGAGGCGCTACAGGCTCAAGCAAACAGCTATCTCGATATTCTTTGTCCAGCGCAAGCAGAAAAATCAGAATAGCGTCGATTTTTACACTGATTACTCATTAAAAAATCGCCTCAAAAAACAAAACGAGTAAAGCAAATGCTTTACTCGTTTTTTTAATGCTCGAATAACACAGTAATGGTTACTTGGCGATCATTTCTGATTTTATCAATAAGTTAAAAACCCATCTTAAGCCGCAGCAAACAAAACGGGGGCATGAGGTTCAATCACCACACGCACTTTTTGTCCCTCTTCCAACTGATGGTTTGATACTGCGGTAATGGTAAAGCCAAAGACTTCCACTTGGTAACGGCTGCTGTCTCCCATGAAGATCGCCTCAGTCACTACACCTTCACCATTCACATCAGGTTGAAGCTGAACATTTTGTGGACGCAGTAGCCACTCTGCATTGCCATTATCATCGACAAACAATGGCCTATCATCAATCGCAATGTTCCCCAACGGCGTTTGCATCACACCCTCGCCAGTAACACGCACGGGTAAGTATGATCCTGCACCTAAAAATTCAGCAACAAATCGGCTTCTCGGACGGTAGTACAGCTCTTCCGCTGTGCCATATTGCTCAATCACCCCCTCATTCATTACGGCCATTTTGTCGGCAAAGGCAAACGCCTCTTCACGGCTATGAGTAACAAAAATAGCCGTCACACCTTGCGCTTTAAAAATGCGGCGGATCTCTTTGATCAATGAATGCCTGACTTGAGTGTCAATGTTAGAGAAGGGTTCGTCCAGTAAGATAAGATCGGGCTCGCTGGCCAATGCACGGGCGATAGCCACACGTTGCTGCTGCCCTCCAGAAAGCTGATGCGGAAAACGTTCACCCAACCCTTCCAAGCGCACCAATTCCAGCATCTGTGTCACTTTCGCCTCGCGGCGATCATGGGTCCAACCTTTAAGCCCGAAGGCAATATTACCGGCAACAGTGAGGTGAGGAAACAACGCATAATCTTGAAAGATCATGCCAATATTACGCTTTTCTGGTGGCGTTTGCGTCATATCGCACCCTTTTATCGCCACTGCACCTTCATCAAGCGGAATGAGACCCGCCATGGCTTTCAGTAACGTCGTTTTGCCACAACCACTCGCACCTAACAGACAGACTATCTCATGGTCACAAACATTCAGATCGAGATCAGCGAGTATCGCTTGTCCTTGATAACTGCAGCCTAATTGGCGAATAGCAAGGGTACACTCGGTCATGATTTCTGCTCCAAGGATCGATTAACAACAATAAGCGGGATTAACCCTACTAAGACTAGCAGTATTGCCGGTAAGGCGGCATGCTCAAGTTGCTCATCTGAAGCAAAATTGAACACATAGGTGGCAAGTGTTTCAAAATTGAACGGTCGCAACAGCAGCGCGGCATTCAACTCTTTCATCGACTCGATGAACACCAACAAACCTGCAATTAAAATCCCGCGTCGAATAAGGGGGAAGTGTACACGGCGTAGCATCGCCGTCGCATTGCATCCCATCGTACGCGCTGCCATATCCATCGATGGTGGGATCTTCGCTAAGCTACTCTCTACTGAACCAATAGCCACCGCACTGAAACGGACGACAAATGCCACAATCAGAGCAAACATAGTGCCTGACAGCAACAGTCCCGGCGGACGGTAATCCAATGAACGCACAAAGCCATTAATGAGATGATCCGTTGAGACTAGAATGATCATTACGCCAATAGCGAGCACGGTACCCGGCACCGCATAGCCCATAGAGGCTATTCTCAGAGGCACGACTGCACTCGATTTATTCACCAGACGACGATTAAAGTTCACCGCAATGGCAATAAAGCACGCTATCAATGCAGCCCAAAAGGACACCGACAAACTATTGATGCTGTACTGACGAAATTCTGGTGTCCAGCTCTCAGCAAAATAGTTGACCGCGTAATACAGCAATTGAAATACAGGAAAAAGGAAAGCGGCGCCGATCAGCCCCCAACACCAGGCCGCAGCAGCCCATTTACGCCAGCCAGAAAGCGGGTAAGGCTCAGGCTGAGCACTGACTTCTTGGTGAAACAGCTTCAGTTTACGACGACTATAACGTTCGGCAGAAAGCAGCAAAAAAATCACTAACAGCATGACAGCGGAAAGCTTAGCCGCTGCCGTAAGGCTTGAGTAGCCTAGCCAAGTGTCATACACCGCGGTGGTTAACGTAGGGACAGCAAAATAGCTCATGGTGCCGAAATCACCAACCGTTTCCATGGCGACCAAAGAGGCCCCCACTGCAATCGAAGGACGAGCGAGAGGTAGAGAAAGTCGTCGGAAGCTCTCCAATGGCGAGCATTTCAACAGCCGCGCAGAATTCAGTAAAGAGGCACTTTGCTCCATAAACGCGCCGCGTGCGAGCAGATAGACGTAGGGAAACAGTACCAGCGCCATAATCAATGCTGCCCCACCGATAGAACGGATGTCAGGGAAGTAGTAGTCATGGATGGTTTGCCAACCGAACAGATTACGAAGCCAAATTTGCACGGGGCCAGCATAATCAAACCAATCGGTGTAAATGTAAGCAACAATATAGCTGGGCATCGCCAGTGGCAGCACTAAAGCCCACTGCAAAACCTTTGCTCCCGGAACACGGCACATCACCATTAACCACGCACTTGGTACGCCAAAGATGATCGCCAAGAGTAAGGTGAACGCTACGACACTAAGGGTATTCCACGCATAAGTCCCTAACACGGTACTCATTAAGTGGGCAAAGATTTCATCCGCGTCACCGATCGCGGTATACACGATGGCTAAGATCGGCAAAACCAGCAGCAGAGATAATCCCCAACTACTGGTTCGCCAGAAAAGAAATTTTTCAGTCATTGCTAGTCATACTGCCCGACTTGCAATTAAGGGGAGCCGACGCTCCCCTACAAAATTACAAGTCAAATTTTACTTCGTCTAGTAACTTCATTGCTGCAGCGTGGTTATCTGCAATTGTTTCAAGAGAAACGTCATCTGCTACGAAGTCACCCCAAGAAGCAACCAACTCAGAACGCTTAACACCTTCTTTCGCTGGATACTCGTAGTTCACTTCAGCATACATGCTTTGCGCAACATCGCCAGTCAGGAACTCCATTAATTTCAGTGCGTTCTCTTTGTTTGGCGCATATTTCGCCATCGCCATACCACTGATGTTGATGTGAGTACCGTTTGCTTTCTCACCAGGGAAGTTGATGTAGACAGATTCAGCCCATGGCACCTGCTCAGGCGTGTTCACCATTTTACCGAGGTAGTAGCTGTTACCGATAGCGAGATCACAGAGACCTTCAGACACAGCACGTACCTGCGCGCGGTCATTGCCTTGTGGTTTGCGTGCTAGGTTAGCTTTGAAGCCTTCAAGCCATGTTTTTGCTTCTGCTTCACCGTGGTTAGCAATCATAGAAGCGACAAGAGAAACGTTATAAGGGTGTTTACCGCTACGGGTACAGATTTTGCCTTTCCACTCAGGCTTAGCAAGATCAAGGTAATCGAACTCTTCGCTCAACTCACCAACACGGTCACGAGAAGAGTAAACGCTACGTGTACGTAAAGTCAGGCCGAACCACGCGTCTTCTTCGTCACGGTACTGCGCAGGAATGTTAGCTTCGATCACTTCGCTGTTGACCGCTTGAACAAGGTCTTTGTTCGCCAGTTCTGCAAGACGGCTAATATCAACAGTCAGGACAACGTCCGCTGGGCTGAATTCGCCTTCTTGAGCGATCTTCTCAGCCAGACCCTTTTTCGCAAACATCACGTTTACTTTAATACCAGTCTCTGCAGTGAACTTCTCGAACATTGGTTCGATCAGAAATGGCTGGCGGTATGAGTATACATTCACTTCTTCAGCAGCAAATGCAGGTGCGCTCAATGCAGCCAATACAGCGGATGCAGCAACTAACTTTTTCATTACATTTCCCTATCTACGGACAACAATCTAAATGATAACGTTTATCACTATTTTTTAGGAATTATAGACGTGTTCCATGCAATTTCAATCAGATGTGACAAAAAAGTATGAAAAAGCCCCGCGAGTGCGAGGCTTTGATTTGTAACAAGTTATGAATTTTGAGCTACTTTAATGAGACAAACTCTGGATAAGATTCCACACCACAGTCATGCATATCCATACCTGCAAGCTCTTCTTCCTCGGTAACACGGATGCCTACCGTTGCTTTCAGTATCGCCCACACCACCATGCTTGCGCCGAACACCCATCCGAAGATCACTGCGGCACCAAAGAGCTGTGCGCCAAAGCTTGCGTCACCGTTACTAAATGGCACTACCATCAAGCCAAACAAGCCACACACACCGTGTACGGAAATCGCACCAACAGGGTCATCAATCTTAATCTTATCCAGACCAATAATACTGAACACCACCAAGGCACCGGCAACCACACCAATGATACACGCGGCAATCGGCGACGGTGACAATGGGTCAGCAGTGATAGCCACTAATCCGGCCAATGCACCATTAAGGATCATGGTTAAGTCAGCTTTACCCCAAGTGGTTTTGCACACCAATAGCGCAGCGATAGCACCGGTTGCTGCGGCAGCATTAGTGTTCAAGAAGATTTGCCCGACCGCTGTTGCATTTTCAAAGTCAGACACCATCAATTGAGACCCGCCGTTAAAGCCGAACCAACCTAACCACAAAATAAAGGTACCCAGCGTTGCCAACGGCATGTTTGAGCCTGGAATTGGGTAGATTTGGCCATTTTTGCCGTATTTACCCTTACGTGCACCAAGGAGTAACACGCCTGCCAATGCAGCAGCTGCACCCGCTAAATGCACAATACCTGAGCCAGCAAAATCACTAAAGCCTGCTTCTGATAAGAAACCGCCACCCCATGTCCAGTAGCCTTCTACCGGGTAGATAAAGGCGGTTAAGACAACGGCGAAGATTAAGAATGACCATAGCTTCATTCGTTCAGCCACCGCGCCCGATACCACGGACATCGCTGTCGCGACAAAAACAACCTGGAAGAAGAAGTCAGACTCTAAGGAGTGATCAGCCCCCTCAGCCTGCGAACCGATAAGCATCCCTAATGATGGCAACCAACCACCTTCGCCATTATCGACGTACATAATGTTGTAACCGACAATCAGGTAACAAGTACATGCAATGGCATACAAACAAAAGTTTTTAGTTAAAATTTCTGTGGTGTTTTTGGAGCGTACGAGACCTGCTTCTAGCATGGCAAAGCCTGCTGCCATCCACATCACCAACGCACCTGAAATTAAGAAGAAAAAAGTGTCTAGCGCGTAACGTAATTCTGTAACTGTTAATCCCAACTCTTCCATCATCCTACTCCTTACAGTGCTTCTGCGTCAGTTTCGCCAGTACGGATACGTACCGCTTGTTCAAGATCGTAAACAAAGATTTTGCCGTCGCCGATTTTGCCGGTCTGCGCCGCCTTAGAAATCGCGTCAACAATGCCATCCACGGTATCGGCGTGCGTGGCAATCTCGAGTTTTACTTTAGGGAGGAAGTCGACCTGATACTCTGCGCCTCGGTAGAGTTCAGTGTGGCCTTTCTGACGACCAAAGCCTTTCACCTCTGAAACGGTCATCCCGTCTACACCGACCTCGGCGAGGGCTTCGCGAACATCATCAAGCTTAAAGGGCTTAATTATTGCGCTGATTATTTTCATTGATTGCTCCTGAGTAAGTCTGTTCTGCTTTCCTACTCAGGTAATCAAGTGGCGTGCCAAAAATATAATCTCTTTTATTTCAGCATCTTAGGGTGTTACCCTGATAAATACGGTTCTCGGTCGCACCAATCAGGTGCAGAGGAATGTTTAAAGTAGTGCAAGTGCATTAGGTTGCACCAAATTGATCGTTTCTCGTCTAGCGACTCCTGACAAAAGCACACCAATCATCCAGCATTCTGAGGAGATCTTCCAAGCCACAGAGCGCGATCTGCTCATCGTCGTAAAAGCCCAAATCTTGCTGCTGATGCAACTCATCTAACTCCGTCTCACCCTGTAAGAGCATATTTGCCACCACCGTCACTTCACCCGACTGCATGATCACCGTGTAATGCTTGCCGAGATGACGCCATTCTTGCTCTGTGACACCCACTGATTGTAGCGCTTCACTCATTGCAGTGATCACAGGGGCTTGAGTGCCTAGCTCGTCAGTCAACCAACGCCCAAGCACCTCATGGCCCATAGAGAAACTAGCGTTATAGCTGCCATCAAGGGTATTCTTTTTAAATTCGTATTCCATTTCTTCACCTCATGTACTGATACCAGTATAGAAGGTCGCTAATTGTCAGGAAACTGAAGCAAAATGCAACTTACTCACGGGATTGCTCGGCAAATCGTTGCTCGTGCTATGAAAATTATCCAATTCTCAGTCAATGTAATGGATGAAAATGGGTTGATCATTGGCTCAGGGGATCCCAGTCGGATCAATCAACGCCATGAGGGCGCGATTTTGGCACTCGCTGAGCACCGCATCGTTGAGATCCACGCCAAGAGCGACCTCAAAGGAGTTAAACCGGGCATCAACCTTCCTATTCTTCATAATGGTAAAACCATAGGTGTGGTAGGCATTTCAGGCCCACCTGATCAAGTGCACCAATACGGTGAGCTTGTGCGTATGACAGCGGAGATGATCGTCGAACAAGCGGCACTCATGGCTCAAGTGCAATGGACGAAACGCCATCGTGAAGAGTTAGTACTGCAACTTATCGAAGGCTCAACCCTCAGTGAGCAGCAGCTCTATTCTGTCGCAGAGCAGCTCGAAATGGATCTCTCGGTGCCACGTGTCGCCGCGATTTTAAAAGTGAGTCCTCGAAAAGACGAGATCGTCTCACTGGATCACTTGCGTGAAGTCGTGCAAATGCTGGAGTTTCCGGAACGCAATAACTTAGTCGGTATTGCCTCAGTTGCCCAAAGTGAGATTGTGGTACTTAAGCCCGTCACTCTGGATGAGCATGGCTGGTCTCGTGACCAAGAAGAGAAGCGTATCGCGCAATTGATGCAGCGTATTCGTGAGCAAGCGGACTATAAAGTCCGTATCGCCGTGGGTGATTTCTATCCCGGTTTGTCAGGGCTCTCTCACTCTTATCGCACCGCGTTAGCCACATTAAGAGCAACACCTGCAGGTAAAAAAGTGATGTTTTATCAAGATCATATTCTCTCCGTCACCTTGAGTGGCGTCGATAAATGGCGCAAACAGCAGCTCACCGATCCCCTTGAGCGTCTCAGACAACAAGATCCCCGTCACATGTTAGAAAAAACCCTAGGGGTGTTTTTTGAACAGAATTGTGATTTAGCGCAAACCTGCCAAAAACTCCATATTCACAGAAACACACTACGCTATCGACTCGACAAGATAGAGCAGATAACTTCTTTAAAATTCAATAATATAAATGATAAAACTCACTTATACCTTGCGGTCATTGCACTTAAGCAACACTGATCAAATTGTGCAAGCGCACAAAAGAATGCGATTTTAACCCAATGATATTTGGTGTATTGCCTAAAGCATCTCAGCCGCAGACCTCCTACATTGCACACGTCCAATAATCCAAGGAACGTGAAACTATGATTGAAGTATCAACGTTGGGTGCCCTATCAGCACTCGTGATAGCCATCGCACTTATCCTGCGGAAAGTCCCACCAGCCTACGGCATGATGATTGGTGCCCTGATTGGTGGTGTTATCGGTGGCGTGTCATTGACTGACACCGTTGGCCTAATGATTGGCGGTGCACAAGGTATTGTTACCGCTGTACTCCGCATTCTTGCCGCTGGTGTGCTGGCGGGTGTCTTAATTGAATCTGGCGCTGCCACGTCTATCGCCGAAACAATAGTAAAAAAAGTTGGCGAGACGCGTGCCCTACTCGCTTTGGCCGTTGCGACCATGATTCTTACCGCTGTCGGTGTGTTTGTTGATGTCGCGGTTATTACCGTCGCACCGATTGCGATGGCCATCGCGCAACGCGCAGATCTTTCTAAAACTGCGATATTGCTCGCCATGGTTGGTGGTGGTAAAGCGGGTAACGTGATGTCACCTAACCCAAATGCGATTGCCGCAGCCGATGCCTTCGATGTCCCTCTCACCTCTGTGATGGCTGCCGGTGTCATTCCAGGCCTTTGTGGTATGGCCGTTGCCTACTTCCTTGCTAAACGTCTGGTTAACAAAGGCAGCAAAGTCGCAGAAGGCGAGGTGATCAACGTCGATCACTCCACACTACCCGCCTTTGGTCCAGCTATCATCGCACCATTGGTTGCTATCGCCTTGCTGGCACTTCGTCCTATCGCAGGCATTAATGTTGACCCGCTCATCGCTCTACCACTTGGTGGTCTCATCGGTGCTATTGTCATGGGGCGTGGTAAAGATGCTAACCACTTCGCAGTTTCTGGTCTAACCCGTATGGCGCCCGTTGCGGTGATGCTCATGGGTACAGGTACACTGGCAGGTATTATTGCAAATTCCGGTCTGCGTGATGGTTTGATTGATATTCTCACCGCTTCAGGCTTACCGACTTACCTGCTTGCTCCTGTCTCTGGTGCCATGATGTCACTCGCAACAGCGTCAACCACAGCAGGTACAGCCGTTGCCTCTGGTGTGTTTAGTACAACTATTCTTGACCTTGGCGTGCCTGCGCTTGCCGGTGCTGCAATGATACATGCGGGTGCCACTGTGCTTGATCACATGCCTCATGGTAGCTTTTTCCATGCGACAGGTGGCGCGCTGCACATGAATATCCATGAACGCCTGAAAGTGATTCCTTACGAATCCGCTGTCGGTCTGGTGATCGCTATCGTATCTACCTTGATTTACGGTGTGTTTGGTCTGTTCGTTTAACTCTCAGTGTCCTGTTCCGTTTTTAAGAGAAGAATTATGAAAATTGTCATTGCTCCTGACTCCTACAAAGAAAGCCTAACAGCGATGCAAGTTGCTGATGCCATGGAAGCGGGGTTTCGTCATGTGTTTCCCGATGCCGAATACCTAAAGCTACCAATGGCAGACGGCGGAGAAGGGACCGTACAGTCATTGGTGGACGCATCGGGAGGTGAAATTATTCACTGCGAGGTGACAGGCCCACTCGGCAACAAGGTTGAGGCTTTTTACGGCTTGATGGGCGAAGGAGAGACCGCAGTCATTGAAATGGCGGCGGCATCAGGCATCCACCTAGTCACGCCAGAACAGCGCAACCCATTAATCACCACCACTTTTGGTACAGGTGAGCTGATCAAAGCAGCACTTGATCGCGGAGTAAAACACATCATCGTGGGTATCGGCGGCAGTGCAACCAACGACGGTGGTATTGGCATGGCGCAAGCTCTAGGTGTCAGTTTCACAGACGCTGACGGCAACGCTCTTGGCCATGGTGGTGGCGAACTGGGCCGTTTAGCCAAAATCGATATGTCCCAGATCGATCCTCGATTGGCGTCCGTTAGACTGGAAGTCGCTTGCGATGTTGACAACCCACTGTGTGGGGACAAAGGCGCTTCCGCCGTCTTCGGCCCTCAAAAAGGGGCAACGCCGGATATGGTAGCAACACTTGACGCCAACCTTGCTCACTATGCTGAAGTGATAAACGCTCAACTTGAACGTGATATCGCAAATAGCCCAGGTGCCGGAGCAGCTGGTGGCCTTGGCGCGGCTTTACTTGGTCTACTCGATGCCTCACTTCGTCCTGGGATTGACATTGTCATGGATGCTGTTGCGCTCGATAAGCAAGTGCAAGGCGCTGATCTTGTCCTGACCGGAGAAGGCCGAATGGATAGCCAAACCGTTCATGGCAAAACCCCAATCGGTGTAGCGCGCACGGCTAAGCAGCATCAGATTCCTGTTGTTGGTATTGCTGGCAGCATTACTCCAGATAGCCATATCGTACATGACCACGGTATTGATGCAGTATTCAGCGTTGTACCCAGCGCAATGGATCTGCCTCATGCACTTGCACATGCAGCTGAATTTGTTGAGCAAACGGCTCATAACGTCGCACAGCTTTGGAAAGTGCGCGGGTAACCAACTCCATAACTTGGGTGCATTTATTCTCTGCTAGAGATCTTGCCCGTTTGGCGCTCCTCCCCCGGAGCGCCTTTTTTGGTTCCGAATCAGGTTATCAACCGAGCATAATGTATCGCGCCTATCCGCCTTCCTTTCTATTACCTACAGCCATCTATGCGAATTACCGATACAAAAAAAGGGCAAGTGGTAAACCACTTGCCCTTCATCACTTTTGTGCAAATTACACGGCAGCTTGAATGATCACGTCATCCGCTTTCTTGGTGTACTGGTCCATCTTATGGAAGTTCAAGTAGCGATAAGTGTCTGCTGCTGTCGAATCAATTTGCTTAGCATACTCAAGGTACTCTTCCTTACTCGGAATATGACCAAGAATCGCACCCACAGCGGTCAGCTCAGCCGACGCAAGGAACACGTTTGCCCCTGTACCGAGACGGTTAGGGAAGTTACGTGTCGAAGTCGACATCACGGTCGCTTTATCCGCAACGCGCGCTTGGTTACCCATACAGAGCGAACACCCTGGTGTTTCGATGCGCACGCCCGCTTTACCATAGATGCCGTAGTAACCTTCTTCTGTTAGCTGATCACGGTCCATCTTGGTTGGTGGCGCAACCCACATACGGGTATCTAATTGGCCACCGAACTTCTCTAGCAGTTTACCCGCAGCACGGAAATGACCAATGTTTGTCATACATGAGCCGATAAAGACTTCATCAATGTTCGTTCCCTGTACATCAGACAAGAGACGCGCATCATCTGGGTCATTCGGCGCACACAGAATTGGCTCGTTAATTTCCGCTAAGTCGATTTCGATAACATGCGCATACTCGGCATCCGTATCGGCTTCCATCAAGCTTGGGTTCGCTAACCAATCTTCCATCGCAGTAATACGACGTTCAATCGTACGACGGTCTCCGTAACCTTCAGAGATCATCCACTTCAGCATCACGATGTTCGATTGCAGATACTCAGTGACAGACTCTTGCGACAGTTTCACTGTACAGCCTGCGGCACTGCGCTCAGCTGATGCATCTGAGAGCTCAAACGCTTGCTCAACCGTTAAGTGTTCAACACCTTCAATCTCAAGTACACGGCCAGAGAACTCATTGATCTTACCGGCTTTCTCTACTGTCAGCAGGCCTTGCTTGATTGCGTAGTAAGGGATCGCATGGACTAAATCACGCAATGTGATGCCCGGTTGCATGTCACCTTTAAAGCGCACCAAGATTGATTCAGGCATATCCAACGGCATTACGCCAGTTGCCGCAGCAAACGCTACCAAGCCTGAACCTGCTGGGAAAGAGATGCCCAGAGGGAAACGAGTATGCGAGTCACCACCCGTACCTACGGTATCCGGCAATAGCATGCGGTTTAGCCATGAGTGGATAACACCATCACCCGGGCGAAGAGATACGCCACCACGGTTCATAATGAAATCTGGCAATGTGTGGTGCGTAACGACATCGACAGGCTTAGGATACGCGGAGGTGTGACAGAAAGACTGCATCGTCAGATCCGCAGAGAAGCCTAAACACGCGAGATCTTTTAGCTCATCACGAGTCATCGGGCCAGTCGTATCTTGTGAGCCAACGGTCGTCATTTTAGGTTCACAGTAGGTGCCAGGACGAATACCTTCAACACCACATGCTTTACCCACCATCTTCTGGGCAAGCGTAAAGCCTTTGCCGCTGTCAGCAACCGCTTGAGGACGACGGAAAACATCAGATGCTTCTAAGCCTAGCGCTTCGCGAGCACGATCTGTCAGACCGCGGCCAATGATCAATGGAATACGACCACCTGCACGCACTTCATCAATCAGTACATCGGTTTTTAGCTCGAAGCTAGAAACCAGTTCATCGCTGCCATTTCGACGTACTTCACCCTTATAAGGATAAACATCGATCACATCACCCATATTGAGCGCTGTTACGTCGACTTCGATAGGCAATGCGCCAGCATCTTCCATGGTGTTGAAGAAGATTGGTGCAATCTTACCGCCTAAGACGTAGCCACCTGCGCGCTTATTTGGCACATTGGGGATATCATCACCCATAAACCACAACACAGAGTTGGTTGCTGATTTACGTGAAGAACCGGTACCGACCACATCACCAACGTAAACAAGCTGGTGGCCTTTTTCTTGCAGCGCTTCAATCTGCTTAATCGGGCCAATAGCACCTGGCTCTTCCGGCTCAATGCCTTCTCGTTCATTCTTCAGCATTGCCAATGCATGCAACGGAATGTCTGGGCGAGACCATGCATCGGGCGCAGGTGATAAATCATCGGTGTTTGTTTCACCAGTGACTTTAAATACCGTGAGGGTAATTTTCTCTGCCAGCTCTGGTTTAGATAAGAACCACTCAGCATCGGCCCATGATTGCATCACTTGTTTAGCGGATGCGTTCCCCGCTTTGGCTTTCTCTTCTACGTCATAGAAGGCATCAAACATCAACAAGGTATGGGACAGTGCTTTCACCGCGATAGGCGCAAGCTCTGCGTCATCTAAAAGGCTAACTAGGGGCTCAATGTTGTAACCACCTTGCATTGTACCTAATAGTTCAGCCGCTTTTGCTTTATCCACCAGCGGCGAACTCGCTTCACCTTTGGTGATTGCAGCAAGAAAGCCCGCTTTCACATAAGCGGCTTCATCAACACCCGGTGGAATACGGTTTTCAAATAGGTCCAATAAGAAGGCATCTTCGCCTGCGGGTGGATTCTTTAGTAATTCAATCAGACCTGAGACTTGCTCAGCATCGAGGGGTTTAGGGACAACTCCTTGGGCAGCACGTTCTTCGACGTGTTTACGGTAGGCTTCAAGCACGACGTTTTCCTCTCTTTACGGTTCCGCTCTGATAGCGAAACATCCTTGGAAAGTATTGAGCCGTTTATGCGTACAGTGAGAATAATTACGCAAATCTATCAATAAATAGCACGGCTCAAACCGTGGCAAAAGCATACCATTAATAGTCTGTAGTTAAAATATGAGCGATTTGGACAACAGGCCACCTTTTACGGAAAGAATGCAAAGTTGTGAAGTCAGTGGCGATCAATTGTTTAAAAAGTGTTACCAATGACTAAATAGAAAGAGTCATAGCCTTGCTCCGTCATCCCATAAGCTAAAATCATTGGACCTATGGGTGTGCGAATGCCGGCAAACACACTCCCGGCATTATAGAGCGTCGCTTGCACTGCAGACGTGTCATTCGAACTCCACACCCCACCACGCTCTAACGAGCCACCCACATAAATAGGCGCTTTAAACAGACCAAAATCGTTTGCCGCCAGTTGATAATGATACACCATAGCCCCAAACGCCTTTTTCGTGCCAATCAAAGAGGCGCGAGGAATACCCGACAAGTTAAGGAATCCACCCAGTTCAGCCGGTTCAATCGGCTGATGAGAACGTGTGTATTCACCTATGACCCGAAACGTGTGGCGTCCGGTGTGCGTCACCCAATTTGTTTTAAGAAACTGTGCGGTTTTCTCTCCACGGTACCCTTCAACACCGTTCCCGGTCACTTCATCATCGGTCAGCTTGAGCTGGTAGCTCAACATGAAGCCATCTCGTGCCCAAAACGTATCGTCGAGCGTGTCATAATCAAACTTCGCATAAAGCTGGTTACTCTTATGATCCGTTCTGCCTATATCCGGTGACCCCGGTACAATGATGTTACCTTCAATTTTCCTCAAGCCAGTTTGCACCGACATCCAAGGAAGAAACTGATACCCAATCCCCACATCCCCCATGATCGACTCATACTGCGCACCAACAAACTCATCAACATCTGGCAACTGGGGATCTTCACGGTTTGAAGTCAAGCTGCGTTTGGCGACTTTGTACTCACCTTCCAACTGCAGATAAAAAGGCAACTCAGTATCAAAGGGATAGTGAAAGATGGATCGAATCCCTTTGGACGTGCCGAGCTCAAACTCATTGCGCCATTCTGCGCCATGTTTACTTAACCCAGTGAGATTAATCGACGTACCCATCGAAAGATCAGTGTCGGCGTCAAAATCATCTTCTACCGAAAAACGGAAATCGATGTAGTTTGGCCCCCAGCTTTTTTCCCTGATCAATAAGTGCAGAACCTGCTCACCCTCCTCCTCATAGAGGTGGTAGTCAACACGTTCAAATCTATCCATCGCATAAAGACGTCGTACCCCTCTCTCTAGCTCTTGAAAATCCACAGGCCAGTTGGGACGTAAATTCAGTTTTTTAAACACCGCTGCATCTGAAAGAAAAGAGTTATTATCGATCACGTAACGATCCACTTTTACTAACTCTTGCGCGAGGAGATCACGGCGATATTGACGTTGAAGGTTACGCGTCTCCGCATACTCGTCGGGCTCGATGGATAACGCGGTGAGCGCAGCTGATTTATCAACTGTCGCCTGATAACCCAATCGATAAGCTTCATCCGTACTCTCAAAACCCAGCACACTAATGTGTTGGGTGTTTGGCGAGATCAATATATCGTGCTTACTCATTAAAGACTGCTGAAGCAGAGTGTTATTCTGAACCACATAGTTAGTGACCTGATCGAGAATCTTCAGGTAGCTATGCAAATCATCAGGGTCGGTATAGTCATTGCTAATATCGACGGCGATAACCACATCTGCGCCCATCTCTTTTGCAATCGCAATGGGTAAATTGTTCACCAGCCCGCCGTCCGCAAGTAGACGCCCATCGACTTCAACAGGGGCGAGAATGCCTTGCAGCGCCATACTCGCCTGCATACTTTGCGCTAATGAGCCAGAGTCTAGAATAACCGGTTGTAGATTCCCCATATCGGTTGCAACGGCGCGATAGGGAATGGCGAGATCATCAAAACTCTCAAAGTCTTGCAAATGGCCTACCGTCAAACGCAGCAGGTACGCCATGGTTTGCCCTTGAATGACCCCTTTCGGCATTTGAAAACGCCCGTCGTCAAAGCCAAGTCCAAATGAGAGCTGATAGCGCCCTTCATTCTTTTTTCGGTAGTTATCCCGCTCAGCGCGTGAGACACGATCGACAAAGCCGCGCTGCCAATCGAGGTTCTGGAACAACAGGTCGATTTCATCTGCTGACATGCCGGTGGCGTAAAGCCCGCCGATATAAGCTCCCATGCTTGCGCCAACCACATAGTCCACCGGGACCTGCATTTCTTCCAACGCTTTCAGCACACCTATATGGGCTGCACCTTTTGCTCCCCCACCACTTAGCACTAACCCCACTTTTGGGCGCATCGTAGCTTCAGAAGCGTTACTTGCCAGAGCGAGTATAGGCAGTAACGATAAGCACAAGGCTATTGAGCAGATTATTGAACGCATGTAAAACCACCGGACATGACGACGACAAATCAATGAATTGGCGCTATTTTACGCATTGGTGAATAAATTACAGTAAAAATATGCCTACACTCAACCCACCTCAAGATGCAGGATTCAGAAGCGGGCTAGCGCATCGAATTCAAGGCAAACGAGTGAAGGAATGGCTCTCGCAGAACAAGCCCCTAGAGGTGGGTTGAGGATAATCAGAAGCTCTGTGACAAAAATGCATAAAAAAGGCGCCATTACTGGCGCCCAAAACGAAAGGATTCTGTTTTATGCAATACGATTATTTTTTCTTTTTCGCTTTTGCATTTGGTAAGTCAGTGATCGTGCCTTCAAACACTTCCGCAGCCAGACCTACTGACTCATGCAGTGTTGGGTGAGCATGGATAGTCAATGCGATATCTTCAGCATCACAACCCATCTCAATCGCTAGACCAATCTCACCTAACAGCTCACCACCATTAGTACCAACAATCGCACCACCAATCACGCGGTGAGTGTCTTTGTCGAAGATCAGTTTAGTCATACCATCGGCACAGTCAGACGCGATTGCACGACCTGAAGCCGCCCAAGGGAAGGTTGCGGTCTCATAGTTGATACCTTCTTCCTTCGCTTCTTTCTCGGTTTTACCAACCCATGCAACTTCTGGCTCAGTGTACGCGATTGAAGGAATCACCTTAGGATCGAAGTAGTGCTTCTTACCTGAGATAACTTCAGCGGCTACGTGGCCTTCGTGCACACCTTTGTGTGCCAGCATTGGTTGGCCAACGATGTCACCAATCGCATGGATATGGTCAACATTGGTACGCATCTGCTTATCAACATTGATAAAGCCGCGCTCATCAACTTCAATACCCGCTTTCTCTGCATCAAGCAGTTTACCATTAGGCACTCGACCGATAGCAACAAGCACTGCGTCATAACGCTCAGCTTCTGCTGGCGCTTTCTTGCCTTCCATCGAAACATAGATACCGTCTTCCTTCGCTTCAACCGCAGTTACTTTGGTTTCTAGCATCAGGTTAAACTTGTTCTTAATGCGCTTAGTGTAGACTTTAACGATGTCTTTATCCGCAGCAGGGATAACTTGGTCAAACATCTCGACAACGTCGATTTGTGAACCTAGCGAGTGGTATACCGTACCCATCTCAAGACCGATGATACCGCCACCCATGATTAAGAGTTTCTTCGGTACTTCTTTCAGCTCTAGCGCGTCAGTCGAGTCCCAAATACGTGGATCATCATGCGGGATAAATGGCAGTTTAATTGGACGAGAACCCGCCGCAATAATTGCGTTATCGAACGTGATGGTTGTTGGCTCTTCGCCTTCAGCAACAATGGTATTTGGACCAGTGAACTTGCCGTAACCATTTACCACGGTCACTTTACGCATTTTCGCCATACCACCAAGGCCACCAGTCAATTGACCGATAACTTTCTCTTTCCACAGACGAATCTTGTCGATATCTGTCTGCGGCTCACCAAATACGATACCGTGTTCAGCCAGCGCTTTGGCTTCTTCAATCACTTTAGCAACGTGAAGTAGTGCTTTTGAAGGAATACAACCTACGTTCAAACATACGCCACCAAGCGAGTCGTAACGCTCGATAAGCACGGTTTCCAAACCTAAATCTGCACAACGGAAAGCAGCGGAGTAACCTGCTGGACCTGCACCAAGTACCACTACCTGGGCTTTGATTTCTTTGCTCATTTTGACCTCGTTTAGTCTTATATCCCTGACAGGCTGAGTAGATGTTTTTCAGACCGCAACAGTTTACAGAGATGTTAACAGCCTGAAAAATTTAATCGCTTAGCCTGTGAGCTGGTCAGCAAATCCGTTGCACACAACTCGCTTATTACGCGGGCTGCGGCAACGGCTCTGAACGATGTATTACAGTACTAGACGGCGAATGTCTGACAGCATGCCGTTCAGATAGGTAATAAAGCGTGCACCCTCGGCACCATCAATCACACGGTGATCGTATGAAAGTGATAGAGGAAGCATTAGGCGTGGTTCGAAATCTTTACCGTTCCACACTGGCTTCATTTCCGACTTTGAGACACCCAGAATGCCGACATCAGGTGCGTTAACAATCGGCGTGAACGCCGTACCGCCAACACCACCCAAGCTTGAGATAGTGAAACAGCCGCCTTGCATATCTGCAGCAGTCAGTTTACCAGCACGCGCTTTCTTAGACACGACGAGGATCTCTTCTGAGAGCTCGTGAATGCCTTTTTTGTCCACATCTTTGAACACAGGCACAACTAGGCCATTTGGTGTGTCCACAGCAATACCGATATTGACATACTTCTTCAGGATCAAGCTCTCGCCATCTTCAGAAAGTGAAGAGTTGAACGCAGGGAACGCCTGAAGCGCTTTCGCTGCGGCCTTCATGATGAACACAAGTGGCGTGATCTTCAGACCAGAATCTTTCTTCGCTTCAATCGCATTTTGCTCTTTACGGAACGCTTCTAGTTCAGTGATATCAGCGTTATCCCACTGAGTAACATGCGGGATCATCACCCAGTTACGGTGCAGGTTAGCCCCTGAAATCTTCTTGATGCGAGATAACGGTTTAGTTTCAGTCTCACCAAACTTGCTGAAGTCAACTTTTGGCCATGGTAATAAACCAAGCGCAGAGCCATCACCTTGACCAGATGCTGCAGCACCAGACTCAAGACGCTTAAGCGCTTCTTTGACGTAAGACTGGACGTCTTCTTTCAAAATACGACTCTTACGACCCGTACCTTTTACTTTGGCCAGATTAACACCAAACTCACGAGCAAGACGACGAACAACAGGAGACGCATGGGCGTATTCGTTGTTTTCTTGAAAGTCATTGCCAGACTTAGCCGCTGGAGTTTCCTCCTTTTTCGCCGCTGGCACTGTTGGTGCGGAGGCTGCTGGCGCAGCCGCTTGAGGTGCTGCGACTGGTGCGGCATCTTGCGTCTCAAAGATCATGATCAATGAGCCTGTTGATACTTTATCGCCCGCAGCTACTTTAATCTCTTTAACCGTACCTGCAAATGGCGCTGGTACTTCCATTGACGCTTTATCGCCTTCAACAGTGATCAGTGATTGCTCTTCTTCAATGCTGTCGCCAACCGCAACCATGATCTCAGTGACTTCAACTTCATCACCACCGATATCAGGCACATTGACTTCTTTGACCGCTGAAACAGCTGCAGGTGCCGGGGCTGGAGCCGCTGCTGCAACTGGCGCTGCTGCTGGCGCGGAGCCCGCAGTTTCAAAGACCATGATCAGTGAGCCAGTTGTCACTTTATCGCCAGTCGCGACTTTGATCTCTTTAAGCGTGCCCGCAAACGGTGCAGGCACTTCCATAGAGGCTTTATCACCTTCAACAGTCAGTAGGGACTGTTCTTCTTCGATGGTATCGCCAACCGCAACCATGATCTCGGTCACTTCAACTTCATCACCACCGATATCCGGTACATGCACTTCTTTTAGCTCAGCCGCCGCAGCTGGAGCCGGTGCTGCCGGCGCTTCTGGTGCTGGTGCTGGTGCAGCAGCTGCCGCACCTTCCGCTTCAAACACCATGATTAAAGAGCCAGTTGCAACGGTATCGCCCTCTGCAATTTTAATCTCTTTAACAATACCTGCTTGAGGAGCAGGTACTTCCATTGATGCTTTGTCGCCTTCAACCGTAATTAACGATTGCTCTTCTTCTACCTTGTCACCAACACTAACAAGGATCTCGGTCACTTCTACTTCATCTGCGCCGATATCTGGAACATTAATTTCAATAGCCATTGTGATTCAATCCCTTAAGCGTAAAGTGGGTTCAGTTTGTCTGCGTCGATGTCGAACTTAGCAATTGCTTCTGCAATCACAGATTTCTCAACATCACCACGTTTTGCTAGCTCAGTCAGTGCAGCAACAACGACATAGCCCGCATTTACTTCAAAGTGACGACGTAGGTTTTCACGGCTGTCAGAACGGCCGAAACCATCAGTACCGAGTACTTTGTAAGACTCTGCTGGTACGAATGCACGGATCTGCTCAGCGTAGTTCTTCATGTAATCCGTTGCTGCGATAGCTGGCTCAGTGCCTAGTACATCGGCAACAAATGCAGTCTTCTCTTCTGCTTCAGGGTGAAGCATGTTGAAGCGCTCAACATCTTGACCATCACGCGTAAGCTCATTGAAAGAGGTCACTGAGAATACGTCAGATGCAATGCCGTAATCATCACTTAGGATCTGCGCAGCTTTACGTACTTCATTCATGATGGTACCTGAACTTAGCAACTGAACTTTCTTGTCACCCGCGTAAGACTCAAGCTTGTAAATACCCTTACGGATGCCTTCTTCAGCGCCTTCAGGCATTGCTGGCATCGCGTAGTTTTCGTTCATCAAGGTTAGGTAGTAGAAGACGTTCTCTTGTTCGCCATACATGCGGCGAATACCGTCTTGCAGGATGACTGCAACTTCATAAGCAAACGTTGGGTCGTAAGAAATACAGTTCGGGATAGTACCTGCCATAATGTGGCTGTGACCATCTTCGTGCTGTAGACCTTCACCGTTCAGCGTTGTACGGCCGGCTGTCGCACCTAATAGGAAACCACGTGCCTGTTGGTCTCCTGCCATCCACGCCATGTCGCCAACACGTTGGAAACCGAACATTGAGTAGTAAATGTAGAATGGGATCATTGGAAGATCATTGGTGCTGTATGACGTTGCAGCAGCAACCCATGACGACATCGCACCTAGCTCATTGATACCTTCTTGCAGTACTTGACCAGACGTGGCTTCTTTGTAGTAAGAAACGATGTCACGATCTTGAGGGGTGTAGTTCTGACCATGCGGGTTATAGATACCGATTTGACGGAACAGACCTTCCATACCGAAAGTACGTGCTTCATCAGCAATAATAGGAACAATGTTCTTACCGATATTCTTGTTTTTCAACAACACGTTTAGCGTACGGACATATGCCATTGTGGTCGATATATCACGCTTTTGCTCTTCAAGCAGAGGCTTGAACTCTTCGAGTTCAGGCGTCACAAACTCTTGCGTGAAGTTAGGCAGACGCTGTGGTGTGTAACCGTGAAGCGCTTTACGACGTGCGTGTAGGTACTCATATTCAGCCGTACCTTCTTCTAGTTTCAAGTAAGGTAGGTTGTTAACATCTTCATCAGAAAGAAGATCTTGAAGGCCTAGACGATCACGCAGATGAAGAACATGAGTCATATCCATCTTCTTAACTTGGTGCGCGATATTCTTACCTTCCGCCGCTTCACCCATGCCGTAACCTTTAACGGTTTTCGCTAGGATAACGGTTGGCTTACCTTCAGTATCTTGTGCATTCTTAAACGCTGCATACAGTTTTGATGACTCATGACCACCACGCTTAAGCGCAAAGATTTCGTCATCTGTCATATCAGCAACAAGTGCCGCCGTTTCTGGGTACTTACCAAAGAAGTGCTCACGTACGTAGGCGCCATCTTTCGATTTAAACGTCTGGTAGTCACCGTCAACGGTTTCGTTCATGAGCTGAAGAAGCTTCCCTGAAGTGTCTTTCGCCAGTAGAGAATCCCAGTTGTTACCCCAGATGACTTTCACTACGTTCCAGCCAGCGCCTTTGAATAGGCCTTCTAGCTCTTGGATGATGCTACCGTTACCCATAACAGGGCCATCAAGACGCTGTAGGTTACAGTTGATTAGGAAACAAAGGTTGTCGAGTTTCTCACGTGCAGCAAAAGAGATAGCACCACGTGATTCTGGCTCATCCATCTCGCCATCACCAAGGAAAGCGTATACGCGTTGAGCAGACGTATCTTTCATGCCACGGCCTTCCAAGTATTTTAGGAAGCGCGCTTGATAGATCGCAGAGATAGGACCCAGACCCATTGATACTGTTGGGAATTGCCAGAATTCAGGCATCAGTTTCGGGTGAGGGTATGAAGAAATGCCTTTGCCGTCGACTTCCTGACGGAAGTTATCTAGCTGCTCTTCAGTCAATCGACCTTCAACGAAGGCGCGAGAGTAGATACCTGGTGAAATGTGACCTTGGTAATAAACTAGGTCGCCACCATCCGTTTCGTTTGGCGCACGGAAGAAGTGGTTGAAACACACTTCGTAGAAAGCCGCTGAAGATTGGAATGATGCCATGTGGCCACCCAACTCAAGATCTTTCTTCGATGCACGCAAGACAATCATGATCGCATTCCAGCGAATGATTGAACGAATACGGCGCTCTAGCGTGGTGTCACCTGGGTATGCAGGTTCCTGAGTCGCAGGGATGGTATTTACGTAGTTAGTGGTGATGCCAGTTGGCATATCCACACCGTCTAGACGCGCTTTTTCCAGTACTTGCTCCAATAGGAACTGGGCACGTTCAACGCCTTCTTCGCGAACTACTGACTCAAGGGCAGCAAGCCATTCTTGGGTCTCTACTACATCGACGTCATTGCTCATGACTTCAGACATGCGATCTATCCTTTCGTTGTTTAACTTTACAAAACAAAAAATGTTAATGCGGCCGGACACAAGTTGAGTAATTAGTCCGAACTATCCTTGCGTTGCTGTATGCGGCGAAGCGATCGCTCACGGCGACTCTCTTCACGCGTCAACTCCAGCAATGTTTCCTCGATATAAGCCAAATGAAGCTGAGCAGCTTCTCGCGCCTGTTCTGGTTGGCGAGAGACGATGGCATCAACAATATCGGCTCTATGTTTGCTCACCTTTTCCACCGCATCTTGGCGGCGATATAGGAGTTCAAAGTTTTGTAATACGTTTTGCTCTAACAAGGGGCTAAGACTGCGAACAATATGCAGTAGGACAAGATTATGTGCGGCTTCTGTTACCGCAACGAGCGACTGTGTTACGGCAGCCGCTTCTTTAGCGAGGTCGCCCTCATGTTGAGCTTCGCGGATCTGCTCATGGCAATCTTGGATCCGCTTAAAATCTTCATCATTGCCGCGTAGCGCCGCAAAGTAGGATGAAATCCCTTCCAAGGCATGGCGGGATTCCAATAAATCTAACTGGGTTTCTGGGTGGTCTGACAACATATCCAGTAGTGGATCTGAAAAACTCTGCCATAATTTTTCACTGACAAAGGTGCCGCCACCCTGGCGACGAGTAAGCAATTTTTTCGCTTCTAAGCGCTGAATCGCTTCTCGAACCGACGGACGAGAGACATCAAACTGTTTCGCTAACTCCCGCTCTGGCGGTAACTGTTGCCCAGCAGAAAGCGTGCCTTCAAGAATAAGGCGCTCAAGCTCCTGCTCGATGACATCAGAAAGTTTTGGCTGTCGAATGCGTTGATAGGTCATTTTCGTTTTTGTTATCCGTCACTGCCGTTAAGGCTGTCAATTGGTAATACCAATTTTTGATTTAGGACAAAGTTAACAAAGAAAATGACCACTGTCTACGTATGGATTGACTTAAATCATGGAATGGAGCGCTTGATAACAAAAACTTAATATTCAACCAGTATCACAAAAACAAAAATTGGTCTGACCAATAGAAGTGGGGAATCCCCCCTTATCCTAGGTCAAACCAGTGATTTGTAATACAAATACCAGTCAAAACAGTGACCCGGATCAGACTTTCGCACTGGTGAAATGGCTTGATGTGACGTAATTCGCTGTTTATTTAGTTTGGGGTAATGCTCAAACAGTGCTTTTGTAACCATCTGTAACGCATCATACTGCTGCTGCGTAAACGGAGTGAAATCACTTCCTTCCAGCTCTATGCCAATCGCATAGTCATTACACTTTTCTCTGCCATCAAAACATGACACGCCGGCATGCCATGCGCGACAGTTAAAGGGTACAAACTGAATCAAGCTACCGTCTCGACGTATTAATAGATGCGCAGAAACACGAAGATGATGAATCTCTTCAAAATAGGGATGATCATTTGGATTTAAGCGCCCCGTAAATAACTGTTCTATGTATGGGCCACCAAACTGCCCCGGTGGCAAACTGATGTTATGAATCACGAGTAACGAGACATCCTTACTATCTGGACGTTCATCAAAGAATGGCGACGGGACACATTTTGCCGATTCAAGCCAATGTTGAGATATCATAGAGACTTCCTATTGCATCAAGAACTTCTATATATAGTGCCTTGCTCTCGACAGTAAAGCGAAGACAGAAAGATTTTCAATTCAGGCCATGCATCAATAGCTGCAATAAAGGCCAAGCCAGCGTATCATAGCCGCCAAGCTCAACTGCAACGAACGCCAAAACATGACAACAGAAAAAAGACATGATAGCCAAGCGCGACTTGACTACCTCAACCAACAGCTACCTCTAGAAATCCGCCGAAGTGTCGCTGACACATTGCGAGAAGATCTCGGGGGAGAGATTGATTGTAACTTAGATATTACAGCTAACTTAATCCCCGCCGATAGCCAAGGTGTCGCCACCATTATCACCCGCGAGGCTGGTGTCTTCTGTGGCAAGCTGTGGGCAATTGAAGTGTTTAAGCAGATTGGTGACGTGTCGACGATTGAATGGCATGTTGAAGATGGCGACACTGTTGAACCGAATCAAACCCTCTGTACCCTACGCGGGCCTTCGCGTAACCTTCTCACGGGTGAACGTAATGCGATGAATTTTATCCAGACGCTGTCAGGTTGTGCAACGACAGTCAAAGCGTACGTCGATCAGCTAACGGGCACCAAGACTAAACTGCTCGATACTCGCAAAACGATCCCAGGTTTGCGTAGCGCATTAAAATATGCCGTCAGCTGTGGTGGTGGTTACAATCACCGTATTGGCGTGTTTGATGCTTACCTTATTAAAGAGAATCACATCATCGCCTGCGGCGGTATTGCGCAGGCCGTCTCTCAAGCAAAAGCCCTCAACCCGAGTAAACCGGTTGAAGTGGAAACCGAATCACTTGACGAGCTTCAGCAAGCTATCGATGCCGGCACCGATATTGTCATGCTCGACAATTTCACGACACAGATGATGCGTGAGGCGGTTGAGCTCAATCAAGGCCGTGTAGCTCTAGAAGTATCCGGCAATGTTACCCTAGACACCATTCGTGAGTTTGCCGAAACAGGGGTTGATTACATCTCGGTAGGCGCGCTGACAAAACACCTCCGCGCAATGGATCTTTCGATGCGTTTTCAGTAAACGACCCCTGTCTGTTTTAACTCACTATCTAAGTGTGATCCTCTTTCCAAAGATCACACTTAGTCCCATACTCTCCCCCACTAATTTCATTTTCTTAAATGCCTTAGCTTCATAGAACCCCCTCTTCATGACACTTCTGGATCAATATCACACTTTGTCTCATTCCCTATAGTCAACTGTGTCAATTATCAGTTCACTTTATAAGCAGACCTATCCTCTTCATATTGCTAATAAAAACAAAAGTATGAGATGGAACGGATCAAGCTATGTAACAGGATGCAAACTCCGTCAAAACTCGTTAATTGCGCCGTAATCCGATGAGGAAAAGGTGCAGTCAGCATCACTCAATGCATATTCTAGCTAAACCAATATTTTGTTGGGTCTTATAAAAAATCAACGGAGTGGATTTATGAATAAGCAGTTTAAGAAAAACAGAAAGCAGAAGGGTTTTACCCTGATTGAATTGATGATTGTAGTCGCGGTTATTGGTGTGCTCGCAGCGATTGCGGTACCTCAGTACCAAAACTACATCAAGAAATCTGAGCTAGGTGCAGGCTTAGCAACAATCGCCTCTCTGAAAGTCAATCTTGAAGATAAGATAGCTACGGTTGCAGAGTTCCCTACAATTGCAACAGCCGATGTAGCTGCAGAGCTAGGAGCTTCCAGCACACCGCTTGGTGATATTTCAACAGTACAAGATAGCGGCTCTTCGGTCGCTGGTAATATTCTTCTTACTTTTGGCACAAACTCTCAGCACAATACACGGAAGATAGCATTAAACCGTGATGCTAATGGTCAATGGTCATGTTTGACTAATGTCCCATCTACGGCATCATCTACTTACCCTAAAAACTGCAGCTACAATGCCCTGCCATAATCATGTCTGCACTACTTAACGTCCTAATTCAAGATCAGTTAATAAACTCTGAGCAAGAATCTGGGCTACAAGATTCTCTGCAAAACGAAGGCATTTCGGTGCCTTCGCTTTTAGTGTCTGAGGGCTTGTTTTCAGGGGCCGAGCTTGCAGGCCATCTTGAACGAATCTTTGCAATTCCCGTAGTTGATCTCTATCAGTATGACTATTCAAAATGCAGCCAGGATCTCAATGTAAGGGAGTTAATACTACAACATAAAATGCTACCTTTGGCGGTTACTGAGTACACCCTAACTTTAGGTATCGCAGACCCTACAGCTATAGAAGGGCAAGATGAATTTCGATTCTCTACCGGAAGGCAGGTCGAGCTCGTCTTATTAGACATAAAACAACTTGAGGGGGCAATTCGCCGTCTCTATGGTAGTGACATTGGTGAAACCTCAAATAGCCAGCAAAACATCAGTGACTCCGACCTCGATTCACTGGTTGATGTCGGTGAAGGTGAAATTGAAGTCATCGACGACATCAGTCTGGATACCGCCCCAGTCACGCGTTACATTAACCAAGTTTTGCTCGATGCGGTTCGTAAAAGCGCGTCTGATATTCACTTTGAGCCCTATGAAAAAGAGTACCGTATCCGTTTTCGCTGTGATGGGATGTTAATCGTCCAAGGTAATCCGCCCAGTCACCTTTCTCGCCGCTTGTCAACACGGCTCAAAGTGATGTCCAAACTCAATATCGCTGAGCGACGTAAGCCCCAAGATGGCCGAATAAAGCTCAAGCTGGGCCCAAGTATTACAGTTGATCTACGCGTATCCACCCTCCCTACTTTATGGGGAGAAAAAGTCGTGCTAAGGATACTCGATAGCTCATCAGCCAATCTCGATATCAATATCCTAGGTTACAACGAAATACAAAAAGAGCGTTACCTCCACGCCCTCAAACAACCACAAGGCATGATCCTTGTAACCGGGCCAACAGGCAGCGGAAAAACCGTCTCTCTCTATACGGGACTGAGTATTCTCAACACCTCTGAACGCAATATCTCCACCGCCGAAGATCCAGTGGAAATAAACCTTCCTGGTATCAACCAAGTACAAATTAACCCCGAATCAGGGTTAGAGTTTTCTGATGCCCTAAAAGCCTTTTTACGCCAAGACCCAGATGTGGTCATGGTAGGTGAGATTCGTGATTTAGAAACCGCCAGTATCGCAATAAAAGCATCGCAAACTGGCCACCTTGTGTTATCAACACTCCACACTAACTCAGCAGCTGAAACTATTACCCGTTTAAAAAACATGGGGGTTGCAAGCTACAATCTCGCTTCATCATTGAGTCTTATCATCGCTCAGCGACTCGCACGACGACTTTGCAAGCACTGCAAACAGGTTCATGAGCTACGTCCTGAAGTGCGCGAGCATTTTGGCATAACCGACGATGCGACAATTTACAAAGCCTCTGACAATGGTTGCGACGAATGTAACGGGGGATATGCTGGACGAGTTGGTATTTACGAAGTGATGCCATTTAGTCACGAACTTGGCGTAGCTATCAACAAAGACGCGACCAGTAGGCAACTTGAGATGTTAGCACAAAAGCAAGGTATGCTATCCCTGCGCGAAGCGGGCTTAGAGAAAATGGTTGAAGGCATCACTAGCCTCTCCGAACTGCAACGCGTCCTTCAACTTGATTAACTTTCCACCAACCATGGCTAAACGGAGTTATTATGTTTGGTTCCAACTCAGAGGCATTAACCTCATCAAGTAATAAACTAAAGCATTTCGCGTGGCGTGGCGTAAACAGCAACGGCAAAAAAGTCCGCGGTGTCATGATGGGTTACATTGAAGGCGATGTAAGAGAAAAGCTCGCCCAACAGCATATTCAACCGCAAAAAATCAAAACTACGACCCCATCTTTCTTCTCTTCCTTAGGGAATAAAATGAATGGAAGTGATGTTACTGCTTTCACTCGTCAATTAGCGACTATGCTCCACTCAGGTGTTCCAGTAGTTCAAGCACTCAAGTTGATCGCGGATAGCCACAAAAAAGCCGAGATGCGCGCTACCGTTTTACAAGTTTCCAAACAGGTAGAAGCAGGTATGAGCCTATCAAAGGCATTTTCATCTGCTAGCGCTAAGTTTGATAATTTTTATTGTGACCTAATTTCAACTGGCGAAGAAACTGGCCATTTACCAGAAGTATTTAGTCGCTTAGCTATGTACCGTGAGAAAAGTGAAGCACTAAGAAAAAAAGTCGTCAAAGCTATGATATACCCTACTATCGTCAGTATTGTCGCTATTGCTGTTACCGTAGGCATGTTGATTTTTGTTATTCCACAATTTGACCAAATCTTCAAAAGCTTTAACGCACAATTACCATGGTTCACTCAACAAGTAGTAGACCTATCTAATCTCCTCCAGTCCACAGGCGGCGTTATTACGGTTAGCATAGTCCTGTTTGTATTAGCATTTAACATAGCTCTGAGAAAAAGTGATTCATTTAGATATCAAGTGCATAAATTTAGTCTTAAAATCCCTATATTTGGCAATGTAATCCTTAAAGCTACAATAGCTAAGTTTGCTCGCACTCTTGCCACCACTTTTAGCGCTGGCATACCACTACTTTCAGGCCTCCAATCTGGCGCGCAAACAACCACAAACCTCCATCTAAAAACTGCTATTGAAGATGCCCACAAGCAGACGGCTGCAGGTATGCCGCTTTATATCGCCTTAAGACAAACAGAAGTTTTTCCTGAACTAATGCTGCAGATGGTTATGATTGGCGAAGAGTCAGGCGCCTTAGATGATATGCTCAACAAAAATGCTGCACTCTATGAAGATGATGTTGATAACGTTGTCGATAATTTAAGTCAAATCATGGAGCCATTTATTATCGTTATACTAGGCGGATTAATCGGAGGGCTACTTGTAGCTATGTATATGCCAATATTCAGCCTAATGAGTGTAGTCGGATAAAATCTAGATAGTTTTTATTTCAAGACAATCCTGACGCGCCGTTTTACAATGGGGCGTCATTTTTTTACCGAGAAACACATGGAACTGTTTGTATACTACCCTTGGTTATTCCCCCTCTTTGCGACCATTCTAGGCCTCATTGTTGGCAGCTTTCTTAACGTTGTCATCTACCGTTTACCTCGCATCATGGAGCGCGATTGGCATGCGGAGTGCTATGACTGTTTTCCTGATCAAATGACTGCACCACCTCAAGAAACATTCAACTTAAGTTACCCTGCCTCTACCTGTCCTCAGTGTGACAGCAAAATTAAGTTCTATGACAATATTCCCGTGATCAGTTGGCTGCTTCTCAGAGGTAAATGCCGTCAATGCAGCAATCCTATTTCCGTCCGTTATCCACTAATTGAGTTGCTCACCGGCGCAATGGCACTGACCATTGCTTTGTACCTCCCGGCTAGCTATTGGAGCTATGCGGTTATTGGATTTAGTTTCGTGTTAGTCGCCTTAACCTTTATCGACTTTGACACCCAATTACTGCCCGATCAACTCACTTTACCCTTGATGTGGGCGGGCATCGCCACCGCTCTACTTGGCTGGGCGCCTCACAGCCTACAAGATGCCGTTGTCGGCGCAATGGCTGGCTACCTCTCTTTATGGTCCGTTTATTGGTTGTTTAAACTGATCACCAAAAAAGAAGGGATGGGATATGGCGACTTTAAGTTACTTGCCGCTCTTGGTGCTTGGCTCGGTTGGCAAATGCTACCTATGGTGATTTTACTGTCATCGGTATTGGGCGCGGTTTTTGGCATCATTCAGCTTCGCTTAGCTGGCCAAGATAATCAAACCCCTTTCTCTTTCGGGCCCTATTTAGCTATCGCGGGTTGGATCGCCATACTTTGGGGCGATAACATTACTCACTGGTACTTCACTTCTATCTTAGGGTTTTAAATGACACTGATTATCGGGCTCACTGGCGGGATTGGTAGCGGCAAAACAACCGTAGCCAATAAGTTTGCTGAAAAAGGCGTCCCATTAGTCGATGCTGATATTGTTGCTCGCCAAGTGGTTGAACCGAATAGCCAAGGTCTAACGGCTATTATCAAAAAATTTGGTTCTGACCTATTGCTTACAGACGGCAGTCTCAATCGTGGTAAGTTACGAGAGTTGGTTTTTAGCAACCCAGATAACAAAGTATGGATTGACGCGCTACTGCACCCAATGATCCGCAAAGAGATGCAGCGTCAACTTGATGCTATATCTAGCGAGTACTGCCTGCTTGTTGTGCCTCTTTTGGTTGAGAATGGCTTACAAAGCATGACTGACCGGGTACTGGTCGTTGATGTTTCAGCAGAGCAGCAGCAACAACGTACTCGTGACCGCGACGGGGTCAGCAATGATCAAGTCGCACGTATTATTGCCCTACAAGCGAGTCGAGAAGAACGTTTGTCGATTGCTGATGATGTCATTGATAACAGTAGAAATACTGCCGATCTTGATCAGCAAATCAACACACTGCACCAAAAGTATCTCCAACTCGCAGCAAAGCATCGCTGAGAGATGACAGAAGCCAATTTTTCAGACAAACTATATGCCATCTTCTAAGGATTGGATAAGGTTATGCACCACCAAGAATCGTTGACGACACACTCTTCTACAAGCGTTCGCTATGAGCACCCTTTGAATGAGCGTGTTCGTACCTATCTACGTTTTGAAGCTCTGTTTCGTCAGATGCACCACAATGCGAAGATGGGTGATCAGTGGCAGCACCAACTTTTCTTTCGCGCTATTTTTGACACCTTAGAGCTGCTCGATCAAATTCAGCTAAAAGCAGAGCTGGTCAAAGACCTTGATAAGCAGCGCATAAAACTCAAGCAATGGTTAAATATCGAGAACGTCGATCAGAACACCCTTCTCAAGCTTTTAGATGAACTCGAGAAACGCCATCATGAGCTACTCAGCGCCCCACGTTTGGGACAAGGATTAAGAGAAGATCGCTTTCTTTGCAGTATCCGCCAACGTTTTAGTATCCCAGGAGGTACCTGCAACTTTGATTTGCCGTCACTACATCACTGGTTGCACTTATCTGAAGAGGAAAAATCTGCAGATATTACTCGCTGGATGGAGCAGGTTGAGCACGCAAGTGCGGCATTGTCGCTCTGGTTGCGATTGATTCGTGATTCTGGCCACTATATTGAACAACAAGCAACGCAAGGCTTCTTTCAAGATGACGCGCCGGATGCAGAATTGATTCGTATCGCTATCGAGACTCAACATGGTGTCTATCCCATGATCTCGGGTCACCGTAGTCGATTTGCGATTCGCTTTTTGCCTTTCAGTGAAGAAGGTGAGATCCCAGAAAAGCTCGCATTTTCACTAGCGCGCTGCTAATGTTCACCGCTCAATAAAATCCCTTCTGGAGAAGAGCAATATGCCAACTGAAATCACTAAGGTACCTTGCCCAACTTGTCGTCAGCCAGTTATTTGGAGCGAAGAAAGCCCTTATCGCCCTTTTTGCTCAAAACGCTGTCAACTGATTGATCTCGGGGAGTGGTCAGAGGAAGAAAAACGTATCCCAGGTGCACCGGATATGTCTGACAGTGATGGTTGGAGTGAAGACAGCCACTAATACGCTGGTTTATCTAAAACACGAAAAAGGCATCTCCACTTGGAGATGCTTTTTTGTTTGTGACGTATGCAAATGGCTTGAGAAGACAGGCCTCAACCTTTCCGTTGTAGTAGTGCCTCAATCACCACGTGATTTGCTTGCGGAAATTCAAAATCCCTCAAGGCTTCAACCCGTGCCCAAGTGTGCTCTTGCCCCTCTTTGCCAAAGGGGTGACCATCAAATTCTGTCACTAAGAAAAAATCAAACTTCAGTGCTTTATCGGGGTAGTCATGCTCTAACGCATAAAATGGCATGAGCGCAGTCACTTGAATACCGACTTCTTCTTCCAGCTCTCGAACGACGGCCTGCTCAGCTGACTCACCTTGCTCCACCTTACCACCAGCAAACTCCCAAAAGCCACCTTGATATGCTTTGGCCTCACGACGCGTTAGAAACACTTCCTGTTGATCCGCTGACAAGATAATCCCCGCCGCGATATGTACTCTTTTTTTCATTATCTTATCTGTGTACTCGTTATGTTGAACTCTAAGCCTATCAGCATCATAAAAATGATAAAACAAAAGCCGCACAAGGCGGCTTTTCGTTAACTCATTAGTCGGTCTAAGCAAAAGTCTAGTTAATTTTTCCGTGACACTGCTTGTACTTTTTGCCACTGCCACACGGACATGGCTCATTACGCCCTACTTTACGCTCTTCACGCTGGAATGTGCCAGCAGACTTTGCATCATCGTCAGCAAGTGGGTTATCGGCACTTGCATGATTCATCTGCTGACGACGCGCTGCTTCTTCAGCTTGACGACGGCGCTCTTCTTCCATGCGTTCAACTTCTTCTTGTTGCTGAACACGAACCTTCGACAAAATCATAATGACGTCAGCTTTGAGGTTTTCAAGCATCTCCTCAAATAGTGCAAACGACTCACGCTTGTACTCTTGCTTCGGGTTCTTCTGTGCATAGCCTCGAAGATGAATACCTTGACGCAAGTGATCCATCGCCGCTAGGTGTTCTTTCCATAGCGTATCAAGATTCTGTAGCATGACAGACTTCTCGAAGTTGCGCATAACAGACTCGCCAACAACCGATTCCTTGTTCTGATAAATCTCAACAGATTGGTCGTAGATTCGCTCACGCAGCGCTTCTTCGTAGAGCTTCTCTTCTTTATCAAGCCATTCTTGAATAGGTAGCTCAAGATCAAAGTCAGCTTTTAGGCGCTGCTCAAGACCTTCGATATCCCACATTTCTTCGAGAGATTGTGGCGGGATGTACTGGCTGATCACAGCATCGATAACATCAGCTCGGTTATTTTGTACCATTTCACTGATGTCATCGGTGTTCATCAACTCATCGCGCAACTCATAAACCACTTTACGTTGGTCATTGGCGACGTCATCAAACTCAAGTAGCTGCTTACGAATATCGAAGTTTCGGCCTTCTACTTTACGTTGTGCGTTCTCAATCGCCTTGGTTACCCAAGGGTGCTCAATCGCCTCGCCCTCTTCCATACCCAACTTCTTCATCATGCCGGATACACGATCTGACGCGAAGATACGCATCAAGCTATCTTCCATTGAGAGGTAAAAACGAGAAGAACCTGCATCACCCTGACGGCCAGAACGACCGCGAAGCTGGTTATCGATACGACGAGATTCGTGACGCTCTGTACCGATAATATGAAGACCGCCCGCTTCGAGTACCGCATCATGGATTTGCTGCCATGCTGCTTTTTCAGCCTCAACTTGTGCATCTGTTGGGTTATTTAGCTTATCGAGACGCGACTTAAGGTTACCGCCAAGGACAATATCGGTACCACGACCCGCCATGTTCGTTGCGATAGTAACCGCACCCGGTTCACCCGCAGAAGCGACAATTTCAGCTTCTTTTTCATGGAACTTAGCATTCAGTACTTGGTGCTTAATACCGGCCTTTTTCAAAGCATTAGATAGGAGCTCAGATTTCTCGATAGAAACCGTACCCACTAGGCTCGGCTGGCCCTTCGCAACACGCTCTTTGATATCTTCGATAATGGCGTTGAACTTTTCACGCTCAGTCATGTAAACCAAGTCACCCATATCATCACGCACCATAGGGCGGTTAGTTGGGATAACCACGGTTTCTAGGCCATAGATAGATTGGAATTCGAATGCTTCTGTATCTGCCGTACCTGTCATGCCCGACAGTTTTTCGTAAAGACGGAAGTAATTCTGGAAAGTGATCGAAGCGAGTGTCTGGTTCTCATTCTGAATCTTCACCCCTTCTTTCGCTTCGACAGCTTGGTGAAGACCTTCAGACCAGCGGCGTCCTGGCATAGTACGTCCAGTGTGCTCATCGACAATGACCACTTCGTTCTCTTGCACGATGTAGTCAACATCACGCTCAAATAAGACATGCGCACGAAGACCAGCGTTAACATGGTGCAATAGGCTGATATTGCTAGGTGAATATAGCGTGTCACCTTCCGACATCATGCCTTCTTTGATGAGTAGCTCTTCAACAAACTCTTGACCATTCTCTGTCAAATGCGCTTGCTTGGCTTTTTCATCGACGGTGTAGTGACCTTCACCGCGATACTCTTCACTGTCTTCCTTGTCTTGTTTAACAAGGTTCGGGATCAATGTATTGATCTTGATGTAAAGCTCAGAACTGTCCTCAGCAGGGCCAGAAATGATCAACGGCGTACGCGCTTCATCGATTAAGATCGAGTCCACTTCATCCACAACAGCAAAGAAACGGTCACGCATAACACGATCTTCTGCACGGAATGCCATGTTGTCGCGTAAGTAGTCAAAGCCGAATTCGTTGTTCGTTCCGTAAAGGATATCGGCTTGATAGGCGTCTTTTTTCTGTTGCGGGTGCATCCCCGGTACGTTGAATGCCACAGTCATACCAAGATATTCAAAGAGTGCGCGGTTCGTTTCGGCATCACGCTTTGCAAGATAGTCGTTCACTGTGACAATGTGGACACTCTTGCCTGTCAACGCATTCAAATACGCAGGCAAAGTTGCGGTTAGGGTTTTACCTTCACCTGTACGCATCTCTGCAATCTGGCAGTCATTAAGTACCATGCCACCGATGAGCTGAACATCAAAGTGACGCATGCCGTTCAAACGTTTAGATGCTTCGCGCACCGTTGCAAATGCTTCTGGCAAGATAGCGTCAAGGTTCTCACCTTGCTCGATACGCTCACGAAACTCGACGGTTTTCGCGCGCAGCTCTTCGTCTTGAAGCGATTCAAACTGAGGCTCTAATTTATTGATTTGATCAACGATCTTACGCAGTTTACGTAACGTCCTATCGTTACGGCTGCCAATTACTTTAGTCAGAAGTTTCTGTAACATGGGAATGCTTAATTCTCTTAATGGTCATGTGGCGAGCCACAAGGCTAAAATTCTCTGCGTGTGCGGGTTAATCCTTCATCGATTACTTCATCCCGAAGCTCTCGAAGAAGTCACGGCTATAAGACATAAGTGGGGACAATTGTTGATAACTTCAACTGTCACGGACAATTTTTATTTTAATAGCCAAGCGCTTAATCTTACGTCGTGCCAAAGCTCGACGAATCACCCTATAATAAGGGAAAATAAGGCTTCATCCTATGATAAACCTGTGTTGTTTGCTGTAGATCAGCCTTTCAACCCGAGATGGCTAAAGAATCATCGAATATGCGCGATCATCGCCCACAAAGTGCCGACCATTTGCTAGACAGTGATAACTTAACCGGTATCACGCAGCGCGCCGTTGCACTGGATAAATTGAACAAGAAAGTCAGATCTTGCCTCTCGCCTGAGCTTGCAAATCAACTCAGGGTGGCAAACTATCGACAGGGGATCCTTGTCCTAGTAGTTGCGTCGTCAGCCTGGGCGCAGCGACTAAACTTTGAACGTTTTCACTTACTTTCTTCCTTGCGCACCACAGAGTTGCCACAACTTTCTTCGATAGAGATAAAAATCAATCCGGATCTTTCTCTGCAACCACATCGACGTAAAAAGAGTAGTGAGCCAGACATTAAACAAGAACCAATCAGCCCCGTCGCTGCGGAGTACCTCAAATGCATCGCCGCGGATGCCCCTGAAAAGATTAAGCGACGACTAGAACGTCTCGCTGCAATGGCCAAGAAATAGCTCAGTGTCGTAAAAAACTCAAATCGCAGGCATAAAAAAACGAGGCATCAAGCCTCGTTCTTATCATTCATCCGACGATTAAGCCAATACCATACCTGGTTGAGCCAACGCGACAGGCACTTCCGTCTCTGTCTCGTAGGTGACCATCTCATAAGCTTCTTGGTCCGCAAGGACAGCACGCAGCAGCATGTTATTCAACGCATGACCAGACTTATAAGCGCGAACTTCACCGACGATATTGTGACCGCACATGTAAAGGTCACCAATCGCATCAAGCACTTTGTGTTTGACGAGCTCGTTATCATAACGCAGACCATCTTCGTTCAGAATACGGTATTCATCTAATACGATGGCATTATCAAAGCTACCGCCTAGACACTTGTTCTGCGACTGCAAAAACTCGATATCACGCATGAAACCAAAGGTACGCGCACGGCTAATTTGTTGCACAAACGCTTGGCTAGAAAAGTCCAATACGAGATTTTGCTGGTCAACATCGATCGCTGGATGATCAAAATCAATCGCAAAATCTAAACGGAAGCCATTATATGGCACCAACTCAGCCCATTTGTCACCATCTTCGACGCGAACAGGTTTTTTAATACGCATAAAACGCTTTGGTGCGTTTAAGGTATCAATACCAGCAGATTGCAACAAATAGATGAAGGGACTAGAACTTCCGTCCATGATCGGAATCTCTGGCGCATCGACTTCGATAATAATGTTATCGATACCCATGCCTGCCAACGCCGCATTTAAGTGCTCGACCGTTGAGATACGAACACCGCTTTCATTTACAAGCGCCGTACACAACATCGTATCGCGAACAGAGTGAGCATCGACCGGAAAGTCAACCACAGGATCTAAATCAACACGGCGGTAAATAACGCCGGTATTCGCCGCTGCTGGACGTAGAGTCAAAGTGACTTTACGGCCTGAGTGTAAGCCCACCCCAGTCGTTTTCACGATGCTTTTTAACGTGCGTTGTCGAATCATGTTTACATCCTATTCTCAATTCACGAAAGTGTGATTTGCTTCAACCACACTTAATTTAGCGTGATGATTAAGACATCATACCAGTATTTCGCTTAATAACCAAGCAATCAATTAGTCTGCTTGCTTACGTAAGAACGCTGGAATATCCAAGTAGTCGTGCTCAGTCGCATCTTTCGGTGCGGCCTGCGTTGCCTGCTGTGCACCACCACTTTGCGGTTGTGGCGCAGGTTTTGACACTTTAGGCTGCTCTGGCGCCGCTGGACGCGTTTCAACTTTCGGCGCTTCTGTCTTTGGCTGGGTCTGTGGTACTGCTGGCGCTGATTTCGCAGCGTTTGTTACCAGTGTGATATCCGGCTTCTTCTCGTTGCCAATGCCCGTTGCGACAACAGTAACACGCAGCTCATCAGACATTTCTGGGTCAAGCGATGTACCGATTACAACCGTTGCGTTATCAGACGCGAATGCCTTCACCGTGTTACCGACCGTTTCGAACTCGTCAAGACGCATATCAAAACCCGCAGTGATATTGACCAACACTCCACGCGCGCCAGCAAGATCGATGTCTTCCAACAGTGGCGAAGAAATTGCCATTTCGGCCGCTTCTTCAGCGCGGTCTTCACCAGTTGCTACGCCACTACCCATCATGGCGTGGCCCATCTCAGACATCACAGTGCGTACGTCTGCAAAGTCGACGTTGATGTGACCCGGACGGGTAATAAGCTCAGCAATACCTTGAACCGCATTTTTTAATACATCGTTTGCCTTCGCAAAGGCATCCAATAGCGTAATACCGCGACCAAGTACTTTAAGTAGCTTCTCATTTGGAATAGTGATCAAAGAATCAACATGCTTTGAAAGCTCTTCAATTCCTTGCTCAGCAAAAGCCATACGCTTTTTACCTTCGAAGCTAAACGGTTTAGTCACAACCGCAACCGTTAAGATACCCAGCTCTTTCGCAACTTCGGCGATAACAGGTGCTGCACCAGTCCCTGTACCACCACCCATACCCGCTGCGATAAATACCATATCGGCACCATCGAGCTGATCTTTAATCGCTTCACGATCTTCATACGCAGAATCGCGACCGACCTGTGGGTTAGCGCCCGCACCCAGACCTTTAGTGATATCACCACCAATCTGAATCGTAGAACTTACGTTAGTTTTCTTTAGCGCTTGGGCATCAGTGTTGACACTGATGAAGTCAACCCCTTCGATTGACTCACGTACCATGTGTTCAACAGCGTTACCGCCGCCGCCACCTACGCCAATGACTTTAATAACCGCTTCGTCTGACATATCCATCATCGGTTCAAACATGTGTTCTCTCCGTTCATCCTGTTCGCATCAGGTTTAAAATTCTTTCTTTATCCAATTAGTCAGGCGTTGCCATACTGGGACACCTGCCGCACGACGAGGTTCAATCTCTACCGTGTCATATAATTGGCTTTCCTTTCCGTAGTACAGCAAGCCGACTGCCGTCGCATAGGTTGGTGCTTTGACATACTCTGTCAGACCATTGACACCTAAAGGCTTGCCAAGCCGTACCTGATTGCGGAAGACACGCTCAGCGCACTCCACCAATCCATCTATCTGCGCGGCACCACCTGTCAGCACAATACCGGCTGCCAAATGATGCTTGTGCCCTGCACTACGCATTTGTTCTTCCACCGAGACCAATTTTTGCTTAACTAAGCCAAGCAGCTCACTGTATCTCGGTTCGATCACCTCAGCTAAAGTCTGGCTTTGCAAACTGCGTGATGGTCTTCCGCCGACACTTGGCACATCAACCTTCGCGTCCTTGCTGACCAACTCACTCAATGCACAACCAAACTTTACCTTTATCTCTTCTGCGTTGCTTGGTGGTGTTCCAAAGGCATAAGCGATATCACTGGTTACCGCATTACCTGCATAAGGAACAACTTCTGCGTGACGCAATGCGCCACCACTCCAAACCGCAATGTCCATGGTGCCGCCGCCGATGTCGACCACACAAACACCTAATTCTTTCTCATCTTCAGTCAGTACGGCATAGCTCGAAGCCAGTCCTGAGAAAATAAGCTGATCAACTTTTAAGCCGCAACGTTCGACCGCTTTCTCGATATTACGGGCCATATCGTTATGGCAAGTAATCATATGCACATTGGCATGCATGCGAACACCAGAAAGCCCAACAGGGTTTTTTATCCCTTCCTGGTAATCGATGGCAAACTCCTGCGGGATAATATGCAAGGTTCGCAGTTCATCACTCAACTTTACCGATTTCGCGGTATGAATCACATTGTCGACGTCGTCTTGCGTGACCTCTTTATCAGAAATCGGCACCATACCGTTTTCTGTCATGCAATTAATGTGCTTACCTGACAAAGACAAATAGACAGACTCAATCTGACAATCAGCAATCAATTCTGCCTTATCAATGGCCTTCTGAACCGATTTAACCACGGATTCAAGATCATTCACGCCACCTTTGTCCATACCTCGAGACGGACTATCACCATGACCAATGATATTAATAGTGTTATCCGGCAACACTTCGCCGACCAAGGCCGTCACTTTAGACGTACCAATGTCGAGCCCCACTATTAACTGCTTATCCGTTGACTTCGTCATGCTCTCTCTACTAAAACTCGTGATTACTCTGTTTTTTGCCAGCCTACTGCGGCCCCTGTGTCATAACGCAAATCGACGTATTCGACTGTCTTATTACTCCCGTTAAGCTCTGGATAGAGAGTGATAAATCGCGCTAAACGTTCTTCTAATGAACGTCGCCCTAACTCCAGTCGTATACCGTTATCCAGCCAAACGCGCCACGCACGTCGCGAGCTCAGTGTCACCCCTTCGAGGGCCACATCCAGCGGAGCCAACTGCTGTTGCATCGCTTTCCACTGAGCCATCACTTCTTGACTAGAACCCTCAGGGCCCGCCAAACGAACAAGGCTTTCCAATGAAGTCGCACGCGCAACAAATACTTCGCCATAGGTGTTTAACAAGGCATCATCATGCCATCGCGCCATGGGTTCATGCTCGACCAGATAAACCTTCAATACATCTGGCCACTGCTTGCGAACTGACGCACTTGCAACCCATGGCAAAGACTCAATCGCCGTTTGGATTTCGCCCACATCTTGCGTCATAAAGCTACCAAGCTCTCCTGACTGCAAAATGGCTTCACGGACATCATCGGTCGCAAGATACGTTAAATCACCTTGCACCACTAAATTGGCCAGCGGCAGTCGATTCGCATCCGTCATCCATTGAACGACGATAACCAACAGCGTGGCGATGAAAACCACAACAAGAAGGAAAAAGCCTAGCGCGCCATAATGCGGCCAATCAATGCTACTTTTTCCTGCAACTGCGCTTTCTGCCATTCATCCCTCGCTGGATGCACTCTGATTCACAGGTTGATTTGCTGAAACAAAGTCAAAGTTGACCGATTATACCGACCCTCTGACCAGTCTCCAACCATTGTAATGCTTTTCAGCATAGTTAGTGCAAACAAACATCCGTTTTTAGTTCAATTTGTGTTCACATTTCACAATCTTGTTGAGTATGAAAGTCAACCACTTACACAACCTTTTGTTGCATATTTGTTATATTGAGTTCAAAATCAGCAAGTTCTCGAGCAATCTTGCCCACATCCCCCGCACCTTGCGTCAATACTAAGTCATTATCTTGCAGAATATTGGCCAAGGTAGCAGGTAAATTTTCCTTGTCTGCGACAAAGACAGGATCTAATTTGCCTCGGTTACGAATTGTCCGACAAAGAGAACGTCCATCCGCACCAGAAATAGGATCTTCTCCAGCGGAATAGACATCTAACATGATGAGTACATCCACTTTATCAAGTACATTGGCAAAATCATCATAGAGATCACGCGTACGGCTATAACGGTGAGGCTGGAATATCATGACCAGTCGGCGATCTGGCCAGCCTGCGCGAGCAGCATCAATCGTCACATCAACTTCACTCGGGTGATGACCATAATCATCAACTAACATCGCTTTGCCGTTGCCAGTATCGAATTCGCCGAGATGATCAAAACGTCGACCAGTCCCACCGAAGGTAGCTAACGCATTCAGAATCGCTTCATCTGCCACTTCTTCTTCAGTCGCAACCGCAATGGCCGCGGCCGCATTAAGGGCATTGTGCTTACCCGGAACATTCAGTGTGATATTCAAGGTCGGGCGGTCACGACGCTCAATGGAGAAGTGTCCTTGATGTCCTTGCTGACGATAGTGACTAATACGTACATCTGCATCATCGGAGAAGCCATACGTGACGACTTGACGTCCCACCTGTGGGAGTAGCTCTCTCACTACCGGATCATCCACGCACATGACGGCCAATCCATAGAACGGCAGATTGTGAAGGAAGTCGATAAACGTTTGCTTAAGGACATTGAAGTCACCGCCATAGGTATCCATATGGTCTGGTTCAATGTTGGTAACGATACTGACCATTGGCTGAAGGTGCAGAAAAGAGGCATCACTTTCATCCGCCTCGGCAATCAAGTAACGACTGCATCCCAAACGCGCATTGGTCCCCGCACTCTTTACCAAGCCGCCATTCACAAACGTCGGATCAAGGCCGGCTTCTGAATAGATTTGCGTGACCATTGCCGTGGTCGTCGTCTTGCCATGCGTGCCCGCAACCGCAATACCATGGCGATAACGCATTAGCTCAGCCAGCATTTCAGCACGACGCACAACCGGAATCCTCGCCTCTCGCGCTGCAAGCAACTCTGGGTTTTCTGGGTTGATCGCCGTCGATACGACAACAACACTCGCACCTGCGATGTTTTCTGGCTCATGACCCAAGTAAATACGAGCACCTTTACTTTCAAGGCGAGCAGTCACGAGATTGGCGGCGATATCTGAACCCGTGATTTGGTAGCCTTCATTGATCAGAACCTCAGCGATACCACTCATCCCCGCACCACCAATACCTACAAAGTGAATACGTTCAACACGACGCATTTCAGGTACCATGGTTCGGATTTTTGCCAGCTGTTGATTATCGAGTTTACCCATTGTTTTGCTCTCGTTATTTCGCGTAAGAGGCAATGACATCAGCGACCTGTTGGTCAGCATCCAAAATCGCCATCTCTCGTGCCCGGCTAGCCATCTTCATCAGTCGGTCACGGTTTAAAAGTGTTAGTTGCTCTGCCAGTTTGTCAGCGGTTAAGTCTGGCTGTTCTATCATCACAGCCGCGCCTGCATCGACAAGATGGTCAGCGTTTAGTGCTTGTTGGCGGTCTTTGTGCATAAAGGGAACAAACACGGCACCCAAGCCAGCCGCGGCAAGTTCAGAGACGGTCAGCGCGCCAGATCGACATACGATCACATCCGCCCATGCGTAAGCACCCGCAACATCATCGATAAAGTCTGAAACTTCGACCTTCACGCCCGCTGGCATATACGCTTTACCAACCGATTCGCTATTCCCTTTTCCGGCCTGATGGCGCACCACAACATTTTGACCTAATTTGGCAACCGCTTCAGGTACGGTTTGATTCAATACCCGCGCTCCTTGACTGCCCCCCATCACCAGTACACGCAACGGCCCTTCGCGACCATTGAAACGTGACTCGGGCGATGGCATTTCCACGACATCTTGTCGCACTGGATTACCGACAACGGGCTTATCAGCAAACGCCCCTGGGAAGGCTTGCAGAACAGATTTCGCAATCTTTGCTAGCCATTGATTCGTCAAACCCGCGACCGCATTTTGCTCATGTAGTACAACGGGAATACCGCTTAGCCAAGCCGCAACACCGCCTGGACCACTGACATACCCGCCCATGCCTAGCACCACATCAGGCTGATATGCGCTAATATGACGTCGCGCTTGCATGACAGCACCAAGGATTTGAAAAGGTGCCGCTAAAAGGCGTTTGATGCCTTGACCTCGCAGCCCTTTTACTCGAATAAAATCAATTTCAATGCCATGTTGCGGCACAAGTTGCGCTTCCATACGATCTTCCGTACCAAGCCAGCGAACTTGCCAACCTTGTGCTTGGAGACGGTGGGCAACAGCAAGTCCCGGGAACACATGTCCACCCGTACCACCTGCCATTACCAATAGTTTTTTATTCTGATTCGTTGTCATTTTCACTGTGTTCTTGGTGCAACATCGAAACAGCAGCGATACGTTGTTCATGATCCACGCGTATCAACAGTGCTACTGCCGTTGCCATAATAAATAAACTTGCGCCACCATAGCTGATCAGTGGCAATGTGAGCCCCTTTGTCGGCAATAAGCCGGACGCCGCACCTGCATTAACAAGAGTTTGGAACGCAAACCAAAAGCTCAAACCATAAGCGATATAGCCGCCAAAGAGCTGTTGAGATTCAACACAGCGTCGCCCAATGGCCAGTGCTTTAAACACCAAACCAAACAACAAGAGCAGTACTAAAGTGACGCCAAAGAGACCAAGTTCTTCCGCTATCACCGAAAACACGAAATCAGTATGTGCTTCTGGTAGATACTCAAGTTTTTGGATTGAATTACCCAGCCCCTGCCCGAACCAGTCACCACGCCCAAAAGCCATCAATGATTGAGTGAGCTGATAGCCACTACCAAAAGGATCGGCCCAAGGATCCATGAATGATGCCAAGCGCTTCAGTCGGTATGGCGCCGCCATGATCATGCCAGCTACAGCGACGCCAGCGGCCATGACTAAAACAATGAATTGCCACAGCTTGGCGCCAGCCAGAAAAAGCATGCCGATAGTGATGATTAGCATCACAACAAAAGAGCCAAAATCAGGCTGCAAAAGCAACAGTGCTCCCATCATGGCGAGTACGCTCATCGGTTTAAAAAAGCCGCTGTAAAAGTTACTTCTTACATCTTCTTGGCGACGAACCAAGTACCCCGACAAAAAAACCAATAAGGATAACTTTGCGAGTTCCGCGGGTTGCAGATTGAAGACCCCAAGCGGGATCCAGCGCTGTGCACCATTCACTGTGTGGCCAACAAACAGCACCGCCACCAATAAAATCAGTGAAACAAGTAAAAATGGTCCACTAATTTGCATCCAACGACTCAACGGAATTTGCACTACCACAGAGCCAATAATCAAGGAACCAACAAGAAAAATTCCGTGCCGAATCGCAAAGTAAAGCGGTTGACCAGTAAGACGAGTCGCGACTGGCTCAGAAGCCGTCGTCACTGCGACAAGGCCAACCAACAATAAAGCAAAAATTAGCCATACCAATTGACGATCGTACCAGCACACTTCATCTGGCTGCGCCAGCCAAGCTGTGGACCCGGATAACATCGTCATTGGTGTTCGCATTATGCCGACACCTCTTGGTGGAATTGTTCAGCCAATGTAATAAAGTGCTCTCCACGCTTCATAAAATTCGGGAACTGGTCGAAGCTTGCACACGCGGGCGACAACAAAACCATATCGCCTGACTGCGCTTTACGGGCAGCGATCCCTACAGCCTCGTCCATGGTCTCTGTCATCACGCATTCAGCGGCCAATCCGGCAAAAGCCTCGGCGTCTCGTCCATAGCAATACAAGGTGACACTCATTGGCGACAAAATGGCTCGGAGTTCTGAAAAATCAGCCCCTTTACCATCACCGCCAACCAGTAAGTGCAATCGCCCTTCGAGTACTAACCCTTTTAATGCCGCAGCCGTGCTGGCTAAGTTCGTCGCTTTTGAATCATTAACCCAGCGAATGCCGTGGCTCTCGTGAACAAGTTGGCAACGATGGGGTAAACCGCCATAGGTTTGCATCGCCTTCTTAGCACTCTCGCGAGGAATAGTGAGTGCATCGGCCAGAGCTAACGCTGCCAAGCAGTTAGCCACGTTGTGCCGACCAACAAGCGCAATTTCCGTTGATGGCATGACAGGCTTCCCATGTGCCATCAACCACTCACTGCCTTGATAGTTAGCGACACAGTATTGCCCGCGCTCAAACCCAAAAGTATTGATTGGCAACTGAGGCTGCAGAGGCCAAGTCGCATTCTCAACTTGATTGACCACGGCTCGCTCTGCATGCATAAAGATTCGCTGCTTCGCTTTCGCATAATCGGCAAAACTGTCATAGCGATCCATATGATCTTCACTGAGATTCAGATACGCAGCGGCCTTAAGTGTTAATGATGACGTTGTCTCAAGTTGAAAGCTGGATAACTCTAGGACATAGGCATCATGACCTTCGGCGAGGAGATCAAGGGCAGCAAAACCGATGTTCCCTCCAACACCCACCTTCATGTCAGCCGTTTTGGCCATTTCCCCAACCAAACTGGTCACCGTACTCTTGCCATTTGAGCCCGTAATCGCAACAACAGGTTTATCACAAGCCCATGCAAACAGTTCGATATCGCCAACAATAGGAATACCCGCGCTAGCCGCTTCCTGAAGTTCAGGGGTGGCCAGTGCGATACCGGGACTCGCGACAATTAAATCCGCTGACAACAATACGGACATGTCCCAGAGCCCAGCCACTAGCGGCACGTCACTAGGCAACTCATCCGCTCCAGGAGGTTGAGTGCGAGTGTCAATCACATGAAGAGAAAGCGGACGCTCCCCGGCCTCACATTTGTGGCAAGAAACAACATCACGAAGGTGTCGCACCACAGACAGCCCGGTCATTCCTAGTCCGATTACCACTACCTTATGTATTGCTGCCCACGATTTCATTAACGTACCTTTAGCGTTGCCAACGCGATAAGCACCAGCATTAGAGTAATAATCCAAAAACGCACAATCACACGCGGCTCGGGCCACCCTTTCAGCTCATAGTGATGGTGAATAGGTGCCATGCGGAAAATACGCTGGCCGCGCAATTTATAAGAGCCCACCTGCAGAATCACAGAGACCGTCTCCATCACGAAGACGCCACCCATAATCACCAGCAGCAACTCTTGGCGAACCAGCACCGCTATCGTGCCTAACGCGCCACCGAGGGCAAGTGAACCCACATCGCCCATAAAGACTTGGGCGGGATAGGTGTTAAACCACAAGAAACCCAACCCAGCACCAACGATGGCTGTACATACCACAACCAACTCACTTGCATCACGCAAATAAGGAATATTGAGGTAGCTAGCAAAGTTAACGTTGCCTGTCGCCCATGCGATAAACGCCATACCGCCCGCAACCATCACTGTTGGCATGATCGCCAAACCGTCCAGTCCATCGGTTAGGTTGACCGCATTACTCGTACCGACAATAACGAAGTAGGTAAACACGATATAGAAAAGGCCGAGCTGGGGCATGACATCTTTGAAAAACGGCACAACCAGTTGAGTCGCGGCGGTGTCTTTACCATACATATAAAGCGCGAAAGCCACTCCGAGGGCAATGACTGACTGCCAGAAGTACTTCCAACGTGCAATCAATCCGTCGGTATTCTTGCGCACCACCTTACGGTAATCATCAACGAAACCCACCGCACCATACCCCAGCGTAACCGCGAGTACGGCCCACACATAGATATTGGTAAGATCACACCACAGCAACACTGTGACCGTGATGGCGGTTAAAATCATGATCCCGCCCATCGTTGGCGTACCACGCTTACTGAAGTGAGATTCTGGGCCATCGTGGCGAACGACTTGCCCAATTTGCAACATTTGTAGACGTGCAATCAGCTTTGGTCCCATCCACAACGAAATCATTAACGCCGTCAAGACGCTAACAATGGCGCGGAAGGTCAAATACTCAAACAAGCGGAAAAATGGCATGTATTCTTCTAACAGCCCCGCTAACCATAAAATCATTGCACTGTCTCCTGCAACGCAGTGACAACCTCTTCCATGCGGGCACTTCGTCCGCCTTTCACCAATACAGTGACAGAAAGGGTTGGCATTAACGCTAGTTTTTCTAATAAGTGTTCGATGAGAGCAGGTTTCTGCTCAAAGTGTTGGCCATGGCAGTACTCACTGATAATTTGGCTTTCTGTGCCGTAAGTGAGTACTGTATCAAAATGTTTCGCCGCCGCGTATTCTGCAATACTTTGATGTAAATGGGCACTCTCTTTACCCAATTCTTTCATATCGCCGAGTATCAGCACACGATGCCCTTGATAAGTAGCGAGTAGATCAATCGCCGCTCGCATCGCTGGCACGCTTGCATTGTAGGTATCATCAATGACAGTGAGGTGTGTATTTAACGCTTTAACATTAACGCGGCCAGCCACATTACTCATCTCAGCAAGTCCAGCGGCAATATCGGCTAAGCTCGCGCCAGTCTGTTGAGTTAACGCTGCAGCAGCGAGTGCATTGGCAATGTTATGCTCACCCGGCACAGATAAAGAAACCGCGACGGAGCCCTCGGGTGTATTCAAGGTAAATGCCGATGTCGCATCGGCATTCAATGACACATCCGATGCCGTGTAATCGGCGTCTGCTTGCTTTGTTGAAAAGGTAAGTACCCGCTTACCATCTAATGCAGGTTGCCAACGTGGTAAGTCGTGACTTTCTAAATTTACCACCGCAACACCATCATCTGGCAAGCCATGGAAAATCTCTCCTTTCGCTTGTGCGACCCCTTCCATCGAGCCAAACCCTTCAAGGTGAGACTCAGCGATATTATTGATCAATGCGACCTGAGGCTTAACCAAGCGCGTGGTGTAGTCGATTTCACCGATATGGTTGGCACCAAGCTCCATCACAGCAAACTCATGACAGGCTTCTAATCGCAATAACGTCAGTGGCACACCGATATCGTTGTTAAAGTTACCCGCCGTAGCGAGGACTTGGTGTTTTTGACCTAGAATAGCAGCGGTCATCTCTTTCACTGTGGTCTTGCCGCAACTGCCCGTCATGGCCACTGTGTAAGGATTTAGTGTATCACGAAGCCAAGCACCCAATTGACCCAGTGCAATGCGCGTATCAGCGACGACTAACTGAGGGATATCAAGTGCTAAGCGTCGGTGCACCAATAACGCACTCGCACCGCTATCTATGGCTTGTTGAGCAAAATCATGGGCATCAAAGCGCTCACCTTTTAGGGCAATGAACAGGCTGCCCCGCTCTAATTGACGGGTATCTGTCGATATGTGGTGAATAGGTTGTTGCGCCAAATCTTGATTAGTAACCACTAACTCGGCACTCACCGCGTTAGCTAACTGCGCTAACGTATATGTCATCATGATGGTAACTCCAGTAGTGTTTGCACCGTTTCTCGGTCTGAGTAGTGCACGGTACGATCCGCAAACACTTGATAATCTTCATGTCCTTTGCCCGCCACGAGAACGATGTCTCGCGCATTCGCATGCGTGAACGCATAACCGATCGCATCGGCTCGATCATGTTTCACCACAACCCGCTCTTTTTGACGCACACCTTCTAGCATGTCGCGCACAATGGCCGCGGGTTCCTCACTACGAGGATTGTCATCAGTAAAAACAGCAAAATCGGCATAAGACTCCGCCGCTGCCGCCATCATTGGCCGCTTACCTTTGTCGCGATCGCCCCCACAACCAACAATGCACCACAAGTTGCCATCACAGTGGCCTCGCAAGGCTTGTAGCGCTTTTTCAAGAGCATCGGGGGTATGAGCGTAATCAACCACTAACATGGGTTTGTCAGCCTGATGAAAAACTTCCATCCGCCCAATAACCGCGGTTAAACGAGGGGCACTGTCGAGTAATGAGGTCAAGTCATGCCTCATCTCTAGCAGAGTGGCGAGTGCCAGCAGCAAGTTATTGACATTAAACTCCCCCACTAAAGGCGCACAGAGTTCTCCCTGCCCCCAACTAGAACGGACTGATAATGTCATCCCTTGGCTGCTTAACACGACAGCATCCACAAACACATAGCGGTGAGTTGTGGAGGTCGAATAATCCGGTGAGCTTGACACGACAATGGCATCTGGCAGCTCATTTGCCCACTGAGCGCCAATAGGATCATCAATATTGATCACCGCCGCTTGGGTGTCGTGCGTCGTAAACAGGGTTTTCTTCGCATCGGCGTAGCTCGCCATATCGCCATGATAATCAAGATGATCACGACTCAAATTGGTAAAGACACCAACACGAAACGGAGTAGCTGCTACACGGTGCTGAACCAGACCGTGCGAAGAGACCTCAAGTGCGACCGTTTTTGCACCCAACTGTTGCAGCTTAGCCAACGTCGACTGAATCTCGATGGCACTGCCCGTCGTGTTCGTCGCAGCTTCAATCTCGTTCAACAAGCCGTTGCCAGTGGTGCCCATTACCCCGCTAGTCACATCTTGCAATTCTAGCCATTGCGCGATGAGCTGAGTAATCGTGGTTTTTCCGTTGGTTCCCGTCACACCCACTAAGGTAGGCATGTCGCTGTCATTAAAGTAACCACGCTGCGCGATCGCAGAGAGATGATGGTCAAGTTGAAAGACACGAATGACAGGCACATTATTCACCCACTCGACAATGCCGTGGCAGTCGGCTTCTTTCACATGGGAGAGCACGGCACTGGCACCGGATTCAATTGCGGTAGAGATAAACTGATTGCCATCAACCTGATGACCAATCATTGCCACAAACAGATCGCCAACTTGAACTTGTCGACTATCTATTTGCATTTCCTTGATAGCAATCGAGGCCCAGCGGCTATCCTGTGCTTCAATCCAAGGAGCCAGTAACTCCCCCAGATTCGCTGTTTTAACTGTCGGCATGAGACCGGCCTTCTGTTGTTACGATATTTATACCATTGCCGTTATCATCTGGCGGCACATTGAGGATCTGCAATGCGCTCTTCATTACTTCGGCAAATATTGGGGCGGCAACAAGGCCGCCGTAATACTGATCGCCCTGTGGTTCGTTAACAACAACCACAAGCGCTAAACGTGGAGAGCTAATGGGAGCAAGTCCCGCGGTTAAAGCGACATATTCATCACCATAACCTCCGCTCACGGCTTTAACTGAGGTGCCCGTTTTCGCCCCCACGCGGTATCCTGGCACAGCGGCTCGAGTGGCACTGCCCCCACGCTGCGTCACGCTTTCTAGCATGTCGAGCAACTTCAGGGTATTGGCTTCACTCGCTACACGCACACCTTCAGGCTTTTCATCGAGTTTGATCACGGAAAGGGGACGAGCCACACCCACACCACCTAAAGTCGTGTAGGCACGGACTAATTGAACAGGGGTGACCGACAGGCCGTAACCAAAAGAGATCGTGGCCCGTTCAAAATCTGACCAGCGAGTGCGATAAGGAAAGATGCCTTGGCTTTCACCGATTAAATCGATGCCGGAACTCTCTCCCAAACCGACGGCATTATAGAAGCCCAGTAACTCTTGAATTGGCATATCGAGTGACAATTTAGTCACACCAATATTGCTCGATTTCTGCAGAATACGGCGCAGGTCCGCAACACCGGCTTTAGAAACATCACGTACTCGACTACCACCAATCTGCATGATGCCGTTGCCCGTATCAATTTTGGTGTGTTCATCGGCAATCCCTGCTTCTAGCGCCGCTAAGACAACAAAGGGTTTTACTGAAGAACCGGGCTCCATCGCATCTGTAATTGTGCGATTACGCATTCTAAAGCTTTGCAATTCGTTTCGATTATTCGGGTTGTAAGAGGGGCTGTTGACCATGGCGAGCACCTCACCACTGGTGACATCAGTCATAATGACCGATACTGACGTCGCTTGATGATCAGCGACCGCTTGTTTTGCCGCTCTGTAGGCAACCGCTTGAATGCGTTGATCGATACTCAGCTGCAAAGGGTTGCCCGGTTGGCGCTCTTTATCCGAGATGTTTTCGACCACACGGCCATAGCGATCTTTACGCACCGTTCTTGTGCCCGCCTCTCCCGTTAACCAACTGTCATATGAGCGCTCAACACCTTCAAGACCTCGACCATCAATACCAGTGACACCGATCAGCTGTGAGCTCACTTCACCTGACGGATAGTAACGGCGTGATTCGTTTTGAAGCCCGATCCCCGGTAGTTTTAGATTACTGACATAGTTAGCCATTGCTGGACTGACTTGACGTTGCAGGTAGATAAAACGGCGTTTAGGGTTAGCCGTAATTCGCGTTAGCATCTCTTCGCGGTCAAGGGCTAAAACGTCAGCCAATGCATGCCATCGATTGATATCGCCTAACCCTTTCTCAGCGATACGTTTTGGGTCTGCCCATACCGCTTGTACAGGGACACTAATCGCAAGTTGTTCGCCGTTTCTATCAGAAATAATACCACGAGCGGTAGGTATCTCTTTAGTACGTAAAGAACGCAAATCGCCTTCTTTACGCAATTGACCGGGCTCGACCACTTGGATATAAGCCGCCCGCCCCACTAAAGCAGAAAACGCCAGCAACATACCCACACACACCAAATAGAAGCGCCAACGAATAAAGGTGCTCTGCTTTGCGGGTGGTGGTGTACGTTTCTGGTTCATCAGTAAATAATCACTTCTTTATTGGTCGCAGGACGCTGCATTTCTAGGCGGCGTTCAGCGACATCTTCGACTAAGCTATGCTCGGTCAAAGCGCTCTCCTCAAGCAACTGGTTTCGCCACTCAATATCAAGCTGATCTTGCTCTTGCAACAACTGCTCACGCAGTGAGATCTGCTCACGCGTATTATGAGTAACAAACACCACGCCCAATGCAGAGCTCATTACCAAAATGAACAGGATTAGCGGTACACGCCCTGCCGATATCAAATCAGCACCGATGTGTTTGGCTAGATTAAAATCCTGCTCATTTGGCATTATTGCAATCTCTCAGCCACGCGCAGCACAGAGCTACGAGAGCGGGCATTTTGCTGAATCTCTTCTTTCGACGGTTTGATCGCTTTTCCAATCGCTTTCAAACTCGCACTACCTAGAGCTTTAATCTGCTCATCCGTGAGTGGCAGACCATGCGGGATCTCAGGCCCTTTGCTCTGCTTGCGAATAAAACGCTTCACCATGCGATCTTCAAGTGAATGGAAGCTAATCACCGACAACCGACCTTCAGGTGCAAGAATGTCAAGCGCGCCATTGAGAGCGACATCGATCTCTTCCAGCTCACTGTTAATGTAGATGCGGAAAGCCTGAAAAGTGCGCGTTGCCGGGTGCTTATGCTTATCCTTAAACGGCACAGCTTTATCAACTAACTTAGCCAGCTGTAACGTACGTTCTAAGGACTCAGACTCATCATTTTCACGATTCTCTACAATCGCGCGCGCAATTCGCTTACCAAAACGTTCCTCACCAAACTCTTTGATAACCCAAGCGATATCTTCTTCATCCGCTTGTTTCAGCCAATCAGACACTGACAGCCCTGAAGTAGGGTCCATACGCATATCCAATGGTCCATCGCGCATAAAGCTGAACCCGCGCTCGGCATCATCAAGCTGCGGTGATGATACGCCGAGGTCAAGCAGCACCCCGTCGACTTTGCCGGCTAAACCACGCTCAGTCAGATAGGTTGCAAGGCCTGAGAAAGGGCCATGGACGATTTCAAAACGCGGATCATCAATTTTTCCTGCTTCCGCAATAGCTTGCGGATCACGGTCAATAGCGATTAAGCGACCATTTTCGCCCAGCTTTGAAAGAATATGACGGCTATGGCCACCACGACCAAAGGTGCCATCAACGTAAATGCCGTTTGGTTTAATGGCTAGGCCATCCACTGCTTCATTAAGCAGTACAGTAATGTGTGCTGGGTTGTCTGACATCATCTTCTATATCTATAACGAGAAATCACTCAAACGCTCTGACGCAGTCAGATCCGTTTGCAAGGTAATATCTTCTTCAATTTGTTCTTGCCAACGCGCTTCTTGCCAAATCTCAAATTTGTTCAGTTGCCCAACTAACATGGCGCGACTTTCAAGCTCCGCGTATTGGCGTAATGTAGGGGGGATCAAAATACGCCCTTGGCTATCGAGAGGACACTCAATTGCATGTCCTAAGAGTAAGCGTTGTAGTCTTCGCTCCGCAGGATTTAGACTCGATAGCTTTGCTAATCGGCTTTCAACTTTTTCCCATTCATCAAGGGGATAAAGCAGCAAGCATGCAAAGTGGTGGTCAATGGTACAGACGAGCAGGCCTTCGCAAGTGCTTTGCAGCTCCTCACGGTAACGCTTTGGAATGGCCAATCGGCCTTTTCCATCCATTGAAACCGCGTTTGCCCCACGTAACATCGTTATCTATCCACGACTCTAACTTTTACACCACTTTTTCCCACAAAAACCCACTTCAAAGTTTACGGCTGCCCCCTTCGTTTAGCAAGCTAACGATCCAAATTAAGCGTGTTGGGAAATCAATAAACGGGCGAGATAGGGGCTAATCAATTGATATTGCGAAGCATGTCAACAAGGCGAAGAAATGAAAAAAGGGCAATGCGTCATCGCATTGCCCCAATATGAGGTGAGTAGCTCGATAAGCCGGGTTCTGTTCCGCTTGCGCGGTGATAGTCATTCGTCTAGGCCTGCAATCGCTCACAGGCTCAAGCAACCTACCCGTTCCCAACGTGGGCCACGCCATACGGGAACCTATTTGGTCTTGCTCCGGGTGGAGTTTACCGTGCCACGAACTATTACTAGCCGCGCGGTGCGCTCTTACCGCACCCTTTCACCCTTACCTGTGCCTCGAAAGGCCATCGGCGGTATACTCTCTGCTGCACTGGTCGTAGGCTCACGCCCCCCAGACGTTATCTGGCACCCTGCCCTGTGGAGCCCGGACTTTCCTCCCCTTCGTCAGTCTCCCTAAGGACATCAACGAAGCAGCGACTACCTAAGCTACTCAGGCGGCGGATAATACAGGAGAGCCCAGCATGTGTCTAGACTCTATCGATTTTTTGATTTAGCCCACAATAGCTTCTAAATAACACCTTACTGACAAGTCTATAACTCTCGCCAAACAAATACCTTGAAGCGGCTTAAGTATCATTGCTGCCGCCTAGTCCAGTGCGTCTAAGCCCCACTTGTATAGCGCATTTTTCTTAACGCCATGAATCTCAGCCGCTAGCGCTGCCGCTTTCTTCAATGGGAGCTCTTTCGCCAAAATGGCGGTTGTCCGTGTCGCTTCCGGCGGCAATGCTTCTTTCTCTGCACGGTGACCCGCAACCAGCAATACCATCTCACCACGAATTCGGTTGCTATCTTCACCCAACCACTCAATCAGTTCACCCAGCGGCGCACCATGGAAAGTTTCAAAGGTTTTAGTTAGCTCACGAGCAAGCACCACTTCGCGTTCTGGGCCTAACACCGCCAACATATCCGCGAGTGAGTCCATGATGCGATGAGGAGACTCATAGAAGATAAGCGTTCGCGGATCACTTTGTAGTGCTTCAAAGGTATCTTTGCGACCTTTACTCTTCGCAGGCAAAAAACCTTCAAAACTGAAACGGTCAGAAGGTAAACCAGACGCACTTAGCGCAGTGATGACAGCACAAGCCCCCGGTAGAGGCACAACGTTAACCCCCGCCTGACGACAACGATTAACTAAGTGGTATCCTGGGTCGCTAATCAGTGGTGTCCCCGCATCCGAGACAAGCGCTATAGATTGACCCTGCTGAATTTGCGCTATCAACGCGTCAGCCTTAGCCTGTTCATTATGGTCATGAAGTGCGAAGGTACGTGTTGTAATACCGAAGTGAGACAATAGCCGTCCTGTATGGCGAGTATCTTCGGCGGCGATGACGTCAACCGAGTTTAAAACGTCTAGGGCACGCTGGGTAATATCCCCTAAATTGCCGATTGGAGTGGGAACGATGTAGAGTGTTGCGACATATTCCGCACTTCTATTGGTATCAGTCATTTGTTTAAGATCTCTTCAGCCAGTAAGATAGAGAGTAATTTGTTACGGTCGAATTAAAAACAATGCTCAAGTTTACTAAAAAGCGTCAAAGTGTAACACGACTAGTTGCACCGGTGGCATTTGCCGTCACCCTTGCAGCCTGTGGCACCACACCAAAGACGCCGGAGAATACCAACATTGCATCTCCGGCGACCTTGACTATCGAACAGTACCTTATCAATGCTGAAAGCAGTGAGGGTACCCAAGGTGTGGATTGGCACATTCTGGCTCTCAAGGCCATGATTCGTGATGGTCAGTTGCCTCAGGCTGACCGCCAGCTCGATAAGATTGCTCAATTGCGGATGGATCCGAAACAGACCGCGGAATGGCAAATCGCTAAAGCAAACCTTCGCTATCAACAAGGGCGTATCGATGATGCGTTGAATAGCCTCAACTTACAGCCTTGGTGGCAACTCGAAGATCAGCAGTATCGCCGTTACTATCAGGTACGGACTCAGTTGGCTAACGAGCTCAACAAGCCTCTTCTCGCGGCTCGCTCGCGCATCGCGCTCGATCCTTATCTCGATGCCACACAACAAGAAGCGAATTGGCAGGCTATCTGGAGTCTGTTGTCTCAAGTCGATGGCAATGCACTCATGTCGACGCCAATTGCAGACGAGGAAACCATCCTTCGAGGTTGGATTCAACTTCGCCTGCTCGAAGAACGTTATGCACACAGCCCGCTGCAACTCAAAGAGCAACTCGGTAGCTGGATGACCCAAAATCGCTTCCACCCAGCGATCAATCACATGCCGCCTCGCTTACAAACCATCTATGAGATGGACATTAAGCAGGCCAAACATATCGCTTTAGTGCTCCCTCTGAATGGTAAGTATGCGCGTCAAGGGCATGCGGTACGTGATGGCTTCTTTGCTGCCATGTTGGAAAACCAAGGTCGAGACGGCGAAGTAAAAATTTCCGTTTACGACTCCACCTCGGAGCCAATGTCTGATTTACTCGCGAGTATGGAGCATGTCGGCATCGATTACGTTGTTGGTCCGCTGATAAAAAACAACATTGCCGACTTCCAAGAGTCGAATGAAATCAACTTGCCAACCTTGGCGCTCAATATTCCCGATGATCACAGTGCAGATCCAAACACCTGCTACTTTACTTTGTCACCGGAGAATGAAGCACAACAAGCAGCAATCCACCTCTACAACAATGGCTACCGCTACCCTCTATTGTTAGGCCCACAAAGCGGCTACGGTGAACGCGTTAGCTCTGCTTTCAATGAGCAGTGGGTGCAACTGACAGGCTATGAAGGGGACGTCCAGTACTACCGCAAGCGCAATGAGTTACAGCAGAAGATCAATCAAGTCTTTGGGCTGACAGAGAGCCAAACTCGCATCAATCAGATGCGTAAGCTCACAGGCTTGGGACTGGAGTCGGAGCAACGCAGCCGCCGTGATGTCGATGCGGTCTACATGATTGCAACACAAGCTGAGCTCGCGCTGCTTAAGCCCTTTATCGAAGTAGCCATTAACCCAGGGGCGGAAGTGCCAACGCTATTCACCAGCTCGCGTAGTAATACCATCGCAGGTCGCGAAGATCAGCTATTTGAACTTCAAGGGCTAGAGTTTAGTGATATTCCTCTGCTCATTTCTGACCCAAGCGAGTTCCAAAACCGCATCAATGAACTGTGGCCAGAAACCCCAGTTAACACCAAGCGTCTCATCGCACTTGGTATGGACGCTTACATGTTGACCAACGAACTACCACAGATGAAAATTATTGATAGCCACACTGCCGCGGGGCAAACCGGTGTGCTCAGTGTCGGGGAGAAGTGTGTCATCAATCGCGATGTTGAATGGGCTCGGGTTGTAGGAAACCACATTGAGGCTGTTCAGTAGCCGCCATAAAGGCCAAGCTTACGAGGCTCAAGCGGAGCAATACCTCCGCCGTCAGGGCCTCGTTGCTTGCCAGCGTAACTTTCAAATTCGCGGTGGGGAAATCGACCTCATTATGCGTGATGGCGACACTTGGGTTTTTATTGAAGTCAAATATCGCCAATCTGAACAGTATGGCTCAGGCCTCGATGCCATCGACCACCGCAAGCTAAAGCGACTTAAACGAACCGCTTTATTCTGGTTAAAACAACAAAATATCAATAGTCACATGGCGGCATTCCGCTTTGATGTGGTATATATCTTTGGTAACACCACTGAGTGGTTAAAGAATATACTTGAAGAAGGTTAACCATGCTCGATAGCATAAAAGAGAGTTTCACAGAAAGCATTCAAACCCAAATCGCCGCGGCAGAAGCCATTCCCGATGCGATAGCGAAAGCTTCACAAGTCATTGTGCAAAGCCTACTCAACGGCAACAAAATCCTCTGCTGTGGCAATGGTGGCTCGGCTTCAAACGCACAACAATTTGCTGCGTGCCTTCTTAATCGATTCGAAACAGAAAGGCCCAGCCTTCCGGCATTAGCACTAACCGCAGACAGCACGACACTTACCGCGGTCGCGAATGACTATCATCATGATGAGATCTTCTCAAAACAAGTACGCGCATTTGGCCAAGCGGGCGATATTCTGCTGGCGATCTCGACCAGTGGCAACAGCAAAGACATTACCAAGGCAATGGAAGCCGCTGTCACCCGTGATATGACCATTGTCGCCCTCACAGGTAAAGATGGTGGTGAGATGGCAGGTTTATTGGGTGAGCAAGACGTTGAAATCCGTATTCCTTCACAGCGCACTGCGCGCATTCAAGAAGTCCACTTGTTTACGCTACACACCATCTGTGACTTGATTGACCAAACTCTCTTTTCGGTTACTTATGAGTAATAGATGGGTACGCGGCGTATTGCTGATGTTAGCTATCGCCATCGTTGGCTGTGTCCAGCATCGTGATATAAACAGCCATTGGCAAGATAAACAGATAGAAATGGATGTTGCTGGCATCGCCAATAAACCGCCATTTAGAGGCGCATTGCGCATCAACGCCATTGCGTATGAAGGTGAGCTTTTTTTAGCAGGCCAAGCGCCAGATGCTCTCCTACTGACGCAGTTTGTCGCTGAAGTAGAGCAAATTGATGGTGTCAGTCAACTATACAATCAAGTACGTTCGCGCGCGCTGGCCGATTTCAGCACTGCATCACGTGATACTTGGATTACTGGCCGCATCAAAAGCATGATTCTTGCCGACACGACAATAGAGAATGATGCCGTTAAAGTGATGACTGAAGCGCAGGAGGTTTTCCTCATTGGGAGCCTCACGCAGCCACAAATGACAACATTGGTTGATAAAGTTCGTCATATCGACGGAGTACGCGAAGTCTTTACCGTCATTCACAGCCGTTAAGTGCATAAGTGGCGATAGATAAGAAACAGTCGATGAGAAACAAAAAAGCAGCCTATTGGCTGCTTTTTTTATCGTATCCGTATCTACTTCACGACACGTAGTGATGGTCGACCACGAGGTCTCGGTGGCTCGGGATCACTGTCATCGTCTTCGACAGTTTCCGTTTCAATCGCTGCTAGTTCCGCAGCGGGTTCGAAATCTGCATCCGCTTCTTCGATACTGGCACCAAAACCATGCTCATCTTCCTGCACTGCGTAAGCTGGTTCAGGTTCAAACATGGTACCTGCACCATTCTCGCGCGCATAAATAGCCATTGCAGCATACATAGGCACGACAACCGAATGCGGTCGACCACTAAAACGGGCATTGAAGCTGATCGCGTCATTACCGAGTTCCAAGTTGCCAACTGCACGCGGTGCAATGTTCAGCACAATTTGACCATCACGAACAAACTCGGTCGGCACTCGTACACCCGGAAGCGTCGCATCCACAACGAGATGGGGAGTCAAATCATTCTCCACCAGCCAGTCATAGTATGCGCGCAACAAATATGGACGTTGCGGAGTGAGTTTGTCGTATTCCATTACTGACCAGCCAAGCGCATTTCACGCTCTGCTTCAGTCAAAGAAGCAAGGAATGAGTCACGCTCAAATACACGAGTCATGTAATTCTTCACTTCTTTTGCGCCTGTACCGACAAGGTCAACACCCAGTACAGGTAGACGCCATAGCAGAGGTGCTAGGTAGCAATCTACAAGACTAAACTCTTCGCTCACGAAGTAAGGGAATTCAGCAAAAACAGGCGCTAGTGAAAGTAACTCATCACGCAGTTTCTTACGTGCTGTTTCCGCTTCATCTGGCGTACCTTTTACGATCTTTTCTGCCAGAGAATACCAGTTGCGCTCGATGCGATGCATCATTAGGCGGCTATTACCACGAGCGACTGGGTAAACAGGCATCAATGGTGGATGAGGGAAACGCTCGTCCAAGTATTCCATGATGATATTTGATTGATATAACGCCAGCTCACGGTCAACCAAGGTTGGTACTGACTTGTAAGGGTTTAGCTCAACCAAATCCTCAGGGAGGTTATTTGGATCAACTAATTCGATCTCAACGCTAACCCCTTTTTCAGCCAAAACGATACGCGTCTGATGACTGTACATATCAGAAGCATCAGAATACAACGTCATCACTGAGCGTTTATTGGCAGCAACAGCCATTAACCCCTCCAGAAAATCTACAAAAGATACAAAAAGCAATGGAGGCAATCAACGCCCCCATTGCGAGATACTAACCCACTAGAATATACGATTAATGGACATCACGCCAATATTCTTTCTTCAATAGCAAGGTCACAATAAAGAAGATAACGAGGAATCCCATTACCCAATAACCAAGGCGCTGTCGTTCAAGCTTCATTGGTTCAGCCGCGTACTCAAGAAAATTCACCAAGTCCCGCACGGCAAGATCGTACTCTGTTGCACTCATCTCCCCACGGCCATCGGTCTTAATGCCAACATACTCCTTGACCATTTCACCATCAATTAAGCGCTCTTCATACACTTTATGCGGGGTGCCTTGGAGCTCTTCCAATACGTGTGGCATACCAACACTAGGGAAAACAACGTTGTTCACACCAAATGGGCGCGCCGGATCGACATAAAAGGTGCGTAGGTAGGTATAAATCCAATCAGTCCCTCTCACGCGAGCCACCATGGTTAAATCAGGTGCGGGGTTACCAAACCATTTCTTGGCACTATCTTCAGAGATTGCACTGGTCATCAGATCGCCAATTTTAGCATTTTGATCGAAGATCAGGTTGTCTTTCATCAGATCATCTGGAATCCCCAAATCCTCTGCAACACGACCATAGCGTTGATACTGTGTCGAGTGACAACCAAAGCAGTAGTTCATGAACAGCTTGGCACCATTTTGCAGTGACGCTTTATCACTCAGATCATTGTTGGCTTTGTCCAATGGGACACTACTACCACCCGCTGCCAATACCACTGCTGGCAACATAGTGAGCAAGATTAAAATCCATTTTCTCATTTGAATGTCACCCTCTCTGGTAAAGGTCTCGTTGCCTCGTTCTTGCTATAGAAGAAAAGCAAAACGAAGAACATGAAGTAACCCAAGCTGAATATCTGTGCAAGCAGTGTATACACTGGCGTAGCAGGCAAAGCTCCTAAAATACCCAGAGCAATAAAGGAGACAGTGAACTGCACAATGTTCGCTAAGTGGAACTTACTGCGGTAACGATATGAGCGCACTTTACAGCGATCTAACCAAGGCAATAGGAAGAGCAAGACAATCGACGCTCCCATTGCCACAACACCCAACAGCTTGTGCGGTACGGCACGCAAGATGGCGTAAAACGGAGTGAAGTACCAAACAGGGGCAATGTGTTCCGGCGTTTTTAAAGGATTCGCCGCTTCAAAGTTTGGTGGCTCTAGGAAATATCCCCCCATTTCTGGGTTGAAGAAAATGACGTAACAGAAGAAGAAGAAGAAGACAGCGATACCCACCATATCCTTCACCGTGCCATACGGATGGAAAGGAATAGAATCGATAATATCGTACTTCTTACTGTAATAATCGTGAAACTTAAACTGTGTCTCGTAATCCTCGCCCTTGCTGCCCTTAGGTAGCTTAGTTTCAATGCCATCAGGGTTATTGGAGCCCACCTCGTGCAGTGCTAGCACGTGCAACACAACCAGCAACAACAGTACAATCGGGAGTGCTATCACATGCAGTGCAAAGAAACGGTTTAATGTTGCCCCGGAGATCACGTAGTCACCACGGATCCACAAGGTTAAATCATCGCCGATAACAGGAATCGCACCAAATAGGGAAATAATGACCTGCGCGCCCCAATATGACATCTGTCCCCATGGTAGCAGATACCCCATAAACGCTTCGGCCATCAGCACCAAGAAAATAAGCATACCGAAGACCCAAAGCAGCTCTCTCGGTTTTTGATACGAGCCATAAATAAGGCCGCGATACATGTGTAGATAAACAACAACAAAGAAGGCTGATGCCCCTGTTGAATGCATGTAGCGTAATAACCATCCGTACTCTACATCGCGCATGATGTACTCTACGGAGGCAAACGCACCTTCACCTGAAGGCACGTAATTCATGGTGAGCCAAATGCCCGTAATGATCTGATTGACCAAGACCAACATGGCTAATGAGCCAAACAAGTACCAAAAGTTGAAGTTTTTTGGCATTGGATATTCAGACAAATGCTTTTTATAAGCATTCATCATTGGCAGACGTTTTTCTATCCAATCGAGTACTGCGTTCATTAGCTAGTCTCCTCATCAACACCGACCAGAATTGTCTGATCATTGATATAAGAGTGTGGCGGTACCACCAGATTTAAAGGTGCTGGCACACTTTGGAAAACACGCCCTGCCATATCAAACTTAGAACCATGACAAGGACAGAAGAAGCCTGCGGAGACACCTTGGACTTGCTCTTCAAAGCTGTTAGGTAAATAAGTGGGTGAGCAACCTAGGTGAGTACAAATACCGACCGCGACAAAAATTTCTGGTTTCAAAGAACGAAACGCATTCTTGGCGTATTCCGGTTGTTGAGGTTCATCGGAATCAGGATCACGCAGTTGGCTCGCGTGAGCACTTAAGCCTTGCACAATATCGTCTGTACGGCGCACAACCCAAACAGGCTTGCCTCGCCATTCAGCACGAATGATTTGTCCGGCTTCAATTTTACTGATATCGATCTCTACCGGCGCACCTGCCGCCTTGGCTTTGGCACTCGGATTCCATGACTTTATGAAAGGTACAGCGACGGCGGCAGCCCCAACCCCTCCTACAACCGCAGTGGTTGCAGTAAGAAATCGGCGACGGCCAAGGTTTACTGGCGCATTGCTCATCCAATTTTACTCCCATTTGCTCCCGCATGGCGGTGGTGCATCCATACGTCCCTAGAGCGACAGCTAACAGTGAATTATTTTATGTGATGTTTGTTTTTTTAATATGCTACCACTTATTTCCTAACCAAATCATAAAAAAGACCCCACTTTTTGACAAGGTTAAGCTACCTTTTTGCAACATTTGTGATATCTGTAAACATTTTGTGGTTTTACGTGCAAATGCAGAAACAGGTCAAATAAAGCACAACCCAAAATATGCATGTACACACTTAATAAAATGGCTAACTAGGGCGACCAACAAGCTAAGTGGTGATTTGTTGTTCATGCCGCAGAAGGAAGTCTAGTCGCAATTAAGTGAAACGCAATCGAGAGAATAACTGCGTCAGCTCCCTCTGTGCTAGCTACCTGAAGATGTGAGAGCCAGCCATGCGCTAACGCTTGAAGCTAGGATACGAAACAATCACTTCCCCTATGAGCCAAACTAGGTGAAGAGCTCGGGACGCGAGAGAGCTACCGAAGGACCGGTTTTAGAGAAGAACAACTGAGAAAGCATGTGGCTACGTTTGACGCAACTGATTATTAGATATAAAAAAACCCAGCCATTGGCTGGGTTTTTGAACGCTTCGCGTAAGCGAATCTTCCAAATAAGGAAAATTAACGCTTCGAGAACTGTGGACGACGACGTGCTTTGCGTAGACCAACTTTTTTACGCTCAACGCGACGTGCATCACGAGTCACGTAGCCAGCTGCACGTAGTGCAGGACGTAGAGACTCATCGTACTCCATTAGAGCGCGAGTGATACCGTGACGGATCGCACCAGATTGACCAGTGATACCACCACCAGAAACAGTGATGTATAGGTCAAGCTTCTCAGTCATTTCAACCAGCTCAAGAGGCTGACGAACAACCATGCGAGCAGTTTCACGACCAAAGTACTCATCCAAGCTACGCTTGTTGATTACGATGTTACCAGTGCCCGGCTTGATGAAAACACGAGCTGCTGAGCTTTTGCGACGACCAGTGCCGTAGTATTGTTCTGCCATTGTGTTAATCCCCAATTAGATGTCTAGTACTTGCGGCTGTTGTGCCGCGTGGTTGTGCTCAGCACCCGCGTAAACTTTCAGCTTACGGTACATAGCGCGACCTAGAGGACCTTTTGGCAGCATGCCTTTAACAGCAAGCTCAATAACCATTTCTGGTTTGTGGTCGATCAGCTTCTCAAAAGAGATAGACTTGATACCACCAGGGAAACCAGAGTGACGCCAGTACATCTTGTCTGATTTCTTCGCACCAGTTACAGCTACTTTTTCAGCGTTGATAACGATGATGTAGTCACCAGTGTCACAATGTGGAGTGTACTCTGGCTTGTGCTTACCACGTAGGCGTGATGCGATTTCAGTAGCCAGACGACCTAAAGTTTTACCTTCAGCGTCAACAACATACCAGTCACGTTTTACAGTTTCTGGTTTAGCAACGAAAGTTTTCATGCTAAGAATTACCCGATTATAAATAGTTTCACTTCAAGGAGCTTTCGCTCCCACTGTATCAGAGCCCAGCGCACCCCTTCGAGTGATGGGTACTCCCGACGAAAAGTCGTACAGGTTTGTGGGTCGCGAGATTATAGAGAAGTGTGGAGAAAAAATCACCTTATTTTTAAAAAAAACCAGACTTTTTTTCCTCCGCGCACTAGAAGCGCCAAAATTGTACGTCAGCCTTGTCGCAGCATAGGCTAACTCGGCTTTCATGTGCTGTTGTTCTGCGTGTTTTCTAAGGCCTGTCACCGCCTAAGGAATGTGCGGTTTAGCCAAATAATCATGACTCTGCATCTCAATCAATCGAGAACAACAACGTTTAAACTCAAACGTCAATCTGCCATCAGTATAGAGGTCAGCCAATGCAACTTCTGCTGAAATAATCAGTTTCACATTTCGCTCATAGAACTCATCTACCATCGCAATGAACCGTCTCGCCGCATCATCTTGTTTTTCACTCATTTGCGTGACATTAGACAGCAGTACTGTGTGGTAAATACGGGCAATCTCAAGATAGTCGATGTGGCTACGTGCCGTTTCACATAGGGTATGAAACTCGAAGTGCACCACGCCATCACACTCTCTTACGGTCGGTAAGTCTCTATCATTGATATTCACCGCCTTCCCCGCAGATGTGGGCTCCACACTCAACTGTTGAAAGTACTGTGTCATATTTTCTGCCGCGGCTTCATCAAGTGGCGAGTGATAGATCTCCGCTTGCTCTAGAGTGCGCAAACGATAGTCAATACCCGCATCCACATTGACGACCTCGCAATGCTTCTCAATTAACGCTATCGCTGGTAAGAAACGAGCCCGTTGTAAACCATTGCGATAGAGATCTTGGGGCGGAATATTGGACGTCGCCACCAAACAGATCCCTCTTGTAAACAAGGCCTCGAACAAGGTGCCCAGCAACATCGCATCGGTGATATCTGAAACAAAAAACTCATCAAAGCAAATGATATCGGTCTCTTGCTTAAACTGCTCAGCGATCGCCTCAAGGGGATCACTTTGGCCACTGAAGTTTTGCAGTTCGTGATGAACACGGTGCATAAATCGATGGAAGTGAGCGCGCATTTTTCGTTCTGTTGGCAAACACTCATAAAACGTGTCCATCAGATACGTTTTACCTCGACCGACCCCTCCCCAAAAATAGAGTCCCTTAGGTGGACTCACTTCCATCGGTGCCGCCTTTTTAAACCGCTGCCACCACGCACGCTTCTCTGTCGACGCTGACACTGCGGTATGCGATAACAGTCGTTGATATAGGTCGTCTAATTTCTCAACGGCGAGCGCTTGTGCCGCATCAGCAAAAAAATCTTCTCGTTGTAAATCTTGCTGATAGCGTTGTAGTGGTGTCATACCTAACTCCATGTCACATCCTTATACAATCAAGTTTACCATGGCGACCGTATACCATGTATAGTGGCGCAACAGGCTTTCCTGATTAAGTCTTGAGGAGTTAAACTATGACTGTCATCAATGCACTACTCTATTTTGCAGGCGGTATTGTAGTCGGAGCACTGCTTACCCGTTTGCTTTCTCGAAAAACCAAACAACAAAAAGATCTTCAAAAAGATCTCGATAAAACGCGCTACGAACTTGAGCAATACCGTCAAGAGCTCGTTGACCACTTCGCCCAAAGTGCAGGCCTATTGGACAACATCGCCAAAGATTACAGCAAGCTGTATCAGCATATGGCAAAAACATCGACGGAGTTAATGCCTAACTTACCGGCACAAGATAACCCTTTTGCGGCACGTATCAGCCACCTCACTCCGGTTGAAAATGAGACGCCAGAAGCGGCAGAGAAAGAAGAGCCACAGCCAGAAGAAGCCCCTGAAGAAGAGGTTATCGCACAGGCGCCCAAGGATTACTCTGATGAAGCTACCGGTCTGTTAAGCGGAGAAACTTCGCAAGAAAAACGTGACGAGCCTGAAGCGCCAAAAGAGAAGGTAAGTTAATTTAATCCCGCCTTTCCCATTGAAAAATGCGGAACTAAACTCCAGTACACAAGTCATACAAGCACTTGTGATACTGGAGTTGATACATGAAGAAAAATCCTTTGTTTGCAGTGAGTGCCTTGGTACTCGGCCTATCCGGTCTTTTCGCCACGAGCCTTCCTGCGCATGCAGCCTTACCGACGGCGGTTAACGGCCAATCATTACCTAGCCTTGCCCCCATGCTTGAGCAAGTAACGCCCGCTGTAGTCAGTATTGCCGTTGAAGGTAAACAAGTTTCTCGCCAACGTCTTCCCGAGTCATTTCGCTTCTTTTTTGGTGATGAGTTCCCTGAAGAGCAAGTCCGTGAGCGGCCATTTCGCGGCCTAGGTTCGGGCGTCATTATTGATGCAAAAGAAGGCTATATTGTCACCAATCACCATGTGATCAATGGTGCAGACAAAATTCGCATCCAACTTTTTGATGGCCGCGAATATGATGCTGATCTTATTGGCAGCGATGCCATGTCAGACATTGCGCTTCTTAAACTCAATGAGTTTGAGAACCTCACAGAAATTAAAGTCTCAAACTCAGACTCACTGCGCGTCGGTGACTTTGCCGTTGCCATCGGTAATCCGTTTGGTTTAGGGCAAACCGTCACGTCTGGCATCATTTCGGCACTCGGCCGAAGCGGTTTGAACTTAGAGAATTTCGAAAACTTTATCCAAACCGATGCCGCAATTAACAGCGGTAACTCAGGTGGCGCACTAGTTAATCTAAACGGTGAACTGATCGGCATTAACACCGCGATTTTGGGTCCCAATGGCGGTAACGTCGGGATCGGGTTCGCCATCCCATCGAACATGGCTTCTAACCTCGTTGATCAAATCTTAGAGTTTGGTGAAGTGCGCCGCGGAATGTTAGGTGTACAAGGGGGTGAACTAACCTCTGAACTCGCAGAAGCATTTGGTTACGAGACCAACCATGGCGCCTTTGTCAGCCAAGTTGTCCCTGGCTCCGCCGCAGATGACGCTGGGATAGAAGCAGGTGACATCATTATCTCTGTCAATGGTAAGAAGATTCGTAGCTTTAGCGAGCTACGCGCCAAAATCGCTACCTTAGGCGCAGGCAAAGAGGTCAAACTCGGTATCCTGCGCGATGGTGAGAACCTAACCGTTACTGCGACCTTGAAAGAGTCATCACAAAACCGACTCTCGGCTGAAAATCTACATTCTGCATTACAAGGTGCGGAGCTAGTCAACACCGATGGCGGCGTCAAGGTAGACTCTGTACGTGAGGGTTCACCTGCAGCGCGCGCTGGCCTGATGACGGATGATGTCATCATTGGTGTGAACAGAAAACGCATTAGCAACCTCGGTGAACTGCGGAAAATACTCGAACGTAGCTCCGGTGCGATAGCCCTGAATGTTCAACGCGACAACACAAACCTCTATCTGATGCTGCGATAGACCTCGTGTATTTGTTCGTTTATCAACAACGCCACCTAAATAGGTGGCGTTTTTTCATTCAACCTTATGTCAAATTGGCAAGATTGGAACTCAAGTCGCTGGGATACGTGCTTTTTTCTACATTTCCCCCAGTGAGAATGCTATTCTCAGCCTTTTAACATATTGATTTAAGTTCGGAGAGGATAATGGTTCGGTTTTTTGCGCGCGCCGTTCTACTTGGCGTTGTCACTGCAGCGATATTGCTAGTTGCGATGCCGGATTTACGAACCAAAACACCTGCATTTTCACTGCCAACAAGTGAACCCGAACTCGCTCCACAGTACTCATTTAATTACGCAGTTCGACGAGCGTCCCCAGCCGTTGTCAATATCTACTCTCGCCGCTACGGCAATAACAACCGTCTTCTCCTTAACACCGAAGGGCTGGGTTCTGGCGTTATCATGAGCGACAAGGGCTATATCGTTACCAATTTTCATGTGGTAGAGCAGGCTGACCAAGTTGTTGTTGCGTTGCAAGATGGACGCATTTTCACCGCACAGTTACTAGGTAAAGACCGACTCACTGACCTCGCTGTATTGAAAATTCAAGCCGATAACCTGCCGGTAATCCCGCGTAACGACGAATACAATCCAGCGGTAGGTGACGTCGTGCTCGCCATTGGCAACCCCTATAACTTAGGGCAAACCACAACCTATGGCATTATCTCCGCAACGGGGCGTTCTGGATTAAGTGCCTATGGCCGCCAAGACTTCCTGCAAACCGACGCCGCTATCAACAACGGAAACTCAGGCGGCGCCTTGGTGAACACGCGCGGCGAGCTTGTTGGTATCAATACGGCATCATTACAACAAGCCTATGATGTCGACACCTACGGCATTTCATTTGCTATCCCCTATCGCCTGACCGCGAAAATTATGGAAAAACTCATCGCCGATGGTCGGGTGACTCGAGGCTACATTGGTATTGATGGCCGTGATGTAACGCCAGTAATGGCACATATGTTCGATTCACAACAAGTACAGGGCATTATCGTGGTTGGTATGGATCCTAACGGCCCAGCGAACCAAGCCGGATTCAAAGTACAAGATATCTTGATGGAGATTAATGGCCAAGCAGTACAAGGCAAACGTAACGTTCTTGATATCGTTACAGAACTGCGACCTGGCGCCGTTATCCCGATGAAGGTGCTGCGTGATGGCCAACCTCTTACACTCGAAGTGACAATTGGCGAGATTCCTTACGAGCCGTAGAGTTAACGCAAACGTTGAACAAACAAAAAGGCTTACCTGCAAAGGTAAGCCTTTCCTTTTTATGAAATAGCAACGCCGTTAGTCACGAAAGCGTTCGATATTCATTCCTAAGCCACGTAACTTATCTTCGATATGCTCGTAGCCCCGGTCAATGTGATAGATACGGTCAACGATGGTTTCGCCTTTCGCAATGTTACCCGCAATCACCAGCGACGCTGAAGCACGTAAGTCCGTCGCCATCACCTGAGCACCGCTTAATCCATCAGTGTCACCGCAGATCAAGGTATTCCCTTCGATCTCTGCGTGAGCACCCATCCGCACTAACTCAGGAATATGCATGAAACGGTTTTCAAAGATCGTCTCTTTCACAATACCAGTGCCCTTGGCAACAAGGTTAAGCAAAGAGAACTGTGCTTGCATATCGGTCGGGAACCCTGGGTGCGGCGCTGTGCGGAAATTTACCGCCTTAAGCTCACGATCGGTCATATCAATGCTGATCCAATCGTCACCCGTCTCAATCAATGCACCCGCTTCTTCTAACTTAGATAGCGCAGCCTCAAGGAGGTGTGGGTAAGTCCCACGACAAACGATTTTGCCCCCCGAAATTGCTGCTGCCACTAGGAAGGTCCCCGTTTCAATCCGATCGGGCACGACACTGTGATAACCACCACCTAAGCGCGCTACACCTTCAATGGTAATCGTGTCAGTCCCAGCCCCTGAAATCTTCGCGCCAATCGCATTCAAGAAAGCCGCTGTATCTTCAATCTCAGGCTCTTTCGCCGCATTTTCGATCACGGTTTGGCCTTCTGCTAATGTTGCCGCACACATGATAGTCACGGTCGCACCCACACTCACTTTATCCATGACGATATGGGCGCCTTTCAAACGGCCATCAACACTCGCTTTGACGTAGCCTTCTTCAAGCACGATCGTCGCGCCAAGCTGCTCAAGGCCACTGATATGGAGATCAACCGGACGCGCACCAATCGCACAGCCTCCCGGCAGAGACACTTGTCCTTGACCAAAGCGCGCGACCAATGGACCTAATGCCCAAATAGAGGCACGCATGGTTTTCACCAAGTCATACGGGGCACAAAGGTTATTAACCTGGCTGGCATCGACATGCACAGAGCCATTGCGACTCACTTTCGCACCCAACTGCTCTAGCAGTTTCATGGTAGTGTCAATGTCACGAAGCTTAGGTACGTTGGCAACTTCTACAGGCTCTTCAGCAAGAAGTGAAGCAAACAGAATAGGCAGGGCTGCATTTTTAGCACCTGAAATATTGACGTCGCCCTGCAGTGGGCCGCCAGTCTGAATTCGGAATTTTTCCATTACATCCTCTTAGGAAAGCGACATCAACTTTTTGTTACGAGCCCACTCATCAGGCGTAAAAGCTTTAATACTTAACGCATGGATAGCATTGCTCGCGATGTGCTCCATAAGCGGTGCATAAATCGTTTGCTGTTTTTTGACTCGGCTCATGCCGTCAAAAATTTCACTGACCGCAATCACTTCGTAGTGACTACCGTCGCCTTTTACAATCACTTCATCTAACTTTAGAGCGTCCTGAAGGATCTGTTCAATCTGTGCTGTTTCCACAACGCTGTCCTCGTCTTACTCTCTACTTATACCGTTGGTAACAGTCCTTCAGCATGGCTGAGGCGGAGCAGGGTTACTAATTGCTGAGGTGGATTAGTCACGGAAAAATCCACCCCATTCTTCTGATAATCTTGGGCTATATGTATTAACATCGCCATGCCAGCAGAGTCTACCCGAGTTAACTCGGATAGGTCGAGCACTAGTGGCGATTGTTGCGGCATTTGTTGGTTTCTGCCTTGCCAAAGTACAGGCACGGTCTCCCGATCAAGCTCGCCAATGAGAAAGTATCGCCCTTCTCGTTCAACTAGCTCAGCCATTCTGAGCCTCTTCAGCTTGCTTGACGATAGGCTTCGCGGCTAGACGACGCAGCTCTTCAGCAACCACTTCTGCACCATCCGCTCGCAATTTTGCGCCCCACTCGTTTTGCATGGTATTGAGTAAACTCACCCCTTCGGCCGTCATGTCAAAACCAAGCCACTGGCCTGTTTTGCGATTCTGACGCATCGCAAAGTCAATGCGTATCACGGGACGTTTAGGATCAATGATTTCCACGCGCACAGTGAGAATATTACGGCCTTCTGGAATCGGTTTTGGCTGCTCGATCTTCACTTGCTGACCGTCATATTGGGTCAGCACTTGCGCATACGAAGCCACCATGTACTCCGTAAAAGCTTCTACAAACACTTCTTTCGCTTCATCACTCGTTTGACGAAGCTGCGGCCCTAATACTTTATAAGCGGCATATCGCGCATTAACGTAAGGAAGAAAGTGCTCTTTTACTACTTCGCGCAGATATTCTGGATTAGAGGTGATCTTCTCTTGATCCGCTTCAAGGCGGGCAAACGCCTCTTCGGCCACTTGATTCATCATGGTGTACGGGTTCGAGGTATCGACTTCAGCCATTACCCAGCTTGCCCATAGTCCTAGCAGCGCTACTAAAAATCGTTTCATCATTGTCTCTCTTATTTTCCTTCACCAAGACTGTAAAGGACCTGGCCAATCATATCTTCTAACACCAATGCAGACTTAGTGTCATAAAGGGTATCGCCATTCTCTAGCATATCGATATCATCATCGATAAAACCAGGCTGGATACCGATAAATTGTTCGCCTAGCAAACCTGCGGTTAAGATCGATGCCGAACTCGTTTCAGGGAAGTAACCCGCATCTTGTTGAATTTGCATGGTCACAATCGGCACGTAACTCTCAGGATCAAGATCGATAGAGGCAACACGTCCTACAACGACACCACCGATTTTTACCGGAGAGCGCACCTTTAACCCGCCGATGTTTGAGAACTCAGCCTTCAACAGGTAAGTTTGACCTGAGGAAATCGACGTCACGTTGGCAACATTAAAAATCAGTATTAGCAGCGCCGCCAAGCCTGCTAGCACGAAGCTACCGACCCAAAGTTCCAGTTTTCGGTTCTGTTTCATTCTTAATTCCCAAACATAAGTGCTGTGAGCACAAAATCTAATCCGAGTACCGCGAGCGACGAATTAACCACGGTGCGTGTTGTCGCGCGGCTTAAACCTTCTGATGTAGGTACCGCATCGTACCCATTAAAGACAGCAATCCAAGTCACCGTAATGGCAAACACCACCGCTTTAATCAAGCTATTGCCCACATCGTAGCCCAAGCTGACTGATGACTGCATGGAAGACCAAAAACTGCCGTGGTCGATACCTTTCCAATCAACACCAACCACCTGCGCACCATAAATGCCGACAACAATAAAGATGATACTTAGCAATGGCATTGCAATAACACCCGCCCAAAAACGTGGTGCAATAACGCGGCGCAGCGGATCGACCGCCATCATCTCCATGCTCGATAACTGCTCAGTTGCCTTCATTAAGCCTATTTCTGCCGTTAGCGCTGAACCAGCTCGTCCGGCAAACAAAAGTGCTGTGACCACTGGGCCCAGCTCTCTTAATAAGGATAACGACACCATTTGTCCAAGGCTGTTCTCCGCCCCGAAGTCCACCAGCACAATATACCCTTGCAGACTCAAGACCATGCCGATAAACAATCCAGAGACAGCAATAATCGCGACGGATAGCACACCAACAAAATAGAGCTGCTTGATCACCAGCGGTATCATAACGCTAGGTTGGGGTTTACCGAATAAAGCCCCCCACATCACCAGACTGGCACGGCCGAAGGTGCGACAAAAAGCGAGCGTCCCCTGCCCCACTTTGGCCACAAAATTAGCGATCATAACGGAACAAATCCTCCGAGATAGGTGAAGAAGGAAATTGGAAAGGCACAGGGCCGTCCGCATCACCATCTAAAAACTGACGCACCTTAGGATCATCATGATCGCGCAAGGATTGAGGTGTACCTGACGCAATTATGCGACTTTCAGACAACAGATACACTTTATCGGCGATGCTCATTACTTCAGGAACATCATGGCTAACCACAATGGCAGTTAAACCTAACGCTTGGTTCAACTCTCGAATCAGCTTCACCAACACCCCCATCGTAATCGGATCTTGGCCGACAAACGGCTCATCATACATGATGAGATCAGGATCGAGGGCAATAGCACGGGCTAACGCGGCACGTCTTGCCATTCCACCCGACAGCTCGTTGGGCATCAGTTGCGCTGCACCGCGCAATCCGACCGCCTCCAGTTTAAGTAATACCAAAGTGCGTAACAGAGGCTCCGGCAGATCCGTGTGTTCTCGCAACGGATAGGCGACATTGTCAAACACCGTCATATCCGTAAACAATGCACCCGATTGAAATAACATACTCATCTTTTGTCGTGCGGTATAAAGCTGTCCGCGAGACAAACTCGGAATGTTCTCACCGTCAAACCAAATATCACCGTGATCCGGTGCCAATTGACCGCCGATAAGCTTCAATAGTGTCGTTTTTCCGATCCCTGACGGCCCCATAATGGCGGTCACTTTGCCTCGAGGAACATCAACGGAAATATCACTGAATATAGCCCGCTCACCACGGCTAAAGGAGAGGTTCTTTACAGAGACCAAATTATCTTGCTGGTTCATGGCATTCCTATGCGCTGCTGACCGTTTCAGATACGAAAAGAATTGAGTAAGAGTCTGATAATAGGTGGATTGAAGATCTAACTCAAGGCGTTACATGTCAACTAATTGCAAACAATTGTACGAGGCTTCGATAACATTTTTTCAATTCGGTTCGTTTTCTACTTGATTTAGTCTCGCTTCTCAACTCTAATCTACCCCCTGCGTGACAAGGATGCATGTAGAAAGGTGACATTGAGGCCGATTTAACCCACTGAAACCTGATGCTAGAACCGATAATTACTTTTACTTCACATTTTAAGGTTACAGCGTCAAACTTTATCCTGACGCCCAATTAGCTCAATAGTCACAAAGGGAAAACCATGCTTGAACCCATCCTATTTCTGCTGCTCGGACTAGCATTGCTAGTATGGAGTGCAGACCGCCTCGTATTTGGCGCAGCCGCGCTAGCCAGAAACTTTGGTATTTCACCATTGATTATCGGTATGACGATCTTAGCCATGGGTTCATCGGCACCAGAAATGATGGTTTCTGCGACCGCTGCGCTAGACGGCAAAACCGATACTGCCGTCGGTAACGTCCTTGGCTCCAACATCGCCAATATCGCCCTGATTTTAGGTGCGACTGCGCTGATTAAACCGCTGGCAATTAGTTCAGGTATCTTAAAACGTGAGATGCCATTAATGCTGGTTGTAACATTCATCGCAGGGGCGATTCTATGGGATAACTATCTCGGTTTCTCTGAAGGCTTGTTACTTGTTGGACTTTTTGCCCTCTTTATTCTGGCAATGATTTACATCAGTAAAAAAGAGTCTCGCGGTGGGGCTGATCCTCTTGAGGCTGAGCATGACGCCGAGATTCCGCAAGGGGTAAAAAACCCTATCGCAACGTTTTGGATGGTTTTAGGCTTAATCATCTTGCCATTCTCTGCTGACCTACTTGTGAGTAATGCGGTCATTATTGCCAAGTTCTACGGCATGAGTGATCTGGTCATTGGCTTGACCATCATTGCTATTGGCACCAGCTTACCCGAACTTGCTGCTTCTTTGGCAGGGGTTATGAAAGGGGAAGATGATATGGCGGTCGGCAACATTATTGGCTCGAATGTCTTCAATATTTTAGCCGTAATGGGCATTCCTGGGTTACTACACCCATCGACCATCAGCCACCTTGCAATGCACCGCGACTTCTATGTGATGCTGGCACTGTCATTCGTCTTAGTACTGATGTCCATTGAGAAAAAACCTAAGATCAGCCGCTTAGAAGGTGTATTGTTACTTTGCTGCTTTGTCGCCTATCAAATCTATCTGTTTTATAATGTCTCCGCCTAAACGGAGAACCTTATGTCTGATAAATTCGATTTTTGCCAGCACGGTCGCCAAGCGATCGCGGTCGAGCTGGCTGCTATAGCGCAATTACCGCAATACATTAATCAGCACTTTGAACATGCCTGTGAGATCATTGCCAACCACAGTGGCAAAGTCGTCGTCATGGGGATGGGAAAATCCGGACATATCGGCCGCAAGATCGCGGCCACCTTAGCCAGCACTGGCAGCCCTGCCTTTTTTGTTCACCCCGGCGAAGCTAGCCATGGCGATCTTGGTATGATCGCCGAGAATGATACGGTGCTTGCGATTTCCAATTCAGGTGAAGCGCACGAGATTCTGGCACTGCTTCCTGTACTCAAGCGTCGAGGCATCAAAATGATCGCCATGACAGGCAAGCCCACCTCTTCGATGGCAAAAGAGGCACATGCCCACCTGCAAATCACAGTGCCCAAAGAAGCTTGTCCACTTGGTTTAGCACCGACCTCTTCAACAACAGCAACACTCGTGATGGGGGATGCCCTCGCCGTTGCACTGCTGGAATATCGAGGCTTCACTGCCGATGATTTTGCCCTCTCTCACCCGGGTGGCGCGCTGGGCCGCAAACTGCTTCTCAGACTCCGTGATCTAATGCGCACCGGAAAAGATCTCCCGAAAGTCACGGAAGATGTCACCATCCGCGAAGCGCTTGTCGAAATCGGCAGTAAACAACTGGGCATGACCGCCATTGTTAACGCCAATGGCCACTTAAGCGGGATCTTCACCGATGGCGATCTGCGGCGCATCCTCGATCAGCGAATTGATATTCACACTACCCCAATCGGCGATGTTATGACACGTCACCCTCTAACCTGTGATGCAGGATTACTCGCGACAGAAGGGGTTAACTTGATGCAAAATAAAAAGATTAACGGCCTTCTCATTACAGAAGAAGGGCAACTGGTTGGTGCATTAAACATGCATGATCTTTTGAAAGCAGGAGTGATTTAATGTCACAAACCATCACCACCCTCTATGGCGAAATTGAGCAAGCCCTCTTTCAACGTGCTCAAGACATCAAACTGCTGATCTGCGATGTCGATGGCGTCTTCTCCGATGGTCTCATTTATATGGGGAATCAAGGCGAAGAACTAAAAACGTTCCATACCCGAGATGGCTTTGGCGTTAAAGCCGTGATGAAAACAGGCGTGGAAGTGGCCGTCATCACTGGCCGCCAATCTCACATCGTACAGCAACGTATGAGCGCTCTAGGCATCAATCACATTTATCAAGGCCAAGAAGACAAAGTCATCGCCTTTAATGAACTCATCGCGCAATTGGGCATCAAACCAGAACATGTTGCCTACATCGGTGATGATCTTATTGACTGGCCAGTCATGGCAAAGGTAGGGTTATCAGTCTGCGTCGCTGACGGCCACCCGCTACTCCGCCTAAAAGCAGATTATGTCACCCAAATTCGTGGCGGGCATGGCGCAGTACGTGAAGTCTGCGATCTCATTCTTGAAGCGCGCGGCGAACTTGATAAACATCTGGTAAGTAGTACATGACACAACGTCTGAGCATTTTTGTTCTACTGGTTATCATTATTGTCTCTGGATCCTACCTCTTTTCGGTGTACAACGAACCCGATGAGCAAGTAGAGCCGGACAAAGAGCTACCTATATTCACTGGAAACGGTATCGCAAGTACGACCTTTTCCGAAGCGGGTATGCCGATGTATCGCATCGAAGCCCAAACACTGAACTACTATGCCAACACGAATGAGACCACTTTCGACGATCCTGTGGTTTGGATCTATCAAAATGGTCTCACCGTAGAGTGGCGCATCAGCGCATCACGGGCCACCTTGACCAAAACCCATACGTTGCAGATGGATGGCAATGTGCGCATCTTTAATCTGCTACCTGAAAGTGATGTGGAGCTGATTAAAAGCGATGATCTTCTATTGACCTTCACTGACAGCAAGTTCACCTCTGACAGTGAAATAGAAGTCACGGGTAAAGGTTTCCAAAACCGTGGCATCGGCATAGTGGGTAGCTTCAAAGACTACAACGCAACCTTATTAAATGATGTGAAAGGAAGATATGAATCGGCTATCCCTTAAGGCGTTACTGAGTTGTGCCCTATTTGGCGTGATGATTTCACTCCCTGCACACGCATTGAAGTCAGATACCCAGCAACCTATCTACATCAGTGCTGATGAGCAACAGTTAGACATGCAAAAAAACATTGTCGAGTTTTCAGGGAATGTCGTTTTGCAACAAGGCACCATTGATATTCGTGCTAACCGTATTGTTGTCGAGCGTGTCAACGGCCAAGAGGGCAACGAAGTTATTCGCGCCTATGGCTCGCAAGCGACGTTTGAACAACAACTCGATGATGGTGGTTTCATCAAAGCGCGAGCTAATCGCATCGTCTATACCACTCAAAATGAGTTCCTCCAGATGATAGGTAAAGCACGCCTCGAGCAAACCGACTCGACGATCGAGAGTAATAACATCAGTTATCGTATCGACCAACAAAAGCTGGTTGCTGAAAGCGAGCAAGGCGGCCGTGTGACCACGGTTCTACAACCTAAAGCATTAAACAAATAAGACATAACCCATGGCTGTTTTAAAAGCACAAAATTTAGCGAAGAGCTATAGTGGCCGTAAAGTAGTGACCGATGTGAGCTTGGAGGTCAAATCCGGTGAGATCGTCGGCTTACTTGGCCCTAACGGTGCGGGTAAAACCACGTCGTTCTACATGATTGTGGGTCTTGTCGCCCGAGACGAAGGTAGCATCATGATTGATGATACGGATATTAGTCTACAACCCATGCACAACCGCTCTCGCCTTGGTATCGGCTATTTGCCTCAAGAAGCCTCCATCTTCCGTCGGTTGTCGGTCTACGACAACATCATGGCTGTGTTGCAGACGCGTAGCGATCTTACCCGCGAGCAACGCCAAGACAAACTGGAAGAACTACTGGAAGAATTTCACATTCAGCATATCCGCAACAGTATGGGCATGGCGCTCTCAGGTGGTGAGCGTCGACGTGTGGAAATCGCTCGTGCATTAGCAGCAAATCCAAAATTTATCCTGCTTGATGAACCGTTTGCGGGTGTTGATCCGATTTCTGTTATTGATATCAAGAAAATCATTGAACATTTGCGCGATCGCGGTTTAGGTGTTCTTATCACCGATCACAACGTCCGTGAAACTCTTGATGTCTGTGAACACGCCTACATCGTCAGCCAAGGCCATATGATTGCCCACGGCTCACCAGAAGACGTTCTCAACGACGAGCATGTAAAACGGGTTTATCTCGGAGACCAATTCAGACTATAGTTAAAGTACCGACTCGATGTATAACAATAACGACAAACAGGTAAGTGGAAACTAATGAAAACCTCGCTCCAGCTTAAGCTAGGTCAATCGCTGGCAATGACGCCTCAACTACAGCAAGCCATTCGCTTGTTGCAGCTTTCAACATTGGATCTTCAGCAAGAGATCCAAGAGGCGCTAGAAAGCAACCCCTTGCTCGAGCAGGATGAGTCTACCGAGACCAATACTGAAGCAAACAATGAGCATGATGCCAGTGAGCAACAAGTCACGGCATCAGAAGAGGGCTTTGAAGACAATCTAGGTAGCGATGGCGTTGAAGCATCAGAGGCGTTTGAAAAAAACGAGATGCCAGAAGATCTTGCCATCGATACCACGTGGGATGATGTCTACAGTGCAAATACGGGTAACACCGGTATGATCATGGATGATGACATGCCCGTTTATCAGGGCGAGACCACTGAAAGCCTGCAAGACTACCTGATGTGGCAAGTCCAACTCACTCCCTTTAGTGACACCGACCTAGCCATCGCCACCGCGATTATTGATGCGGTCGATGAAAAGGGCTATCTCACCACCAGTTGTGAAGAGATCCTTGAGAGTTTAGGGGATGATGAAATCGAGCTGGATGAAGTCGAAGCCGTACTCAAACGTGTACAGCAGTTTGATCCTCTCGGCGTTGCCTCTCGCAATCTCCAAGAATGTTTACTTCTTCAGCTTGCGACATTCTCAAAAGACACACCGTGGTTGGAAGAGGCAAAACACATTCTGAGTGATCATATCGATCTCCTCGCTAACCGTGACTTCCGCCAACTGATGCGAGACACCAAGCTCAAAGAGCCCGATCTCAAATCAGTGATGCAGCTAATCCATACCTTGGATCCGCGTCCGGGCAATCGTGTTGTTCAAGACGAGACGGAATATGTCGTTCCGGATGTGATGGTCTTTAAGCATAACGGCAAATGGACTGTTACCATCAACCCTGACAGTGTGCCACGCGTTCGTGTCAATGAGCAGTATGCTGCCATGAGTAAGCATGCAAGTAGCAATGACAGCCAGTTCATTCGCAATCATCTTCAAGAAGCGAAATGGTTGATCAAAAGCTTAGAAAGCCGCAATGAAACACTGTTGAAGGTAGCTCGGTGTATTGTTCAGTTCCAACAAGACTTCTTTGAATATGGTGAAGAAGCGATGAAACCTATGGTGCTCAATGATGTAGCCCTTGAGGTTGATATGCATGAATCCACCATATCTCGTGTTACTACCAAAAAGTATATGCATACCCCTCGTGGTATTTTCGAGCTGAAGTTTTTCTTCTCTAGTCATGTCAGTACGGATAATGGTGGAGAGTGCTCTTCTACCGCCATCCGCGCACTGGTGAAGAAATTAGTGGCCGCAGAAAACCAAGCGAAGCCACTGAGCGACAGCAAAATTGCCACGCTACTGGCGGATCAAGGCGTCATGGTTGCACGACGCACCATCGCCAAATACCGAGAATCACTCGGCATTCCGCCATCCAACCAGCGCAAACGCCTGATTTAAAGGCGCAAACAGAAGGAAGACGTTATGCAAATCAATCTGACGGGTCATCATGTCGAAGTTACTGACTCAATGCGCGAGTATGTACACATAAAATTCGAAAAACTTGAACGTTTTTTCGACAAAATAAATAACGTGCATGTTATCCTTACCGTAGAAAAGCTACAGCAAATCGCCGAAGCAACGCTACATATCAATAATGGCGAGATCCACGCAAAATCGGATCACGAAGATATGTATGCCGCTATTGATAGTTTAACGGACAAGTTGGTTCGCCAGCTCACCAAACATAAAGACAAACTGAATAGTCGTTAACCATGCAACTCAGCTCCGTATTAAGCCCGGACTGCACGAAAAGTGCAGTCCCATGCTCAAGCAAAAAACGCGCACTTGAAATCATCAGTGAAGTTGCCGCCACGCAACTCGATCTCAGCCCTCAACAACTCTTCGATTGCATGCTATCTCGAGAAAAGCTCGGTAGCACAGGCATAGGGAATGGTATTGCGATTCCTCACGGACGTATCAATAACAGTGAACAAGCTGTAGGCGTGCTCATCCAGTGTGAAGAGCCTGTGCAGTTTGATGCCATTGATAACCAACCTGTCGATCTACTCTTTGCCCTACTTGTTCCAGATCAGCAGTGCAAAGAACACCTTAAAACGCTCTCTGCCATCGCCGCAAAACTCAGCGACAAGAAGATCTTAAAGCAACTTCGTACGGCACAGTCTGACTCTGAGCTCTATGCGATTTTGACCGCTGACGATACCCTCTAATGGAATTGATTTAATGAAACTCATGATAGTGAGCGGGCGCTCAGGAGCCGGTAAATCGGTCGCCTTGAGAGTGCTAGAAGATCTAGGTTACTACTGTGTCGATAACTTACCGCTCAACATGTTGTCCAGCTTCATTCAGACAGTCAGTAACACAGAGCAAGACATCGCGGTCAGTGTCGACATTCGCAATTTACCCAGCGACCCTTCGCAAGTCGTGTCGATTCTCGATGCCTTACCTGAAGAGATGGATACCCAGGTGCTGTTTTTAGACGCCACCCACAAAGAGTTGATTAAGCGCTACAGCGAAACGCGCCGCCTCCATCCGTTGTCAAAACACTCTTACACACTAGAGCAAGCCATTGAAGAAGAAGCACGCTTACTGGGCGACTTAAAAGCGCATGCAGACTTAGTGCTTGATACCAGTGATAAATCTATCCATGATTTGAGTGAAACCGTTCGTGCTCGCGTGCTTGGCAGAGAAAAACGCGAACTCGTGATGGTGTTTGAGTCTTTCGGTTTTAAATACGGCTTACCCTCGGATGCAGACTACGTCTTTGATGTCCGCTTTTTACCGAACCCACACTGGCAACCCGAGCTAAAACCTCTGACAGGCAAAGATAAACCCGTTGCGGATTTCCTTGCTTCTCATTCAGAAGTCCATCAACTGATTTATCAAATTCGCGGTTTCATCTCTAACTGGCTTCCCATGCTCGAGAAGAACAACCGCAGCTATCTCACTATCGCTATTGGCTGCACTGGCGGACAACATCGTTCTGTCTACATCGCGGAGCAACTCGCCCGGCATTTCGGTCACGAAGGGCAGCAAGTGCAAATTCGCCACAGAAGCCTTGAGCTAAAAAACCACTAGGAGCAACGCGTGCCTCGTATTGAACAACAAGTGTTTATCAAAAACCGACTTGGCTTACATGCACGCGCTGCGATTAAACTGGTTGAGCTCGCCCAAAGTTTTGAAAACACCACGATCACCCTAAAAAATGGCGATAAGGAAGCGCTTGTTGAAGGGGTTATGGGCATCTTAATGCTAGAGTCCGCACAAGGTGAACAGGTTACAGTCATCGCAGAAGGTAGCCATGCGCAACAAGCCTTAACCGCGGTGTGCGACCTGATTCTCGCTGGCTTCAACGAAGATGATTAACGTATTCCACCCTATTCCTTCACCACTCAACCCCCTATTCGCTTCAACTATTGAGCCCCTCAAACTCATTACATTGACCCTTATTTGACGAAAAAAGCCCGTTATCAAGCCTTCTCACAGAGAGAAGTTTGAGACAAAACCAGCAGATTTGCGTTAAAATTCAGGTTATTGCTCAGCGCTAACCAAAGGTACACTCCATGGTGGAAAAAGTAGATCAAGATAGTCCCCACCAAATGCTTCAAGAGGTGCACAAAGCCCTCGAAAACGGCATGTTCGTTCACGTCCGCCGTATGTTGCAGGATATGGAGCCCGAAGATACCGCGCATCTATTGGAAGCCTGTCCTCCCAAAGAGCGTTTTATCATCTGGCAACTTACGGATGAAGACGATCACGGTGACATCCTCGATGAACTCTCGGAGGATGTCAAAGATGCCATCGTCATGCGCATGGCCCCCGCCGAGCTGGCAGAGGCTGCTGAAGGGATGGAGAGTGACGATATCGCGTACGTCCTCCGTAACCTCCCTGATGACATCTACCAAAAAGTATTGGCAGAGATGGATGCCCAAGATAGGCATCGCGTTGAAGCTGCACTGGCCTACGAGGAAGAAACCGCTGGCGGGATGATGACGACAGACTTCGTCACTATCCGCTCTGATGTCACCATTGAAGTTGTCTTGCGCTATTTGCGGATGAAAGGCGAACTCCCTGAAGCAACCGATGCCCTTTATGTCGTTGATGAAAATGATCATCTTATCGGCCACCTCTCTTTAACAACGGTTGTCACTACCCCTTCAGATACGGTGATTTCAGACATCATGGATGATGCGGACGAAGCGATTCCGGTAGACATGCATGATAGCGAAGTCGCCTCTCTCTTTGAGCGCCGTAACTGGGTTTCCGCCCCCGTAGTGAGCGAAGACAATATCCTTGTCGGCCGTATCACCATTGATGACGTGGTCGATATTATTCGTGAAGACGCCGAGCACTCCATGATGCGTTCGGCGGGTCTCGATGATGAAGAAGATACCTTTGCACCCGTGATGAAATCGGCGAAAAGTCGCAGTATTTGGCTCGGTGTCAACGTACTCGCCGCACTTGCTGCGGCCTCTGTGTCAAACATGTTTGAAGGCACACTGGACAAAATGGCGGCAATTGCTGTTCTGATGACCATCGTCCCTTCGATGGGCGGCGTGGCGGGTAACCAAACTGTAGCGCTCGTTATTCGCGGTTTAGCACTCGGTCATATTGGTGATTCAAACACCAAATGGTTGCTGAGTAAGGAAGCCCGCGTGGGTTTGATCAATGGGGTATTATGGGCCGTGATCATTGGTGGTATTGTTGTTCTCTGGAAGGGTGACATACTGCTCGGCGGTATTATCGCTGCGGCGATGCTAACCAACCTCTTTGTCGCGGGCATAGCGGGCGTTACCATCCCGATCGTTATGAAGAAGTTCAATATTGACCCCGCCCTTGCCGGCGGAATGGCATTGACCACTGTCACGGATGTTGTCGGCCTGTTTGTTTTCTTAGGGCTTGCCACCGTATTGATATAAAAAAGGCGCTCACTAGAGCGCCTTTATCTTCTTTCATCGCAGCTGCTATTGACCAGCAATCTTCATCTGTTCAATTAAAATAGAGCCCGTCTGAATCTGACTACGGGTCTCTGTATCACTACCAATCGCGACGATGTTGGCAAACATCTCTTTCAAGTGCCCCGCGATGGTGATTTCACTCACTGGATACTGAATCACACCATTCTCAACCCAGAACCCTGCCGCCCCCCGGGAGTAGTCACCCGTCACTATGTTGACACCTTGCCCCATAAGTTCAGTCACTAAGAGTCCAGTCCCGAGCTTTTTGAGCATGGCATCGAAGTCTTCGCCCGTAGAGGAGACGTACCAATTGTGAATGCCACCAGCATGCCCTGTCGGCGTCATTCCCATTTTACGCGCCGCGTAACTGGTTAAAAGGTAGCTTTGTAACTCACCACCGTGAATGATGTCACGTTGTTGAGTCGCTAACCCTTCAGAGTCAAATGGGGTACTCGCCATCGCGCGTAATACATGAGGTTGCTCATCGATAGATAACCACTCTGGGAAGATCTTCTGTCCAAGATGATCCAGCAAGAATGAAGACTTTCGATATAAATTCGCACCACTGATTGCCATGACAAGATGGCCAAACAATCCCGTTGCAACATCGGCAGCAAACATCACCGGCACTTCACGCGTTGAAAGCTTCTGCGCATCAAGACGAGATAAGGTCCGCTGCGCCGCTTCACGGCCGACACGCTCTGGCGACCACATATCTTCGACAGCTCGCGCGGTGGTATAACTATAGTCACGCTCCATTACGCCATTTTGGCCTGTCGCAATCAGACATGCGCTAATGCTATGACGACTTGACGCATAACTCGCCAACATCCCATGGCTATTGCCATACACTTTCACCCCATAGTGGCTATCGTAGCTCGCGCCATCAGATTGCTGAATTCGCTCATCACTCTCTAACGCCACACGTTCTGCCAGCATGGCTTTCTCTGCGGCGTGGTCTGGCTCGGGCTCATCGGGGTGAAAAAGATCCAAATCTGGGATCGTTTTGGCCATCAGTTCTTCAGGTGCAGGGCCAGCAAAAGGGTCTTCCGAGGTATAGGCTGCAATATCTATCGCGGCAGCGACTGTTTGGGCAATCGCGGCTTCACTCAAATCTGACGTTGAAGCACTGCCTTTACGCTGACCACGATACACAGTGATCCCGAGTGCACCATCGCTATTGAACTCGACGTTTTCCACTTCACACATGCGTGTTGATACACTGATACCCGTGGTCTTAGTGATAGCAACTTCAGCTTGGTCTGCTTTCTTGCCTGCCAGTGCCAACGCCTTTGCCACTGCATGCTCTAATTCGGCACGCTGTTCAGCGACCTGTTGTTTTACGTCCATATTGAATTTGAATGAAAGGGATTGATACTTAAAGGATACCACTGCTTATCAATATTTTGCCCCCCATTCGATGATTTAACTGATAAAATAGCCTCAATAGAGCAAATAACAGAGATGTCAGTATGAGTCGTAAGAACAAACGCGCCCCTTGGGAAGAGGAAGAAGAGATCATCTGGGTTAGCAAGACCGAGATGAAGCGCGATATGGAAGCCCTACAAGCCCTTGGCGAAGAGCTGGTTGAGCTGAAGCCAAACGCACTTGCTAAAGTCCCTTTGGATGAAGACCTGCTGGATGCGATTCACGATGCACAGCGCTTCAAGAATGAAGCTCGTCGTCGTCAATTACAATACATCGGCAAGTTAATGCGTTCTATCGACCCAGAGCCGATTCAGGCGGCCCTAGATAAGTTGCGTAACAAACACGCGCAGGTGACGGCTAAACTCCATAAGCTAGAGAATACCCGTGATGAGCTCATTGAAAAGGGTGACGCCGGTATTGAAGCGATCGTGCAGGAGCATCCACAAGCGGATCGCCAACGCCTACGCCAACTAGTTCGCCAAGCGAAGAAAGAGAAAGCGGCCAACAAGCCCGCCAAAGCGTACCGAGAGATCTTTCAGTATCTCAAAGAACTGCTGTTAGAAGAGTGATAGAAGCCCGCGTCGGCGCTCACTTGCTACGGCCATAAAAAACCGCGCTGTCATGGCGCGGTTTCTCTTTTTACATGGCAAAGAATAAGACTTACTCCGTGCCGCCTACCGTCATCTCGTCCAATTTCAGGGTTGGCTGTCCAACGCCTACAGGAACAGACTGTCCGGCTTTGCCGCACACACCGACCCCAAGGTCGAGTTTTAAATCATTCCCCACCATTGAGATACAGTTCATCGCTTCAATACCGCTGCCAATTAAGGTTGCCCCTTTAACAGGATGGCTGATTTTTCCGTTCTCAATGAGGTACGCTTCTGATGCAGAGAAAACAAATTTTCCAGACGTAATGTCAACTTGTCCGCCACCAAAGTTAGGGGCATAAATCCCTCTTTCGACGGATGCAATAATCTCATCTGGGCAATGTTCACCCGGCAACATATAGGTGTTCGTCATACGTGGCATGGGCAAATGTGCATAAGACTCTCGACGGCCATTCCCCGTCGATTCTCCCCCCGTCAGACGGGCATTGTGTTTGTCTTGCATGTAGCCTTTAAGTATGCCGTTTTCAATTAAGGTATTGTAACGACCTGGGGTCCCCTCATCGTCGACACTCAATGAGCCACGTAGCCCTTGCAAGGTCCCATCATCAACAATTGTGCACAGTGGAGACGTTACTTGCTCACCAATACGGCCACTGAACACAGAAGAGCCTTTACGGTTAAAGTCACCTTCTAAGCCATGTCCTACCGCTTCATGCAACAAAACTCCTGGCCAACCCGCCCCTAAAACAACAGGCATCATGCCAGCAGGCGCTGCGACCGCTTCTAAGTTCACCAAGGCCATCCGCACCGCTTCATCAGCAAAACGCAGCGCGAGACTTTTACCTGGTGTTGCCGGGTCATCTTCTAGAAAGCACGTGTAGCCAGAACGCCCACCACCGCCGGCACTGCCTCGTTCGCGTACGCCGTTGCGCTCCACTAGCACAGAGATAGACAATCGCGTTAACGGACGGACGTCCGCGGCATAAGTCCCATCGCTGCCAGCCACTAACATCTGCTCGTAAACTGCGTTAAGGCTTGCGCTCACCTCTTTCACCAATGGCTCTTTACTGCGAATATACGCATCAATTTCTTGGAGCAGAGCAATTTTTTGGTGCTTATCCATGCTCTCAAGTGGATTTAACGCTGGGTAGATTTCATCATAACTCTGCGGCGAGAGTGCCACTTGATGACGCTGATTCTGTCCCGCTCGCGCAATGCCGCGTGCAGCGGTTGCACTTTGCTTTAGTGCAGCCACATTGATCTGATCAGAGTATGCGAATCCAGTTTTTTCACCTGAAATGGCACGAACGCCAACACCGCGGTCAATATTAAATGAACCATCTTTAATAATGCTATCTTCGAGCACCAAAGACTCATGCCAACAAGACTGAAAGTAGATATCGGCATAATCAATCTCACGCTGAGCGATAAAATTCAGCGTCTCTGCCAGCTGGTCACGGTCTACATCTGACTGTGCCAACATGGTCTGTTCAACCGTCTTAAGGTTCATTTAACTTTCTCTTTATAGGAAGAATTCTTTAAAACTGCTTGCCACTGACGATGTGACGCCACTGGCATTTTACTTCTTGTCTCAACGAGCATTCTGTCGTCAATCTCTGCCCAGATCACACCTGGCTGGGAGCTCAGTTGGGCAACAATACGCCCCCATGGGTCAATCACCATCGAGTGGCCCCATGTCATACGTCCTTGACTATGTTCCCCACATTGCGCTGATGCCACTATCCACACTTGCTGCTCAATCGCTCTTGCTTGCAATAATGTTTGCCAATGGGCTTCGCCTGTCACAGCCGTAAACGCGGCAGAAACAGTCACCACTTGCGCGCCTTGTGCCACAAGGTGTTCAAACAAACCACCAAAACGGAGATCATAGCAGATAGATAAGCCAAGCTTGCCGAGCGGTGAGGCGACACACGTTGTCGACTCTCCAGCGGTGTAGATATCCGACTCGCGATAATGCTGATGCGCGTCACCCACCTCCACATCAAAGAGGTGCATTTTGTGATAACGACCTTGCTCCATCCCATCGCTATCAAAATAGACGGCCGTGGTGTGCAATTTTCCACGCGGCGCCAAGGTTGGAAACGATCCCAGTACCAGACCCATCTTATAACGACGGCACAAGATGCTTAACTGCTCAAACACCTCCGTTTCTTGCTTCGCTAACGCTTGATAAGCCGCCTGATCAGAGAAAAGCAGGGCGTTCTCTGGTGTCACTGCGATATCCACTTGCTGTTGATGCAGCGCCGCCATACCAGATTCCAGCGCGGCAAGGTTTGCTGACAACGTATCGCCGCTATTCATCTGGATCACACCAACACGTTTCATCGCCTGCTCCTTATTCCTCATCCTTTGATTTCAACTGCACTTCACCTCGGCTACGTGATCGCTCTATCACCATCGGCTCATCAATCGGCCCTTCAATTTGGTAATTGATCTGGGTAAACACATCAACCACCGGGGATAAAATAGTGGACACAGCAAAGACTAAGAGCGCAGATTGAGGCGCAACAGCAAACGCGGTGAGGGTAGGCAAGCCTGAGGTGAAGTCAGGACTAAACCTCACTTGTGCATCAACCCATTCCCGGGTCAAATCTGCGGTTCCACTGATACGGAGATCGCCCGCTAAGGTCTCCATCTCAATATCATCGGTCGTGAGAATGCCGTTTTCCAACTGACCTGAGCCAGTAAGATAGTTAAATGGCAAGCCATCATCAAACACACCACTAAAATCGAGCTGCATCTTGCGCAAAATAGACTCTAGGCTAAACAAACCCAATAAGCGTCCAGCGCCACCTACTTGAGCAATGATGCCTTTCCCCATACGCGTGCGAATTTCGCCATTCATTGATTCACGATGTAGCTGCCATGGGGCACCTTGCCACTCAACTGCCACATAGGTGTTAAAAGAGGCATTCTCTAATCCGCCTGACGTGCTGAAGCGTCCCATTAAATCAGAACTATTTTGCCCTTCTACTTCAAAGACTAGCTGAGACTCACTGCGATTGCCGCGTAATGTCCAATGCCCATCCAAGCTGAGATAGGTCTCTCCAGAATGGATCTCGAGTTGCTGCAACAGCAGGGTCCGGTTTTCTCTGCGTAAGCGCGCACTGACTTCCCCTAAGCGATACCCCTGTAACCAGCTACTCCCTATATATAGGTCGATATCAGGCATATAGTTCATTAGCGCCAGCTCAAGTTCACCCGCTAAAGGCGCAACAGGGTTTGGCTCATAGGCCCGGCGTTCAATGGAGCCGTCTTCTTGCAATACTGCAAAGTTGAAGTAAGCCTCTTCGAGATTGACATCCATTGGTTTACCATCAGGCCAGTTCACGCTGCCATTCACTTCACGGCTATTTATCAGTGCATGCCAACGCGCTGGATGGCGACGCAACGCCAACGAGACATCATGCCAATCCATGGTGGCAAGCTTCATCCGCGCCACTTCCACATTGACGCGTGTAGGCCAAGGTAGGCCATCTGATGTGGGAGCCGAGTCACCGGTTAAAATCTCTAACCACGCATCCGCATCAATATGTTTCGCTTTAATCGCCAGTGAGTGATGACTTAATGGTGTCTTTAGCCAATTCGCATCACCAATACCAAGGTAGCTTGCGGTAACTTGTGGTTCACCATCGGGGAAACGCATCGCGACTTGGTGTTTTGCATCTGGCAGTGACGCGCGTGCCTGCAAACCGTCATTGTTACCTTGCACTGAAATGGATAAAGGGCGCGAATCGCCGCGCTGCCAGTCGAAGGGATACGGCAATGACGCATTCAAGTGATCGAGCTTGGCTGCCATATCCACGCGGTATTCAACCTCATCGTCAATCGCAACCGAGACTTTACCTTGCCAAGGGAAGGCACCCTCTAAATACGAAAGCAAGGTAAATGGGGCTGCGGATGCTAACGTCTCAGCATGCCAGTTGCCATGAAGATCAATATCCACTTGATAGATATCTTGCGCGTCGGTTGCCCCTTTCGCGGAGAAGGTAACGGGCTGATCAAATAGACGCCCAGTCACACCGGACACCTCAATGCGATCCGCATCAAAAATGAGCCGTCCCGTCACATCCTCTACTACCAATTCTGGCGCTTTAATATGAATCGGGTTACCCGAAAATCTCACACTGCCATCCACACCAATATCACGATCGTCAAAGGGAATGTGTAACGCCAGATCACCCTTAACCTTACCGTACGGTTGCACATAGTCGAGCGCGACACCAACGATGTTCTCAAGTGGGGAGTGGGCCATATAGTCCCGTACCGCCTTTCCATCGGTAGCAAGGTCGAGACGTATATCCAAATGACCATCACTGGATAAATCGGCTATCACGCCATCAATATTACTCGCCGATGCGCCACGCGTTTCAGCACTCGCCGCAGAAAGAAACAACGATGCATTCTCAAATAGCAATCGAATGTCGGCATTTTGTAAGGTCGGCCACTCAGGATAAAACTCATAGAGGGCCTCTTTTAAGGTGACATCAACTTGGAAGATACCGCTTTGATCGGTATACGGGAAATCTTGTAAATCGCCATACCACAACAACTTACCTTGTTGAGCATGCCCACCTTGAATGGCACCCGACAGGTAATCCGTTAGGCTTTCACCAAGCGCAAGCGTGGGCAAATACCGCCAAGTGTGTGCCGCATCTAAGACATCCGCTTCGGCGTAATAAGAGAGCCAAGCGGGCGCATTTGCCGGAAAATCGAGTCGAAACTCACCTCTCGCGTTAAGGTGAGGCGTCTGTACCGCAACATCGTCACTCCACAGCCGCCAGCCCGTATCATCATAAGCCCAAAACACGTTAACCGCCGCATCCGTAATCGTTAAGGGCGCTTGGAAAACAGGACCATAAGGTAGGGTGTCCTCTTGCAAAGTCACCTGCGCAAAACCACTTTGCTCATCGCCACGAACATGAGCATGCAACTTGTGTACTTCTGGTAACAGTTCCCATTGCGACATCGACAAATCGGCGATATCGGCGGAGTAAGCGAAGCCGTTTTCTTTCGTCCATCCAAAACGGATATCTGAAATCGAACCACCAAAATTCAACGCAGTAAGATAGGGCTCAGCCGCAGGAAACAGACTGTGCAGCGGACGTAGAGTTTCCATCTCAATCTCTGCGAGATTGATGTACCAAAAACCCGGTCCAATATCGGAACGAAAAGCGAGATCAGGCCAGCGAACACCATTGGTATCAATGTTCAAACGTTGGCTTCGGATCGTCCAGCCATCGTGATCGGGACGCAGATAAAATTGCCCATTTAAAATATCTAAGCGTTGCGGATCATCCGCTTCCGCCCAAACGAAATGGCTCTCTTCTAAGATAAGTTGTGCATTGTCTATCTCTCCTGCTGAAAAGTTAAACCAGCTTTGGAAGCTGATTTCACTCTCTAGCAGTGAGACATGTTCGCTCATCCACGATGACAGCCAAGGCGTAATTTTAATATTGCTGGCATCAGTATATACGGTGCCGCTCAGGGCAAAACCGACTCTGGGCTTAGTAATATTGCCCCGTAAATTCACTACAGTATCAGGCGCATCGGCCAGACTCACTTGCCCTTCGGCTAAATGCGTGCCTTTTTGATTGAGCCATTTTAATGCGGGGAGATAGAGACGCTGTGGCTCACCGGACGGTGCAAATAACGTCACATATGAGTCTTTGATAAGAAACTGCTCGAGTTGAACAAAGAACAGTTGTTCAAGCTGGTATTGAATATTGTCACGTTGCGGCGCTAACGTGGGGCCTGATGTTTGACGTTGACGCATTCGAAAAGCAGGGTCAAGCTCAGGGATCTGCGTTAAATCCAGATCCACACTGCGCAATGTTACATCCGCAAAAACAGGCTTAAATTGTAAAAACGAGCGCCATAAATCGAGTCGCATTGAAGCATCGTCAATCGAAAGCAGCGGCGTATCGTAGCCCGGTTGGGTAATCGTCAAATCGTGAATTCGCAGATCAGGGCCACGCATCGCCCACGTGCCTTCCAACGATTCAGTTTCAATGTAAACTTGCGACTGTTTTGACAACCAAAGATTAATGGGTTCATTAAACTGATTGAGCTGAGGCAACACAAATCTAAGTGTAGTGATCAACAAAGCGGCCACAACTAACAATGTTAGCAGTAGCCACATGACACCACGCAACAAACGAACAGGAATAGAGACCAAGGTTATCTCACTACATCATCACAACATCGAACTGCTCTTGGTTGTAGAGCGGCTCTGCGGAGATCTTCACTTCTTTGCCTATAAAGACTTCGAGTTCAGCCAGTGCATGGTACTCATCATCCGAGAGGGCTTCTGCCACGGCCGGTGATGCGTAAACTAAGAACTTATCTGCATCATAAGCGCGATTAACACGCGTGATCTCACGCAGTACTTCATAACAGACGCTTTCAACCGTTTTCGTTGTGCCACGTCCATTACAGGTTGGACACACGCCACAGAGCACATGTTCAATACTTTCTCGTGTTCGCTTACGTGTCATCTCCACCAAACCCAGTTGGGTGAAGCCATTGATGTTGGTTTTCACGCGATCTTTAGCGAGGGCTTGCTCAAGCGATTGCAGTACTCGACGCTGATGGTCTTCTGACATCATATCGATAAAGTCAATAATGATGATACCGCCCAAGTTGCGCAAACGCAGTTGACGCGCAATGGCTTGCGTCGCTTCAATGTTAGTATTGAAGATGGTCTCTTCGAGGTTGCGACGACCAACAAAAGCCCCTGTATTGATATCCACAGTGGTCATCGCTTCTGTTTGATCAATGATCAAATAGCCGCCAGATTTGAGCTCAACCTTACGCTCTAAAGAACGATGCAGCTCATTCTCGGTATCGTAGAGATCAAAGATCGGCTGGTCACCACTGTAGTATTCCAACTTGGTGTTCAACTCAGGCACAAATTCGTTGGTGAACTCTTTCAACTGCTCGAAGCCAAGTCGAGAATCAACAACAATACGATCGAGTTCTGTGCCGACAAAGTCTCGCAAAATACGTTGCGCTACCCCTAACTCGCCATACAGCATAGATTTAGGCTTATGCTTAGCGCGGCGCTCTAATACTTTACGCCATAGATGTTTAAGGAAAACCGCGTCATGGGCCAGTTCATCATCTTTCGCACCTTCTGCGGCGGTGCGAATAATGAAGCCACCGAGATCATCGCAATGGGCAGAGATGATTTTCTTTAAACGCTCACGCTCTTTCTCAGAGTCAATTCGTTGTGACACCCCCACATGGCTCGCCCCAGGCATAAACACCAAGTAACGCGACGGCAGAGTAATGTCTGTTGTCAAACGCGCGCCTTTAGTGCCCAGTGGGTCTTTCACCACTTGAACGACGAGATCTTGGCCTTGGCGAACAAGTTCGGAGATATCTTTCACTTGAAACTGTTGCTTTTCGTTTTCGGCAACACATTCGGTGTGAGGCACAATATCTGAAGCATGAAGAAATGCCGCTTTTTCAAGTCCGATATCAACGAAGGCGGCTTGCATTCCCGGTAAAACGCGGCTCACTCGGCCTTTGTAAATATTGCCAACAATACCGCGCTTGCCTTCGCGTTCGATATGAATCTCTTGCAAGTTACCATTTTCAATCATGGCAACACGGGTTTCACTGGGGGTTACGTTGATCAGCAGCTCAGTACTCATCATTACCTCAACTTAATGCGCTAAATTCTTTTATTAATTGGTCGGTTTCATAGAGCGGCAAGCCCACAACAGCAAAATAACTGCCTTCAATACGGCTAACAAACTTGCCACCTAGCCCCTGAATGCCATAACTTCCTGCTTTATCTTGCGGCTCACCTGACTGCCAATAGCTTTCAATGTCAGACTCAGAAAGGTCACGAAACCAGACGTCTGTTGTTACCAGAGTCGAGAGAAGATGCGCGCCATCCGCGATGCTCACCGCAGTCATCACCTGATGGTTACGGCCGGAAAGCATGCGTAGCATACGCTGTGAGTCTTGGTAACTTTTTGGTTTTTCTAATATTGCCCCATCAACCACGACGATGGTATCGGAGCCAATCACAGGTCGAAGATCTTCTGCCGCCGCAACCCCTGCTTTCGCTTTATCTTGCGACAGACGTTGTACATATTGTTCGGCATTTTCATTCGCCTGACGCACCTCCGCGACATCGACACGAAGCACATCGAATGCATACCCCAACTGAGTGAGAAGCTCTTTGCGTCGCGGTGATGCGGATGCTAGATACAACAAAGGCGATGACATACGCGCCTCTTAAGATTATTTAATTGAAAATTGACGTCGCACTCGACGCAACAACAAGAATAGCCAAGGCCACAATAAGAAGTTTAGTAACACTCCCCATAACTGGCGTATATCAAAAATGACCGGACTTACTAGATATTCAGCCCAAAACTCGATCAACTTACCGGCTAGCGAGATAGAGGCAATGATCACCGCCTGTTGCCAAAGGGATAGATTGCGCAGGACTTGGAAGTTAAGCGCGACAATGTAGCACAGAATCGCCATCATCATGCCACGAACACCTAAGGTTGAACCCAGCATCAAGTCCCACAGAAGTCCCAATACTAGCGCAGTCCCTACGTTGACACGATGGGGTAACGCCAACACCCAATAACACGCCACGAGCAAAATCCAAGTAGGACGAAAATTGGCTAATTCTCCCGGCCAAGGCGCAACTTGCAGTAAGATTGCAATCACAAAAGACAGCCAGATAATCAATCGGCCACTGGTGCCAGTACTCACTCTCGCTCTCCTTGTGGGGTCGGCCATACCAAGAGTAGATAACGTAAACGATCAAACTGTACCGCTGTACGCACCTTTATTTCTGCAAATGGACGTTGGTTATCAAACGAAAAGTCTGTCACGTAACCGACAGGGTATCCCTCGGGGAATCGCTCCCCTAAGCCTGACGTGACCAACAGGTCTCCAACTTCAATGTCCGTGTTACTCGGCACGTTTTCGAGTTGAATACGGTTCATACTGCCCGTCCCCGTCGCAATCACGCGGATATCATTTCTGACCACTTGCACCGGGATGCCATGACTTGCATCGATCATTAACAGCACTTGACTGTTATGGGCGCCAACATAAACGACTTGCCCAACGATGCCACGCTCGTTAATCACGGGCTGGCCTTCATAGACACCATCCACACGCCCTTTATCAATCATCACTTGATGGGTATAAGGGTCGGAGTCAACTGCCATGACAGAGGCGATCATCTTGCGTTCGTCACGAATAAACGGCGAGCCTAGAAGCTGCCTCAAGCGCTGGTTTTCTTGATTAAGTTGCTCAAGTAACAATAGATCACTTTTTAGCGTGGCAATTTCACGCTTTAACGTCTCATTTTCTGCCAATATTTGCTGACGAGACCCCACTTGGGTCGTCACACCACCTAACAACTCACGTGGCATATTTGCGAGATATTGTAGCGGGGCGACCGCGGAATTAAGGAGGTACCTTACACTTGCGAAGGCGTCGAGACGACTATCGGCCAGCATAAGGCTGACCGATAGTAATATGGCAAAAAACAGACGTAATTGCAGGGATGGTCCCCTGCCAAACATCGGTTTCATTGGGAACCATTACCTGTTTTTACAGAGGAATCATTCTTCACTGAAGAGATCACCGCCGTGCATATCAATCATTTCTAGTGCTTTACCACCACCACGCGCAACACAGGTCAGTGGATCTTCAGCAACAACAACAGGAATTCCTGTTTCTTCCGTCAACAAACGGTCTAGGTCGCGTAACAACGCGCCACCACCTGTCAATACCATACCGCGCTCTGAGATATCAGACGCTAGCTCTGGCGGGCACTGCTCTAGCGCCACCATCACGGCAGAAACGATGCCAGTTAATGGCTCTTGTAGCGCTTCAAGTATCTCATTGGAGTTCAGCGTAAAGCTACGAGGCACACCTTCCGCAAGGTTACGGCCACGCACTTCAATTTCTCGTACTTCATCACCAGGATACGCGCTACCGATCTCTTTCTTGATGCGCTCAGCGGTTGCTTCACCAATCAGGCTGCCGTAGTTGCGGCGCACATAGTTGATGATGGCTTCATCGAAGCGGTCACCACCAATACGTACAGACGACGAGTAAACCACGCCATTCAATGAGATAACGGCGACTTCGGTGGTACCACCACCAATATCGATCACCATCGAGCCAGTTGCTTCTGAAACAGGCATACCTGCACCGATCGCTGCAGCCATCGGCTCATCAATCAGATAGACTTCACGCGCGCCAGCACCTTGCGCTGATTCACGGATGGCACGACGCTCAACTTGCGTTGAACCACAAGGGACACACACAAGAACACGTGGACTTGGGCGAAGAATACCGTTGTCATGCACTTGCTTAATGAAGTGCTGCAACATTTTTTCTGTTACATAGAAGTCGGCGATCACGCCATCTTTCATTGGACGAATGGCAGCAATATTACCGGGCGTACGACCCAGCATCTGCTTCGCTTCATGGCCAACAGCGGCCACACTTTTTGGTGATCCAGCACGATCCTGACGAATTGCCACTACCGAAGGTTCATCCAGAACAATGCCCTGTCCTTTTACGTAAATTAGGGTATTGGCGGTACCCAAGTCGATGGACAGATCATTCGAAAACATGCCACGAAGTTTTTTAAACATAATCTTCGGTTTTTTCCTGCAAGCTTATAAAAATTCTGTAAATTGCGCTAAATGTATCAACCGAGCAAGGTCACGGCAAGCCAGCATTGTGTAAACCTGACCTTTATTCGGTTTTAAATTTGGTTATGTGTTAGTTGGCACTGTGAATCAGGCCCCTTTCACCGCGGAAGATAACTCTATCATTTCCTCGGTAGGAACCAAAGGTGATTATCGCGGAAGGTGATTCATCCCCAAAATTACGCCAATTGTAGAGCAACCAAGGCTGATCATTGTTAACGGTTTGACAATTATTCGCACCATTTGGCACGGCATCGGTGATTAATTGCCACATTCTCACTTGCTCGCGAATAGCCACGCTCTGAATAGCCGTCACGCTCTCCGTCCCAGCAGAAACAGAGCCATTACCACTCAACGTAATGGATGAGGTATTACTATCACTGGCAATAATCAATGGATCGCAAGTTTCACTGCCGTCAAAACTGGAAGCGGAGTCGTCACCATTCAACACAAAGGCACTCCCATCCCAATACTCCACTTGCAGTGGTACATTCACGCTACCACCTGAAGGGCCAACCGCATCAAACAATCGCATCCTACCGTAGCGCAACGTCGGTGATGAAGCGAGTGGCACTATCTCAGAGACAGTGCCCGTCGCGCCATTTTTATTACTGTTGGAGACCGCTGTCGTCGCATCGAACTCGATAGGATCGGAGACAGAACTCAGATACAGCCCCCACGTGCTGTTGGTGGTATCCCAAGGGCCATCTTCTGTCGTCGTACTCGTCGTATGGCCAAGGCGTTCAAGGGTCGGCGAAAGCGTCACAGCCATCCCAGTTGCACCATCCCAATCACCATCAGCAAGCAGAGTCTCGGCCAAACGGTCATCAAAACTTTCATCACCATTCATCTGTTTTGCTTCCAACCCCAAACGCGCTCGCATGGCACTGAACTCATTATGATAGTAATTCACTGTCTCTGCAGCAGTAGACTCCGCGTTGTACGCTTTCAACAAAAAGTCCACGATAAAAGGTTGACCAAGGTAGGCAAAGACGGATTGGCTAACCGGATAGGAGTACGTCGGGCTGGCACTCTCGTAGTCGAGGTAATCAGGGAAAAATCGGCCAACATTTCGATAGGCCAAGTTAACCGTCATATCTAAATAGTTCGCTTGAAGGTCAGTTTGCAACTTAACACTCCCGGCTTCTGTCCAACGGATCGCATTGAACTCGTACCAGTTTTCACTGCTGTACAGAGTGGCTGTACTATGAGATTTGGTGGCCTGCCCTTTCAACTCACCCGGTGCTCCGCTGACAGGTGTCACCGATGCATCGCTTGGAATCGACATTCTCACCGTGGCAGACTCCGCGCCGGAAGGGTAAAAATTCGGGGTGGTGGCACGATTGCAATAGCTTTCATCAACGGCAATGTCCGTCACAGCATTTGCACTGGCATCAATGCTACTGTCATCATCACCCGTTACCCAAACGACAGGCCTAACACGGGCAGTAAAGTTTTCACCTGAACGGGAAAATCCTGCACCACTGCCAGCCGTTCCTGTGATATCACTACGTCGCGTACCGTTATCGTCATAACCTTCAAAATGACACAGTGCGAACGTATATGGCCTTGCCGCGACATACGCGGTTCCTTCTAGGCCAACCCACGCATTATCCTCCACATCGGTACAATCACTGCCAACGCAGCTTTCTTGAACCCAATCAGGGTCACTCAGTTCAAAGCTGATCTCACCAGCATCACTGTATTGAACAGTAAAGTTACTCGAACGACCATTGCTGAATGTGACATCTTTCCCCGCTAAGGTCCCCCCACTGGCTAGCACATTCGGAGAAGCAACGCCAAGCGTGAGGCTCTCTGTCCCGCTACTTGGATTGGTATAGTTGAGATTACTGAAAGTAATGGCCTTAGTGCCGCTATAATCCTCAATCACTTCACAACTTGCCCCGGTATCGGCCACGGCCTCGATAAACACAGCCGTTTCTCGACCTGCCACCACCCTAGCGGGGCTGTTGTCTCCTGCATCACGCATTCGGAAACCAAAAGGGGCAAAACGGTATTGGGCGGAGTCAGACAAAGAGGACTGGCCGACAATGCTCGCTGTCACATCAACATTGCCAACAGTTTTGCTCTGCAAAAAAATCTCTGCCCGACCACTGCTGACCTGTATTGGATCTGATGTACAAGTATTATTGACCCGCAGTCCCCAGCATTGGTCACCACTCGGGTTAGACGCTGGCGTGAGTGAAAGTGTCCCAATGAAACTAGTATCCACCGTACCGTCTTGTTTTTGAATCTCTATGTCTACGGGCATGCTTTCACAGGTCATGGCATAGCCACGCGAAGGAATAATCACGAGTTGGTTCTCGGTAGTGATTTCACAAGACTCGATATCTCCGATAATTTTCGCATTGTCATCCATCTCGATATCCAATGCGGTCACCCCGCCAGTCACGATGACGTTGTCCGCTAATCGCACATCCTTTTCACTGATAACCAGACCATAAAGCTGAGTGTTACCCCCTAGATTTATCAACGCATTAGGACCATGCGCAGTAATCGCCAGCTTCACCGGATCTTCTCCCTGGTTAATCAAAGCATTGCCGGCAACCACCATAGATTGAACATTAAATCGCGTGAAGTCATCCACATACATCTTCGCGTTACCGCCAGCGGTAAGGTTCCCGATCCGATAGTCTCCATCTTCGAAGTTCACTTCAGCGTTGCCCGAGATGGAAATTTGCAAGTAATCGCCCGGTGGTACAGTCACATTCTGGTTACCTGAATAACTGAGAGCGGGGGCAGTAGACACATCAAAAACTAAAAAGTCCGGCATATCGACCATTTCAGAGGCGTTGCCTATACAAGCGGCTCCGTTACACGTATTGGTGTAACCGTTGTTAAACACATTTGCCGTAGGAAAACCCAACTCATTGCCATTGATGGCATTTTCAATGACATTGTTACCATTCAAGAAGCGAATCGTTCCGTTGTTATCCCAAGTTTGCGCTGGCCCTGTAAAGAAGCGACACTCTTCAATCACAAACAGCTGTTCGAATAGAAAGTAGCCCACTGTTTCCGTGGTATGACGACGTTCACTGTCTCTATCAACATCTTCATCGGATTGAAAACTTGCGCGATCTTGTTCTATGCGACAGCGGCGAAGCCAACCACCATTATTACCAGAACGCGTGTTCTTATTCGCAATCAAGATAGGAATAGTGTTAAAGCTCTCCGAATAGTCCGCATACGAAGCACAGCCATCGGTCACGGGTGAGCCACCACCCAAGGTATTTTGCGTACGTTTACTGCCAATAACAAACTTCGCACCGTTCAATTCGCCACTACCATGCGACGCAATAAAGGCGATCGTTTCTTCTTGCTGGGGGTAATTACGATTGTTCCGTGACTCCCAGCCGCTCACCTCGCTCATTTCTAGTGCAATATCAAAACGAGTTCGGTTCACTCCCCTTACCGCAGAGGTTTGCCAAAAGTTAGCACCATTATTTGTTGTTTGAATTTGGTGGAGGACACCAGGCACAACCCCATTGTCAAAATTGGCACCACCATGGTCGGTATAATTCACTCGCAGCCATCCGCGATTGTGTGCAGTTGTCGGCGGGGTATAGTTAGCTTGGTACTCCTTCGTACTGACGCTACTGACAATGAACTGTACGTTGTTGTCCAAGGTGGCAACCCCTTCTTCTGAGACAATGTAATCGATTAACAACATCGGCTCTTCATCAAGGTTAGGGTTAGCACGATTAGGGGCTATGATTTGTTGGAATGTCACTTGTGTTGTCGATACCGACAGAATACGCAATGAAGAAGGTGTATCGTTTTCGTTACTGTCAGTAACCGTATCCATCAAGAATACACGAGGTGCAGTTGTGTAAGTCTTTTCAAACGTTAGCGTGCAAGGCGCATTGATACACTCATTGGTTGCCGTTTCGGCTTGCACATCGTAGCGGCCAAACTCAAACGTAATGGCATGGATCTGGAATGAACAGATCAGCAAAATCAGGAAAAGCCAACGCATTAGTTTAACTCCTTAGCCATTACCTCTTGAACTCGACTCACTTGATTCTTCCCCGAGCTGCACGTACCCGTGCTTTCAAGAAAATAAAACGTCGTTTGCGCACTCGATGTCACATCGACTGCTTGGCTAGTACAAGACACCGACGCTTCACAGCCATAACTGCCCATAGTCACACTCGATACGATGGTACTGGTACATACACTTCCCAGTGCTGAGCTCGAGTTCAATGGGAATAGGCGTTGAAGCGCTACCTCATTACCAGAGTGGGCAGCTAGCCAAGCACGCGCTCCCAAGACTTCCAATGTGGTCGTTTCTTGATTCGATCGCCCAATTTGCGTCAATCCAATCGCAAGAAACCCCATCACAACCAACACAAACACCACAACAACGAGAACGCTGCCTTTTTGCGACGGATAAGCAGAACATGGACGACTATAAAACATTTAGTACCTGCACACTGTGATTGAACTTGGCAGTTTCACCCGTTCTATCATCTTGTAGCTCGATGTAAAAATTGACGAGTCCATTACTGTTTAAACCGCCTCCCTCAACGCTGAAGGCTGCACTGACCACATCACGACTCAACACCGGCACTGCGTCAGTCACACTGACACCATCACCGACACGTACCAAAACACTGTCGGTTGTACGCAGACAAAATTGCACTTGCTCAGAAAACAGGTAAATACGTTCAGCAGGCGATGTTGTAGAGACAGAGCCGGAGGTCGGCAAATTAATCGGAGTGGAAGCGCTCACCATTGTCCCAGCGCCATTCACTAGCGCTGCTGTGGCAAACTGCGACGGTACGCCAAAACCTATTGCTATACCTGCACCATCCACATAGCTACTATCCATCCAAAAACTCGCATCACCCGGTCGAGAAACAACATCCACGGAGCTAGATGCAATATCGGTGTAAAAGCCAGAGAGAAAGTTAGGGTAGAAGCTGACACAGTTACCTGAAACATCAATGCTATTCGGCACAGCATGACGCAGCTCCTGTGCCATTCGCGCAATCACAAAACGCGCTTTGGTTTGTAAGCGCTCACGCTGCACAGTGCTCACATACCCATCCGCGCCCATCGAGATAAACCCGCTTATCGCTAGCGTCAGAATAGCCAAAACCAGCAGGGTGACCACCAGCTCGATCAGGGTAAAACCACGCCCACGCATTAATAGTTACTCCGATAGGCAATAAAGTCATATTGACCATATTCACTGGTCAACACAGACACCGTCACCCGCTTGTGTTCTGTCACCGTCGCTGATTCGATCCCAGAAAAACCACTCCCTGCGGTGTAGGCTTCATAGTAAACATCGATGAGTACGGCAAAATTCGAATATTCTGACTCAGAAGCGCCAGGCAACAGCGCCGTAATGTCTCCACGAGACGTATTCGGGCTGCAAAGTTCAGTATCCCCCCAGCACCCCAGTTCAACACCCGCCCCGTCATTGAGTAGATAGCTATCTACACTTGTAAAATTGGTCGCGCTAACGGACGAAGAGGTGCCAAAGTTGCTGGGAGAATAACAAACAAAGGTTGATTCACCGCATCGATACACTGAGGTGGGGTCTGAGCCTTTATCAAACATCCGCGCCATGACTTCGCCCATCACCGCGCTGCCGAGCGCTGAGGCTCTCGCTTGATAATAGGGAATCGCAGATTTCTCGACTTGAGGAAACAGTAATTGGCTCAACACCAACATCGCAAAAGACAACGTGACGATAGCAACAACGCTTTCTATCAAAGTGAAGCCCGATTGCTTCATATCAGAAGTTTTCACAGACATCGATGAACCCCTCCTGATTGATACAGATAGAAAGTGTGCTTTCGCCACTGAATTGATAGCGACAAATTTGACTGTTATTCGTTAACAGTGCGTCACCGCCACAAACACGGTGCTGTATGCGCTCCGCGCCCGACAATTCAACCTGTATCGGCCGCCCCAAAAGATCAAAGTACAGTGCTGCACTGCTGTCAGATAACCCTTGCGTAACGGAAAAGGTAATGCCTGTCTCTTCAGTGCTGAGAAAAACACTATTATCGTAGCAATCGAGAGAAGAAGCGCCAATCATCACCGACTCTGGTGAACCAAACCGATCACCCGTGGCAAAAACGCCACGACACTCGACAGCACGTTGCTGCTCAGTTGAAAGGGAGGAAAATTCGCGAAAGGCATCGAACTGCATAGAAGCGACTTGCAGTTGACGAAGAAAGGTAATGCCCTGATCACGGGCGACATGTGTTTCGAAGGCACCCGTTCCCGAATATCGGGAACGGGCCGTCACAGCGACAATACTGATCAGGAGAATTACCACGACGAGCTCCACGAGCGTAAAGCCGAGCTGGGTTCTCCTCATATCTTTTTATTTAGTTATTTACAGGCACTGTCTGCTACAGTCACTGAAGGAGACTCACCTTCAGCGCTTGGTGTTGTATAAGTCAAGTAACAGTCGCCTACTGAAGTTGTATCAAAGTCATTGAACGTAATACTTACAGCACCGCTTGTACCTGTACTAGTTCCGCCTGAAATTATCTGCCAATCATCAGAGAAACCTTGAATCGTTGCTGCAATACCGGCACTAGTCGCTTCTGGATATCCGTATACAACCAAAATATTTTCATTACCTACACCAGAAGAAACAGCCCCAGAGAGACCTGATTCAACGCCAGCAATCGCTGACTTCCCATAGACAATTGATGCACCGCCGTTAATGGCACCTGCCAACCCTTGTAGCGCAGAATTACGCGCGTCGCCTTGCAAATTTAGGAAACGTGGTGCTGCTGTTACTGCCAGGATCCCTAGGATTACAATCACCACCACCAATTCAATCAGTGTAAAACCGCCTTGACGTTTCATATCAAACTCCATCTAGTCTGCTAAGTTTACTACAACACGGCCAAGGGCCGGCTCATAGGTAAAATTATGTGCCCCATTCAAATTCGTCGGGGTGTTGTTGGCTGATGCCATTTGGTAGAAGGTGCAGATATTGCTGTCTTCTACCGTTGTTGCTAAGTACTTGTGTTGCGTTGCATCAAAGTCTGTTGTTGTTGCTGTCTGTGGGGGGTTTTGCATGAGCTCCGTCATGAGATCCACACAATCCGTGTCGGCAATCGCTAAAGCGGAGCCAAGCCCGTCGCTGTCTGCAAGCCCGAAGGGATAACCTGAACGAATGGTTAAATCTTCTGTCGATTCACTCTCTGCCGTCAGCTTCATGTCAGTGCCATCATAGGCCACCACATAAAAACCATTGGTATCTTGTGTTCTGCCGTTTGCTTCCCACTGTGCTCTCACAGAAAGCACCGCAGTAGCAAACCCGCCAGCCACACCTTCGATACTGGATTTTTTCGCTTCTTCCGTTACATCCAAAAAACGAGGTAGTGCAGCAACCGCCAGCAAGCCGATCACAACAATCACTATCACCAGCTCAACCAAGGAAAAACCTCTTTGCGCCTGCTTGCTACCTACTTTCATTTTAACCCCGTCTACAGTGTCAATTTCATGAATCGCTCTCAATTTCTTACGTTGCACAACTAGCAAAACAATAGATACAAGAGACGATTTAAATGATACTACTGCAACAAATTTAGTGACATTGTGTCATTAAAAACTGCATATTCCAACGCTTTTTCGTTCTTAAAACGATAAATACATCGCAACTCATTAACCCTAAGTATAGCGCTATCGACCTCGGGGTGTTCCGAAAAAACTGTCTCGACTCCGCGACTTAACAACAACCAGGTCGAAAAACAATCAATCTTACCCTTTTCATCGACGCGATAAGGCCACCCCCCTTGGCTAAACCATACCCAATCTTCTTCAATGGTGAGTTTTTCCGGTCGACCACTGACAAGCCATTGAGCTTTATAAGCATTCGCGGTATCTAGCATGGTACGCTGCGACAATTCGTATGCTGCAGAGACTGTTTTTTCTCGAATATCAATCCAACGCCACAACACCATGGCAATGACGCTGATAATAGAAAACCACCAAATAGAAAACTTTATCAGTCCCTTGGTCGGATAATAAGCCATCTATGCACCTCTAGCGATATCGAGCATATCCCACATTGGTAGGAAAATACCCAAGGCCAGCAGCAATACCATGCCTGCAACAATGGCGAGCAAAATGGGTTCGATCCTAGCTGTCAGCGTCTTCAAATCATAATCCACTTCACGATCATAAAAGTCCGCCACTTCCAACAGCAATTCATCAATCTGTCCTGTCTCTTCGCCAACAGCAATCATCTGTTGCACTAACGGTGTAAAGACACCACTATTGCTGGCCGTCACCGTCATGCTTGAACCTGCTTCTATTGCAGTTTTCATACCAATAAGGCGATTCTCGAGAAAGCGATTTCCCAACGCCTCTGCAGAAAGTTGGATAGATTGATTCAGTGGCACGCCCGCTTTAAGCATCAATGAGAAGCTACGAGAGAAACGTGACAACTGAGCGCGATTGACAATGTCACCAACAATAGGCACTTTCAGTCGCCATAGATCCCATCGCTCCCGTCCTGTGGTTGTACCTATCCACATTCGCATTCCCAACGCAAACGCAATCATGCTGGCGATCATCCAATACCAATAATTGACAAAAAAGTTGGACATGCCAATGAGGATCTTGGTCGGTAAGGGAAGATCCATACCGAACTTTGAAAACATCGAAGAAAACTGTGGGATAACTTTTAAGTTGAGCACGACAAGTGCGATAAAGATCGCACTCAACACAAAAATAGGGTACCGCATGGCAGACTTTATCCGCCGGCGGGTCTCCATTTCCTGTTCAAAATAGTTCGCAAGTTGCAAAAGTGCCTCTTCCAAACGACCTGTACTTTCTCCTACTGCAATCATTGAAACAAAAAGCTCTGAGAACACACGAGGATGAGAGCGTAGTGCAGAAGAGAAATTGCGGCCATTGGTCAGGTCGTAGTGCACCTTGTCTAAGGTCTGCGCCAATAACTTATGCGTTGTACTTTGTGATAACCCCCGAATTGCGCGCAACAAAGGTACGCCTGCCTTCGTTAAGCTATACATTTGACGACAGAAAATGACCAGTGGCTCAAGCGCGATGGGTCGGTTGAGCAAACTGCTGACATCAACATTTAATCCAGAAGCTTGCTTTTTGGCACTGACTTTCAGTGGAATCACACCTTGGCGCATTAAAGCTTCAACCGCCAAATCGAGGTTGTTAGCTTCAATCTCTCCCTTCACTTCTTTCCCAGCTGCGGAGCGCCCTCGGTATGAAAAGTGTGCCATCAATTACTCCCAGTCATACCTTGGTTGCGGCTGACTTACATCTGTCTCTTCAAGCTGAATTCCCGATGAGTGGGTCGCTAACTCATTAACGGACTGTGTTTTTTTCTCTGCTGCTTGAGTCGGCACGCTGGGCGTGACATTAGGCTGCGAATCGAGCTGATTCGTCAACACTTCACCCTCTCCCAATTGCATCACCTCTTCAAGCGTGGTTTTTCCCTGCTGTGCCAGTTCCATCGCACAATCTAACAGCGGCTTATAACCTTCACTTACGCGCGCTTTCTGGGCAAACTGCACCGCGTCATTTCCACGCAATGCATCCATCATATCGACATCCATTTCCAGAAGTTCAAAGACACCAATCCGCCCTTTATACCCCGTCAAATTACAGTTTTGGCAACCACTACCACGTTTAAATATATGATGCTTAAGGTCGGGAAAACGGCTGGCTATCCAGCTTGATTGCAACTTGTCTGGCTGCTCCTCACGAATACAATCCGGACAAATTCGACGAACAAGACGCTGAGCCAATACAGCTCTTACCGAACTCGCTACCAGATAACCAGGTGCATTCATATCTATCATACGCAGCGCACTATCAACGGCATCATTGGTGTGAAGGGTCGAAAGGACGAGGTGCCCCGTCAATGCGGCACGTAGGCCAATCTCCACCGTCTCTTCGTCACGCATCTCCCCCACTAAGATGATATCGGGGTCTTGACGTAAAAATGTTCTCAACGCTTTAGAGAAGGTAAGACCGACCTTAGGATTAACCTGCACCTGACTCACCCTTGGCAGGCGGTACTCGACAGGGTCTTCTGCCGTAATAATCTTTTTCTGCGGTTTGTTTAACTCACTGAGAGCACCGTATAGCGTGGTCGTCTTACCCGATCCGGTTGGCCCTGTGACCAAAATCATCCCATGAGGTCGACGTAACTGACGACGAAAGCGATCTAGAATGTGCGGGGGCATCCCCACTTCATCCAAACTCAAAATGCCCGCCGATTGATCAAGTAAACGCATCACCACAGCCTCACCGTACTCCGTAGGCAGTGTCGATATACGTACATCGACAGAGTGGCCTCGGGCAGTCACATTAAAACGGCCATCTTGAGGCAGCCGTTTCTCTGAAATGTCTAAGCCGCTCATCAATTTCAGACGCAACACCAAGGCTGCCGCCGCATTGACTTCATTCAACAACGTCTCATGCAAGACGCCGTCTACACGCTGACGAATGCGGAGTGTGGTTTTATCGGGTTCGATATGAATGTCAGATGCGCCAACTTGTACGGCATCTTCGAATAGAGAGTTGATGAGCTTTACAACGGTAACATCGTCATCATCAGTATCGGTCAAGGCCCCAAAACTGAGGTCAGTACTCTCATTTTGGTGCTCCGCCTGCAGTTGCTCAGCGAAAGATAAAATCTCTTTCGTACGGCGATAATAGCGGTCAAACGCTTGAATCAGGTCGCCTTCTGCTGCAATAACGAGATCGACATCATATTGACTCAACTGTGCGAGCAAGTCTTCTTGGGCTCCAAGGTCGGCAGGGTCACTCATCGCTACCCGCAGTGCATCACCATTGTAACCAACAACCAACGCCCTCAAACGACGAGCATGCACTTCAGGCAGCAGCTGCACAGCATCGACATCAACGCCAAAACGGCTAAGGTCAATTAAAGGTACCCCGAGCTGCTCGGACAAAAAGGCCAGCATCTGCTCTTCGTCAATAAAACCAAGCTGAATTAAGGTATCACCCAGTTTACGGCCTGAGCCTTTTTGGGCGCTCAGCGCGTGCTGCAGTTGCTGCTCATTGATGACGCCTTCTTCTACCAGCAGATCACCGAGACGTTTACGGAGTTTAATTGCCATGATGTTATTCCTTCGTTGTCCGCAACTGCTGCAACGCGTAAAGCCGCTGACGAACAAAGGCTTGCGTCGCATCAGAAACACCGCCCAAACGTTGCGCTTCTAAATACGCTTGTTCCGCAATTTCCGCTTTACCTTTTCTATCGGAAGCAATTGCTAACCCCAACCACCAGCGCCCATCTTCGGGGTACTGGCGTGTCAAAAAGTGATAACTTTGTAAGGCGATATCATTGTCGTTGAGCTGTTGTGCCAATGCGCCACGCATCGCTGCATACTCAGTTGATGGTGCTTTCGGCCATACCGTTAATACTGCAAGTGCTGCTTGCGTCTGGGCCTCTTTAGATAACAACTTCGCCATAGTTAAACGTAACGACTCGCTCTGTGGATTTCGTACAATCCCGACTTGCAGAACATCCAAGGCTTGTCGCGTCTCACGGCGGCCATAGTGTAACGCGGCAACCTGCGATCGAAGATCTTCACGATGCGGCGTAAAACGCAGCGCATTTTGGTACTCTTCCAGTGCTTTCTGCGTATCTCCGCGCCCGAGCGCCGTTTGGCCGCGGCTTATTGCCAGTTCAGCGAGTTGGGCTGGCGACATGTTCTCTACGGTTATATTGATGGATGCGGGCTCAACTGGCGCGGTTGTCACTGCTGGCTCTGCAGGTAACGTGATGGGCTCTGCTATCAGCTCAGCAGGCAGCGTAGCTAACGTCGCAGGAACAAGCGCGGTAGACGACGTCACCGCTGGTGTCGAAGCTGTCGACAACTGCGGCTGTAAATCACGTTCTGCTATCGGTGCTTGATCACTGGGTGTCGTCAATGCCATCGCTTTACTATCGGTTGGTAAACGTAACAATGGCGCTTTCTCTAATGAACGCCTTATCGCGTTAATACTCGGAGGTTGACGAACAACAATGGGTTCTCCTTCGTCACTGCCGGCTTTACCAACGACTTTCACCCCGACAAGAGACACAGGATCGCTATCTGGCACAGGCACAAGCTTTTCAACTTCCTCGATCTCTGCACCAATGATCACCTCTTCTGTGTCAGCTATTGCTGCAGCAGCCGACACTATATCCACTGGCTCATCAAGTAGGCTTTGTTGCAAAAGTGTCTGGTGATCATCACTAACCAGCACGGCATCGTCAGTCGCTGGTATATTAATCTCAGCAGTCACATCGACCAACGCTTGCTGCGGCGGATTATTGGCAGGCTCGACAATCGCTACTGGCGGTTGTGACGCTGGCAACACTTCAGCTTGAATAGATTTACCTCGCGCCCCTAGCCACCACGCCCCTCCAGCTACCGATGCAAGTACCACAATACTGACCACGCGTTTTGGCCAACGAGAAGGTACTGGTGTGATGTAAGCGGGCTGTAAGGCTGGCTTTTCTACACCAGGGTTATCTCGCTCAGACAATTGTTGCAGCATTTTGTTTATCGAACTCATCACTACCTCCAAGCCCAAGCGAGCATGTTGTCGACAACAGATAGCTGAGCATCTTCAGTATCTTTCACCGCGGCTACGATGGCATTACGTTCTATGTAGCGAGTTTGATTGGCAAACGCGTGGAGCATTGCCTTATGGCAGAGAATATTGATAAGGCGGGGAATGCCTCGACTTGCCTTCCAGAGCAGCCGATATCCCGCTAGCTGAAAAAGTGGTACAGCCTGACCGCTGCATTCGAGACGATGCTCTATATACGCGCGCGTTTCAGCTAAACTCAGTGGGCGCAGTTTCGCGCTAAAACCAATTCGTTGACGTAACTGGCGCAAATCGTGCTGTCCGAGACGCTGGTCGAGTTCAGGCTGCCCAATCAGGATCACCTGAATAAGCTTCTCTTGTTCTGTCTCTAAGTTAGCAAGCAAACGAATCGCTTCTAATGCTTCAGAAGACAACGCTTGAGCTTCATCAATGATCACAACGGCACGCTGCTCAGATTGGCGAAACGCAATCAATTGACGATGCAGTACATCGATAAGGTCTTCAGAATCGGCATCTAACTCATACTCACGCGCGACCGCGCGACGTAACGCTTCACCACTTTGGCTCGGCGTAGGAATGTAGGCTAAGGCATAGTGCTCAGGTAACTGTTTGATCAACATACGGCAAAGCAAAGTTTTTCCCGTTCCTACTTCACCGCTAATCTTGATAATACCCTCACCCATGTTCAACGCTGCAAGCGCAGTATTGATCGCTTCTACATGAGGAGGTAACGCATAAAACAGCGCAGTATTGGGCGTTATGGCAAACGGTAGTTGATTCAAACCAAAATGCGCTTCGTACATGATTTAACCCTCAGGGAACCAGCTATCGAGCAAGTTACGGGAACGCTCAATTTCATTTTGCCAAGTGTCCGCACCAACAACCGTCGGCTTAATCAAGATCACCAACTCAGTCTTCGTCGTTAACTTCGAAACATTGCGGAACAGATGACCCAGTGCGGGAATATCACCCAGTAACGGCACTTTCGACACTTGGTCAGTATTACTGGTTCGCATTAAACCACCGATCACGACAACATCACCGCTACGTGCATGGATGATAGAATCTGACTCGCGAATTGAACTACTGGCTAACGGCAACGTGATTGATCCTTGGCTTGCTCCCAGATCAATCTGTTTAACATCTTCTGTGACTTCAATGACAGCAGGGTGAACATGCAAAAGCACCCCGCCTTCATCATCAATCTGCGGGGTCACATCCAAGGAGATCCCAGAGAAGAAAGGCGTTAGCTCCAAATCAGAGGCAACATTGTTATTTTCTGTACTGGCGTTACTCGACACATTGGTAACGTAATACTCATCGTTACCCACTTTGATAACCGCTTTCTGATTATTCGCGGCAGTGACTCGCGGGCTAGAAAGCACATTGACATCCCCTTGCGTCTCCATAAAGCTCAGAACAGCTTCAAAGTTACCATCACCGATGGTGATGTTGGTTTGCCCTCCCAGCAAGCTACCGATGTTGTCTTGCCCTGGTAAAGATTCGCCGGATGTCGGTCGGTTAATACCAATCACAGTGCCGCCAATCGTCTTGGTGATATTGCTCCAGTTGATCCCCTGCTGGTAGCCATCACTCAACGTAACTTCTAGGATTTTTGCTTCCAGAATGACTTGGCGACGCAAACGCTCTTGCGATAAACCTAAGAACTGACGCACCTCACGCAACTGGTCTGCATGTGCGCGCACGGTAACCAAACTTGACTGTGGCGCCACCACCACCGTCTGGCCTTCACCAGCACCAATAATGGCATTGATCGATTGCTGAAGTTGAACCCAAAACGCACTTTCAGATTGTGTACTAATCAAAGTACCACCAGATTGCGTGCTCGTGCCGCTACCTGAGCCAGTGTCACTGTTCGATAACGATCCCGTGCTGACTGACGTTGTTGACGACCCCTGACGCGTTAGCTGCAAGTAGTCAACTTTGAAGGTTTCTGTCCGCAAGCCAGAAGGGTAAACTTGAATGATCTTGTTCTTGCGTTGAATATCGTAACCGTAGATATCCGCTATCACCTCCAACACCTCGTCCAGTGATACAGACTGCAAGCTCAAGCTCACGTACCCAGTGACACCGGGGTGAACAACCACACTGTATGGCGTATCTTGAACCAAGCTTCCAAAGAAAGCATGCACATCAACACCTTGCGCATTGACACTAAACCGCAGTTCCTCAGGGGTGCGCTGCGTTGACGTCACACCTTCAAATCCCAATACACTCGGCATCAGGTCAGCACTCACCTCATCAGGTAAAGTGGCCAGCGTTTGGGTATCTGTTTCAACCAATGCTTGGTTGAGCTCTTGTTGAATGTCATGCGGCGGTTGATGGCCCATTTGGCACCCCACCAAAAGCACCAATAAACTCGCTATAATCCCTACTCGCATTACGTTCCTACTGTTTAATGTCATTTGGAAACAACTCCAAATTAAAAGTCTGTTGCTCTCGACGCAAGATCACCTCACTCGGTTTAATCGCTGTCACGCGATAACCATTGACGGATCCGCCCGCTTTCACTGCTTGCCCCGCAATAACCGCTCTGCAGGTTGACATACAAATAATGCTCTCAAGTTGCGGTACAGGCACCACTACCGCAACCTCACTCTCTTGTTTAAACTCCGGCTCAGCGCTACCGCCAAGAGGCGAGGTTGGATCAGTGATTGCCGCCACTGGTAGCGCACACCAAAAGATCACCACCGCCAATCCATGCAGATAGGTTTTCAACGACTGCGGTTTCCCACTGAAAATATTGCTGGTACTAGCCACTGATAAAGACCTCTCTTGGCCCTAGTGTGTACAACACCAAACGTAATTGCGCGTTTGGATGTGCATCCACTTCATAATGAAAACTTTCCCAATAGAAGACGACTGGCATCGCTTCTAACGCAGTCAGGTATCGATAGATGTCGCTGTATCCTCCCTGCAACACCAGCTCAACAGGGTGAATATAATAGCCTGAGCCCTGGTTCGCTCTGAGCTTACGAGAAGGTAACGAGCGCATCGCTTGAAGCTTCACGTCCCCTGTTTTCTCTAGAGCTTGTTCGACCACGATGGCCATATGGCTAGGGGTAACTAACTCACTGACACGATCTTCAAGCTGTGCTCTTAAGGCCTGCTCCTGCGACACTAAACGAACAATTTTTTCGTTGAGTTCTTTATCGGGATCTTGCTGTAAACGGAACTGCGCCAGCTCCACTTGCTGCTGGCGAGTGCGAATACTTTGCTCGGTGACACGTAAATCTGTGTGAGTTTGCTGGGTAGACAGATATTGAGGTTCAAGTAACTGCAAACCACCACCGAGCAAAATGGCGGCCCAACCAAGCAAGGCGATCAGGAACTTCTCCCGGCTCGACATCGCGATAAATTTTTCAGACCACTGTTGCCACATCGATTGTCCCCTCACTCAGCGCGATTAACGGTATTGGTCTGGAGCGTGAAAACCAAACGCTCACTAGCATCTCTTTCTATGGCGAGATGACGAAACCCTCTTTCAATCAAATTAGGCTGTGTCTTAAATGCTTGTACCCAAGCTGGCACGGATTGAGGCTTAGCCGCAATGCCTTGAATATCCATCAGCGGGCCTGCTATGTGAATCGTTTGCAAAGAGACATCCCGACGATGAATCGCGGCCAAGTCAGCCATAATGCCAGCATAGCCCACAGTTAAACTGTCATCGTGACCATCTATTGCCTGCACCGCGGACTGCATGTCGGCAATGCTTTTCTCCAAGACGCGCACTTGCTGTTTCACACTCTCACTGGGTTGGCGCGCCGCAACTTGTGCTTCAAGTTCGGCCAATTGACTATCTAGCTGACTTAACGTGGCGTGCTTAGACGTCAGTTGGGTGCGATATGTCTGTTCTTGCCAAAGAAAATACCCAAAACCACCTCCCACCAACAAGGTACCCACGAGCCAACTTGCTACCACGGTATTTAGCGTGACCCACTCTTTGCTTGGTTTTAGGTCATCTGGGTAGAGATTTAAGATATCTGAAGCCGGTTTACCCGCGACCGATTGAAGCGCACCAATCGCAACCAAAACACCGATTGGCAAAGGAATATCTTCCCGGTCATGCAACGCATTCACGGACACATTCAATCGACTAGACAACTCTTCAGATAACCGCTGATTGTCCTCTCCATCACAGCAGACTTTGACCGCCGTAATAGGCTTATCGCGCAACTGAGACGAGAGATAATCCAACGAACGCTGTAGTTCTAGGGCCAAAGAATCAATAACGAGGGGATTTACCTCATCGCCAATGACAGGAGACTGAATGCCGCGCACTTGTCGCTGCAGGCAATGATGTTGTTCCGCGTAGGCTGCAAGCATTAATCCGCCATTTCCTTGACGATACAGCACCATTTCATTGCGATCTTCCGGCATAGTAAAGCCAAGCGTCACTTCTTCGACACTGATACTCTGCAAGTTCACACCCGCAGTACCGCAGAGGTCAAGTAAGCTTTTTACACGATCACGGTGGGTTATATAGGTTTGGAGTTTATGGCCAATACTACTCAATACACCACCAGCAACGATATTGGCAGGCGATTCGTTCACCAAATCTTTGATTAGAAAAGGTAAAGCAGTTGACCACTCCGCAGCGGGAATATCTGGTTTATCAATGGTTAAACTTTGATACTGCCCTTGGCCAAGGACAAGATGCACATCAGCGTCAGACAACGCGAGCTCAGTCACAACGCTGCGTAGCGCTTCAGTAAGCTGATTCTGTGTTGGTACAGCCTTAAAACCCCAGACAAAATCAGGGTCCTTGGCATGCTTGCCCTTAACGGCATAAATACCGTCAGCGAGTACCGCGATAGCGGCAGTATTTGCGGACGTATTGCCAGATGCAAACAGATTACGCCAACTTTTCACGGCCGCTCCTTATCCCTCTTACGACACAAAAACCAGGGACTCACGATGTTAAGATATTAATAATTATAAGTTAATTACAACGACTTCGTACGATTTAACAGTCTATCGCATCAGCAGTTTGAATTACCTCTCAATTAAGAGACATTTCAATCGCTTATTGCCTGTGTCTTAGTTCTGCACCAAACAATCTGCCTTGCCCCATCTCGACGCCTAAAGTGCGCAATTTCTGCCACTCTTTCTTACTTTCGACACCAACCGCCACAATCTTGGTACTGGTATCCGCGCACGACCCTAGCATACTACGGATAAAGAGTTGGTTTTCCGGCCTTTGGTCGATATCTTTCACTAAGCTACGATGCAGTTTTAAGTACTTAGGTTCAAGTTCCTTAATGTAGTGCATACTGACAATGGAACGTCCAGCGTGGTCGACCACGAGACCTGAGCCTAGGCTGTTAATCAACTTCGACACTGGCCGCAATGCGTCCAGACTGGCGACCGCACTCGCCTCAGAGATCTCAATCAACAACTTACTCCGCTGTTCACGCGGGCATTGCATAACGCTCTGCGAAAACCAACGGTAAAAATCACGCTGGGACAATGAAGTCACGCTGATGTTCACTGCCAAGGTTCCTTCGCTGCTTGGCAACATCGACAATGTTTTCTCTAGCATAAAACGATCCAACTTAGTGATGTAGCCGACTTCCTTCATCACAGGGACAAATCGCGATGCCTTGATCAATACCCCATTTTCGTCACGGATCCGCGCCAATAGCTCACGGTGCACCGTTTCATCATGTGTCATCACGGGCTGTTGATAGATAACCGGACCTTCACCATCAAAAATGCGATCAAACAACGTACGCCAACGCACATTGCCTCGACCTTCATCCAACTGACTCTCTTTGCGAAATGCAAACCAGCTATTGGTGCCTTGGAGCTGGGCACTTTTTAACGCGCGATCCGCTTCATCCATCACACGTCCCCGCGGTTCACCAGAGGCAAAATAACTTACACCGATATGACACCAGTCATCGACATCTAAAGGGGCTGGAGGGTCAAGCTTTTCTAACGCTTTAAGTAGTTGATTAATAAAACCGGAGACTTCACTTTCTACCGGGTTTGCTAGCATTAATGCAAACTCAGCATCGTAATAACGAGAGAACACAGCATCAGGAAAACGTTGCATGAAATTGCCAATCACTAAAGCGATATCCTTGATAAACTCATCCGCGACCTGCTCGCCATTATCGCTAATTAATTCATCGTAATCCGCGATTTGGAGTAGGACGACAACGCCGGTGTTATCGCTTTCATTCAATAGTGAGTTGAGACGGCTATCATACAAGACGCGATTGGCCGCCCCGGTAAGCTGGTCAAGAAAAGTATGGGTACGAATGAAGGTGTCGAAACGACTACGCTCTTGGCGGGCATCTTTCAGCTCCGCAATCACCTGGTCGAGCGCCAAACTCGCGGTCGCAGGCCACTCCGCCTCATCACCCTGACTGTATTCATCCATTCGACCCGCCAGAATCATGCGGCCGCGGGTCTCCAACACTTCCGACCCATGCAGCTGCTTTTTTAGCCACTGCACGCCGAAAATCACCCCAATACCGATGATCGCGATCGCCAAAGTGATCGCACTCATTGCGCCTAACGAGTAGCTGGTATAGGTGAAGGCGGGAACCGAAGTGATGCTGACTCGCAATTCAGGGTTAAGCGTCAGGTCATAATATAAACGATGTCGTTCTGTTGTCGACGCGGTGAACTTAATCTGCTCATAGTGAAAAACACTGCCTGCCGAGTTAGAAATATCAAATTCAATGATATCGCCTGCCTTCAGCATCTTTGGCAGCCAATCTTGAATATTTCGAACGCCGTCCGGATCAGACAATTCTTCGTCAATCACCTGAACCATGCCGTCAAAGTAATTCTTTACTGCAGTATCAGCAAGGTAACGAAAGCTCATTGACCCACCGATAAACAGCACCAAAATCGCGGCAAACACGACCACAGTGACAAAGGCAACCAAACGGTTGCTGAGTTTCATCCCTGATGCTTTTCTCATATTTCCTCATGAAATCTTTTGGCGCTCTTGCCGACTTTGCGCGGTCGAATACGCATAACGTCCGTTATGAATCTTATCGCATTTAGGTATCAATAGTTCGCGTAAAGTATGGCATTTTCAGGCAGTTATTTCATCTTGTTTTCAGTTTCACCCCATTTATTGTAAGTCAGAGCCATCACTTGAGTTATCGCTTATTTCACGCCACCATAGTGGTGTCATTTTTTAGGAGCGTGGAATGGATTGGATCACTTGTACAAAAACCTTTGTTACCGTTGTTGAACAAGGCACGCTTGCTAAAGCCGCGTCCCAGTTGAATACGACCAGTTCAGCACTCTCAAAGCGCCTTTCTTGGCTTGAGCAGCAACTTGATGTACAACTCCTAAAACGCACCACCCGCAGCCTGACACTCACTGACGCTGGCGAGCTTTTTTTTCATAAAAGCCAAGGATTGTTGCACGATTGGCAGCAGTTGGTAGATGAAACCACATCGACCTATGGTGAAGTGAGCGGCGTATTTCGTATCGGGGCCCCATTAACGATAGGGAGTCGCTTCTTAGTGAACTACCTTGCCGAGTTTATGGCGCGCTACCCTAAGCTCAAAGTCGAACTCCATACGATTTCGCCCGGAGACCTACCTGATCTCAATTTGGATATCTTCATAAGCCGTGAGCTACAAGATTTCAACTCGTCCAGCTACATCGCCAAAAAGCTCTATGACTTTCAACCGGGCTTTTTTGCCTCCCCTCTGTATTTGGAAAATCACGACCCCATTTTGAAACCCGATGACTTACTTGAACACAACTGTTTATTGTTTGGTGGGCCAGACTTTGAACAGCCTCATGAGTTTGAGGACGGTACGCGACTTAAACTGAAGGGAAATTTTTCCAGTCGCAACCCAGAAGCGCTTATTGGTGCCGCCGTAGCAGGAATGGGAATACTGCTGTCTGGCGCGAATAATGTGCGCCGAGAACTTGAGAAGGGTCTACTTGTTCCTGTGATTCCGACTTTAAAAAAACCGATGCAAACAGCGTATGCTTACTACCCAAAACTTGACTATAACCATACGAAAACACATCTTTTTCTGGCATTTATTCAAGAAAAAAGTCAATTCACTTAGTCATCATTCGCTATCAGGTATAAAAAAACCCGGCATAGCCGGGTTTAATCGAGCGATTTCCAGCAAGTTTTTAGAACGGGATATCGTCGTCAAAGTCAACCGGTGGCTCATTGTACTGAGGCGCGGCTTGTTGAGGCGCTGACTGTTGTGGTGCTGGCGCAGATTGTTGCTGCTGTTGAGGCGCGAAACCTTGATTTTGAGGTTGGCCACCCATTGGCTGCTGAGGTTGACCCCAGCCACCTTGCTGCTGTCCGCCCATAGGTGCGCCTTGACCACCGCCTTGGCGACCACCTAGCATTTGCATCACGCCATTAAAGCCCTGTACAACCACCTCAGTGGTATAACGGTCTTGGCCACTTTGATCTTGCCACTTACGTGTTTGTAGTTGGCCTTCGATATAGACTTGAGAGCCTTTACGCAAGTACTCACCTGCAACTTCTGCAAGTTTGCCAAATAGCGCAACACGGTGCCATTCGGTTTTCTCACGCTGCTCGCCTGTATTCTTGTCACGCCATGACTCAGAAGTTGCGACTGTGATGTTCGCTACTGCACCACCATTCGGCATGTAGCGAATTTCTGGATCGTTACCTAGGTTACCTACCAAGATAACTTTGTTAATACCACGACTGGCCATAGTAAGCTCCGGTTGTTGTCACAGCCACTCGGCTGCCTTACTCAAATTTGATAATCGCCCAGTGTAACACGTCTACACTTTACGCTCATAGTGATCAAAACACCGATTACTGCGTATTTTTGTGACACTCACTGTGCATGAGGTTGCAAACGCTTTACTGTATTTATATACAGTTTATGCTTTTCTGCTATCTGGCGCTATGCCATAATGTTTTTTCCTTCATCGATAAAAAGCTCAACAATGGATAAGATAGACGTACGCGGTGCCCGCACCCATAATTTAAAAAACATCAACTTATCGATCCCTCGCGACAAGCTTATTGTTGTCACGGGTTTGTCAGGCTCCGGTAAGTCCTCTTTGGCATTTGATACCCTGTATGCCGAAGGCCAACGCCGCTACGTTGAGTCGCTTTCTGCTTACGCTCGTCAATTTTTATCCTTGATGGAAAAGCCCGACGTTGACCATATCGAAGGGCTTTCTCCTGCGATTTCTATCGAACAAAAATCCACGTCGCATAATCCTCGTTCTACCGTCGGCACCATTACAGAAGTGTATGACTATTTACGTTTGCTGTATGCACGAGTTGGAGAGCCGCGCTGTCCCACACATGATGTGCCGCTCGCTGCACAAACCATCAGCCAAATGGTCGATAAAGTGCTCAGCCTCGCTGAAGGCACGAAACTCATGCTCCTCGCCCCCATCGTAAAAGAGCGAAAAGGTGAGCATGTTAAGACGTTTGCCAACTTAGCTGCCCAAGGCTTTATTCGCGCTCGTGTTGATGGTGAAGTTTGCGATCTTTCCGATCCTCCAACCCTAGAGCTACACAAGAAGCACACCATTGAAGTCGTCATTGATCGTTTTAAGGTACGCGATGATCTCCAGCTTCGTTTAGCAGAGTCTTTTGAGACCGCATTGGAGCTCACTGGTGGTACCGCCGTGATTGCTGGCATGGATAGTCAATTCGATGAAGAGCTCGTCTTTTCTGCTAACTTTGCCTGCCCGCATTGCGGCTACAGCATGCAGGAACTAGAGCCTCGCTTATTCTCGTTCAACAATCCAGCAGGGGCTTGTCCAACGTGCGATGGACTGGGCGTTCAACAATATTTTGACGCTGATCGCGTCGTTCAAAACCCAGAGCTCAGCCTCGCTGGCGGCGCGATTCGTGGTTGGGATCAACGCAACTATTACTATTTCCAGATGCTAAAATCGCTCGCAGAGCACTACGATTTTGACGTCAATGCGCCCTTCAATAGTTTAAGCAAACAAGTGCAAAATGTCGTACTAAAAGGGTCAGGGCGTACTGAAATCGATTTTAAGTACATTAATGATCGAGGTGATATCACACTACGCCGCCATGTTTTTGAAGGGATTCTCAATAACATGGAGCGCCGTTATCGCGATACCGAATCGAACTCCGTCCGTGAAGAGCTCTCCAAGTTTATCTCTACGAAAGCCTGTGCTAGTTGTTCAGGTACTCGACTGCGCGAAGAAGCACGTCACGTCTTTGTCGATGACACACGCTTGCCCGATATCTGCGATATGAGCATCAAAGGGGCACTCGATTTCTTTGAGACTCTCGAACTTGAAGGACAACGTGCTCAAATTGCCGACAAGATCCTTAAGGAGATTCGCGATCGATTACATTTCTTAGTCAATGTCGGACTGAACTACCTTAATTTATCTCGTAGTGCCGACACTCTGTCAGGCGGTGAAGCTCAGCGCATTCGTTTAGCCAGCCAGATCGGTGCTGGCCTTGTTGGCGTAATGTATGTACTCGATGAACCTTCAATTGGTCTGCATCAACGCGACAATGAGCGCCTACTAAAAACCCTGATTCACTTGCGCGATCTGGGGAACACCGTGCTTGTGGTTGAGCATGATGAAGACGCTATTCGTGCAGCTGACTATATTATCGATATCGGCCCAGGGGCTGGGGTGCATGGCGGGCAAGTCGTTGCTGAGGGTGATTATGAAACAATTATCAAGTCCGACGCCTCTCTGACAGCACAATACCTGAACGGCAAAAAACAAATCGCTGTCCCTGAATCACGTACTCCATTGGATAAAGACAAGGTCATTCGATTGACTGGTGCAAGTGGTAATAACCTTAACGGGGTCGATGTTGAGATCCCTGTCGGGCTGTTAACTTGTGTAACTGGTGTGTCAGGGTCGGGGAAATCCACGTTAATCAATGACACTTTCTATAAGATTGCCCACCAACGTCTTAATGGTGCTACAACTGGTGAGCCCGCTCCTTACAAAGACATTGAGCACCTCGAGCATTGCGACAAGGTCATCGACATTGATCAAAGCCCAATAGGCAGAACACCTCGCTCAAACCCAGCAACATACACAGGTATCTTTACCCCTATTCGCGAACTCTTTGCTGGGACACAAGAAGCCCGCTCTCGTGGTTACAAACCCGGCCGCTTCAGCTTCAACGTCAAAGGAGGTCGTTGTGAAGCCTGTCAGGGCGATGGTGTGATAAAAGTCGAGATGCACTTCTTACCAGATGTTTATGTGCCATGCGATTCGTGCAAAGGAAAGCGCTACAACCGCGAGACCCTTGAAGTCAAGTACAAGGGAAAATCGATTCATGAAGTGCTTGAAATGACAGTGGAAGACGCGCGTGAATTCTTTGATCCAGTTCCAGCAATCGCACGAAAACTACAAACATTAATGGATGTTGGGCTATCTTATATCCGCCTTGGCCAAGCCGCGACAACACTGTCAGGCGGTGAAGCTCAGCGCGTTAAACTGGCAAAAGAGCTCTCGAAACGTGATACAGGCAAAACCCTGTACATTCTTGATGAGCCAACAACCGGTCTGCACTTCCATGACATCCAGCAATTGCTCACTGTTCTTCATCGTCTGCGTGATCACGGCAATACCATCGTTGTGATTGAACACAATCTAGATGTGATCAAAACGGCTGACTGGATAGTTGATTTAGGTCCTGAAGGGGGAAGCGGCGGCGGCCAGATTATCGCCACAGGTACACCAGAGCAAGTTGCTGAGGTCGAAGGATCGCATACTGCTCGCTTCCTTAAACCCATGCTGTAAAGGTAAAAGTGTGCTTCAAACACAAGGAACGCGTTTGGAAACAACGCAAGTGGCGCGTAAGCCGCTAACAAGATGGTTTCTGGGTTCTCTCGGCGCCATCTATCTCATCGCCATGCATCTGTTCATGCACAACCCGGGGGGAGCCGGTCTCTCCCTCCCCTTTAATCAAGCGATATGGATACCCCTCAGTTTCGCGATTGGTGCTGGATTACTTGAGATTTGCCGGCAAGGCTTCTGGCGCTATTCCAAGCTCACGATTGTGTTGTTAATAAGTTGCATATTGTTGACGCTCCCCATCTTTTATCCGCAATCCGTTCCACATCTCGCCGTCCCAAGACTCATTGGCATTTGGGCTGGATGGTTGCTATTTGTCTCTTTACAGCAGTTCTCTTTCACTCAAAAACAGCGACAACGCCTGCTGTGGTTTGTGCTCATCGCAGTATTAATGGAAGCGATATTTGGTTGGATACAATATCTGCTGCTAGAGCCTGGCAATTATATTGGTTACAACACATTCAAAAACAAGCCTTATGGTATTTTCCAGCAAATCAATGTCATGGCCTCTTTCATGGCGACAGGGTTGGTGCTGTCAGCCTATTTACTGGCTCGAGAGCCCATGTATCGGGGCAAATGGAACTGGAAGCACTTACCATTACTTGTCACACCAATTCTGACCATTCCACTGATTGCGGTCATCGACTCTCGCACAGGTAAACTAGGCGCGACCGTCTCAGCATTGCTTATCTTGCCATTTCTCTATCACTATGCTGCACGTAAACAGATGCGCTTATGGGGGTTAATGGTTCTACTTGGCCTTGCCCTTTCATGGAACTGGACACAGTCACCTGAGTTCACACCTAAACTTGATGCGCCAGGTCGTATAGAAGAAAGGGCTGGCATTTATCCCCACACGCTATACATGATAAAGCAAGCGCCAGTGATCGGCTCTGGGTATGGAAACTTCGAATCCGCCTACACTCAATCTGCTGCTTTTCAGTTTGCTCAAGAGATCTCTGCACATACTCCATCTGCGGCACTAGATCACCCGCACAACGAGCTACTGTATTGGACCGCTGAAGGTGGCATTGTGCCACTCATCGCTCTACTCATCGCAGCGGGTGCGGTGTTTATTCGCGTATTGAAGACAAAGAAAGGCACGCGCTTAGCGATTATTGGGTTGTTTTTCCCCATCACGCTACATAGCCAGTTGGAGTATCCTTTTTATCATGCATTGGTCCACTTCATTACGTTCATTCTGTTGATCTATTGGGTAGATCAACTCACGGCCAAGTACAAGAAAAAACCGCTCTACCGTGTTCAGCTACTTCGCATTAATGCGCTTTTAATCCCAGCCCTTGCAACCGTGTTTATTGCTTCTGGATTACAGTCAGGTTACTGGCTCAATAAGTTTGAGCAAAAGATACCTCGGGAGCCCGAGTTATTAATGAAGGTGACTAACCCTGTACTTTGGCAATCACGTTTTGATTGGAACTTATTTACTACAGAGCTTGAATTTGGGGTCGCAACCAATAACCCTGACATGATTCAAAGTTACATCCATTGGGCCCATAAAACGGCGGAAACCATGCCTCGCCCTTCTCTTTACCAAAACATGGCTATCGCTTACCACGCGCTCGGCGAAGTTGAGAAAGGCCAACAAATTCTTGATGAAGCGAGATATCTCTTTCCCAACCACCCGTTAACAGAGCCGACAGTCACAATTACCAGTTCGAGCTCCACGCCAGCGGTCAGTGAAACGAACTAAAGAAAACCCCGGGCTAGCCGGGGTTGTCATTATCTCAAGACTTCTTCTAGCGCTTTTAAGCACAAAGCGACATTCTCCCGTCTTGCACCATAACCCATTAAGCCAATACGCCAAGCCTTACCAGCAAGGTCACCTAAACCTGCACCTATCTCAAGGTTAAACTCTTCTAATAGGCGGGTTCTAACCTCTCCATCATCAATACCATTAGGAATATTGACAGCGTTTAGCTGTGGCAGTCTTGCTGATTCATCAACAACAAAACTGATACCAAGGGTTTCTAAGCCTTCTTTTAGCATCAAATGTGCCTCGCGATGGCGTTGCCACGCATTTTCAAGCCCCTCATTTTTTAGAAGCACCAGAGATTCATGCAATGCATAGAGACTATTGACCGGAGCGGTATGGTGATAACTCCGTTTTCCTTCTCCACTCCAATACCCCAAGACAAGGCTTTGATCTAAAAACCAACTTCGCACGGGCGTATTTCTCGCTTCTATCTTAGCGATAGCTTGAGCTGAAAACGTGAGAGGTGACAAGCCGGGCACACAAGATAGACATTTCTGACTACCAGAGTACACCGCGTCAAGTTGCCATTTATCAACATAAAGTGGCACCCCACCCAATGACGTCACTGTATCAACAATCGACAAACAGCCATGTGCTTTTGCTAACTTGCCAAGTGCTTCGGCATCACTTAGTGCGCCCGTCGATGTTTCAGCATGCACAAACGCTAATGCAATTGCATCTGGATGAGCAATCAAGGCAGCTTCTACCTTTTCAATCGTGACGGGACGTCCCCATTCGTCATCAACAACGACGGCCTCACCACCGCAACGTACAACATTCTCTCGCATTCGTTCACCAAACACACCATTTCGGCAAACAATGACTTTTTCACCTGGCTGTATCAAGTTCACAAAGCACGCTTCCATCCCAGCACTTCCTGGCGCGGATACCGCGATTGTGAAAGGGTTCTCAGTCTGAAATACATATTGAAGAAGGGACTTGAGCTCATCCATCATGCCAATAAATAGAGGGTCAAGATGCCCCAAAGTCGGCCGACTAAGCGCTTGCAAAACCTGAGGATAAATATCTGATGGTCCAGGCCCCATCAAAGTACGTTTGGGCGGGTAGAAGCTTGATAAAGTCATGAATAACTCCGAGCACATACTATTGAAATAATGAAAGTATTCTAGATGAAAATAAGAAAAACAATTGGACTAAAGTCATTTAGAGCAGGAAAAGGCATTTAATTATTGACAATTTTGCACAAAGTCCTTATTTATAGGGTTGCTTTTGTGATCTCAATAACAAAAGCCAGAAGAGGTGCATTAATCAGGTAGTGTTTGCGTGGGGCCCCAGCTCCAACACGTAGGCATCAGGGGATTAAATGCCGAGATACTCGTGTACTGGGATGCAAAAGTATCGGCCTTAAAGGTTGAATCCTTTGGGTTGTCACTAAATATTTAGTGGAGAGCTTCTGGGAAAGTATACTATTCTACTTATCCTATCTGCTTCTCCAAGTATGTTACACATCACAACAGGGAGATGCAGTTGTGGATCTATCTTCATTTACCGTCGCTAAATTTGGCGGAACCAGTGTCGCAGACTTCGATGCGATGCAGCGTAGCGCAAACATCGTTATCAAAAACCCTGAGACAAAGCTTGTTGTGATCAGTGCGTGTTCTGGCGTAACAAACCACCTGGTTGAGCTTGCTAATGGCGTAGCTGATAACAACCGCCGCGCCGAGATCATCGCAACGATTCGTGATATCCACTACAGCATCATAGAAAAAGTCAGTGAGCAAGCCTCACTAACAGACAGCATTAATACCATCCTAACGTTAGTAACAAAAACCGCAGAACAAGCCGCTGTCGCTGCCTCTGACGAGCTGACAGATACGCTCGTATCTTGTGGAGAGTTAATGTCGACATTCCTCTTCACACAAGTCATCAATGATCTTGGTCATCACTGTACACGTTTTGATATTCGCCAAGTCATGAAAACGGACAGTCAATTTGGCAAAGCTATTCCTGATATTCAAAAACTAAAAACACATGCAGTAACATTAAACCGGGCCTGCCAAGAGGCAATTGTGGTCACACAAGGATTCATTGGCTCTGATGAAAATGGTAAAACGACCACTTTAGGCCGTGGTGGCAGTGATTACAGTGCAGCGCTGATAGCAGAAGCAGTCGAAGCTAAAACGCTTGAGATTTGGACAGACGTCCCCGGGATCTATACTACAGACCCGCGTATAGCTAGCCGTGCCCAGCCTATTCCTGAGATAAGCTTTAGTGAAGCCTCTGAGATGGCTAACTTCGGTGCAAAAATCCTACACCCAGACACGCTAATTCCAGCAATTCGTCAACATATTCCCGTATTTGTTGGTTCATCAAAGGCTCCAGAAGAAGGCGGGACTTGGGTAAAAGAAGAAGTCGACAGTACGCCGCTTTTCCGTGCGCTAACGCTACGAAACAATCAAACCATGGTGACACTACAAAGTCTAAATATGTACCATGCCTACGGTTTCTTGGCAGAAGTTTTCAGTATTTTAGCTAAGTATCGTATCTCCGTTGATCTGATTACAACCTCAGAAGTGAGTGTCTCTCTGACTTTAGACACAACAAGTACAAGTGGTGCCGCACCAGATCTTCCAGAAGCAGCACACAAAGAATTGAGTGAGTTGTGCAACGTTACCGTTGATAAGGGATTGTCACTCGTCGCGGTGATCGGCAACAAAATGGGGCAGACAAAAGGTACAAGCCGTCAAATTTTCAATACGTTAGAAGACTACAACTTGAGAATGATCTGTTACGGAGCCAGTCAGCATAATCTCTGTTTTTTAATCAAGCAAGATGACGCTCACCAGATTATTAAAGACTTGCACCGAGACTTGCTAGAGCCAGAATACTAAAATTTATCTACTAAGTTAAAATCCAAAGAGCACCGACTAAGGTGCTCTTTTTAATGCGAGTAATACCAATCTAAGTAAAAATATGATCTAATTGAGGCTGTTACTTCTTCGTGAAAAAAGACGCTATGGACAGCCTCGATACCATTGATTTCAAAAAGCTTGCTAGCCAACAAAAATCTATTCAGATGAAGATGCGATTGCTCGCATTGGCACACTTTAAAGATGGTCACTCTCGAACCCAAATTGCTAAGTTCCTTAAGGTAAGCAGAACGAGTGTGAATAAGTGGGTACAAACATTCCTTGAAGAAGGGCTTGAAGGGCTGCAAGAGAAACCAAGAACGGGTCGCCCAGCATTCCTCAATACTCAGCAACGTGAACAGCTAAGCCTGTTTATAAAGGCACGTGCCGAAGATTCATCTGGGGGGAGGTTAACAGGTACTGATATTCATGCTTATATCGTGAAAGAGTTTGGTAAACACTACCACCCAGACTCTATCTACTATTTGCTTAGTCACATGGGCTTCTCTTGGATAACATCACGCTCCAAGCACCCTCGTCAATCCCAGCAAATCCAAGACGATTTTAAAAAAATTCAAAATTGAAACGATCCTTAAGATCCCCGGTCACATGGGGCTTGATAACGTCGATGTCTGGTTTCAAGATGAAGCAAGATTTGGTCAGCAAAACACGACAACTCGACTTTGGGCTAAACGTGGATCAAGACCAAGAGCAGTTAAACAGCAGCAGTTTGAATATGCGTATTTGTTTGGCTCAGTATGTCCCGCTAGAGGTATTGGCGAGGCGCTGGTCGTTCCTTGGGTTAACAAGGACATTATGGTTGAGCACCTTAAGCAGATCTCCGCGGTGACCGAAAAAGGTCGTCACGCAGTGATCATTATGGATGGTGCTGGCTGGCATACAAATGACATTGCAGAACAGTTCAGTAATGTCAGTATCATCAAGCTCCCGCCATATTCACCAGAGCTAAATCCTATAGAACAAGTGTGGAGTTGGCTCAGACAACACTATCTTGCCAATCAGAGTTTTACCGACTACGAAGATATTGTGTCGAAAGTATGCACTGCATGGAATCGATTCTTGAAGCGTGCAGATAGAGTGACCAAAATGTGCACCAGAGACTGGATTAAACTGACCAGTTAATTTTCCAGATTGGTATTAATTTTCCAGATTGGTATTAGGCCTAATTGTAAAGTGCAGAAAAGAAAGCTTCCCAATTAAACTGCGACATGAACGGTAATGATGTTGCAAGGACAGCGTACAGCGAAAGCTATCGCTCTCTTTCAAGACATGGCGGAGGAACTGGCTGGCGCAACTGCTGGGCTCATTCACCTGAAAGGCGAACATATCTCACAGACGTAAAAAAGCCCCGTCTTTCGACGAGGCTTCTTAAGAAGTGGCGGAGCGGACGGGACTCGAACCCGCGACCCCCGGCGTGACAGGCCGGTATTCTAACCAACTGAACTACCGCTCCACACGGTGCTTTGATTGAAGTCTTACACTTTCTGCTTCAAACAAGCGATGTTCAAAGCCTGGCGATGTCCTACTCTCACATGGGGAGACCCCACACTACCATCGGCGCTATTGCGTTTCACTACTGAGTTCGGCATGGAATCAGGTGGGTCCACAATGCTATGGTCGCCAAGCAAAATTTGTTCAAACTAGGAAAGCTGATTCGTCTTGCTCTCAACACACTCAAGCGCGATTAAGTCCGATAAAACACCTTGGGTGTTGTATGGTTAAGCCTCACGGGCAATTAGTACAGGTTAGCTCAACGCCTCACAACGCTTACACACCCTGCCTATCAACGTCATAGTCTACGACAACCCTTTAGGACAGTTAAACTGCCAGGGAGAACTCATCTCAAGGCTCGCTTCCCGCTTAGATGCTTTCAGCGGTTATCGATTCCGAACTTAGCTACCGGGCAATGCGTCTGGCGACACAACCCGAACACCAGAGGTTCGTCCACTCCGGTCCTCTCGTACTAGGAGCAGCCCCTTTCAATTCTCCAACGCCCACGGCAGATAGGGACCGAACTGTCTCACGACGTTCTAAACCCAGCTCGCGTACCACTTTAAATGGCGAACAGCCATACCCTTGGGACCGACTTCAGCCCCAGGATGTGATGAGCCGACATCGAGGTGCCAAACACCGCCGTCGATATGAACTCTTGGGCGGTATCAGCCTGTTATCCCCGGAGTACCTTTTATCCGTTGAGCGATGGCCCTTCCATTCAGAACCACCGGATCACTATGACCTGCTTTCGCACCTGCTCGACTTGTCAGTCTCGCAGTCAAGCGGGCTTATGCCATTGCACTAACCTCACGATGTCCGACCGTGATTAGCCCACCTTCGTGCTCCTCCGTTACGCTTTGGGAGGAGACCGCCCCAGTCAAACTACCCACCAGGCACTGTCCTCACCCCAGATAATGGGGCCAAGTTAGAACATCAAACATACAAGGGTGGTATTTCAAGGATGACTCCACGCTATCTGGCGACAACGCTTCAAAGTCTCCCACCTATCCTACACATGTAGGCTCAATGTTCAGTGCCAAGCTGTAGTAAAGGTTCACGGGGTCTTTCCGTCTAGCCGCGGGTACACAGCATCTTCACTGCGATTTCAATTTCACTGAGTCTCGGGTGGAGACAGCGTGGCCATCATTACGCCATTCGTGCAGGTCGGAACTTACCCGACAAGGAATTTCGCTACCTTAGGACCGTTATAGTTACGGCCGCCGTTTACCGGGGCTTCGATCAAGAGCTTCGACCGAAGTCTAACCCCATCAATTAACCTTCCGGCACCGGGCAGGCGTCACACCGTATACGTCATCTTTCGATTTTGCACAGTGCTGTGTTTTTAATAAACAGTTGCAGCCACCTGGTATCTGCGACTCCCGTTAGCTCCATCCGCGAGGGACTTCACCGACAGGAGCGTACCTTCTCCCGAAGTTACGGTACCATTTTGCCTAGTTCCTTCACCCGAGTTCTCTCAAGCGCCTTGGTATTCTCTACCCGACCACCTGTGTCGGTTTGGGGTACGATTCCTTACAATCTGAAGCTTAGAAGCTTTTCCCGGAAGCATGGCATCAATGACTTCACTGCCGTAGCAGCTCGACGTCGTATCTCAGTCTTAGGTGTCCGGATTTGCCTAAACACCCAACCTACATACTTGAACCTGGACAACCGTCGCCAGGCCCACCTAGCCTTCTCCGTCCCTCCATCGCAATTGTAAGAAGTACGGGAATATTAACCCGTTTCCCATCGACTACGCTCTTCAGCCTCGCCTTAGGGGGTCGACTTACCCTGCCCCGATTAACGTTGGACAGGAACCCTTGGTCTTCCGGCGAGGGGGTTTTTCACCCCCCTTTATCGTTACTCATGTCAGCATTCGCACTTCTGATACCTCCAGCATGCCTTACAGCACACCTTCAACAGCTTACAGAACGCTCCCCTACCCAATACACATAAGTGCATTGCCGCAGCTTCGGTTTACTACTTAGCCCCGTTACATCTTCCGCGCAGGCCGACTCGACCAGTGAGCTATTACGCTTTCTTTAAATGATGGCTGCTTCTAAGCCAACATCCTGGCTGTCTGAGCCTTCCCACATCGTTTCCCACTTAGTAGTAATTTGGGACCTTAGCTGGCGGTCTGGGTTGTTTCCCTCTCCACGACGGACGTTAGCACCCGCCGTGTGTCTCCCGGATAGTACTTACTGGTATTCGGAGTTTGCAAAGGGTTGGTAAGTCGGGATGACCCCCTAGCCTTAACAGTGCTCTACCCCCAGTAGTATTCGTCCGAGGCGCTACCTAAATAGCTTTCGGGGAGAACCAGCTATCTCCAGGTTTGATTGGCCTTTCACCCCCAGCCACAAGTCATCCGCTAATTTTTCAACATTAGTCGGTTCGGTCCTCCAGTAAGTGTTACCTCACCTTCAACCTGCCCATGGCTAGATCACCTGGTTTCGGGTCTACACCCTGCAACTGTACGCCCAGTTAAGACTCGGTTTCCCTACGGCTCCCCTATTCGGTTAACCTTGCTACAGAATGTAAGTCGCTGACCCATTATACAAAAGGTACGCAGTCACCCCGAAGGGCTCCCACTGCTTGTACGTACACGGTTTCAGGTTCTATTTCACTCCCTCACAGGGTTCTTTTCGCCTTTCCCTCACGGTACTGGTTCACTATCGGTCAGTCAGGAGTATTTAGCCTTGGAGGATGGTCCCCCCCTATTCAGACAACGTTTCACGTGCGCCGTCCTACTCGATTTCACTGATAAGGGATTGTCGGTTACGGGGCTATCACCCTGTATCGCGGCACTTTCCAGAGCCTTCACCTAATCCCAAACCAGCTTAAGGGCTACTCCGATTTCGCTCGCCGCTACTTTCGGAATCTCTGTTGATGTCTTTTCCTTCGGGTACTTAGATGTTTCAGTTCCCCGAGTTCGCCTCATAACGCTATGTATTCACGTTATGATGACCGCTTATGCGGCCGGGTTTCCCATTCGGAAATCCATGAGTATAGTGACTCTTACCGTCTTCTCATGGCTTATCGCAGGTTAGCACGTCCTTCATCGCCTCTGACTGCCAAGGCATCCACCGTGTACGCTTAGTCACTTAACCATACAACCCCAAGGCGTCTTTATTTCACTTTACAAAAGTGAAGACACATAGGCGTATGGCAAACAACCAAGGTTTACATGTTTTCGCCGGACTCAATACAAGACACTTGAATGTGTTTGTTGTATTTACTTGCGTAAATACATTTTGAGAACTTGTTCATTTTTCAATCGAACGATTCAATCTATCGATTGAATTTACTAGTCAGCTTTCCAGTTTGTTAAAGAGCATGTGTGTCTTTCAACACCACTATCTTAAGCTTCTGCTTCAGCAAAAGATTGAGATAGTGGCGTCCCATAGGGGAGTCGAACCCTGTTACCGCCGTGAAAGGGCGGTGTCCTAGGCCTCTAGACGAATGGGACACATCGTGTTCTACATTATTACCAAGCAATCTGTGTGGACACTGCATTTAACAGCAGTCTTATCGTTAAGGAGGTGATCCAGCCCCAGGTTCCCCTAGGGCTACCTTGTTACGACTTCACCCCAGTCATGAACCACACCGTGGTAAACGCCCTCCCGAAGGTTAAGCTATCTACTTCTGGTGCAGCCCACTCCCATGGTGTGACGGGCGGTGTGTACAAGGCCCGGGAACGTATTCACCGTAGCATTCTGATCTACGATTACTAGCGATTCCGACTTCATGGAGTCGAGTTGCAGACTCCAATCCGGACTACGACGCACTTTTGGGATTCGCTCACTTTCGCAAGTTGGCCGCCCTCTGTATGCGCCATTGTAGCACGTGTGTAGCCCTACTCGTAAGGGCCATGATGACTTGACGTCGTCCCCACCTTCCTCCGGTTTATCACCGGCAGTCTCCCTGGAGTTCCCACCCGAAGTGCTGGCAAACAAGGATAAGGGTTGCGCTCGTTGCGGGACTTAACCCAACATTTCACAACACGAGCTGACGACAGCCATGCAGCACCTGTCTTACAGTTCCCGAAGGCACACTCGAATCTCTTCAAGCTTCTGTAGATGTCAAGAGTAGGTAAGGTTCTTCGCGTTGCATCGAATTAAACCACATGCTCCACCGCTTGTGCGGGCCCCCGTCAATTCATTTGAGTTTTAATCTTGCGACCGTACTCCCCAGGCGGTCTACTTAACGCGTTAGCTCCGAAAGCCAGTGTTCAAGACACCAACCTCCAAGTAGACATCGTTTACGGCGTGGACTACCAGGGTATCTAATCCTGTTTGCTCCCCACGCTTTCGCATCTGAGCGTCAGTCTTTGTCCAGGGGGCCGCCTTCGCCACCGGTATTCCTTCAGATCTCTACGCATTTCACCGCTACACCTGAAATTCTACCCCCCTCTACAAGACTCTAGCCTGCCAGTTTCAAATGCGGTTCCGAGGTTGAGCCCCGGGCTTTCACATCTGACTTAACAGACCGCCTGCATGCGCTTTACGCCCAGTAATTCCGATTAACGCTCGCACCCTCCGTATTACCGCGGCTGCTGGCACGGAGTTAGCCGGTGCTTCTTCTGCAGCTAACGTCAAATCTAGCAGGTATTAACTACTAAACCTTCCTCACTGCTGAAAGTACTTTACAACCCGAAGGCCTTCTTCATACACGCGGCATGGCTGCATCAGGGTTTCCCCCATTGTGCAATATTCCCCACTGCTGCCTCCCGTAGGAGTCTGGACCGTGTCTCAGTTCCAGTGTGGCTGATCATCCTCTCAAACCAGCTAGGGATCGTCGCCTAGGTGAGCCGTTACCTCACCTACTAGCTAATCCCAACTGGGCCCATCCTAACGCGAGAAGCCCGAAGGTCCTCCTCTTTGCTCCGTAGAGATTATGCGGTATTAGCCATCGTTTCCAATGGTTATCCCCCTCGTTAGGGCAGGTTCCCAGCCATTACTCACCCGTCCGCCGCTCGACGCCCTTAACGTCACCCGAAGGCTCTGTTAAGTCGTTTCCGCTCGACTTGCATGTGTTAGGCCTGCCGCCAGCGTTCAATCTGAGCCATGATCAAACTCTTCAATTAAAGTTTTGTTGGTCTTTCGACCGGCTCAATGAATACTGATATTACTTATTGCTAAGTAATGAATTGACTGTGCTAAGACCGAAGTCTTAATTTGGTCACTAGTATCATTGATAAATCTTTAGACTATCTATTCAACGAGTGCCCACACAGATTGCATGGTCATATTGTTAAAGAACGTGTTGTCTTACTTGGTAACTCAGCGAAGAACGCTGTGTTTTCCGTGACAACGGAGGCGCATTATAGGGAAGATATTTTCCTTGGCAAGTCTTTTCTAGCAAAAGTACATCTTTTATTTTAAAAGGTTAAAATACCAACAAACCACGCGTTCTAGCGTGGTTTGTTGTCTATTGCTAAACCAATATCTAATACTCTAATACTCTAATACTCTAATACTCTAATACTCTAATACTCTAATACTCTAATACTCTAATACTCTAATAGTCTCGCCAAGAGCCTTCTATCCAAGCAATGCTTCCGCCCGTGAAAGGCTTCAATGCATCTCTTAGGTTATCTCTATTGTACAAGGCGTGAAGGGAACCATTAAAAATGGCATATGTACCCGGAGCATCTAAAACATATCCACCCGATGGCTTAAAGGATCCATTGTTGAACAACGACACCTGGTTATAGGGTATGCCTTTCTGTCCGGCAACACCATTGTGAGCTTCAGCAGCTCCAAACAACGCACCTTTCAAGTTAATATCGCTGACACTTTCCCACGCTGATTGTGTAGGTGCAAACCCTAAATCATCATCCACAAAATGATACAGTAGGCCTTTAAAAGAAAGAGCACTATCAACAGCAAAAATTCCATTGTGAATAATTAATGCGACACTTTTTCTCTCCGGTAAGCTATCGATTGCATCCTGGAGGTTTGTCGTATCGCTAATCTCGCAACCACCATAAACCCAAATGACACGATTACCATCGTTAATTGCATTCGAAATCTTTGCTCCGCAGTTAGCTATCAAAGTAGAAGCAACAGGAAGATCTTCAACTTTAGACGGTTTATCTGAAGGTAACCCAGTACCAATCCTAAAAACGTTGTCATCATACATAACATCTAGCCATTGGCTACGCTCAACGTTAAACGTGTCTTTAAATGGCGTCATCAGTGGATCATGCTTAAAGTCATTACCTATGGTTCCATTCGCTACAAGCTCGGCAGCATTCTGAGTTAGACCAAGCGTTATACCCGTCGTTTGATGTGTCGATTTACACGTTTGCGATGACGATGTTGGAAAAGTCGAGTAAGGCGTATTTAATCCAGTGCCAATACCTTGATTAGTAATCGCACCTAATATATCTAATCCCGTTTTGAACCTGACTAATTCACACTTCCACTCGTTCTCAGCCGTACTTTTTGAAGCAGGGTCTGCCAACATGGCAACTGAACCGGATAAATATAAGTTGGATGCTGATTTAATAACACCGGTTGAAGAACTGCTCACACCAGACACGATTAGTTGCCTCGCAACCTGGCGATTACCTGCTTTCGATGTAATCGAGAGCTTAGTGCTTCCAGAAACAATAAGACTATCAAGATCATCTAAATTACAGTCAGCCACAGTCATCGTTGGCTTGGCGTTATCTAAGTTGGCATGCGTAAAGGCGCATTCCAAGCCCCCTTCTGCAGCCCAATGATCTTTTCTCGCCTCTACTTCGTTCTGTGCACGTTTTGTCTGATAAAAAACATTTTTCGCTGAGCCAAGCGAAAATAACAGAGCGCCAACTAAAAGCATCCCTGTTATTAATAAACTCATTGCACCGCGTTGTTTCTTCATGTTGCCCCCCATAACTACCTATGACGAACAACGATAGAATTATTATTGAGTTATTCGTCAGTCAAATTCACTATACCGGGAGACCATGGTTGCCATACTAATTGTGTTAGTATTGGCCCATCGATCAGTCCATTCCACTTCCACTGTAATGGTCTTCGCCGCAGCGGAAACATTTGCGGGGGGAATGAATATAGAATTTGCGATCGTAGTCGTGCGATCAAATGTATATTCCGAACCCGATACAGAAATATTTGATTCTGGGTAAGTATTGGCCGCCATTGAGGCACCATCAAAGTACAACGTATTGGTTGCCGAACTGTTTGAAGAACGAGTGCGATACAGTTCGAGTTGACTCTCTGCTAATGCAAGGGCCTCTAACGAGTTCAAAGCATAATCTGCTTTTTGGTCGACAAAGGTTTGTAGACGAATCAACCCTAAAATGCCGACACTCAGAACAATAAGTGAAATAAGGCTTTCCAATAAGCTAAAGCCTTTCTGTTTATTAGAAATCATTCCACGATCCTTTTACCCAATCGTATGCCCGTTGCCCTTCCTCACCATTCTTTTCGGAGTTATATGACAAGCTATAGCTACCATGAATTACAACCTGCCCTCCCGGCGAATCGAAAACTGCTCCGCCTTCTGGATAAAAAGCCCCGCCATCCATATAAACTGTCGTGCCACTACTCAAAGCCAAATAGTCTTTATACTGAGCATGACTCTTCATAATTTCCCAGGTTGATGCTAAAGAGGATGCATCATTAAAAGGAGGCTTGGTCACATCAACAAGATGGTAGATTGCACCATGGAACTCGCTCACCCCCCAGGAACCAAACAATCCATTTTCGATGACTAAGGTTTTTGGTGTATGATCACCCGTCATGATTCCTGTGCCACCGATATCACAGTGTCCTTGAATCCAAACTTTATTATCAGAAGATTCACTAAATGCTTCTTCAATGATTTCCTTGCAATTACTTGATGGTGTAGATGATCTTACTTCATACCCCGATCTCACATCCGCGATATCTGCTTTTGACGCTTTAAAAAAACTCTCGAAGGGATCTAAATTAGGATCTTTCAAAAAATCATTCTTAAATTCACTTCCAGACGAACCTGGGGGAGTCGATGTAGTGTCAGAAGCAGTAGTTAACGTCGTTTTATAATCACTGTGACAGCTACCTGAAAAATCCTCGTAAGGCCCATCTGTTTTCGGATTCTCAACAGTAAATCTATTGGTCGTCACGCTGGGGTTATAAGAGACTTGCGATTTATACACAACTGCTAGGCATTTATAGTCACCTGCAGGGTGAGGGCCTGATACATCAGGAAAAATGTCAACATCCCCATTAAAAACCAGATCTGCCGCGGTTTGAATAGCCCCCTTCATAACTCGACTGCCTGTCACGATCTTACGTTGATTAGTAGACTCATTTCTAATGCCCGCTACCTTACTATCAACCGTATAGTCATCGAGACCAACAGTTACATTGATACTCAGATCAGATGACAAGCTATTGCAATCGGAGATCAAAGTAGCGTCACTTGGTGGTTTGTTGCTTGAATTTGCTGTGGCAAATACGCACTCTAAACCTCCCTCCGCTCCCCAATGCGCCTTCCTAGCTTCAATTTCATTTTGCGCTCGCTTTACTTGATAAAAAACTGTTTTGGCAGAACCTAATGAAAAAAGTAAGGCACCTATCAGTAACATGCCTGTAATCATCAAGCTCATCATTCCACGTTGACGTGACTTCATCGCCAGTTCCTTAATACAATCGACTTTTCTTTTTCGTAGCTTTCACTGATGGAAGGCATAGTCGCTTTCAAATACACCGTCAGCTTCTGACTGGTCCCATTAGCAGAAGAAATAACTTCTTCAGAGACAGTAAAAGAGTTTACTTCGATAATATCTTTATTTAGCAAAGAGTCGGACCCTCCTGACTGGCTATAACAAAAGTCTTCGAGTGTACTTGCCGATCCTGAAGTCGCTCCGGGCGTTTCATTGAGAAGACAGATTTTCAACCATGCATTGACGCCAGCGCTTCGAGGCTTTAGTGAAAAACCCATTGTTCTCCAAGCTGTACTCGTTTTTGCATAAACAAAATCAACCGCATTACCACTGCGATGTATACCAACTACATTAGAGGCACCTGATAACTTTATCGACTTTTCACGCGTTGAGTAACCAGCCCTTGCCATTTCTTCCGTCACAACACGCAACGCATCATTCACTTCTTGTCTTAAGACAAGTTGTTGAGTACGACCATAAGCAGCCTTATGACCAGATATATATACAGAACCTACAGCCCCAATTGCTATCAAGCTGATTGCGCTAGCGATTGTGAGCTCAACTAATGACATCCCTCGCTGTTTCTTAGCACTCAACATAGCCATACTCCTCTTCTGCTGAGCACTGCCTAATTCGCCCAGAGAGCGATTTTGCTTGAACACTCACCGTCTTTGTTGGCTTGACGTAGCTAGTCACATCCATAGCACTACTAAAAACACCTCGTACCGAGTCTAATTCAGTCTCGAGACGCGACACTTTAATAAACGTGCCTTTATAATTTTCTCCGGTCACTACCGAAATGGCCTCATTATTTGCAGCAGATACAGTGGTAGCAGTGGATGTTTTCGGAAGCAAGGCCAATACCCAAGAACCATCTTTATAAGCGGTATCGACTGCAGCGCTATTACTATGAATAAATTTGATCTTCATTGTCTCATTACGCATGACAGTTTCAGATTTTGCCTGCAAGAAAAAACCATGTACTTCATCTGCCAAGCGAATCGTGGCACTCTTTTGACGCATCTCTGTATATGAGGGAGCAGCAACTGCGGCAAGCACTGCTATAACTGCAACGACAGCGATTAGCTCAATGAGAGTGAAGCCTGCGACGCCAACAATACTTCTTTGACAATATTGCGAGCATTTGAATTTGAGAGTGTGAGGCATTTCCGAAAAACCTACTTCTGACCTGCTAAAGAGGCGAATTACTGAGAATACAAAGATACCATTTGTATTCTTTCTAGTTGTTTTTGAAGCAAAATGGTTCGAGTCAACTCGAGCAAAGTAGTAACAGGTGAAAGTGATGAAACAAAAAGGCGTGACGTTGATCGAATTAATGATAGTGGTAGCAGTTATTGGAGTTCTGTCTGCTATCGTTTACCCTTCCTATAAAGGGCATGTGCAGAAAAGTCATCGCGCTCAAGCTAAGACTAATCTCACAATGATGCAGTTTTGGGCTGAAGAGAAAGTTAGAGCGAAATCATTAACAGACACAACGATTACATCTACAGAATGCCCCTCTTGCAACATTGATACAAATAGATATACCTACAGTATCGTCTCCCATGCAACATTTACTTATGTGATTACAGCATCTATTGCTGCTGGAGGCCCTCAGGTTGGCGATGATTGTGGCAACCTAATCTTGAAAGGAAATGGCGCGACGGATGCTGACGAAAGTAACTGTTGGTAGCTATATTTGAAGGGAAATTCGATACAAGAGATAAACGCAAAAAGGCCATCCTCTCGGATGGCCTTTTCACTTAATTCAAAGCCTGGCGATGTCCTACTCTCACATGGGGAGACCCCACACTACCATCGGCGCTATTGCGTTTCACTACTGAGTTCGGCATGGGATCAGGTGGGTCCACAATGCTATGGTCGCCAAGCAAAATTTTTTCAAACTAAGAAAGCTGATTCGTTTTGTTCTCAACACACTCAAGTGCGATTAAGTCCGATAAAACACCTTGGGTGTTGTATGGTTAAGCCTCACGGGCAATTAGTACAGGTTAGCTCAACGCCTCACAACGCTTACACACCCTGCCTATCAACGTCGTAGTCTACGACAACCCTTTAGGACAGTTAAACTGCCAGGGAGAACTCATCTCAAGGCTCGCTTCCCGCTTAGATGCTTTCAGCGGTTATCGATTCCGAACTTAGCTACCGGGCAATGCGTCTGGCGACACAACCCGAACACCAGAGGTTCGTCCACTCCGGTCCTCTCGTACTAGGAGCAGCCCCTTTCAATTCTCCAACGCCCACGGCAGATAGGGACCGAACTGTCTCACGACGTTCTAAACCCAGCTCGCGTACCACTTTAAATGGCGAACAGCCATACCCTTGGGACCGACTTCAGCCCCAGGATGTGATGAGCCGACATCGAGGTGCCAAACACCGCCGTCGATATGAACTCTTGGGCGGTATCAGCCTGTTATCCCCGGAGTACCTTTTATCCGTTGAGCGATGGCCCTTCCATTCAGAACCACCGGATCACTATGACCTGCTTCGCACCTGCTCGACTTGTCAGTCTCGCAGTCAAGCGGGCTTATGCCATTGCACTAACCTCACGATGTCCGACCGTGATTAGCCCACCTTCGTGCTCCTCCGTTACGCTTTGGGAGGAGACCGCCCCAGTCAAACTACCCACCAGGCACTGTCCTCACCCCAGATAATGGGGCCAAGTTAGAACATCAAACATACAAGGGTGGTATTTCAAGGATGACTCCACGCTATCTGGCGACAGCGCTTCAAAGTCTCCCACCTATCCTACACATGTAGGCTCAATGTTCAGTGCCAAGCTGTAGTAAAGGTTCACGGGGTCTTTCCGTCTAGCCGCGGGTACACAGCATCTTCACTGCGATTTCAATTTCACTGAGTCTCGGGTGGAGACAGCGTGGCCATCATTACGCCATTCGTGCAGGTCGGAACTTACCCGACAAGGAATTTCGCTACCTTAGGACCGTTATAGTTACGGCCGCCGTTTACCGGGGCTTCGATCAAGAGCTTCGACCGAAGTCTAACCCCATCAATTAACCTTCCGGCACCGGGCAGGCGTCACACCGTATACGTCATCTTTCGATTTTGCACAGTGCTGTGTTTTTAATAAACAGTTGCAGCCACCTGGTATCTGCGACTCCCGTTAGCTCAATCCGCAAGGGACTTCACCGACAGGAGCGTACCTTCTCCCGAAGTTACGGTACCATTTTGCCTAGTTCCTTCACCCGAGTTCTCTCAAGCGCCTTGGTATTCTCTACCCGACCACCTGTGTCGGTTTGGGGTACGATTCCTTACAATCTGAAGCTTAGAAGCTTTTCCCGGAAGCATGGCATCAATGACTTCACTGCCGTAGCAGCTCGACGTCGTATCTCAGTCTTAGGTGTCCGGATTTGCCTAAACACCCAACCTACATACTTGAACCTGGACAACCGTCGCCAGGCCCACCTAGCCTTCTCCGTCCCTCCATCGCAATTGTAAGAAGTACGGGAATATTAACCCGTTTCCCATCGACTACGCTCTTCAGCCTCGCCTTAGGGGTCGACTTACCCTGCCCCGATTAACGTTGGACAGGAACCCTTGGTCTTCCGGCGAGGGGGTTTTTCACCCCCTTTATCGTTACTCATGTCAGCATTCGCACTTCTGATACCTCCAGCATGCCTTACAGCACACCTTCAACAGCTTACAGAACGCTCCCCTACCCAATACACATAAGTGCATTGCCGCAGCTTCGGTTTACTACTTAGCCCCGTTACATCTTCCGCGCAGGCCGACTCGACCAGTGAGCTATTACGCTTTCTTTAAATGATGGCTGCTTCTAAGCCAACATCCTGGCTGTCTGAGCCTTCCCACATCGTTTCCCACTTAGTAGTAATTTGGGACCTTAGCTGGCGGTCTGGGTTGTTTCCCTCTCCACGACGGACGTTAGCACCCGCCGTGTGTCTCCCGGATAGTACTTACTGGTATTCGGAGTTTGCAAAGGGTTGGTAAGTCGGGATGACCCCCTAGCCTTAACAGTGCTCTACCCCAGTAGTATTCGTCCGAGGCGCTACCTAAATAGCTTTCGGGGAGAACCAGCTATCTCCAGGTTTGATTGGCCTTTCACCCCCAGCCACAAGTCATCCGCTAATTTTTCAACATTAGTCGGTTCGGTCCTCCAGTAAGTGTTACCTCACCTTCAACCTGCCCATGGCTAGATCACCTGGTTTCTGGGTCTACACCCTGCAACTGTACGCCCAGTTAAGACTCGGTTTCCCTACGGCTCCCCTATTCGGTTAACCTTGCTACAGAATGTAAGTCGCTGACCCATTATACAAAAGGTACGCAGTCACCCCGAAGGGCTCCCACTGCTTGTACGTACACGGTTTCAGGTTCTATTTCACTCCCCTCACAGGGGTTCTTTTCGCCTTTCCCTCACGGTACTGGTTCACTATCGGTCAGTCAGGAGTATTTAGCCTTGGAGGATGGTCCCCCCCTATTCAGACAACGTTTCACGTGCGCCGTCCTACTCGATTTCACTGATAAGGGATTGTCGGTTACGGGGCTATCACCCTGTATCGCGGCACTTTCCAGAGCCTTCACCTAATCCCAAACCAGCTTAAGGGCTACTCCGATTTCGCTCGCCGCTACTTTCGGAATCTCTGTTGATGTCTTTTCCTTCGGGTACTTAGATGTTTCAGTTCCCCGAGTTCGCCTCATAACGCTATGTATTCACGTTATGATGACCGCTTATGCGGCCGGGTTTCCCATTCGGAAATCCATGAGTATAGTGACTCTTACCGTCTTCTCATGGCTTATCGCAGGTTAGCACGTCCTTCATCGCCTCTGACTGCCAAGGCATCCACCGTGTACGCTTAGTCACTTAACCATACAACCCCAAGGCGTCTTTATTTCACTTTAGAAAGTGAAGACACATAGGCGTATGGCAAACAACCAAGGTTTACATGTTTTCGCCGGACTCAATACAAGACACTTGAATGTGTTTGTTGTATTTACTTGCGTAAATACGATTTGAGAACTTGTTCATTTTTCAATCGAACGATTCAATCTATCGATTGAATTTACTAGTCAGCTTTCCAGTTTGTTAAAGAGCATGTGAATCTATCAAAGACCACTTTTTAAATATTCTCTGCGAGAAAACACTTAAAGAGTGGTGGAGCTAAGCAGGATCGAACTGCTGACCTCCTGCGTGCAAAGCAGGCGCTCTCCCAGCTGAGCTATAGCCCCACAATAAGTTTCTTAGTTACCACTTCGCTTAGCCCAGTCAAGTTTGAAGCGAGAAGCGCAGTGTGCGATAGCACATGAGCATCGCAGCTATCAAAGATGACGCCGGATAAGTAGAAGTGGTGGGTCTGAGTGGACTTGAACCACCGACCTCACCCTTATCAGGGGTGCGCTCTAACCACCTGAGCTACAGACCCACTAAGAGTACTCTAGGTTTGGGCACCTAAAGTCTTATTCTTTCACATTACGACCAAGCAATCTGTGTGGACACTGCATTTAACAGCAGTCTTATCGTTAAGGAGGTGATCCAGCCCCAGGTTCCCCTAGGGCTACCTTGTTACGACTTCACCCCAGTCATGAACCACACCGTGGTAAACGCCCTCCCGAAGGTTAAGCTATCTACTTCTGGTGCAGCCCACTCCCATGGTGTGACGGGCGGTGTGTACAAGGCCCGGGAACGTATTCACCGTAGCATTCTGATCTACGATTACTAGCGATTCCGACTTCATGGAGTCGAGTTGCAGACTCCAATCCGGACTACGACGCACTTTTGGGATTCGCTCACTTTCGCAAGTTGGCCGCCCTCTGTATGCGCCATTGTAGCACGTGTGTAGCCCTACTCGTAAGGGCCATGATGACTTGACGTCGTCCCCACCTTCCTCCGGTTTATCACCGGCAGTCTCCCTGGAGTTCCCACCCGAAGTGCTGGCAAACAAGGATAAGGGTTGCGCTCGTTGCGGGACTTAACCCAACATTTCACAACACGAGCTGACGACAGCCATGCAGCACCTGTCTTACAGTTCCCGAAGGCACACTCGAATCTCTTCAAGCTTCTGTAGATGTCAAGAGTAGGTAAGGTTCTTCGCGTTGCATCGAATTAAACCACATGCTCCACCGCTTGTGCGGGCCCCCGTCAATTCATTTGAGTTTTAATCTTGCGACCGTACTCCCCAGGCGGTCTACTTAACGCGTTAGCTCCGAAAGCCAGAATTCAAGATTCCAACCTCCAAGTAGACATCGTTTACGGCGTGGACTACCAGGGTATCTAATCCTGTTTGCTCCCCACGCTTTCGCATCTGAGCGTCAGTCTTTGTCCAGGGGGCCGCCTTCGCCACCGGTATTCCTTCAGATCTCTACGCATTTCACCGCTACACCTGAAATTCTACCCCCCTCTACAAGACTCTAGCCTGCCAGTTTCAAATGCGGTTCCGAGGTTAAGCCCCGGGCTTTCACATCTGACTTAACAGACCGCCTGCATGCGCTTTACGCCCAGTAATTCCGATTAACGCTCGCACCCTCCGTATTACCGCGGCTGCTGGCACGGAGTTAGCCGGTGCTTCTTCTGCAGCTAACGTCAAATCTAGCAGGTATTAACTACTAAACCTTCCTCACTGCTGAAAGTACTTTACAACCCGAAGGCCTTCTTCATACACGCGGCATGGCTGCATCAGGGTTTCCCCCATTGTGCAATATTCCCCACTGCTGCCTCCCGTAGGAGTCTGGACCGTGTCTCAGTTCCAGTGTGGCTGATCATCCTCTCAAACCAGCTAGGGATCGTCGCCTAGGTGAGCCGTTACCTCACCTACTAGCTAATCCCAACTGGGCCCATCCTAACGCGAGAAGCCCGAAGGTCCTCCTCTTTGCTCCGTAGAGATTATGCGGTATTAGCCATCGTTTCCAATGGTTATCCCCCTCGTTAGGGCAGGTTCCCAGCCATTACTCACCCGTCCGCCGCTCGACGCCCTTAACGTCACCCGAAGGCTCAGTTAAGTCGTTTCCGCTCGACTTGCATGTGTTAGGCCTGCCGCCAGCGTTCAATCTGAGCCATGATCAAACTCTTCAATTAAAGTTTTTTTGGTCTTTCGACCGGCTCAATGAATACTGATATTACTTATTGCTAAGTAATGAATTGACTGTGCTAAGACCGAAGTCTTAATTTGGTCACTAGTATCATTGATAAATCTTTAGACTATCTATTCAACGAGTGCCCACACAGATTGCATGGTCATATTGTTAAAGAACGTTGACTGGTAACGCTGTTACCGTGTCAGGGCTGCGTATACTACGCTTTCCTGATTTGATGTCAACAAGTAATTTTAGTTATTTTCAAAACCACTTTTTGACATCCCTCTTTCGAGGCTAACTCGGTGGGCGACATTGCTTTTCAGCGCCGTACTCCGTGTCAGTGAGGCGGCATTATAGAGATCAATTTCTGGCTGACAACCCCTTTTTTCGCTTTTTTTTCAAAATACATTTCGTTTGTTGCTTTTACCGCCACATTGCGTAGACATGCTGCAATATGGCCCACTTAAAATATTAAAAGCTCGCCGCAGCGAGCTCTATCAGCCGTTAAACGTGACTTAGTAGTGCCATGGGAACTTAGAAAAATCTTTCGCCCTTCTCTCTAGAAAAGCATCTCTCCCCTCTTGGGCTTCTTCTGTTCCATAAGCAAGACGCGTTGCTTCACCCGCAAAAAGCTGTTGCCCTACCAAGCCGTCATCAGGCAAGTTAAAGCCGTATTTAAGCATGCGCATCGCTGTCGGTGATTTGCTATTGATCGCTTCAGCCCATTTCAATGCTTCTTCTTCAAGCTGATAATGATCCACCACCTTGTTCACCATGCCCATTTCAAATGCATCTTGCGCACTGTAATCAAAGCCACAAAAGAAAATCTCTCTCGCTCGCTTTTGCCCAATCATCTTTGCCAAGTATGCACTGCCATACCCAGAGTCAAACGAGGCAACATCTGGATCTGTTTGTTTAAAGACAGCATGCTCTCTTGATGCAAGAGTGAGATCACACACCACATGAAGGCTGTGACCACCACCCGCTGCCCATCCGGGTACAACTGCAATCACTACTTTCGGCATAAAACGAATTAGACGTTGGACTTCCAGTATATGCAAACGACCCATACGAGCGACATCGGCAGTATTTGCTTCCTCACCTTCATATTTATAACCATCTTTACCGCGAATTCGTTGATCTCCGCCAGACGAGAACGACCACTGTCCTTTCTTTGAAGGGCCATTGCCGGTAATCAACACGCACCCTACATCTGACCATTGTCTCGCATGATCAAGTGCCGTATACAACTCATCAACGGTTTTAGGGCGAAAGGCGTTAAGGCAATCTGGACGATCAAAAGCAATACGCACAGTACCCTGTGTTTTACTGCGGTGGTAAGTAATGTCTTCAAACTCAAACCCTGGGACTTCGTCCCACAATTTTGGATCGAATATCGGCGTCATCTGCTCTGTCATCATCATCTCTCGCCTAGCTAAATGGAGTTGTAAGGCTAGGGAGATATCAGGCTGGCGTCAATGACATAACGCAATTGACTTTTTAGTTGAGTGTGTTGTGTATAGTGGGAGGTCATAGTGAGTCGCTTTTACCAGCCTCTTAACAGGAAGACGATATGTAGAGACTCACAAGATCATAGGACAAGAAAACAGAGATAAGAACGGAAGGCTATTCCGCTTTCGAAGCGGTTACAAACTCACGAATAAAGCGGCGAATCTCACGCGCTGCAGTGGTATCGAGGTGATTGCAGAGTTCAACGAATTCATCTCGTTCTTCGCCATTTATACGAATAATAAGCTGGCTATCTTTTTTTACTGCTTTTTTCTTTTTCTTTTTTTCTTCAGACATGCCGTTTCCTGTTGTTAGTCACGCCAAATACTGCCATCCATTTGGATTTTGCCATCAGATTGTAACACACATATAGGCAATATTTGGCAATAAGAAATACTTAACTGCAACTGAAAAAGCCGTATTAATAGAGTGGTAATTGATTTTTGTCAGGTGATTATGTGACAGAGGTCTGCTATACTGCGTCACGTTTTTGTTGACTGAATTTGACACTAAAGACTAATAAGCCTCTCAGATATGTTAAATAGTTCGTTTTTTCTACAATCATACTCTCCTGTGTAGCGACACATTTGTGGTTTTATGTAAGCCACTGTGGGCTTACATAAAACTATAAATGTCGGGAAGCTCACTTTGACTCGCAGGATTGCCACATCATCTTACCCGGTTGAGGCGTCAGCTTATCAAAGCGCTCCCATTATTCATCCGGAGACAACCCCTAATGAAAAAAACCAAAATCGTATGTACGATTGGTCCTAAAACCGAATCAGTTGAAATGCTAACTAAGCTAGCAGAATCAGGCATGAACGTTATGCGCCTGAACTTCTCGCACGGCGACTTTGCAGAGCATGGCCAACGCATCGCAAACCTACGCGAAGTGATGGCAAACACTGGTAAAAACTTGGCGGTTCTACTGGATACTAAAGGTCCTGAGATTCGTACCATCAAACTAGAGAATGGCGATGATGTCGCTCTTGTTGCTGGCCAAGAATTCACGTTCACTACTGACACTTCTGTAATCGGCAACAAAGATAAAGTTGCTGTTACTTACCCAGGTTTCGCTGCTGACCTAACTGTTGGCAACACTATCCTTGTCGACGATGGTCTGATCGAGATGGAAGTGATTGCAACAACTGAAACCGACGTTAAGTGTAAAGTACTCAATAACGGTGACCTAGGTGAGAACAAAGGTGTTAACCTACCTGGCGTTTCTGTTCAACTTCCTGCGCTTTCTGAAAAAGATAAAGCTGACCTCGTGTTCGGTTGTGAGCAAGGCGTAGATTTCGTTGCAGCATCTTTCATCCGTAAAGCTTCTGACGTTAAAGAGATCCGTGATCTTCTAAACGCTAACGGCGGCGAAGCAATCAAGATCATCTCTAAGATTGAAAACCAAGAAGGTGTAGATAACTTCGACGAGATCCTAGAGCTATCTGACGGTATCATGGTTGCTCGTGGTGACCTAGGTGTTGAAATCCCAGTTGAAGAAGTCATCTTTGCTCAGAAGATGATGATCGAGAAGTGTAACCGTGCACGTAAGACGGTTATCACTGCAACTCAGATGCTTGACTCTATGATCAAGAACCCACGCCCTACTCGTGCAGAAGCGGGTGACGTTGCCAACGCAATCATGGACGGTACAGATGCAGTAATGCTTTCTGGTGAGTCAGCGAAAGGTAAATACCCAGTAGAAGCAGTAACGATCATGGCGCAAATCTGTGAGCGTACTGACGCTGCAATGAAAGCAGAACTAGGCGCTCGCCTTGACAGCTCTCGTCTACGTATTACTGAAGCGGTATGTAAAGGCGCAGTAGACACTTCTGAGAAGCTAAATGCACCACTTATCGTTGTTGCGACTCAAGCAGGCAAAACTGCACGCTCTGTTCGTAAGTACTTCCCAACAGCTAACATCCTTGTTGTAACGACTAACAAGAAAACTGCTGCACAAACAGCACTGGTTAAAGGTGCTACTGCTGTTGTTGTTGACGAAATCGAAAACACTGACGCGTTCTACACTCGCGGTAAAGAGCTTGCGCTAGAAACTGGCCTAGGTGCTAAAGGTGATATCGTCGTAATGGTATCTGGTGCGCTTGTCCCTTCAGGCACTACCAACACTTCATCTGTACACGTACTTTAATTCTGATAGGGGCTTCAATGCCCCTTCATACGTGTTATCAATAGATTTAACGACAAAGCCCAGCAAATGCTGGGCTTTTCTTTTATGCTGTTGTTTACACTAGGCTTTTAGTGCACGCTCACCTCGAGCAATGCCCACAACGCCACTGCGAGCGACTTCAATGATATCAGTCACTTCCGCTAGAGCTTCTAGAAACGCGTCTAATTTTTCCGTTGTACCTGCGAGTTGCACTGTATATTGTGACGCAGTGACATCCACAATCTGACCTCTGAAAATATCTGCAGTCCGTTTCACTTCGGCGCGAGCAAAACCGCTGGCCTTTGCTTTAACCAACATCAACTCACGTTCAATATGTGCCGCTTCAGTAACATTACTGACTTTTAAAATATCGACGAGTTTATGCAGCTGTTTCTCTATCTGCTCTCCGGCTGCGTCATCAACCACAGTCGTTGTGATATTCAGCCTCGATAGCGTAGGGTCATCCGTGGGAGCGACAGTCAATGACTCAATGTTATATCCACGTTGAGAAAACAGACCCACTACACGAGACAAAGCACCCGGTTCGTTCTCTAGTAGAACTGAAACAATACTCCTTTGCATATTAAGTTCTCTCCGTTTTACTCAACCACATTTCATTCATTGCACCGCCTCGCACCAGCATTGGGTAGACGTGCTCTGTCTCATCGACACTGATATCGACAAACACTAAGCGATCTTTCAACGCTAACGCTGCTGCTAACTGCTCTTCTAACTTATTAGGATCATCGATACGAACACCAACATGCCCATACGCCTCCGCGATAGCAGCAAAGTCAGGTACAGAGTCCATGTAGGAATGTGAATGGCGTCCTTGATAAATCATATCTTGCCATTGCTTCACCATGCCGAGGAAGCGATTATTCAGATTGATGATCTTCACTGGAATGTCGTACTGCAGCGCAGTCGACAGCTCTTGAATATTCATCTGAATACTGCCGTCTCCTGTCACACACACAACTTCAGCATCAGGCAGAGCAAACTTCACGCCCATCGCTGCTGGCAACCCAAAGCCCATCGTGCCAAGTCCACCCGAGTTTATCCAGCGGCGAGGCTTGTTAAATGGGTAATAAAGGGCAGCAAACATTTGGTGCTGACCAACATCAGAAGTGACGTAGGCATCACCATTCGTTAGTTTATGCAACACTTCAATGGCTTGTTGCGGTTTAATGCGCTCATTATCTGTCGCATATTTCAAGCACTCTTTTGCACGCCAAGTCGCGATTTCATCCCACCACTTACCAATGGCTTCGGCATCATTAATCTGCTCTTTCTCTTCGAGCATCTTCAGCATGGTCGACAACACCACTTCTGCGCTACCCACAATCGGGATATCCGCATTCACCGTTTTAGAGATCGAAGACGGATCAATATCGATGTGCAAAATCGTCGCATCAGGACAATACTTGGCGAGGTTATTCGTCGTGCGGTCATCAAAACGCACCCCAATACCAAAAATCAAATCTGCATGGTGCATCGCCATGTTCGCTTCATAGGTACCATGCATACCTAACATACCCAAGGCATTTTTGTGCGTCCCTGGAAACGCCCCAAGTCCCATCAAAGTGCTGACCACAGGTACATTTAGTCGCTCTGCGATAGCCATGAGTTCTTCTTCACACTCTGACATAACCGCGCCACCACCAACATACAGTACAGGGCGCTTCGCTTCTAACAACGCCTTTAAACCGCGCTTAACTTGACCTTTATGCCCTTGTACCGTCGGATTATAAGAGCGCATCGCGATATCCGCAGGATACTCATACTCATATTTCTCAGCAGGATTGAGCATGTCTTTTGGAATGTCGACAACCACAGGTCCAGGTCGCCCCGTAGACGCAAGGTAAAATGCTTTTTTGATGATAGTTGGGATATCACGTGGATCTTTGACGAGGAAACTATGCTTTACGACTGGGCGGGAGATCCCCACCATGTCACACTCTTGGAAGGCATCATTACCAATTAAGTTCGACATTACCTGACCAGATAGGACCACCATAGGAATAGAATCCATATAAGCAGTCGCGATACCTGTAATCGCATTTGTCGCGCCGGGTCCCGACGTTACCAGTACGACACCGACTTCGCCTGTTGCACGTGCATAGCCATCTGCCATATGCACTGCCGCTTGTTCATGTCGAACAAGAACGTGTTCTATATCGCTTTTTTCATGCAGAGCATCGTAAATATCAAGAACTGAGCCACCAGGGTAGCCAAAGATGTGCTTAACGCCTTGATCGATCATTGACCGAACGATCATATCGGCGCCGGATAACATGTCCATATTGCCTCCAGGTTGTACATAGTTAGGGCTTATTCGTAGCCTAATAATTAGAAAGGTCTGGCTTTCACTCTATGTGACTACACGAGTCATAACTCGCGTAGCGACCTGAAACAAATGTAACGCGTCTTTATGAAATGTGTCTATGCCGTTAACGAAATCAAGTTTTTAATCCAACATTGACTAAATTAGTAATCATTACGACTAAACACCTTCAATCAAGCAGTAGATAGCATCTGTAATTTTCAGTTAAGCAGGAGATCACGACATGAAACCTGCAGGCTCACGACTGACTTCTTCATAAAAAAACGCCCGTTGATGCATAAATGCAACACAACGGGCGTTTTTTTGCAAAATGGTGAAGCGTGATTAAGCTATACGCTATCGGCAGTTATGCTTCTGCATACATGCTCTCGATTTGGTTTTGATAACGCTCGTTAATCACTTTTCGACGCAGCTTCATGGTTGGCGTTAACTCACCTTCATCCATCGAGAACGGGTTCGGCAGCAATGTAAATTTTTTCACCTGCTCAAAACGAGCAAGATCTTTTTGAAGTTCATTCACACGTGCTTCAATCATTTCCACTATCTGGTTATGCTTGAGCAGTTCAAGACGATCTTGGTATTTGATGTTCAACTCACGAGCGTACTCTTCTAGATTGTCCATACAAGGGACAATCAACGCAGAGACAAACTTACGCGTATCCGCTATCACTGCTACTTGCTCAATGAAATGATCTTTACCAATGGCCCCTTCAATAACTTGAGGAGCGATGTACTTGCCCCCAGACGTTTTCATCAACTCTTTGATGCGGTCTGTGATGAAGAGGTTGCCATTCTCATCCAGCTTGCCACAGTCGCCCGTTTTTAAGAAACCATCTTCAGTAAAGTTCTTCGCTGTCTCTTCCGGCATATTATAGTAGCCACGCATGACCATCGGCCCTTTCACCAAGATCTCATCTTGCTCACCGATGCGGACTTCTGCTCCTGGCATTGTCATCCCGATAGAATCAGGGTCAAAGCAGCTATCATCCCAACAAGAAACGGTTGCCGTCGTTTCTGTCATACCGTAGCCAAGCTTCACATTGATACCAAGCGCATGGAAAAAACGGCCAATGGTTGGATCTAACTTCGCTCCACCGCAAGGCATCATCTTGATTTCACCGCCTAATGCAGCACGAATCTTCGACAGAACGAGCTTATCTGCTAGCTTGTGACTTTTTGCCAATATCCATGAAGGGGTTTCGCCATTGCGATGACACTCAGCCATCTTCGCGCCCATATTAACCGCCCATGTAAAAAGCGCTTTGCGTATGAATGGGGCTTTCGAGACTTTTTCATGAATAGCCGCAAAGATTTTTTCGTAGAAGCGTGGCACGGCACACATGACATGTGGCTTAACTTCGACCAAGGCTTCTTTAATCTGATTCACATCACTGAGGTAACAGTTCACACCACCACGGTGTAATACATAAAAGGTCCATGCACGTTCAAACACGTGAGAAAGCGGTAAGAAAGATAACGAACGTTCTCCGGCGTTAAACGCAAGCTTTTCATCATGTGTTTCGATTTGAGAGGCAATGTTGGCGTAATCCAACATCACCCCTTTAGGTACACCCGTCGTGCCTGAGGTGTAAATCAAGGTCAACAAGTCTTCCATCTGCTTACTGTTTAATCGCGCCTCTACTTGCGCTGCTGAATCGCTCGTGCCTTTTGCTAGGAAAGCATCAAAGCTAAACACTTTGTCGCTCTCAGGCAACGTCAGCGCGTCTGACATCGATACAACAGCCACAACACTCGGGCAATCTGCAAGCAGAGCCATTGCCGCATCCAACTGCGCTTGTGCGCCGACAAAAATCAGTTTTGCACCAGCATCATTTAACACGTGCTTAGCTTGCACAGGCGTATTAGTTGGGTAGATGGGTACCGTCACCGCTCGGTTATAGAGCGTCGCCACATCAACTTGCGTCCAGCGCGGCATGTTATCAGCGTAGATCGCCACCTTGTCTTGCACATCCACACCAAACGCAGCCATTGCTGACGCGATAGCATCCAGTTGCTCCCCTAATTCACGCCAAGTGATGTCCTGCCACTGACCTTCAACCTTATGACGCATCGCGACGTTGTCGCTTAGCGTAGCAATCTGACTTTGGATACGATTAACAATATGGTACTTCATCTTTACCGTCACACAGTTAAGTTTGGCTTACAGGTGTAAGCTTATTGATGAGGCAAATGGTACTACCCGGGGATAAAAAGGCAATAAAAAGCACCAAACTGACCGGGAATTGTTGCGGAGGTCTCACTAACCTTCCCCCGCCAATACAGGCTTTAAACCCCAATGTAATCTTCAGGCTACATTTGTAAGCAGATATAAAAAAACAGCGTACTCTCGTACGCTGTTTTTAAAGTATTCACTTTAATTTTGAATGTTGTGCTCTTAGCTATAGCGCTTAGTAGCTACTATCACCACAGATCATCATCAGCATGTCGCGCATCCAGATATGACCTTTGTCTTTCTGAGAAGACTCATGCCAGCTCAAATAACCACTAATCGCAGCGTTATCAAATGGCAATGGTAAAATGTTCAGATCCAAGTTCTCTGCAACAGAGCTTGCTAGCCAACGAGGTGCAACGGCAATCAAATCAGATTGTCCCACCACGTACATAATGTTGCTCAAACTCGCGCCTTGGTATGACTCATTAAAGTTTTGGCCTTGGTAGACCTTGTCAGCAAAACCTTTCACACCCGGAATGCTCTTCAGCATTGCGTGTTTTTCTTCCGCAAATTGCGCAGCGGTAATGCTGTCTTTTAAGCGTGGGTGGTTGTTCGATGCAACCACGACCAGCTCATCACTAAATAACTCAGTAGAGCAAAAACCAGCTTCATCAAAACGAATGTAGTCAATGACGAAGTCGATATCTTGGTAGCGCATTTTTGTCGCTAGCTCAGAGTCCATTTCAGCTTCTAGTTGAACACGCAGGTTAGGTGCATGATCAGCGACTTTACCTAATATCGCAGGACCAAAACGCATATCTGAAGGACTACAAATAGCAATTTTGAAAGTACGATTTGAGGTTTCTGGAGAAAAGACAGAAGACGGCAGTTCATTTTTCACTAACTGGAGCGCTTGGCGAATCGGGCCAAATAGCTGTTTAGCGCGCTGTGTAGGTTGAATTCCGCGGCCATGACGCATGAACAATTCATCATTAAACATCACTTTCAAACGCGTCACAGCATTACTCACTGCTGGCTGCGACATACCTAAATTGTGTGCTGCACGGGTGATGTTTTGTTCTTGCATTACTGCATCAAAAACCGTTAGCAGATTTAAATCCACACTGCGTAGGGTTGACTCCATTTGATAGCCTTCTCTCGGAAGTACAGAAGATCCTCTACGTGTCATAATCTTGCCTCTTAAAAAATAATAACAATGACTAAACAGGGCGACTCCATCGCCTGATACTCAAAAATATCGTTGTAACTTACCGAAATAAGATTGACGTTCTTAATATGCTCATTCCGACAACACACTATTTGTAATCCAACAAATTGATGAAACCAATATCAGTATTGAACGGAAAATGTTAGCGGATATAACTAATTACATATTAGCGATATTAATATTTTAAAAACATCATCTTAGCACGACATAAAACAATCTAAATAGAACGAAAATTAATCTAAAATTATATAAATCAACGCCGAAACATTCAGTATTGTAATTATTAGGGTGGTTTATCAGTGCAAATAATTGTTCTGATAGATATATCAATGAGATAAGATGAGTGATGATTTGGTAGGCAGATCACATCGAAATGAATGCAATCAAAACCTAGACAATGCTTGATGAGTCATGTTTCATGAAATGAGTGAATAACAAATAAGAATTGATCTCGCCAAGATATTAAAACCCACACCTAAAAGATAAATATAAGTGTGGATTTTTCAGCTTCTTATGGATTATTTAAACACTCAGTTATAAAGATGTTAGCGACGCCCTCTTTTTCAAGCGCGTTTTAGGGGTATCGAACTCACTGACAAGGTCTTCTACAGCCTCAGGATATTCAACGGCTGACCATAAGTTATCCCAAAGGAGACTGTAGTCGTCCCAATCACCTTTTAACACCCAATCCACAATGTGGTTTGCGACATTTGGAAATCGCACTGCACCAACACTTGGTTGGTCGAGCCATGTCCTTAAGGCGTTGAGGTTAAGTGTGTTCATCACTTTTGCCAGTCCCATCATCTCCAGTGTCATCACGTTGGACTCTTGCTCAAATTGACCTTGAAGTGGTTTTAAGAGTAGTTTTTTACCGATCCCTATCGCTTCGGAAGGTAGCTCAAATCCCCCGTTGGCAATCACCCCAGAACAGCTTAACAATGCACGGTGAAAGCCGTCTCTTGATAACGGGTGGCAATGCACATTCTGTTTTTCTTCAAACTCTGTATGTAATGGATGATAAAAATCAAAAGTCTGTTCGGAAAAGTGCGACAGGAGCGTGATGACTTCATCGGGCGATTCAAAAGGTAAATAGACTAACACTCGACCATTGTCACTCACCTTGTCCATCGCCATTGCGGGAATTATCGGAGGCAGTATTGGCTGCTCAAAATGATACCAATGCAAGCCAAGTTGTTGTTGAGTTGGTGCAAAATAATGAATGATGCCCTTATCCAGTACATTTTGCCCTTGAATCGGTACTTGATGCAGAAAGGAACACTGATGACTAACGCCGACAGAGGGCACTTTTTGACGTTTAGCTGCCCATGCAGAAACAGGTTCAAAATCATTCAACACCAGATCATAGCCACTAAGATCGAGTTGTTGTACTTCCCTAGCCACAGCAAATAAGTTGTTACTTAGCGCCGTTTTAACATGGTTGATATGGCCGTTCTCTGTAATGAAAGTGAATCCTCGACGCACTTGATAATCGCCGAAAACCTCCATATCAAAATATTGGTCAGCAGGGCGACCACTGAAGAGAAAATCGACCTCGACACCAACACCTCGTTCCCTGAAAGCTCGCGCCATCTCACGTGCACGAGATGTATGGCCATTCCCGGTACCTTGCACACCAAACAGTATCTTCATAGCATCTCCGTTGCGAACTGAAACGCTGACAAGCCAAGTACGATCCCAGCAATAATGTCAGAAAAATAATGGACACCTAACATGACGCGAGACAGCCCCACTAAGCTCGCCCACACCCAGACATACGGTGCAAACGATGGGTAGAAGTAACTTACTAATGCTGCCATGATAAATGCGGCCGCAGTGTGACCCGAAGGCAAGCTGTAGCGATCAGAAGGTTTTATAAAGGAAGGCAGTTCTGTAGGACGGTCGCGCTTTACACTGTTCTTCAGCAAAAAGTAGATAGGCAGTTCAATAGCAAAGGCCATCAAGCCAAGTGATAAGAACTCAGCGCCTTTTTGTTGATCAAACATGACAACGAGCAACGCGATCACGACATACAGGTGACCATCCCCGGTGCGTGAGATTGCTCGGCTAATTTTTGCTGTCACCAAATTAAACCGATGACATAAACAAAGGGTCGAAAACGCGTAGTCAAAGCGTTGTATTGGCGCCAGGATCATCATCTCCATATCTCCCGCTCAGTTCCATTTGGAAAGCGTAGGAAAGGGATATGACAGCGAGGTGACGTTACGCAGTACAATTTATGAACGCGAACTCACAATCACTCACACTTATTGAACCAACAATGATCCAGCGCACACTAATGAGCCTGTTTGATAACACCAAGATACTGATAAGAAGCGAAAGTGCGGGATTAATGTATTTACAGTGATAATTTCATTCATGCAAGCAATGGCGGGCACAAAAAAAGGTGTTCTCTCACCTATTCATCTTGCATGCCACGTTAATTCCGACTACTATGCTCGGCAATATCGAACTATCATCCCGCCAAACCTAGAAATTAAAGACGCAACCCCCACCTTCATTAACATTTCGTTTCATTTACTCTTGCTATGAAATACTTTCATTTCAGCATTTACTTCTCGCAATCTATTGTGCGGATTTATTAAGTTTCGCCATAACTGTTTTCGTTAGTATGAGTTGGTATTCTCAGGATGAATCTTCAAATAATCATTCTCAGAAAATTGGATTAAGCCCGATTCTGGTCGCTTATTTAGAGTGCATTGCTTTATGTCACTCATCTGATTCATAAAGGTTGCCAATGAAAAAAGTTATGCTGTATTCAGCACTACTCATGTTGGGATTAGTGTGTTCACAAATATTCCCAATGCTATTTGCTGGGTATACTTCACTCCAACCCCTTATCATGATGCTCACCATGATTGCCCTCTCATACATCATGATAAATGTTGGTCGTGAGTTCGAACTCGATAAGTCAAATCTAAAACAGTATGGCTGGGATTATGTCGTCGCGATGACCACTGCGACATTCCCTTGGATTGCTGTCGTGCTGTACTTCGTCTTTGTGGTAATGCCGCCAGAACTATGGAGCAATCTTGATGCATGGAAAGAGTCGTTAGTCATAGGGCGATTTGCGGCACCCACGTCAGCTGGTGTGCTTTTCTCTATGCTTGCCGCTGCTGGTCTAGGGGCAACGTGGATGTTCAAGAAAGCCCGAGTACTAGCCATCTTCGATGACCTAGATACCGTACTGCTGATGATTCCGCTCAGCATTGTCATTGTCGGTTGGAACCCTGCTCTTGGCGTGGCTCTCATCCTGATGTTTGGCATGCTCTTACTGGCCTACAAATACCTGCACGCATGGGATCTTCCCGCGAGTGCGAAGCACATTATGATCTACTCAACGATCATCGCAGTTGCATGCAAAGCCTTTTATATAATGACTGGTGCACACTTTGAGGTATTGCTTCCGGCGTTCGTATTAGGCTGCATGTTAAAATCTCAGCATGAAACTGCGCTAGATCAACGTTTCTCGACCGTTCTTGCGGCAATATTTATGGTGTTGGTAGGCTTAAGTCTACCGCAGATTTTCGGAGCAACAGGATCACCAGAAGTGACAGAGAGCGTCACAGGATCCCTCCCCCCAATGCCTATGGGAGAAGTGTTGTTCCACGTGATGATAATCACGATTATTTCAAACGTCGGCAAAATGTTCCCGCTATGTTGTTACCGCAACGTAGCGACAGTAAAAGAGCGTTTAGCCCTGTGTATTGGCATGTGGCCACGCGGTGAAGTAGGCGCCGGCGTTTTGATGATCAGCATCGGCTACGGGTTTGGCGGACCTATCGTGACAATTGGGATGCTGTCACTGGCTCTAAACCTCATTCTGACTGGCTGGTTTATTACTCTTGCTCGCAACCTAATTGTGAGTAGTGCTGAGGAGGTACAAAATGAAAAAGTTAGAGCTTAAATTGCTTGCTGGTTTAATGGCTATTTTTCTAGTCTCAATGCTGGTAAGCCGCTAACTCAAGGCCTTGGTTTCGACCATAGAGAAAAAGCACGCAATGAAAGCGTGCTTTTTTGCATGAACATTCTTTCACTTAACACCCTCCAACATTTAGTAAACACCTTCAAGCACCTTAATAGCACAACAAACTACACATCAAGCTAAATCGCAGAACTAAACACCAACAAAGAAAATAAAAAACCACTAAAATCGCATAACTAAAAAACACCCCTCAAGAACCACCATCAAGCACAACCTAGAAAAGAAAAACAAAATCAGATACTTAAAATATTATTTCGGTTAATTCACCCACAAAGCTTGACGTTGCGCACAGTAATTTGATATTCATTGTTATCAGAATTTAATGTTTATTGGTTTTTTATGAAAAACACGCGTCTACTCCTCAGCCTCCTCCTTATCGCGAACTATCGCGCGGGATGCTAGTGGACGAAATATAAACCACATCAAACAGCAAAAACCCGCGCCAAAGCGCGGGTTTTTTGTATGACTCGCAGGCGCATTACTAACGTCAGCCAAAAGGAAAGAGCAATGAGCGATCAAGTTATCATTTTCGACACCACACTTCGCGATGGTGAGCAGGCGCTATCAGCCAGTTTAACCGTGAAAGAAAAACTGCAGATCGCTTATGCTCTTGAACGCTTGGGAGTAGACGTGATTGAGGCGGGCTTCCCTGTTTCATCACCGGGTGATTTCGAATCAGTTCAGACTATTGCCAAACATATTAAGAACAGCCGAGTTTGTGCCCTATCGCGTGCAGTCGCCAAAGATATTGATGTTGCCGGTGAGTCGTTGAAAGTCGCCGAAGCGTTTCGCATCCACACTTTTATCTCTACCTCAACGATCCATGTGCAAGATAAACTTCGCCGCAGCTACGACGATGTGATTCAAATGGGTGTTGACGCAGTCAAACGCGCACGTCGATACACAGACGATGTCGAGTTCTCCTGTGAAGACGCAGGTCGTACACCTATCGACAATTTATGCCGCATGGTAGAAGCCGCCATCAATGCTGGCGCGACAACCGTCAATATTCCAGACACAGTGGGATACACCATTCCTAGCGAATTCGGCGGCATTATTTCCCAGCTTTTCAACCGTGTCCCTAATATCGATAAAGCCGTTATCTCCGTTCACTGTCATGATGACTTGGGCATGTCAGTTGCAAACTCAATCGCCGCTGTACAAGCGGGTGCACGCCAAATTGAAGGCACCATTAACGGTATAGGTGAACGTGCGGGTAACTGCGCACTAGAAGAGATCGCCATGATCATCAAAACACGCCAACAGTTCTTAGGCGTAAACACTGGCATCAATCACGAAGAAATTCACCGCACCAGCAAGCTAGTCAGTCAACTATGCAACATGCCAATTCAAGACAATAAAGCCATTGTCGGTGGTAACGCATTTAGCCACTCATCAGGCATCCACCAAGATGGCATGCTAAAGAATAAGAACACTTATGAGATCATGACGCCTGAGTCGATAGGCTTAAAACAGCAAGCGTTGAATCTTACCTCGCGCTCGGGCCGTGCGGCCGTGAAGAGTCATATGGATTCGATGGGTTATAAAGAAGAAGAGTACAACCTAGACGCCCTGTATGCCGACTTCTTGAAGCTAGCCGATCGCAAGGGACAAGTTTTTGATTACGACCTTGAATCACTGATGCACTTCTCAAATCTTCGTGAAGAAGATGATTTTTATAAATTGAACTACCTAAGTGTGCAATCGGGTAGCGTCATGGCCACCACCAGTATCAAAATTCAATGTGGTGATGAAGAAAAATGTGAGGCGGCAGTCGGTAACGGTCCAGTGGATGCGTTATACCAGTGTATCTACCGCGTAACTGGCTACGATATTGTACTAGATAAGTTTGACCTAACCGCAAAAGGTGAGGGTGAAGACGGCCTTGGACAAGCCGACATTATTGCAAACTACAAAGGTAGAAAGTACCACGGAACCGGTGTCTCTACCGATATTGTTGAGGCATCAGGCCAAGCGCTATTGCACGTCATCAACAGCATTCACCGTGCAGATCGTATCGCCGCAATTAAAGAACAAACCAAAATTAAATCGGAGACAGTTTAACCATGGCAGGGAAATACAACATCGCAGTACTACCGGGTGACGGCATTGGCCCAGAAGTAATGGCGCAAGCCCACAAAGTATTAGATGCAGTGGCCGAAAAATTTGACATCACGTTTGACAAGCATGAGTTTGATGTCGGTGGTATTGCAATCGACAACCATGGCTCTCCACTTCCAGACGCAACCTTAAAAGGTTGTGAAGCAGCCGATGCCGTTCTGTTTGGCTCAGTCGGTGGCCCCAAATGGGAGCACCTACCACCGAACGAGCAGCCTGAGCGTGGCGCTTTGCTGCCATTGCGGAAACATTTCCAACTCTTTTGTAACCTGCGCCCTGCGCAAATCCACGCAGGATTAGAAAACTTCTCGCCACTACGAGCAGATATCTCAGCCAATGGCTTCGATATTGTCGTAGTGCGTGAACTGACAGGCGGTATCTACTTTGGGCAACCCAAAGGGCGTGAAGGTGAAGGCGCAAATGAAAAAGCGTTTGATACCGAAGTGTATCACCGCTTTGAAATTGAACGTATCGCACGTATCGCTTTTGAGTCTGCGCGTTTACGTAGTAAGAAAGTGTGTTCTATCGATAAAGCAAACGTACTTCAAAGCTCTATCTTGTGGCGTGAAGTCGTCGAAGAGATCGCAAAAGACTACACTGATGTCGAACTCACTCATATGTACATCGATAACGCGACCATGCAGTTGATCAAAGATCCTGCCCAATTCGACGTCATGCTGTGTTCAAACATCTTCGGTGACATCCTATCCGATGAATGCGCTATGATCACTGGCTCTATGGGCATGCTACCCTCGGCGAGCTTGAATGAAAGTAAGTTTGGTCTTTACGAGCCAGCGGGCGGAAGTGCACCTGATATCGCGGGTAAAAACATCGCTAACCCAGTAGCGCAAATTCTTTCTGCTGCACTCATGTTGCGTTATAGCCTTGGTGAAGAAGAGGCCGCGCGTGCAATTGAGGCCGCGGTATCGCAGGCACTAGAAGCAGGCGAACTCACCGTAGATCTTGCAAAACAGGGCCAAGCATTAACCACCAGCGAAATGGGCGACAAGATTGCCGCTTACATCCGCGGATAACAGCAGCGACCTGCACCAACAAGCGTTGCTAGGCAACTTTGACCCGGCAACGTGAGTTTGAAAAGGCAAACAGACAAGGATAATTGAGCAATGTCAGCAAAAACCTTATACGAAAAAATTTATGACGCCCATGTCGCCGTGGCTGCTGAAGGTGAAAACCCTATTCTTTACATTGATCGCCACTTAGTTCACGAAGTCACCTCACCACAAGCATTTGATGGTTTGCGTGAAAAGGGACGCCCAGTGCGTCAAGTCAGCAAAACCTTTGCGACCATGGATCACAACGTCTCCACCACCACCAAAGACATCAATGCGTCAGGTGAAATGGCCCGTATCCAAATGGAAACGCTGGCTAAAAACTGTGAAGAGTTTGGCGTCACTCTGTACGATCTAAACCACCCCTACCAAGGTATTGTTCACGTCATGGGGCCAGAATTGGGTATTACCCTACCCGGCACAACCATTGTTTGTGGTGATTCTCACACCGCAACCCATGGTGCTTTCGGGGCACTGGCTTTTGGTATCGGTACGTCTGAAGTTGAACATGTACTTGCCACGCAAACCCTGAAGCAGCCTCGCGCGAAAACCATGAAAATTGAGGTAAAAGGCAAAGTTGCAGAAGGCATTACCGCGAAAGACATTGTGCTAGCCATTATTGGCAAAACCACCGCTGCAGGCGGAACAGGTTACGTGGTTGAATTCTGTGGTGAAGCGATTACTGACCTGACCATGGAAGGCCGAATGACGGTATGTAACATGGCAATTGAGTTAGGTGCCAAGGCGGGCTTAATCGCGCCAGACCAAACAACGTTCGACTATTTAAAAGGACGTAAGTTTTCACCAACCGGTCAAGACTGGGATGAGGCCGTAGAGTATTGGGGCTCACTAAAAACAGACAACGATGCAGAGTTTGATGCCGTTGTTACCTTGAATGGTGCCGATATTCGTCCACAAGTGACTTGGGGGACCAACCCGGGCCAAGTCATTGCGGTCGATGAAGCGATCCCAGCGCCAGATTCCTTTGCAGATCCCATTGAGCGTGCATCCGCTGAAAAAGCCCTTGCGTATATGGGCTTAGAGGCTGGCAAAAAACTGTCTGATTTTGAGATTGATAAAGTCTTTATTGGCTCTTGTACTAACTCGCGTATCGAAGATATGCGTGCGGCAGCAGCGATTGCCAAAGGTCGTAAAGTTGCGGCAAATGTTCAAGCGCTTGTCGTACCCGGCTCTGAACAAGTGAAGGCACAGGCCGAAAAAGAAGGCTTAGATAAAATCTTCCTTGAGGCGGGTTTTGAATGGCGTCTACCTGGCTGCTCTATGTGTCTAGCCATGAACAATGACCGCCTAGGCCCCGGTGAGCGCTGTGCATCAACCAGTAACCGTAACTTTGAAGGTCGCCAGGGCCGAGATGGTCGTACTCACTTAGTGAGTCCTGCAATGGCAGCGGCAGCGGCTGTTGCTGGTCACTTTATCGATATTCGTGAAATCTAAGGAGAGACAAGTATGTCAGGTTTTCAACAACACACAGGTCTAGCCGTACCATTGGATGCTGCGAATGTGGATACCGATGCCATCATTCCAAAACAGTTTCTACAAAAAGTAACTCGAGTAGGATTTGGTAAACACCTTTTCCATGACTGGCGCTTCCTTGATGATGCCGGAGAGCAAGCCAACCCTGAGTTTGTCATGAATGCCCCACGTTATGCTGGTGCCAGTATCTTGCTAGCTCGTGAAAACTTCGGCTGTGGTTCGTCACGAGAACATGCGCCATGGGCACTCGCTGACTACGGTATTCGCGTGATGATTGCACCAAGCTTCGCGGATATCTTCTATGGCAACTCTATCAACAACCAGATGGTACCCGTTCGCCTCAAAGATGCGGAAGTTGATGCACTGTTTCAGTACGTCGAAACCAATGAAGGCGCAGAGATCACCGTTGATTTAGAAGCGATGGAAGTACGAGCCAATGGCGAAGTCTACACCTTTGAGATCGATGAGTTTCGTCGCCACTGCTTACTGAATGGGTTAGACAACATTGGTCTGACACTGCAGCATGAAGAGAAAATAGCCGCCTATGAGGAGAAGATCCCCGCGTTTTTGCGATAATCGTCGTCTTACATCACGTAAAGCACAGGGAGCCGACTGGCTCCCTTTGCTATTTTTCAGCCTTTACGAAGATAGGCTCAAGGCTTACGCTGGTTAAGATCCCAGTCATACTCATAGTCAATGCGATGATCGCCAAGCAAGCTATCTCGACGATAGTGATTCACATGCGCTTTAACGCTCGGCTTAAAATCCACGCCATACCAGTCGTAGATCGAGCTTAACACCGCGCGATCACCGTTGATCAACACACCTTTATCACTATTGATAAAACGCCTTGCTGCTTCCTCTAGCAGTGTCTCTGTGTTTTGGGCCGTATAAGCATGTGGCAACAGATCAGGACAACCTAAGCTCGCGCAATTAACCGCATAGTGAATGCGAGGCTCTTGCCATATAGGGCGAAGGATTCTGTGTTCAATGTCGTTGAGCGTTAATGCTTCCCCCGCAATCACCACAAGCTCATCATCCCAAGGGCCAAACTGAAAGAAGCCTCCCAGTTTCGTTATCGAAGCGAGGGGATAGTTATCAATGATCAACTGTACCGTCAGAGCGTTATAGAGATTGACCCAATAAGCAAACTGCTCTTCACGGCTAAAACCTCGCGGGTCAATTGCAGTCAGCGTGGAGAGATACTGCTGAATGTCAGTTTGGCCACTGGCTTTGTATTTCCCATAATCAAAGTAGCTTTGCGATTGTTCAACGGAGACATACCGACTCAACACCTGCTGCCATCGATCATGTGAAATAGTGGCGTTTCCAGATTGGGAAGCGTCCCACATCGGCCACAAATCCGACTTGGGCGCTGCCCAAAGCGGCAACGTCACACACCACAGTAACCACCACCACTTTCTCATTGCTCACTCCTCACGCTATCATTTGTTCACGCTATACTGAGACCCGGTGATACCAAAAAGCTTTCACCACACCGACACAGATACAAATGGCGTCAATGAATTCAATACATTCACCGCACTATCGTTACAAACAGATGAAGAGTCGTTACAATAGCTTGTTCTCATGGGGAGCCAAGATACATGCGCAACAAGCATTGCAGGCTGAGAGAGTAATTGCTATTACGATACCCAATGAACCTGATCCAGTTTAAGCTGGCGTAGGGATTGAGACTCGCTGCTCATAACCTGTGCCGCCCGACACCTTGTTTGGAGCACCGATGAAAAAGACCGCTTTGGCCATACTGATGTGCGCAGCAACACTCCCAGCAGTAGCCGCGAATGACACATTAAACATTTATACCTACAGCTCGTTTGCCAGTGACTGGGGACCAGGCCCCGCAATCAAAACCGCCTTTGAAGCACAATGCGATTGCAATGTTAACTATGTCGCACTTGATGACGGTGTTTCTATTCTCAACCGCTTACGCCTTGAAGGCGAAAAATCCAATGCTGACATCATCCTTGGTCTGGATGACAACCTCATTGTCGAAGCAACACAAACCGGTCTCATTGCTAAACACGATGTCGATACAACCGCGCTAACACTGCCAGGCGGTTGGCAAGATAGCCACTTTGTTCCTTTTGATTATGGCTACTTCGCGTTCGTTTATAACAAAACCCAACTTGAGAATCCCCCAACAAGCCTAAAAGACCTCATTGAGCGCGACGACATTAAGATCCTGTATCAGGATCCTCGCACTTCGACACCCGGTCAAGGTCTCATGCTGTGGGTCAAACATGTTTATGGTGTGAACGCCTTTGAAGCATGGGGAAAGATTGCGAAGAAAACCGTGACCGTCACTAAAGGATGGTCTGAAGCCTACAGCATGTTCCTTGATGGTGAAGCCGATATGGTGCTCTCCTATACGACATCACCGGCCTATCACCTTATCGCAGAAGAAGACAGCAACTATGCTGCTGCACACTTCGACGAGGGCCATTATATGCAAGTAGAGGTTGCCGCCAAGCTCAAGCATGCACCGAACGCCAAACTCGCCGACGACTTTCTTCAATTTATGCTTTCAGAGGGATTCCAACAACATATCGCTACAGGCAACTGGATGTATCCCGTGATTGATGTTGATCTGCCTGCGGGCTTTGAAACACTCACTGTACCCAAGACACCGCTGAACTTTAGTGCAGAAGAGGTGAATGAGAAACGCCGCGGTTGGATTCGTGAATGGCAAACTGCCCTCATTCAATAACCGTCATGATGCTATCTCAACAATATAGCGGACAAGTACGCCATGCTTAACTCGCGATATTGGTCAACGACCCTGCCCGGCCTCCTCAGTGCCGGGCTTATTGTTTGCTTTATTTTTGGCGCACTCCTCTCTTTATGGTTAATTGCACCCACCTTTGATATCCAACAGATTTGGCAAGATCCCTACCTTCGCCACATCACCGCATTCAGCTTTATTCAAGCAACCTACTCCACCTTGCTAAGCCTAGCCATTGCTATCCCTCTGGCTGAGTCACTCTCTCATCGACGCTTTCCGGGACGTCGCTGGTTACTTCGTCTTTTCTCACTAACGCAAGTGTTGCCTGTGTTGATCGTCGTCGTTGGTTTGCTGGCGATTTACGGCAACAGTGGCTTACTCAATCGCTGGTTAGGTACCTCGTTTTCGATCTATGGCTTATCGGGCATACTGCTTGCGCATGTGTTTTTTAATGCGCCGCTTTCTGCCAAGCTACTATTAATCAGCATCGAATCTATTCCCGTTCAACAACACCAGCTCGCTGCGCACCTTGGCCTCAATCGATGGCAGCGTTTCCAGCGCTTGGCTTGGCCTCGAATCCGACAGCAAATTCCACACGTTTGCGGCTTAGTTTTTATGCTCTGCTTTACCAGTTTTGCGACTGTCATGGCATTGGGTGGAGGGCCAAAAGCGACGACAATTGAGTTGGCCATATATCAAGCGATTCGTTTTGATTTCGATTTAGGCTTGGGGGCGATGCTTGCCGTGTGGCAAATGGGGATCTGTACATTACTGGTACTTGTCATAAACCGTTTTGCGAAGCCAGTAGAAAGCGCTCCTGCCCAAGGCTTTTCACGCTATCCGCATCAGGATTCATTGCCACAACGGGGCTGGGACATCATGTGGCTGAGCATAGGCTTCTTGCTTGTGCTTCCTCCTTTCATCGCCGTTGTTAGCGCAGGCATTAACACCCGCACCTTTGACGTTTTGTTAAGCCCACAACTGTGGCAAGCCACCTTGCACTCACTACATATCGCCCTGTTTGCCAGCCTGATTGCGATCGCTTTAGGTATCACCCTCTTAAATACCAGTCGCCACTGGCGGCTAGCAAATAAACGCCGTGCTGCCGATAGTTTGGAACTGGCCGGAAGCTTAATTTTGGTCACGCCAGGGTTGGTCATTAGCACGGGGCTATTTTTAATGGTTCGTCACTTCAGTCGCGTCTACGATCATGCCCTGTGGCTTGTCATCACCGTGAATGCGCTAATGGCAATGCCGTTTGTCCTAAAAGCCCTATCGCAACCGCTACTTCACTGTGCTCAGCAGTTCAATCCACTCTGTGAAAGCTTAGGAATGCGCGGGGTTCAACGTTGGCGACGCGTCGAGTGGCCTTTGCTCGCGCCAACATTCGTCCATGCTTTTGCGCTTGCTTTTGTGCTGTCACTTGGTGATCTTACGGCTATCGCCTTGTTTGGTAGCCAAGACTTCCAAACCTTGCCCCTCTATCTTTTTCAATTGATGGGCAGCTATCAGCTTGAAGCGGCTGCCGTGGTTGCGCTCGTACTCCTTGTGCTCAGCCTCAGTCTTTTTGCTCTCGCGGAGAAATGTCTTGTTAAACGTCAATCAACTTAGTTACACCTATCTGCACGAAGATAAAAGTCAATCACTGACGTTTGATTTCGCATTACAAAACGGTGAAGTCTTGGCCGTGCTTGGCGCAAGCGGCGCAGGAAAAAGTACACTACTGGCGCTACTGGCTGGTTTTCTGACACCAGAGTCTGGTGAGGCCAGCTTGAATAAGCAGACATTTACCGATCAAGCCCCGCATAAAAGGCCGCTTTCCATGCTTTTTCAATCACATAACCTGTTTCCGCATTTGAGTGTGAAAGAGAACATTGGGCTGGGTATTCATCCGGGACTAAAGCTCACTACGATGCAGTGGCAACAAGTCGATGAGGCTTGTGAGAATGTTGGCTTACATCAGTTGCAAGAAAGATTACCGACCACACTGTCCGGTGGCCAGCAGCAGCGCGTGGCTTTAGCGAGGGCGTTAGTCCGTCAGCGCCCACTGCTGCTGCTAGATGAGCCATTTTCTGCCCTCGACCCCGCGTTACGTAAAGAGATGCTCATTGTCGTTAAACAAATCGCTCAACAGCAAAATACGACGGTGATCATGGTCACCCACAGTCCAGAGGATGCCCACGCTATCGCTGACAAAGTGGCCTTTATCGATAGTGGTCACATCCTTGCGTTTGACTCGGCGGCGACCGTCATCGGCCACCCCACCCATGAATCAGTTAAGCGTTATCTAGGCACACATTGACATGACACACTATAGATTTTGTTCGGCATATTCTGCCAAACGACTGCGTACCACGCCATTGAGGTAGAGGCTGGCACTGCCTTCAAAGTCTTTAAAACGCTCAACGATATAGGTGAGCCCAGAGGTTACCGGGGTTAAGTAGGGGGAATCAATTTGCGCCAAATTACCAGAGCAAACCAGTTTGGTTCCTTCCCCACAACGGGTAATGATGGTTTTAATCTGCGATGCCGTTAAGTTTTGACACTCATCGAGTAGGACAAAGGCATTTTGAATCGACCGGCCTCGCATGAAGTTGATCGATTTAAACTGCAAGTTTGCCTTCTCATAGATGTACTTCATCGAACCTTCTGTACAGACATCATTCTTATGCAAGGCTTCCATTGTGTCGGTGACGGCGGCAAGCCAAGGCATCATCTTCTCTTCTTCTGTGCCCGGCAAGAAGCCAATTGACTCCGCAATATCCGGCGTGTTTCGCGTCACGATGATCTTGTCATACATCCCTTTTTCAATCACTTGCTCTAAGGCCGTGGCCATCGCCAAAATGGTTTTACCACAGCCGGCAGGCCCTGTAAGAATCACGAGATCAATACTTGGATCCATCAAGGCATCCATCGCCATTGCTTGGTCAATGTTCTTAGGGTGTACATCCCACGCCGTGCGACTCATCAGGCGTTCACGGCTAATGTCTTTAATCTCGACCGTCTCCTCATTGACCGCCTTCACCCGCGCAGCAAATTCTGTTCCCTCGTCGAGTAGATATTGATTAATGAATGGGTTCTCGAAATAGTGTTTAGGTAAAGTATGAATCGTACTTCGTCCACGGTTTTCACTGTGGCATTCATCAATTTTTTCCCAAAACAGGCCGTCGTGCTCGACATAGCCTTTCGTCAAAAAGCGAATGTCTTCAATTAACTGGTCGGTACGATAGTCTTCAACAAAGCGTACGCCAGCTCCTTTCGCTCGCAACCGCATATTGATGTCTTTCGTCACCAGTACTACCTGTCGCGGTGTACGTTTGTTTTGCAAGTACAGCGTGGCATTTAAGATACGGTTGTCACCGTGCTTATCGGCAAAGGCTTGAACAGTCTCCTTAATTTCGTAGTCTGCCAGAATGGCGATTGTCCCTTTACTTTCTTCTTGCGTACCCAGTGGAATCCCTTCAGAGATTTGATCTGGGGTCGCATCGTGGAACAGGTCCTCTAACGCACGAATCGCGACGCGTGCATCGCGGGAGACATCACGTTTGCTGTCTTTAATGCGGTCGAGTTCTTCGAGGACAGTCATGGGAATGACAACATCATGTTCTTGGAATGAGTATATGGCTAGGGGTTCGTGCAGCAGGATATTCGTATCGAGAACAAAAATCTTCCGATCAGTGTCGCCCATAGGCACCTCCTTGGTGGTGTTAGGCAAAGTTGCACCACTAACTAAAGCGTAAGCCATATTGAGTGAGCAATTGATAAAAATGTCACATTTGAGACGCACCTTGGCAAATCGATGGCCTCCTCTCGCCTCTTCCATAAAAACAAGCTAAATTGACAAGAATGTGACAATCAAAACCCCTTCATCACCGGATGTGCAGACTGTTTGAAAACTATGCAGATTCCCGCAACAAAAACGTGTAAATCACCGTGACGTCAATCACATCATGCAGTACCATTAGCCCCCTTTTGTTTGGACTGAGCGACTACACTTATCTGTCAGCGCTCGCTGATATAGGCAGCGTCGTTCATTCTCCCCGTTTCACAGCAATAAATAGATATAAGAAGAAGGTGTGCTCTTTATGCCATTTACTCTGGGACAACGTTGGATCAGTGATACCGAGCACGAACTCGGCTTAGGTACCGTCGTCGCCGTCGATGCTAGAACCGTGACACTGATGTTTCCTGCCAGCGAAGAGAACCGCGTCTATTCGCGCAATGACGCGCCAGTAACACGCGTGATGTTCAATGTGGGTGATGTTGTCGACAGCCATGAAGGCTGGTCTCTCAAGGTAGAAGAGGTGGTCGAAGATAAGGGCGTATTTACCTATCTTGGCACACGCACCGATACGGAAGAACCGGGTGTGGCGCTGCGCGAAATTATGCTCAGCCATCAAATTCGTTTCAATAAGCCACAAGATAAACTGTTTGCGGGTCAAATCGATCGTATGGATCGTTTTGCCTTGCGTTTCCGCGCGCTTAAGAATCAATATCAGCAGCATCGCAGTCCACTACGTGGCCTCTGTGGTATGCGCGCAGGGTTGATACCTCACCAGCTTTACATTGCGCGTGAAGTCGGACGCCGATATGCCCCTCGTGTATTACTGGCCGATGAAGTTGGCCTTGGTAAAACCATTGAAGCGGGTATGATCATCCACCAGCAAGTCCTCTCAGGCCGAGCTGAACGCGTATTGATTGTTGTGCCAGAAACGCTGCAGCATCAGTGGCTGGTGGAAATGATGCGCCGTTTTAACCTGCACTTTTCTATCTTTGATGAAGAACGCTGTGTCGAAGCCTTCGCTGATGCCCATAACCCTTTCGACACTGCACAGTATGTCCTTTGCTCGCTCGATTTCTTGCGTAAGAGCCGTCGACGCTTTGAACAAGTTGTCGAGGCGGATTGGGATCTGTTAGTGGTTGACGAGGCGCATCATCTTGAATGGAGCGAAGAGAAGCCAAGTCGCCAATATCAAGTTGTCGAAGCACTCGCTGAAAAAACGCCAGGGGTATTATTGCTAACTGCAACCCCTGAACAGCTTGGCCGCGAGAGCCACTTTGCTCGATTACGCTTACTCGACCCTGACCGTTTCTTTGAATTTGAGACTTTCATTGAAGAAGAGCGCCAATACGCGCCTGTCGCTGATGCTGTTGCAAGCCTGCTTTCTGGTAATAAGCTCAGCAACGAAGAGAAAAACGCGATTGGTGAGCTACTGTCAGAGCAGGATGTTGAACCACTGCTGCGCATCATTGAAGCCAGTGATGTCGCTGAAGAGCAGCGTGCGGCAACTCGCCAAGAGCTTGTTGAGCATTTGATGGATCGCCACGGCACAGGCCGAGTCTTGTTCCGAAATACCCGTGGTGGCGTTAAAGGCTTCCCTAACCGGCACCTTAACCTCTACCCTTTGACCATTCCAAGCCAATATCAGACGGCAATGAAAGTCGCTGGCATGATGGGGGGAGCGACTGGCGCAGAAGAGAAAGCACTGCAAATGCTCTACCCAGAAGACATCTATCAGCAGTTTGAAGGGGATAGTGCAACGTGGTGGAACTTCGACCCACGCGTCGATTGGTTGATCAGCCACTTGCAAGCCAACCGTCAAGAAAAAGTGCTAGTGATCTGTGCTCGTGCTCAAACGGCATTGACTCTCGAACAAGCGTTACGTGAGCGTGAAGGTATCCGTGCCACTGTGTTCCACGAAGGCATGTCAATCATCGAGCGAGACAAAGCCGCAGCTTACTTCGCCGATGAAGAGGGCGGCGCACAAGTCCTACTGTGTAGCGAGATCGGTTCAGAAGGTCGCAACTTCCAGTTTTCGAATCAGCTGGTCATGTTTGACTTACCGATGAATCCGGATCTTCTCGAGCAGCGCATCGGTCGTCTTGACCGTATTGGTCAGCGCCGTGATATCGAAATTCACGTCCCTCACCTTGAAAATACATCACAAGCAACATTAGTGCGCTGGTACAACGAAGGTTTGAATGCCTTTGAAGAGACGTGCCCAACAGGACGCTCTGTCTTTGATGCAATTCAAGGTGAACTCATTGAGTTACTCGGTAAGGGTGGCAACGATCTCGATGCCTTGGAAAGCATGATTGAGCGCAGCGCTGAAATGCATAATCACTTAAAGGCGAAACTCGACCAAGGGCGGGATCGCCTACTCGAGATGCACTCTAACGGTGGTGATGACGCACAAGCGTTAGCCAAAGAGATTGAAGCACTGGATGGGGACACCGATCTTGTCACTTTTGCATTGGGTCTGTTCGATACCATCGGGCTTAACCAAGATGACCGAGGCGACAACGCCATGGTCGTCACCCCTTCCGAGCATATGATGGTGCCAAGTTACCCTGGTCTTCCTTACGAAGGCTGTACCATCACCTTCGATCGCGACACAGCACTGTCACGTGAGGACATGCATTTCGTCAGTTGGGAGCATCCCATGATTCAGGGCGGCATCGACCTGCTACTAAGCGAAGGTGTCGGTACGACCGCTGTCTCGCTGCTCAAGAACAAAGCACTACCCGCAGGTACTCTATTACTGGAACTCATCTATACCATTGAGGCGCAAGCACCAAAGCAGTCAGGCATCGGTCGCTTCTTACCCCAAAAACCAGTGCGCATTTTACTGGATGGCAAAGGCGGTAATCTCTCTGCCAATGTGGAGTTTGAAGGTTTCAACCGTCAGCTCAGCCCAGTCAACCGTCATCTCGGCAGCAAACTGGTGAACTCTGTTCAGAAAGAGATCCATAGTCTCATTACCGTTGGCGATAAAGCGATTGAAGCAGAATTAGCGCAGGCTAAAGAGGAATCAATCCAAGAGATGAAACAGTCGCTTGGAGAAGAGCTCGATCGCTTACAAGCATTGAAAGCGGTCAACCCGAACATTCGCGATGATGAGTTAGAACAACTCGAAGAGCAGATGAAAGCGCTAACTGGTTATATTAATAGTGCACAAGTCCAACTTGATTCATTACGATTAATTGTCGTAAGCCATAATTAATAATTCCAAATATGGGGTGTGGATATGTATATCCACACCTTAATCCCTTTCCGCGCATCAAAAGATAACTGCCAAAAATAAAACAACCAATAAACAAAAATTAAATTAATATTCCGCCTTCAAAACAATCATCTTAACCAGAGCGTCACTTTAGATTTTGCAGCTATATATTTACTTACAGTTCACTTAGACTTACCTCGCAATAATTTCACCTTTCTTAACATGAGCATTAATTAGTCGATATTATAGACTCTCACCTAAAATAGGGAGATAACAATGCTAAGAAAAATAGTATCCCTGCTGTCTATTACGATGATTTTAGCTGCTTGTAATAGCTCAGGATCGGGGGATATTAACTCAGAAATTGACACCCCAGATAACACTCTCATATCAGGCACACCCGACTCAGAAGAAATTAAGTCTGTCATGGAATCCGGTACTGTCAATCATGACACGACAATATTAGTGCCCGAGTCAGATTCAGGTGAAAAGGTATTTACCCTTTCTGCTGATATGAATTCAAAAGGAACTCTGACTGTCTCTGAGAGCACATTAACAATTAAGTCATTATAAAAGGACGCATAATGAATAAACTTGCTTTGATACCACTGCTAATCTCTAGCGCAGCGCTAGCAGAGGGCACCGCCATTTTAAATGTTGAGGGTGAAATCCAGATTAATGGTCAAACTGTTATCAACTCAGAAGGACAGGTTATTTCGTCTGACACCCTTAATATTGTGGACTATCTCGCCGCTTCGGGCTCGAAAAAAGTCACATTAACCGCTTCAACGAGTCAGGGTGAAAAGCAGCTTGTTACCCACTGGAAAGATGGACAATGGAAAGAGGAAATTACAACACTAGATGGCGAAATAGAATTCGCGATTAACGTTTTATCAGTAGAAGGAGATACTGTTACTCAAGAAGTAACGTGGGGAAACTGCACACAAACTCGCACTATTGAGACACTAAATTTCTCAGGCTACACAGATGTTCGCCTTGATCAAACCACGACTCGATATACTGAATATATCATGACTGAACTCACTAATAGTTGTGGTGAAGTCTATGCAACACCACTGCACAATGATGAATTATTTAAAGTCACCCCAATTGCAAAAACCAGCTATCAATATGATGGTGGCAGCTTGGACAACTGTATTTTTGTTCTCCAAGAGAACATCAACTTTGGAGATGAATTTTCTAATCCATCTCAAAAATCGTATCGGACATACTGCGAAGGTGTCGGAATGGTCGAGCTTCGATTATCTCAACCCTACGATTTCGACTCAGAATTCTTAAATACGAGTTATGAGCGTGTTACCTACAAACTGACATCGGTAGAATAGTGGCGTTGTCATAGTATTGATGCTGGCATGGTATTGTCAGCATCTCTTACGAACAAAGCACCTCACCTTGCTTTTTATCCATCAGTAAATCACACTACGGACATCCTTTATTTCTATTAACTTGCTTATCTGTTTTGTCCAACTTCATCTATAACCCACCCACAGACCCTTGGTTGGATGTCTTGCACCTTGATAAAGACATTATTGCGGTTAACAAGCCGTCTGGCTTACTGTCGAATCCGGGACGAGACCCGATTCACGCTGACAGCGTCTGGACTCGAGTACGCGAACACCACCCCAACTCACAAATCATCCACCGCTTAGATATGTCCACATCGGGACTCTTGGTACTCGCTCTGCGTAAAAAAGCTGAGCGCCATATGAAGATTCAGTTCATGAACAGAGAAACTCGCAAGCTATATTACGCGAGGGTGTGGGGCGAAATGGCCCAAGATACTGGATTGATTGATCTGCCCTTAATTTGTGACTGGCCCAATCGACCAAAGCAAAAAGTTTGCTATCAGGAAGGAAAACCCTCACAAACTTACTTCGAAGTGATAAAGCGTGAGAATGGCACCACCCTCGTTGCTCTCTACCCAATCACCGGTCGCTCTCATCAACTTCGCGTCCACCTTTTGTCACTTGGTCATCCCATTCTTGGCGATCGTTTTTATGCCCATCAAGACGCACTGGCGATGGCTCCACGTTTACAGTTGCATGCGGCTGAGCTTACGTTCAAGCACCCTTATTCTGAAGCCCCCATGCACCTCTTTGCCCCCTGTAACTTCTACCCTGAGGCAAAAAAAGCGCGGCTACTGCAAGATATAAATACCTACAGGGAATTTATAAAATGATAACTTTTATCATTTTATTCAGTGAGATATTTCATTTATAAAAATATCATTTTCAAATACAATTCCTTTCATATTCCTTTTAAGCATCTAAACTAGAAGAGCTGTTTTCTAGTTAAGGTGTAAGGAACGATGAGCACTAAGGTAATCATGTCATGGGTGTTTGGCGCTATCTGTCTCAGCGCTATCATCACTATCATATTAATGGCGCAGTTAATCTCCGGGGCTGACCAATTTAAGGAAAATGCCGACCGTCGCTACGCCTCCTATCAAGCCGCTGACGAGCTAAGACAAAGCTCAGATGATCTCACTCGTTTAGCACGAACCTATGCCCTCACAGGTAACGAAGATTACGAAAGGATGTATCTCGATATCCTGTCGATCCGGAATGGCGACTTACCTCGCCCGGTCAATTACCACCAGATCTACTGGGATCTCGTATTAACCTATGGCAGTAAACCCAAACAAGACGGGCCCAGGCAGGACCTCCTCGCACACATGCGAGAGCTCGGCTTCAGTGACAAAGAGTTCAACCTGCTCAATACCGCAAAAGCAAACTCCGATGCGTTAGTGGCGCTCGAAGTGAAAGCCATGAATGCGGTAAAAGGGATCTTTGCCGACCCAACAACGGGGGAATATAGCGTTCGTGCAACGCCTGACACGGCGCTCGCGGCAGAATTACTCCACAGCCCAACGTATCATTCGGAAAAAGCCAAGATCATGCGTCCTATCGACGGTTTTTTTACCGAACTTGAGCAACGCACATATGCCGAGCAAAGTGCCTCTTTCAAAACCCTTAAAGCCGAGGTAAATGCCACACTTGTCATGGCGTTCATAGTATTCTTCGCTTCGATTGCTGGCTTCATATTGGCGCATAGAAACGTTTCCAAGCCAGTCACCGAACTCAATGCCCAGTTGAAAGCACTGCACAACAACGCATCACTTGATACTCGAATTGATATCAAGGCCAAAGGGGACATTCAGGATATCGCTATTGAGATCAACCATTTACTCGAAGCCATTGCAAGAAACCAGCAGGCTTCGACCGAGATCTCTCGCACTGTCAGTCAACTTGCCTCTGATACGCATCAAAATGTGACGTCAAGTAAAGCACGCTCAGACGAGCTTGAGCATCAATTTGAGAGTGTTTCCGTTGCCATAGAAGAGATGTCAGTGACGCTAAAACGTGTCTCAGATGTCACTAACGATGCTGAGTCCATTGCAAGAGACAATGAAGGCAGTGTCATTAATGGCCAAGAGTCGATGCAAGTGGCCATTGATTCTATCCAAACCCTTAGCCAAGAGTTTTCAAACACACAAACTGCAATGGAAGATTTGGCATCTGAAAGCGCACAAGTCAGTAGTGTCCTTGATGTAATTAAAGCCATTGCCGAGCAAACCAACTTACTTGCCCTTAATGCTGCAATTGAAGCGGCGAGAGCAGGCGAACAAGGACGGGGATTTGCAGTCGTTGCCGACGAGGTTCGCTCACTGGCACAACGTACTCAAGACTCAACGCAAGAGATCGAGACGATTATTGGTAGTTTACAAAACAAGACCAATCAAGTCGGTGAAACCATTAACCGCGCAGCTTCCTTGATGGAAAGCTCAGAGCAGAGCATTTCACAAATAGGCGGTGTGTTTGATGCGATCAAAGAGTCGACTGGCCAGCTGTTTAGCCTCAACTCTGAAATCGCGTCTTCGACCGATGAACAATCAAATGTGTCACACTCACTCGCCGAAAGCATCAGCTCTATACGTAATATATCGAGCGACGTTGCAGAAACCCTTGGACGTATCGAGCAAACCGCGCAAGAGCTTGATGAGAGCTCACATCGCCTCTCTAGTTAACTGCTCTACAATAAAAAAGCGCAGCCTATTTGGCTGCGCTTTTATACTCAAACAGCGTTAACGTGCATTCATCTCTGTGAGTTTTTGACCGACAGGTCCAGAGAAGTTGAAGCCATCATGTTGGTCCCAGTTGATTGACCACGTCATCACACCACCAAAGTTTGGATACAACTTGGTCGGCACAACCGAACTACATTTCTGCCCTAATGTCAGACAATCCAACGCATCGACTATGTTCTGAATGGGCGCTTGTCCCGAGTTTGCAGAGCTTGGTCCCGAAGGCAAGCCAATCGCCACTTGGTCATCACGTAGTGGACTAAACCAAGTGCCATCCGCTTTCTCAAACCCTTCAACCAACATTTTCGCAGATGCAACCATCATGTCGACTGAACCTTCAGGTGCGGCGCCATTGGTATAAGGGTTTGCAAGACCACCATTGTTATAAAGCTGAACATGCAGAAGATCGAGCGTACCGCGCAGTTCATCAATCAATGGGATGTAAGCGCCCCAAATTCCCGAATAGGCCACCATACCACCCTGTACATACGGATGCTCAGGCGCCATGGTTAAGTACATATCTCCGCCAGTATTCGCTTCAATTTGCTTCAGCGCACGTGGCAAGCGCGCCTGAATTTGCGAACCATGGACGAGGTTAGAACCACTCTCGAGATCAATATCTAGACCATCAAAACCCCACTCTTTAATGATGTCAGTCAAGCTTGAAACAAAGTTAGCTTCATCTGAGTCAGTATTAAGCGTAATCGTACCTTCCGCGCCACCAAGAGAGAGAACAAACACTTTCCCTTCTGCTTGGAGTGCTTTGATATCAGCCTTAAAGCGCACAGGATCAATAGGTGCACAGTCACTGTAGATATCGCCATTGTAGAGGTTGAAGTGCACCGTGCCGTTGGAGTTACGATCGTTATCCGCAAATGCAATATCGATCACATCCCAATCTTTAGACATCTCACTGAGGTTCATTGGACAACCCGCACCGTTAACAAAATTGTGCCAGTAACCAATTAGCTGATGGCGCTTACCGGAGATCGCTCTTACGGATACTGAGGCCGCGTCTGACAATGCCGTGCTTCCAGCGCTGTCCGTCACTTGGGCGGCAACAGAGTAACTACCCGCAGCGGCTGGCGTCCACACACCATCGAAAGGTGCGACCGTATCCGTTGCAACGATGCTACCATTGACAAGGAAATCCACTTTTGCCACACCACCGGTCAACGCAGCCGCGTCGGCAGCAAGGGCAACCGTTTTACCCAACGCAATACTGTCACCACTCGATGGGGATGTTAAAGAGACCACTAGCGGCTGGTCGGTTACACTGACTTGAATTTGGCTTTCACCTTTGTTGCCTTCATTGTCTGTTGCAATCGCTGTCAATACCGTGTTGCCGATAGTGCTAGGCTGCCACTCAACTTGATAAGGTGTAGAGATGGCAGAGCCAATGGTTGTTGCCCCTGCTTTAAATTCAACCCCTGTCACTGAGCCGTCACCATCGGTTGCATCAACACCCACCGTTACCGGAACGCCCGCGAGTAATACGCTGCCGGGCGCTGGTGACGTAAAGCTCACTTCTGGGGTAATGGCACAGATGCCTTGCTCAGTCCACGCATCCTGCCAATGTGCACCTGTTCCTGGTGCGTAAGCCCAAGCCGCATCAGAAGAACACCAGCCGGCAACATCGCAGCGGTAACTATAGTTATCCACCTGCACGACATCACCCGCGGCATAATTTTGCCCGGCGACATACGTCGGCACGCCTGCGCAACCGCCGCCCGACACTTCACCTTTAACACTGAATGAGACAACAGAGGAGGTCGTCGCGGCGAGTTCGTTATCAATCGCTCGGGCATACAGTGCGTAATTACCTATCACTGCTGGCCAAGTCAACGTATAAGGTGCAACAGTATCATCGCCTACAAGGACATCGTTCAAGTAGAACTCAACGCGATCGACGGCGCCATCAGCATCACTGGCATCCGCAGTAAAGGTAATCTGAGTGCCATCCGTCAACTGTGCGCCATCGCTTGGTGCGGTCACAGCGACCTGTGGTGGTTGATTCCCTCCTGCCGCCGTTACTGTGACACTCACCGTGTCGCTGCTGCTTAAGCCGCTATCACTAAAGACGGTCGCTTCAATCGATGCATTGCCTACCACAGCCACCCACGGGAGCTCGTAAGGCGCTGAAAGCACAGATCCGATCCGGTTGCCATTCACGCTAAATTGCACTTCAGTGATCGAATGCACAGCATCTTTCACATCCACAGCCAGTACGATGGTCGAACCTTCGACAAACTGCCCCCCCGCTTGAGGCGAGGTCACGGTAATTTCAGGGGGTAGCGTTCCTATGACATCACACGCTGAGACCCAACTCCACTCCTGCCAATCACCTGAGTTCGCGGCCGGATCCTGACCTTGTGTCCACCAGTTTGCTTTATAGATGTCGCCTTGATGCTGAACCTCTGTTCCACCACCATACGCGGTTGCACTATCCCAAACGGCCAAGTTACTGCAATCTGCTGCAAACAATGGCGGCGCAAAGATGAGTGCTATCGCACTCGCTAGTATCGCTTTCTTCATTCTGCTATCCCTATGTCTATATCCAATCAGTAATCTGTCTGTTACCCAGACAGAGACGTCATATTGAGTAGTAGAACGATTAAAATCCGTTTGCTAAAAATGTGTATTGAAAATTGTGACTCTTTGCCTCACAGTCACAACACACTGGCGAAAAATTACAGCTCGCGACTAGGGACTTTCGAGTCACTTCAAGAAAAAAATCAGTGTATTTCCAAGCAACTTCACAAGCGCAATCATGATTGCACTCTCGCATGAGTTACGCATTGTACTCACTATTCGGTATGATGATTCAAACCCATCTCAGCGAACGTCATCATGAGCCATAAGATTGTTTTTCTCGATACCGCAACAATTCCAACACACATTACTCTCCCTACGCCGTCGTTTCCTCATCAATGGCAAAGCTACCCAATAACGACATCCGATCAGATAGTTGAACGTTGCCGCGACGCAAGCATCCTCATTACCAACAAAGTTATGCTCAACAAAGACACCTTGTCTCAACTCCCCAAGCTGCAATTGATCGCGATTGCTGCGACAGGGACGAACAACGTCGACTTAGCCGCCTGCCAAGCGCTTGGTATCAAGGTATGCAACATTCGCAACTACGCCGCACAGTCAGTCACTGAGCATGTGATGGGGATGATATTTTCATTACGTCGAAATCTCTTCGGTTACCACAGCGATATTCAGAACGGCGAATGGCAACGCCATGGCCAGTTCTGCTTCTTTACGCATCCGATTGGCAATGTCTCAGGCACAACGCTGGGGATAATCGGGAGAGGAAATTTGGGACAAGCCGTCGGTACAACGGCAAAAGCATTAGGTATGAAAGTCATGTTTGCCGAACATAAAGGGGCGGATCATTGCCGTGATGGGTACTATCCGTTTGAAGAGGTTATTACCCAAGCCGATGTCATCAGCTTGCACTGCCCGCTTACCGAAAAGACGCAAAATATCATCGAAAAAACGACGCTCAAAGCGATGAAGAACAACGCGATACTCATCAATACTGGGCGAGGAGGACTTGTCGATGAAGAGGCGCTCGTACAGGCTTTACAAGAAGGTGAAATCGCGGCTGCGGGTGTCGATGTATTCACAGAAGAGCCTGCCAATGAACTAAATCCGCTCATCGCGCAGGCTCATTTACCCAACTTGTTACTGACCCCACATGTTGCTTGGGGCAGTGATTCGGCGATAACAACCTTGGTACACCAATTGTTCGAAAACATTCAATGCTTTGTCGAAGGTCGTCCTCAAAACCTCGTGGTTTAAGTGACGTTTACAAGCAACTTAGCGCAGCAAATGTTATTTAAAGCCGCGTTCTTTCTTGATCAAATCGTAGGCGGCTTGAATCTCTTGCGCTTTCTGCTTGGCAACTTCCATCATCTCCGGAGGCAGACCTTTCGCGACAAGCTTATCGGGATGGTGTTCATTCATCTGCTTACGGTAAGCGCGTTTTAACTCTTGCTGGGTTGCTGACGCCTCAACCCCAAGCAATTGATAAGCATCCGCCAATTGGTCGCGACTTGGCGGCGCTTGATAGTGCCCGCCACCATGCGACTGATGTTGATGGTATCCCCCTTGTTGAAAGCGAAATGCCGCTTCTTGCATCCGCAAACGCTGGTCTAACTGACGGTGCGAGTACCCCAAATGCTCCGCAATTCGATACAATAGCGCTTTCTCAACTTGCTCTAAATTACCATCAGCATAAGCAGATTGGATTTGTAGCTCTAAAAAGAACTGCAATAGGTCGGAACGTCCTCCACAGTCCTGACGAACTTCATCGAGCACATCATCCAGTGGAAAATCACTCTCTTTACCCTCTCGAAACGCGTCTTGAGCTTGACGACGCGCTTCACCACGCAATCCCATACGATCCATAAACAGTGTCGCAAGGCGTATCTCTTGTTCCGTCACTCGACCGTTAGCTTTCGCCATATGTCCCATGACAGCAAAAGCATTGCGAAAAAACGCGGCTTGTTTTGCTTGCGGATTCCCACCACTCCCAAAGCCGCCCATACCACGGCTGAAATAGAGTCGACGACGGGCGATATCAAATTGGTGCCCGAGGAACAAGCCAAGCAGAAAGCCCGGAAACCCCATCAAAATGATACCAAATAGTGCCCCAATCAATTTACCCATAGGTCGCCTTTATCACTCACTGTAATTTTAATTCACTGATTTAAAGTAGAAGGGTGTCGCGAAACTGAATATCGATTATGATAACATCCATTTATCAGGAAAGCGGTCGCTGCGCCCTTGCAGTGCACAGCATAAACTACAGGAAAGTTAAATTAAATGTCATTGACCTCCCGCAGTGTTATCGCGACTGCGATCTCCTTAGCGCTTTATGGGCCTCATGCCGTTGCAAAAGATTGCCTGCAACGCCCCGGTATTGATCAACCCGTTGAAAATATCTGTATGCAGGCGCCGTCTCCTAGTGAGATCAATGCCATGCCCGTTGTTATCGAAGCCGATTACGCAGAGGCGCATCAAGACAATAAAGCGACTTATCAAGGCAATGTGGTTGTCACTCAAGGTCCGCGTCGTATGGAAGCCGAGCAGGCTATTATCCGCCAACCTGAAAATGTGGTCACCGCCTATGGCGATGTGTTAGTCACAGATCCACAGTTCGTCGTCAATGCAGATCGGGTTCATGCCAATCTCACTGACGAAACTGCCACTATGTATCAAGCTGACTACAGCTTAATGTGTGAACTTGGCCGTGGAGAGGCGGGACTAATTGCCAAAGAAAGCGCAACTGAACTGCGCTTAAAAGAAGCCAGCTTTACCACTTGCCCCGTCAATGATAACAGTTGGTCATTCTCCGCAGAAAACATCGAGTATGATCAAACTCAACCTTATGCTGATCTGTATGGCGCCAAGTTTGCCATTAAAGATGTCCCTGTCATGTATATCCCCTATATTCGCTTACCGGTCGGCGAAGAGCGTTTAACGGGCTTTTTATACCCGAATGCAAGTTACGGCTCTCGCAATGGTCTAGAAATTGAAACCCCCTTTTACTGGAATATTGCGCCTAACTACGACTTGACGCTTACCCCAACCTTTATGCAACGTCGTGGGGTGTTAGGTCATGCCCAGTTCCGCTACCTCAATGCTGTCGGTGAAGGCTCGTTGACGGGGGAATATATTCATACCGATCGCGAAAGCCGTGCTGACGGTGCTATGTGGGCTTACAACTGGACGCACAACGCTACCTATGCACAGCACTGGAGCTTGAGTACCAACTTCAGCGAGGTGAGTCAGTTTGACTATTTTGAAAAAGGACTAGGTTCAACGCTCGGTAGTCGTGAAGATTCAAGCTTATTGCAAACGGGGTCGATCGGTTATCGCAGTGCCAACTGGGATACCACATTGACAGTAAAGGACTTCCAATCTTTAACTGTTGACGGCACCAGCAACCTTTATCGGGTCATGCCGCAGTTCACTGCGAACTACTATGATCTCATGCTGCCGCTGGGGTTAGAAGCGTCGATAATGGGGCAAATGAGCCGCTTTGAGAACGATGATAAAACCAAACCGTCGGCTGGTCGTCTTCACTTGGAGCCAACACTCTATTTCCCTTATGCCGCTTCTTGGTGGACGCTCGAATCTGAAGCAAAACTCATGTACACCCGCTACGATCAGGAATTTGATCCTGTCCTGAATCCGGACCTCGTTGGATTACGTGAAAATGCCACACGAACCGTGCCGAGCATTCGCGTTTTGTCCGGCGTCACACTTGAGCGAGAAGCCAATGCCTTCGGCAGTGCTTACTTACAAACACTCGAACCTAAGGTTCAGTATCTGTTTGTCGAAGAAGTCGAGCAAACCGGTATCTACAACCCGCTCAATGCTGGGCAGACTGGCTATGACACTAGCTTACTTCAGCTTGACTACCATGGATTATTCCGTGACCGCCAATACAGTGGCGTAGACTACATCGCTCCCGCGAATCAATTTACTATTGGTGCTTCAACACGATTTTTTGATGAGCAATACCGCGAACGCTTTATCTTCTCCTTTGGACAGATCTTCTATCTCAACAAGGTGACCAACTTTACTGGAAACGAAGTCGATTATTCAGCATCGGCGTTTGAAACAGAGTTTAACTACGGTGACCGCACCTTCTTCACCGCAGGACTGCAATATGACGGCAGTGAAAAAGAGATCCAATATGGCCATGTCACGGGTGAGTACCGTATAGGCGAAAACTACTTACAAGCGAACTATCGTTACATCTCGCAGTCATACCTACAACAGAGCTTACCGGATAATGATATCAGTAGCTTTACAGAAGAAGGGATTTCACAAGCAGGTTTCTCTGCCGGTTTACGCCTGACTGACAGCTGGTTTGCGTATGGCGATGTCTTCTACGACACCAATGAAGCCATCATGTCAGAAAGCCAAATCGCGCTAATCTATGAGTCCTGCTGCTGGGCGGTCTCATTTGGCTACAATGAATACCTTAAGTTCCGTGAGAACCTAACAGCAGAGCCTGAATACGATACTAACGTCAGCTTGTCATTCCGACTGCTTGGCCTCGGTGGACGTAGCGGGTTTGAGTATAAACAAGCGAGCGGTAATGCCCTGAGTTATGGCCGTCCGTTTTACCTGAACAACTAATCGCCTGACAATCTCAGGGCGTCGAAACGCAAATTAGGATGTATATGAACAATTGGAAGCAGTGCGTGGCCGGCTTGGTCATGGCAAGTCTCAGCCTTACTGCCAATGCAGCACCGCAAGAGCTTGATCGCATCGTCACTATCGTGAACAACGGCGTGATATTACAAAGTGACATCGACAATATGTATGACAGTGTGGTTCGCAATGCGACCAGCAGTGGTCAAAGTCTCCCACCGAGCAACATTTTGCGCGAGCAGATCCTCGAACAGCAAGTACTGGAAACACTACAGATCCAAGAAGCAGATCGCTACGGTATCCGCATTGATGACAACATGCTCGACCTGGCTATCCAAGATATAGCGGAAACACAACAGCGCACCGTTTCCGAACTGCGCCGCATGATTGAATCTGATGGCATGAGCTATAGCGCTTTTCGTGAGCAAGTACGTCGTGAGTTAACTGCATCAGAAGCGCGCAATGCATTAGTACGTCGCCGCATTAACATATTACCTCAAGAAGTCGAATCTCTCGCTGACCGTATCAGTGAGGAGACTCTGTCAAACGTGCAATACAATATCAGTGATATTCAACTGCGTTTCCCTGATGGGGCAAGCAAACAGCAGCGTGATGATGTCAAAGCGCAGGCTGAGCGCCTCGTCGCACAGCTTGAAGCTGGTGCAAATTTTGCGGAACTCGCTATTGCTTACTCGAAAGGGCCGCGCGCGCTACAAGGGGGTAGTTGGGGATGGCAACGCAAAGAAGAGATGCCTACCGTCTTCGCTGACGAAATCGATGCCCATGGAAAAGGCGCCATCATTGGGCCATTCATGAGTGGTGTCGGTTATCACATCCTCAAAATTGATGATGTCAAAGGACTTGAGTCTGTTTCAGTGATGGAAGTCAATGCGCGCCACGTGCTCGTTAAAACCTCCGTCATTCTGAGCGATGAAGGCGCGCAACGCCAACTAAACCGTGCTCGTCAAGCGATTATCGAAGGTGACAAGATCTTTGGCGATGTTGCCGCAGAACTGAGTGCTGATCCTGGTTCAGCAGCCCAACAAGGTGAGCTCGGTTGGCAAACACCTGACCTTTACGTACCTGAATTTAAAGAGATGGTAGAAACACTGCCTGTCGGCATCGTCAGTGAGCCCTTCAAAACCGTCCACGGTTGGCACATTGTTGAAGTCATCGAGCGTCGTAACGTCGACCGAACAGATGCGGCATTTAAAAACCGTGCCTACCGCATATTGTTCAACCGTAAGTTCAACGAAGAGGCGCAAGCTTGGATGCAAGAGTTAATGGCTGGCGCCTATATCGAAAATGTCGAGGCTGATAATGACATCTAACTGTCAACGTTTAGTCATTACACCGGGAGAGCCCGCTGGTATCGGCCCCGATTTAGTGCTCGCGTTGTTGCAAGAGGCGTGGCCTCACCAACTCGTTATCGCCGCAAGTGCTGCGATGTTAGAGCAGCGAGCCATAGAACTTGGTCTGCCTCTTACCATTAAAGAGTATCGCGCTGACGAGTCCCCTCAGCCCAATCAACCCGGCGTTGCGATTGTCGATGACATTCCCCTTGGTTCTCCCGTTGTGACGGGAGAACTCAATGAAAAGAATGGTCAGTATGTTCTCGATACGCTCGCGCGTGCCGCACAAGGCTGTTTAAGTGGTGAATTTGCTGCGGTCGTCACGGGTCCTGTACACAAGGGGGTCATTAACCGCGCTGGGATCTCCTTTAGTGGCCACACCGAGTTCTTTGCCCAGCAGTCCAACACCCCACAAGTGGTCATGATGCTGGCAACAGAAGGATTGAGAGTCGCCTTAGTCACGACTCATATCCCACTTGCTTATGTCTCTCAAGCGATCACCCCAGATCGCCTCAAAGAGGTCATTCGCATCCTACATCAAGACTTGAAAAACAAGTTTGGGTTAGCGGATCCAAAAATCTATGTCTGCGGGTTAAATCCTCACGCAGGCGAAGATGGCTGTTTGGGCACCGAAGAAATTGATACTATTACGCCAACATTGGCGACCTTACGTGATGAAGAGGGTATGACCCTGATAGGTCCCCTGCCTGCAGACACCATTTTCCAGGAAAAATACTTGGCAGATGCTGACACTGTACTCGCGATGTACCACGACCAAGGGCTTCCTGTCCTAAAATATAAAGGTTTTGGTAAATCCGTTAACATTACGTTAGGCTTACCATTCATTAGAACTTCAGTAGATCATGGTACCGCACTGGATTTAGCCGGTACCGGACAGGCAGACTTGGGCAGTCTTCGGACAGCACTGGCCCACGCCTTAGAATTGGTAGAAAAACATAAATGAGTAGTGATCAGGTTCACTTAGGTCACCGCGCTCGTAAGCGCTTTGGTCAAAATTTCCTTCATGATGAATACATCATTGATGGCATCGTTTCCGCCATCAACCCACTTAGTGACGATATATTAGTTGAGATCGGCCCTGGTCTCGGTGCATTAACTGAGCCTGTAGGCCGTGAAGTTGACCACTTTCATGTCGTTGAGCTGGACCGTGACTTGGCAGAGCGTCTTCGTCACCACCCGTTTCTAAGCAGCAAATTGACCATCCACGAAGGGGATGCCATGCAGTTCGACTTCGGTCAGCTACTGCAAGAAGATAAACAACTGCGCATCTTCGGTAATCTGCCGTACAACGTATCGACACCCTTGATTTTCCACCTTCTAACCTTCCACGACAAAGTGCAAGACATGCACTTTATGCTGCAAAAAGAAGTGGTCAATCGCCTTGCTGCGGGACCAGGCACCAAAGCCTATGGTCGCCTTACGGTGATGGCGCAATATTACTGTAAAGTGGTACCTGTTCTCGAAGTGCCGCCTTCAGCATTCAAGCCAGCCCCCAAAGTTGATTCGGCGGTAGTCCGCTTAGTCCCCTATGATGTCCTACCACATCCAACCACCAGCCTAAAGTGGCTGGAGCGCGTATGTCGAGAAGGCTTCAATCAGCGCCGTAAAACAATACGGAACTGCTACAAAGGGCTTTTGAGCGCCGAAACCTTAGAAGAGTTGGGGATCAACCCTTCCATGCGCCCAGAAGGCTTAACCATTGAACAGTTTGTTGCGATGGCAAACTGGTTGGATGCCAACCACAAAGCAGCCTAATCAAATGGTCCTACGCCCCACGTTTGGGGCGTTTTTGTCAGGAAATATCGTCTATGGAAAGCAAACCACTATTTACCTACCACGTCGTTACCCACTACATTGAAGATCAATCTCAGCCCGACCAAGATCGTTACGCGTTTTCCTATACGATTACGATTCGCAATGTCGGCACCGTAGCAGCAACGCTCCAGTCACGACGCTGGCTAATCACCGACGCCAACGGCAAACAGAGTGAAGTCGAAGGGCCTGGCGTGGTTGGGAAGCACCCGCATATCTTGCCAAATGATACCTTTACTTACACGAGCGGCGCTGTCATCGAAACCGAAGTCGGCGTCATGCAAGGTTTCTACCTTTTCGAAGATAATGCTGGCCAGCAGCACCAAAGTGACATTCCTCCTTTTCGCTTAGCGATACCTAACATTCTGCATTAACGAGCGTCTATGGCTAATTACATTATTGGCGACTTACAAGGCTGCTTCGAGGAGTTCGATGCCCTCCTCGCGCAAGTTCAGTTTCACCCCAAGCGAGACACACTATGGTTATGTGGCGATCTCGTCGCGCGTGGTGAGGACTCGCTGCAATGTCTGCGAAAAGTGATCGCATTAGGGGACAGCGCAAAAACCGTCCTCGGCAATCACGACTTACATTTGCTAGCGACGGCTGCCGGATTTAAAAAGGCAAAGCCCAAAGACAAGGTTCAACCCATTCTGGATGCAGAAGACAGTCATGCCCTGCTTCACTGGCTGAGTGAACAACCTCTGTTGCTGGAACACGAAGCGTTCGTGATCACCCATGCGGGTATCCCGCCGCAATGGGATATAAAAACGGCTAAAAAACAAGCCCAAAAAGTCAGCGACATCTTACGATCAGAACGAAAACACTGGCTGTTAGAAAACATGTACGGCAACCAACCTGATCGCTGGCAACCCGATCTATCGGAAATTGAATCGCTACGTTTTACCATTAACGCTCTAACACGAATGCGTTTTTGCTATCCTGACGGCACCTTGGATGCGGAGTGTAAATTTGCGCCGGATGATTTACCGAAAGAGAGCCCGCTTGCACCTTGGTTTGAACTCGCTGATAGAAAGCCGCTCAAAAAGCCGGTCGTGTTTGGCCACTGGGCCGCTCTCAATGGCAAGTTTGATGGTCCAGAATATGGCTTAGACACCGGATGTGTCTGGGGAAATGTACTCACCATGCTACGTTGGGAAGACAAGCAACGCTTTACCCAACCCGCGCTCCGCTAGACCTCCCCGTTTGCTCATTTCGTTGAAACTGTGGGCTTAGTCGCAACAGGACTCCACTCAACTTGATGAGCATCAACAAAATCCTTGTTGAGTTCTTTGATACTAATTCCACATACTGCTCACATCACCGCCATCATTAACATAGAAACCGTGACAATAATCCAGGCCGTGAGTGCGCATTGACCCTCGCTGAGCACAAGCCAGCAGTATCAAGGAAGATAACTATGAGCAAGTTCTCTCTTCGCAATATCTCTATCTTTAAGAAGCTTAACGGCTTGATAGCCATTGCGATACTGACCCTTATCGTCTTGGTTGCGATCAGTGTCAATGCACTGAGAAACACCGCATTTAATGAGCGCCAAAGCCAACTGCAAGCACAGGTCGAAACGGCGATCAGTGTCGTTGAATCGTTTATTGCGCAAAGCAACTCTTATGGGCGAAACAGTGCAGAATCGCTTGCAAAAGTAACACTCAACTCCATGCGGTATAACGAAGATAACTTCTTTTGGATCATTGATAACAAAGGCCGTATGGTTAACTACCCGATTGATAAATCTCAAGAAGGGAAAGTGATGACCAACGACCTTGATGCGAATGGATTTAACTTTTGGCAAGTGATCATCAATCAAGCGGCGGCAGAGCAACAAGGCTACATCGAATATACCTTGCTTAATGCCAATGGCCAGCCCGTCGATCTCCTCGGTTACTTTGAATATGTTGAAGAGTGGGATTGGATTGTTGGCACGCGCTTGCATATTGAAGACATCAATCAACAGGTGATCACCGATACCTTGCCACAAATCATCATCACTTTGATCGCTTCGCTCTTTTTATTGATCGTCGGCTACTTCTTCACGCGAGACATCACTCGTCCTCTGAGTCGCATCATGAGCCAGTTTGAGCAGATCTCAGAGGGGGATCTACGCGTCGATCTAAAACTCAAGCGCAAAGATGAGCTGGGACAAATGGCTGAACGCCTCGATGAGTCCATCGATAATATCCGTGCCATTCTTTCGCTCGCCAATGAGTCCGCTCAAAAGTCAACGGCGATGGCGGCTTCAATCGCCTCTGCCTCTGAAGAAACGGCACAGAGCGTCACCGCACAGCAATCCGAACTAGAACAACTTGCTGGCGCGATGTCACAAATGACATCCTCGATATCTGACGTCGCGAAGAATGCGGAGCTAGGTGCGCAGAGTAGTCGAACCGTCGCCGCTCAAACACTGGAAGGCAGAGACGCGATGCAGCAAACCGTCGCCACCATCAACAATGTGCAGGCGCAAATTGGCCAAGCTGGCAAAATCGTCGATACCTTAAAACAAGGCGTGCTACAGATCGGTGATATCACCACTGTCATCGGGGGGATTTCCGAACAGACCAACCTACTCGCGCTTAACGCCGCCATTGAAGCGGCACGTGCTGGTGATCAGGGTAGAGGTTTTGCTGTGGTAGCCGATGAAGTAAGAAACCTCGCAGGACGCACATCAGATTCAACCGGGGAAATCGAGCGCACCATTGAAAGCCTCACCCAAAGTGCATTGGATGCGGCAGAAGCCATGGAACGGAGCCTCAATGACACTATCGCCAGTGTTGAACAGGTCAATCATAGCCAAGGCGATTTAAATAACATTGCCACAGAAGTCAGTGAAGCGAGCGATATGGTTTCTCACATCGCAACATCAGCAGAAGAACAAGGACAAGTTGCTGCAGACGTGAATCGCAGTGTTGGCAACATCCGCCAATCTGCAAATGATGTCAGTGAAGCCGCCCAGCATCTCGCTGAGCAGAGTAAAAGCCTCGCGTTTACTGCAGAAGAGCTCGGCAACCAAATTCAGCTCTTTAAGATCTAACCCACTCAATCACGCCGCCGCGTTTCACACGCGGCGGCGTCAAGCTCAATGACATCTTCTCACAATGCCAGAACTGCCATCACTCACTGCGTTCCCACACCGTAAAGGTCAGGTTATACGCATTTTTCTCATCTGCGTTATGCATCTCAGTGTGCGTCGTTTGCCACGCTTCACCCCACTCAGGGAAACGCGTATCCCCATCGATATCGGCATCGATAAAGGTCAAATAGAGTAAGTCCGCCTCAGGTAAACAGTGCTCGTAAAAACGTCCACCACCGATGACCATTAACTCATCCTCACCTTGTACCAAGGCTTTTGCCGCATCAAATGAGCCCACAACATCCACACCTTCAATCTGAAGTTCAGTATTTCGGCTCACTACAATATTACGGCGCCCTGGCAATGGTCGACCGATAGACTCGTACGTTTTTCGCCCCATCACAACAGGCTTGCCCATAGTACAACGCTTAAACCAAGCGAAGTCAGCGGGCAAATGCCACGGCATATCATTGTCTTTACCAATGACTCGATCATTTGCCATCGCGGCGATCATGCTAATTTTCATACGGCTCCTCAACACTGCCATTACACCACACTGCGGCGACGATAAAACAATAGCCCGGGCAATGCTAGCCCTATTGCCAATCCTGCGATAATAAACAAAGCTTTTAACAGATTCTCAAACAGTGCCGCCAACAAAGGCTCACTGAAGCCTTGTTGATTGATCTCTACCAACGCAATCATCGCTTTAAACGCAAACACACCCGGCACCATAGGGATAACTGCGGCGACAGTGAAGACTTTCGGGTGTGCCAAAAAGCGCTGCGACCAATACACACCGAGAAAACCAATTGCCGCTGCGGCAATAAAACTCGACATCTCAATCGACAGCCCACAGTCAATTAACAGGTAACGAAGCATATGGCCTAGCGCACCGCCCATCGCACAGAACTTTAATGCCTTAACTGGCACGTTAAAAAGCAGTGCAAACCCCACGGCTGGCACGATGGCAAACAAGCCATTATGTAGCATCATCATCACGGTGTTCATGCCAACCACCCCCAGACATCAAGCAAGTTCATTGCTAATACAATGCCTAAACATGTGGATAGCGTCAGTAGAGAAGCCATTGTCCAGCGTGCAATCCCCATATTGATAAACCCTTTCACCATGTCAGAGACCGCATTAATCAGCGGTACACCTGGAACTAACATCAATACAGATGATGCCATGACGAGAAAAGGTTGATTCCCTAATTGAAAACGCACGCCTAGGGCCGCAATCGCAGTCGTTACAAACGCAGTCGCACCAAAATTGATCAATGGATTAAAATGGCGATGGGCTAAGGTCTGTCTCACCAGCATGCCACAGCTGGATGCCGTAAAGGTGAGCGCCATGATCAGCAAGTCCCCACCCGCGATCCGCGCAAAGCTTGCACAGGAAAGTCCGATCATGATCAGAACAAGCCAACGGTTGTAGCGCATGGGCACGAGCCGCTCTAGCTTCTCCATCACTGCGCGTCGATCTGCGATACCATGCTCCGCCATAATACAGATCCGTTGCACTTGCGTGATCATCTGCATGTTAATGCCGCGATCTGGGCATCGGCGGGCGGTGGTAATACAGTGACCATCAGCCAATGTTGTTAACACCATCGAGCTCGCAGATAGCGAGACCTCAACACTATCGACGCCTAAAGCCAACCCCATTCGTCGCGTAAGATCAACAACCAAGGCACTCTCCGCACCATGCTGCAATAAGATCTGCCCTACTTTTACACATACACGTGCGACGGCACGCTGCTCTTCTTGCGTCGTCGAATCCCTCATGACTGCATCATTCCTTGTCGTTAGAAACAAAAAAAGCCGCATCGCTGCGGCTTTTTGTTCACTGAGTTGATTAAGGCTTGTAGATGATTTCGACATCGTAGTCGTCTTCATTCCAGTCGTCCCAATCATCGTCGTCATCGTCATCAGACTCAGCTTGTTCAGACTCACGCAGCTTCTGCTCGTGATAGTCGTCCCACTTAAAGTCGACTTTATCTTCTTCGCTCTCTTCCGCTTCCAACTGGCGTGGTAACGTCTCAATGAAGGCCATCAAGTCATAGATAAGCGGCTGCGTATTCAGACGGTTCAGCGCAGAAATACAATAGTAATCACCTTCCCAGCTCAATGCATCGAGGATTTCATCAATCTTAGCTTGCGCCTCTTCTTCAGGAAGTAGATCCACTTTGTTGAAGACGATCCAGCGCGGCTTATCAGACAGCTTCTCGCTATATTGCTCTAGCTCATTGATGATAGTAAACGCATTTTCTATTGGGCATGACTCATCCGCTGGCAACAGATCGATCATGTGCAACAATACACGACAGCGCTCTAGGTGCTTCAAGAAGCGAATCCCAAGACCCGCACCATCGGCGGCACCCTCGATCAAACCCGGGATATCCGCGACAACAAAGCTACGATCACTGTCGACACGCACCACACCCAGACTTGGAATTAGGGTGGTGAATGGGTAATCAGCCACTTTGGGCTTCGCCGCTGAAACCGCACGAATGAAGGTCGATTTACCGGCATTGGGTAAACCCAACATACCGACGTCAGCAAGCAATAGCAGCTCTAAACGTAAGTGACGAACTTCACCTTTTGTCCCCATCGTCTTTTGACGCGGAGCGCGGTTCACCGATGACTTAAAACGGGTATTACCCAGGCCATGGAAACCCCCTTTAGCCGCCATGATCTTCATACCGTGCTCAGTCAGATCAGCGATCACCTCTCCGGTATCTTCATCCACTGCACGTGTTCCGACAGGAACATGCAATACACAGTCATCACCACGCTTACCCGTACAGTTACCACCGCGACCGTTCTCACCGCGGCCTGCCGCATAGAAACGGGTAAAACGATAGTCAATCAAGGTATTCAGGTTCTCATCAGCAACCAGATAAACGTCACCGCCGTCACCACCATCACCACCGTCAGGGCCGCCTTTAGGCACGTACTTTTCACGACGGAAGCTGACTGTACCGTTACCGCCATCACCCGCATCAACGCGAATGACCGCTTCATCTACAAACTTCATGCTATTTCTCCACGCTATCGCGTCTCGTTGTGCTCACCTGTAAACAACAGAAACACGGCTTTTCCACAGTATATACCCAAGTCGCTCAGGTATCGTGCATGGGCACTTCTCTCACCGCTCGCCCGTCTGTCCTTAACGCTACAGGGCACTTGGATGTGCTTAGCATTCCCCACTACCCATTTGGCAGTGCTACCCCGACTAGGTATCAGAGAATGCTAAACAATCCGCCCAATACGGATCCATGTCACAGTGAAAAAAGCCTTTCACTGAAAAAGAAAAACCCCGCCATTAAGGCAGGGCTTTTAGAATTCTATTTCGGAGCTAAAATTACTCAGCTTCGATAGAAATGAACTTACGGTTCTTAGGACCTTTAACTTCGAACTTCACTTTACCGTCTGCTAAAGCGAATAGAGTGTGGTCTTTACCGCAACCTACGTTGTTACCAGCGTGGAACTTAGTACCACGTTGACGAACAATGATGTTACCAGCAAGAACTGATTCACCACCGAAGCGCTTAACACCTAGGCGTTTACTTTCTGAATCACGGCCGTTACGAGTAGAACCGCCAGCTTTTTTGTGTGCCATCTCTTAAATCTCCTCTAATTAAGCGCTGATGCCAGTAATTTTGACTTCAGTGAACCACTGACGGTGGCCCATTTGCTTACGAGAGTGCTTACGACGACGGAACTTAACGACTTTAACTTTATCGCCGCGACCGTGAGAAATAACTTCTGCAGTTACTTTGCCGCCTGCAATTAGAGGGGCACCTACAGTTACTTCTTCGCCATTTGCAATCAGAAGAACGTTGTCAAACTCTACGCTTGAGCCAGTTTCAACGTCCAGTTTTTCCAAGCGTAGGGTTTGACCTTCGCTTACTCGGTGTTGTTTACCACCACTTTGGAAAACCGCGTACATATCTAATACTCCGATTCCGCATAAGCCAGTGTTTAGATTCTAAACGTGGGTATGCGCTTAAACTTGTCATCAATAGGGCGCGAATGTTACGCGAAAACATCGCCTCTGGCAACTAATTCAGTAAAGAAAATTGGTGAAATGCTGCTCAGCGATGTTTAAACCACTTAAATGATTGATTCAGGGTATGTAGAACACCCAGAAATGGTGTAGTATTGGAAACAATTTATCAATAATAAAAAGAGTACAAACTCTTTGATATAAAGGTCGCAAGCCGAATGGATTTCAAGACTATTCAAACACTTACAAACGATGACATGGCACAGGTCGATCAAAAGATCCTTGCTCAACTTAACTCCGATGTAGTGCTTATTAATCAACTCGGCTTTTACATCGTAAATAGTGGCGGAAAACGTCTTCGTCCCATTCTTGCCGTTTTAGCCGCTCGCGCACTAGGCTATCAGGGTGAAAATCATACAACGGCAGCCGCCTTTATAGAGTTCATTCACACCGCCACATTATTGCACGATGATGTCGTGGATGAATCCGATATGCGACGCGGAAAAGCAACCGCGAATGCCACTTTCGGTAATGCAGCAAGCGTTTTAGTCGGTGACTATATCTACACCCGCTCTTTCCAGATGATGACAAGCCTGCGATCTTTAAAGATCCTCGATATTATGAGTGAGGCAACCAATGTGATCGCTGAAGGTGAAGTACAGCAACTCATGAACATTCATGATGCGAACGTCACCGAAGAAAACTACATGCAAGTCATCTACTCGAAAACCGCGCGTCTCTTTGAAGCAGCGACGCAAATTGGCGCCATCTTAACTGACGCAGATGAATCGACAGAGACGGCAATGCAAGATTACGGCCGCTATCTGGGTACTGCCTTTCAGTTGATCGATGACCTACTCGACTATACCGCCTCAGCGGATGAGATGGGGAAAAATGCCGGTGATGATCTAGCCGAAGGAAAACCAACCCTTCCCCTACTTCACGCTATGCAGCATGGTAATCAAACGCAAGCGGCAATGATCCGCTCTGCGATCGAGAAAGGGGATGGACGCGATCTCTTAGCGCCTATCCTCTCGTGTATGCACGAAGTCGGTTCACTCGATTACACCCGTCAACGCGCAGAAGAAGAAGCGCAAAAAGCCATTGATGCGATTGCCATCATTCCAGAGTCAGAATACAAGACTGCACTCATCGCGTTAGCGGGTCTTGCGGTTAATCGCAGTAAATAGAACGCCCATCAAACCCAATTGCCCTGTTGTGGCTCTTATTACGTAAGCATAAGGGCCAAAACACAGCAGGAGCACCCGATGAAAGTAGCAGACTTACACAAAGGCAGCCGTATCGACTCAACCCATGGTCTGGCCGATATTATCGACATCGATAGCGACAACAACACCATTCTGGTTGAACGATGCCAAGATCATCAACAAATGATCCTACAAGAAGAAGAGATCCTTATCGAACCACAACTTCACCTTGGCTGCGATAAGTATTACTAGAAATAAAAAAAAGCGGCCTAGGCCGCTTCAGATTGATGACGAACCCCGCTTTTTAAGCGGGGTTCTTTTTTGGAAGCGACCGTAGGTCGCGATCGCGATATTTTTTGCTATGTCGTGCGCAGAAGTTTCCGTTCATTACATAGGCATACAGAAGCAAGTATTTGCCTCATTTCTGCCATGTTTAAGCCTATTTTTCGGAGATAGTTCATCACCAGCGCTATCTTCTTGATGTTTTGGGCTGCCGCTGCCAACCAACATTGCATTTGCACATTGGCTAGACCGCGGAAGCGAGCATAACGATGACCGTGATGTTGCTTAGCGTCTGCAAAGCTACGTTCTACTGTTTCACTTCGACGTCTATAAGTCTTCTTGCCGTAGGAAGAGAGCCGCATTTGGTTTGCCCTCTCTACTGCGTCACTATAGATATGCCGTGTAATCACTTTCTTCATATTTCTGCTTTGAGTACAGTCATCCCTCATTGGACAGAGCGCACATTCTTTGGGGCTGAGTGGTATTCTCGATACGCATCGCGTGAGGTAGTTTTATAAAGCAACTCCTGACCATTCGGACATTGGTAGCTGTCTCTTTGCGCATCGTAAGTAAAGTGTTTCTTTTGAACGTATTTTTCGTTCTAGATGGACGTCGATAACCGAACACGCCAAGAATAGCTCGACGTTCAAGTGACTCCGCCACTGGAGCAGTAAAGTAGCCCGCATCCAGTCCAACAGCTATCGGGTTCAATTGGAATGTGGCAAGCGTGTAATCTAAGCGTTGAACGTAAGGCTGTGAGTCATTGATGTTACCCGCGGTGGTGTAGGTATCGAGAATAATTCCGTGTTGACCATCAACGGTTCGATGGTCGAGATAAAAGAAGCCTTGAGGCTTATTATCACGAGTCATGAAGCCACTCTCTGGGTCAGTGGTGCTGGTTTTAGTATTCTTTGTTTTTGGCTCTGACTCCCGAGCCTTAAGTGGCTTCTTACCTGCTTTTTCTCGGTCTAAAGCGACGTCTTCATCCAGCATATCAAGATAGGTACTGGCACGAACCGCCGTGACTTTATTGGTGTGTTTATTCTTGTTGGCGTTCGCTTTGAGATGAGTACTGTCCGTAAAGAGCTCTTGACCCGCGACCAAGCCTTTCGACATGGCTTGCTCTACGATATTGATAAAAATACGTTCGAATACATCCGTGCCATTAAAGCGACGAATGCGGTTCTGGCTGAGAGTAGAAGCGTGAATGACTTTCTCTGTTAATGACATCCGCAAGAACCAACGGTAAGCGACATTCACTTCAATCTCTTTGACGAGCTGACGCTCACTTTTTATGCCAAAGATGTAGCCAAGTAAGATGATTTTGAAGAGGTGGACAGGGTCAACAGGTGGGCGTCCATTATCTTTACAGTAAAGATGAGCGACTTCATCTCGAATGAATTCGAAGTCGATAGCATTATCGATTTTACGCACTAAATGGTTTTTAGGAACTAACTGTTCCATCGTCACCATTTCCAGTTCGTATTGTTGCGGAGTAGGCTCTTGAAGCATAACGGAGTGTCCATATTTCGATACCCCTATTAGATCAAAGGTCTAGCTCGAAAGCTAGACCTTTGTCAGCAGTCTGAAGCGGCCTAGGCCGCTTTTCTCTTTTCAGATGATGTCGCTTACTTCGCGAACTCTTCACCCTTAGCAATATCGCCTTGTAGTGTGTCAAGCATACCTTCAAGTGCTGCTTGCTCGAAACCGCTAAGCTCACCGTAGCTCAATACTTCTTCCACGCCTTCTTTACCTAACAGTACAGGCTGCGCGAAGAAACGAGCATGTTGACCATCACCTTCAACATACGCACACTCAACAACGTTTGACTCACCTTGCAGTGCTCTTACAACAGAAAGACCAAAACGGCATGCTGCTTGACCCATAGACAGGGTTGCAGAACCACCACCCGCTTTCGCTTCAACCACTTCGGTACCCGCGTTTTGAATGCGAGGTGTCAACGCTTCGATCTCTTCTTGTGTAAACTCAACACCTTCTACTTGAGAAAGTAACGGCAAGATAGTCACACCCGAGTGGCCGCCAATGACTGGCACGCTTACGTCTAGTGGGCTCTTACCTTTTAATTCGGCAACGAAAGTTTCAGAACGAATAACATCCAGTGTCGTCACACCAAATAGGCGACGCTTATCATATACACCTGCTTTTTTCAGCACGTCAGCGGCGATAGCAACAGTAGTGTTCACTGGGTTAGTGATAATACCTACAATCGCTTTTGGACAAGTTACTGCAATTTTTTCAGCAAGCGACTTCACGATACCGGCATTCACATTGAACAAGTCTGCGCGATCCATACCAGGCTTACGCGCAACACCCGCAGAAATGAGGACAACATCCGCACCTTCTAATGCAGGCGTCGGATCTTCACCACTGAAACCTTTAATCGAAACAGGGGTTGGGATATGGCTAAGATCAACAGCGACGCCAGGTGTAACTGGAGCGATGTCGTATAGCGCTAGGTCTGAGCCCGCTGGTAGTTGATTTTTCAACAACAGAGCCAATGCCTGGCCAATACCACCTGCAGCGCCTATAACAGCAACTTTCATGTTCATTCTCCTTAATTCAGACGTTTCACGATTTCTATCTTTGGTTAGACCGTATAGCAAGCCTATTGTAAATACAATCAGACAGCTCCGGCTTTGCGACCTTACGCATGGTGGATAATATACGTGCTACAAACTTGTAACAAGCCGTGTCACAACAACCTTTATCGAGGTCTCAAAAATCGCTATTCATCGGTACATTTTTTCCTCAATCCGCCATACTCCCCCATTAAAGTTTCTAAGGAAGATGTTGATTATTTGTCACGAAATCCAGCAAGTTATTCATACCGATATATGGATTAACATGCAAAATCATTGAATGTCGAAGCTTCAACAAACACCTTTAACATGCTGTTTGACTGTCCAGCAGGTAGAGTTGTGTAAACATATATGTCCTATTCTGTCTGATGAATCACATTGCCTGTTTCAGTCACTATGTGCCACAATATCCACAACAGTTATCGAATAAGAAAAAGTAATAGATATGCGAAGTGCCGATAAACAAGAACGCTTGATCAAAGCGTTTAAAGCGATTCTGAAAGAAGAAAAATTCAGCTCCCAAGGTGAGATTGTTGAAGCGCTGAAAGGCCAGGGCTTTGAGAATATTAACCAGTCCAAAGTCTCACGCATGTTAACCAAGTTTGGTGCTGTGCGTACTCGAAACGCGAAAATGGAGATGGTCTACTGCCTGCCCGTTGAGCTCGGTGTGCCCACGACGTCGAGTTCGCTCCGCGAGCTCGTGATGGACATTGGTTACAACAATGCCTTGGTGGTGATTCATACTGGCCCTGGTGCAGCACAGTTAATTGCCCGCTTACTTGATTCACTGGGTAAAGCAGAGGGCATCTTGGGCGCCGTTGCTGGCGATGACACCATCTTTATCACGCCGACTCAGGAGATGACCACTAAAGAGCTCTATGACTCAGTTTGCGAGCTTTTTGAATTCAGCGGCTAAATGCTTCCTAACCCAATAATGGGTAAGACATACAGGCAAGGCATACCACCTTGCCTTTTTTGTTGCTCGCATTTCAGTCGAAAATAGATGTTTCTCCCCGCCTTTGCTCACAAAAACATCAAAAAAATACTATTAATACGTAACTAAATAATATTTTACTCTTCCCTTTCTGTTACACACAGGTAAAATTTAACCGTTTTTTAATATCGGAGATGTCTTCTCAATCCATCCGACGCATTCAAATACAACATCAAACGCATAATAAGGAATCCCATGAACAACATCATCAAAGCGACCGCCTTCCTCACCGCGGCCTTCGCGAGTTCACCGGCATGGAGTAGCCAAGAGTTCATTACTATCGGTACTGGCTCTGTCACTGGTGTGTATTATCCAACGGGTGGTGCGATTTGCCGCCTCATTAACAAAGACCGTAAATCACACTCCATTCGCTGCTCTGTCGAATCAACAGGTGGCTCCATTTACAACGTCAATACCATCCGCTCGAAGGAGCTTGATTTCGGCATCGTACAATCTGACTGGCAGTATCACGGCTTCCATGGCACCAGTAAGTTCCAAGAGCAGGGCCCTAATCCAAATCTGCGAGCAGTATTCTCTCTCCACACCGAACCGTTTAACATCATTGCGCGCAGCGATGCTGGCATTGATAAGCTCGAAGACTTGAAAGGGAAACGCGTCAATATCGGTAACCCAGGTTCCGGTGACCGCGCCACGATGAGCATGGTCATGAACGCGCTTGGGTGGGAAACGTCAGACTTTAAACTGACCTCAGAGCTAAAAGGCTCTGAACGCTCACAAGCGCTGTGTGACAACAAAATTGATGCCTATGTGTATGTGGTTGGCCACCCAAATGGTGCCATCAAAGAGGCAACAACCTCTTGTGATGCCAAGTTAATTTCAGCTGAACACCCTGCGATCACCAAAATCGTAGAAGACACCCCCTATTACGCAATGAGTACTATTCCAGGCGGCATGTACCGTGGTACTGATTCTGACGTAAACAGTTTTGGCGTTGCTGCAACACTCGTCACTACATCTGATCTCAGTGAAGAGACGGTGTATCAGGTTGTGAAATCTGTCTTTGAAAGTTTTGACACCTTCCGACGCCTCCACCCAGCCTTTGCTAACCTGAAAAAAGAAAATATGGTTAGTGATGGCCTATCCATCCCTCTTCACCCGGGTGCGGTGAAGTACTACAAAGAAATTGGTCTGCTGTAAATAAGCTTAAAACGGCTATGATTAAAGGGGCTTCGGCCCCTTTGATATTTAGACCGCAGACATCTCATTTCCATCATTCCAAGGATGTTCTATGGCAAAAACAACTCCTGACGTACAGGATATGGTCGCACAGGCAGATTCCGGTGCACGAAATCCTAGTGGTATTGCAGGCCGTATTTTATGGCTTGTGCCTTTGTGTTGGTCTTTATTCCAACTCTGGTACGCCTCACCACTACCTTTCATTTTTCGATTTGGTGTACTAAACGATACGGAAGCAAGGGCCATTCACTTGGCATTTGCCATTTTCCTCGCTTTTACGGCCTACCCGGCACTCTCTCGCTCACCGCGTGATTACATTCCTTTTCAGGATTGGATTCTGGCGCTGGCAGGGAGCTTCTCGGCGGCTTATATCTACCTATTCTACGAATCACTAGCGGGTCGTTCTGGTGCCCCAACCAGTTTTGATATCGTTATCGCAGTGACAGGAATGGTGCTTCTACTCGAAGCTACCCGCCGTGCCTTAGGCCCACCATTGATGGTGGTGGCATTGGTGTTCCTGCTCTACACCTTCGGCGGCCCACATATGCCCGATGTCATCGCGCATAAAGGCGCAAGCTTGAACAAAGCGATGTCACACTTGTGGCTCACCACGGAAGGGGTGTTTGGCGTTGCACTAGGAGTCTCAACCTCGTTCGTCTTTTTATTCGTGCTCTTTGGGGCGATGTTAGAAAAAGCAGGCGCTGGCGCTTACTTCATCAAAGTCGCCTTCTCGCTACTTGGACACATGCGTGGCGGTCCAGCAAAAGCGGCGGTTGTTGCCTCTGGCTTATCTGGGCTGGTATCTGGTTCATCTATCGCAAACGTTGTGACAACAGGTACGTTCACGATTCCATTGATGAAGAAAGTGGGCTTCCCGGGCACCAAAGCCGGTGCGGTCGAAGTGGCAGCTTCTACCAATGGCCAGTTAACGCCTCCTATCATGGGTGCTGCGGCATTCTTGATGGTTGAGTATGTAGGCATCTCCTACGTCGAAGTTATCCGTGCAGCCTTGTTACCGGCACTCATCTCCTACATCGCCCTGCTCTACATTGTGCATCTCGAAGCCTGTAAAGCGGGAATGACAGGCTTACCGCGTCGTTACAAACCGACCTTAGCGCAAAGCCTACTCTCCTTTGTGGGTACGATTCTTGGTCTTGTCGTGATAAGTGGTGCTGTTTATTACGGCATTGGCTGGACGAAAGATGTCTTTGGTGCTGCCGCGACGCCGATCATTGCAGTATTGCTACTGGTGGTTTATGTCGCGCTTGTGAAAATCGCAGCTGGCTACCAAGACATCGCTGAAGCGCCAACCGAATCTTTAACTGAAGTTCCTCCTCCGGGGCCAACCCTCAAGTCAGGTTTGCACTTCTTGCTGCCAATCGTCGTGCTTGTCTGGTGTTTGACCGTTGAACGTTTCTCACCTGGGCTTTCGGCATTCTGGGCGACGGTGTTCATGATTTTCGTCCTGTTAACGCAGCACCCATTACTGTCCTTCTTCAGTCAAAAACACACCTTGTCTGAAGCGGTTCGTAAAGGCATCGATGATCTTGCAGGTAGCCTTGTGACGGGTGGCCGAAACATGATCGGTATCGGTGTTGCAACGGCCGCCGCTGGTACAGTTGTCGGCGTAGTTACCCTGACCGGTATTGGCTTAGTCATGACCGACTTCGTTGAGTTCATCTCTGGCGGTAACATCATGCTGATGCTGATCTTTACGGCGATCATTAGTTTGATCTTGGGTATGGGTCTACCAACAACCGCTAACTACATCGTGGTCTCCACCTTGATGGCCCCCGTGATTGTGACGCTTGGCGCACAAAATGGCCTGATCATTCCATTGATCGCGGTGCACCTTTTTGTGTTCTACTTCGGTATTCTTGCCGACGATACACCGCCCGTTGGTTTAGCTGCGTTTGCTGCTGCTGCCATCGCCAAGTCGGATCCAATCCGTACCGGTATCCAAGGTTTCACCTACGATATCCGTACCGCCATATTGCCCTTTATGTTCATCTTCAACACACAGCTGCTGATGATGAACATCGACTCGGCATGGCACCTTGCGCTCACCGTTATCTCGGCGACAACAGCCATGCTCACCTTCTCGGCTGCGACGCAGGGGTGGTGGTTCACTAAGACCAAGTGGTGGGAAGTCGTACTGCTACTTTTAATCACCTTCTCTCTGCTCCGCCCGGGTTACTGGTGGGACAAAATCTACGAGCCCAAAATTTTGCTCGCGGGGAGTGAAATCACCGAGGTCGCGGGTGAGCTACCTATTGGTGCCCCACTGGAGTTACAAGTGCGCGGTGAAAACCTTGAAGGCGATATCATCAGTAAACACGTACTACTGCCTTTCGATGAAGACGCCGTTACCGCGGAAGATCGTGTTGCCTCTACAGGCCTGATGCTGATCGAAAATGATGGCCGTACGCTTGTCGATATGATCGAGTTTGGCAGTCCTGCAGAAGCCGCAGGCATCGATTTTGATTGGGAGATTGTTGAAGTCAGTTTACCAACAGATAGACCAATGAAAGAGTGGGTTTTTGTTCCAACCCTACTACTCTTAGGTGTATTAGCATGGAATCAACGTCGTCGAGCCGTTAAGCTAGCAGCGGACCAATAACTAATAGGGAGCTTTGCTCCCTAATATATAGAGTGACCCTATGTATAAACAGATCTTAGTGCCTGTCGATCTCAACGAAAAAGGCTTTGCTGATAAAGCAGTACAACTTGCCGTTTGGCATGCTAAACACAGCAATGCGCATATCCATCTTCTCAATGTGCTTCCCGGTATTCACATGTCGATGGTCTCGACCTATTTCCCAGCCGATGCGGTGAAGACCATGCGTAAAGATACCGAAGCGCAATTGACACAGTTTGCAGAGCAATTCATCCCTGAAGAGTTGATCTACCAAACCCATATTGCGGAAGGTAAGCCTTATGCGACGATCTTGGATCATGCTGAGCGACTCGGTGCTGATCTGATCATACTGCCAAGCCACAAGCGCTCTAAGCTGGACAAAGCGATGCTGGGCTCAGTGGCGGCTAAAGTGGTCGAAAACTCAATGATCAATGTGCTTGTAGTAAAACCTCAAGGGGCGTTACCGCCCGAGCATGAAGATTAAGTCTCACTCTTAACAAAGTAAAACGGAAGGCGCACTGCCTTCCGTTTTTATTTCTGCTCCGGTTAGAAATCAACAACGCTTTCTCTTTTCCGCCTTAAAACTGACTGAGCCATCGACGCAAAACAATCCCCATCGGGGTAGTGAATCCTGTCGTCACATGCCTAACTTCGCCTTGATACACAATCGCAATGGTTGGCGTGACTTTGACCGACCAATCGTGACTCCACTCCCCTCGGCTATCATTGAAGGTCAGCATCTGATATTCATGCGCATCAATATAGCCTTGCAAGCGTTCATCATCACCCGAACGTAATGCCACGGATACAACAGGCATAGACTGACTCAACCAATCCACACTCGGTGACACCCATTTGCAAACACCGCACCATGTTGCCCAGAAGTAAATCACCACAGGCGTATCTTCACTCATTTCTGCAATGTCTAACTGCTGACCATTAAGCAGTGCGATCTGGGTATTCACATTCAAGGTGTTGGGCATATCTCTGCCTCGCCATATGTCGATAGCGATAGTCATAACGACCAGCAATACAAGGCTGACAGCGATCTCTTTTAGCCATTTTCGTTTCATCATGACGCTCCTTTTGCTTTTGCAAGTGCCTCGATAACGGCCTCTTTGCTGAGAATCGTGGGCAGAGGTATGCCTAGTGGCGCGCCGGGACCATAAACAATATTGAATGGCACGCCATACTGACCATGCTGCCTTAACAAATCGGTCACCGTCTCGTTGGGGACCGTCCAGTCGGCATGTAAGGTCGTCACGCCTTCAGCTTGCAGCTCACTGTAGACAGGCTCTTGCAACAACACCCCAATCTTGTTGGCCTTACAGGTAATACACCAATCGGCGCTCGCATCGACAAACACGATATCACCAACAGACAACGCCTTGTTCACCGCCTGCGACGAGTAGTCTTGCCACACCCAGTCTTTCGGCAATGGCGTCGCCCAATGGTGCGCATTCAGGCTCAATAACAGCGCCATCAAGCCTGAAGTCAAGAGCGACAGCGAAAAGCAGATCATGGCAAGCTTGGCACCATGTACGGTTTTAACTCTGACCAAAATCACGGTAGCAATGAGCAGGGTTGCCATACCCAAAACCCCCGCATTCACATGATGCCGTAGCAGAGTCAGAAGCCATACGGTGGTCAACGAGATCATCAATCCCATGATAACCTTAAGCGTCGACATCCAACGGCCAGGCTTAGGTAACCAAGCGACACAAACCGGAAATAGTGCGACCACCAGCCACGGCAATGCCATCCCTAAACCGAGCAAAGTAAAGATCAACAGCAGCATGCCAGTCTCAGCCCCTAAGGCAAATGCCACAGCCGTGCCAAAAAAGGGGGCACTGCACGGGGTCGCCAACAACGTCGCAAATGCACCTTGGGTAAAGTGTCCAACACGTGAGTCTCCCCCCTGTTGCGCTATCCATGTCTGCCAACTGCTAGGGAGATTAACCTGCCAAAGCCCCCATAAGTTGGTCGCAAACAGCAAGGTGATGACAACCATAAACAGTAAAAAATACGGACTTTGAAACTGTATTCCCCAGCCGATGCTTTGCCCTGCAAGCTTCAGCCCAATTAGCATTGCCGCGATCAACCAAAACGAACAGAGAATACCAAAAGCAGAGGCGACAAATTGCTGGCGAACACGACGCTTCGCTTTGCCTGCCACCGCAGTCACGGATGTCAGCTTCAACCCTAAAACGGGCAGTACACACGGCATGACATTGAGAATAAGTCCACCTAACAGAGCAGCAATGAGTACCTGCCAAAAAGGTTGGTGCTGGCTAACAGGTCCAAGCACAGCACGCACCGTCTGCTCGGCAATAAAATGCTGATCACTGAACGTCACCGCCAAGGGTGCTGACATTAAATCGACGGCGTTTAACCAAGATGCCACCTCAAACTGTGCTTCGAGGTAGTGCCCCTCAACGGTCAAATTTAATGGCTTAAACGTCACATCATCCAATCCTTCACCATCGATTAATACCTTTGGCGACAGCCATGGGATGGTACGCTCTGCGATAACGCTGACTCGATTCTGCTCTGGCGACCACGCTATTGCGACCGCGTCGAGTTGAGGCGAGGGCTGAGGTACCCGGCTCATCCACTGATTAAACTGATACTGTCGCTCAATCTCTGGTTCGAGCGCTGTCGCTGTAAACATCAAGTCAATCGGGTAGTCTGTTAATACACAAACAGAGGTACATGACGGCAGGGTTAGCGTACCGCGTAAGACGGCGGGTTCACGGTTGTCCGCCAGTGTTATCTGCAAAGGAAAAGAGACCGCTTTCTGGTAGCCGTAAGTCTGAATACCCGCAACACTGAAGGCTTCGGGTAAAGGCCAATACCAGTCAATAGCACGAATATTCTCTGACGCAGACCAATCTAAACTCGGTTTGACGCCTCCTTCACCGGGACTGCGCCAATAGGTTTTCCAGTCATCGGCTAAACGCACATTCAGTAAGGCATCAACCCGTTGCTGCGCTTTGTCCTGTCGGCCTGTCAAAGCAATTTCAACGCTCACAGGAGGGTGGTCATGAGTGACTAATGGCCCTGTTGTCGGAGCCGTTAGTGTGCTCGCTTGCAGCAGCGAGATAGGCCACCACATGAGGCACAACACCATAAAAGTGCGGACAGTGTTGGGGATATTTTTCATCGTCTTTCCATAGAGTAAACGGGGGATGCAAACGATCGAAGTCACTCAACGCGTTAACAATCCAATTGAACGTCCTATCTACTGACAAGGCGTTCATTACAAGAAACCAAAAGGGTTTAGGCACCTAGGTTTACACCTTTAGGCACGTTGAGTGTCTACTCTCGAAATACACAGAGGGTTAAATGTCGCCGATAAGGCGAGCTGATTGGCTCGGTGAAATGTACTAGATCGCTGCAACGGCCAACGACCGTCATTACCGTCAATACGGCAAAGAGAAGGATGGGGAGCGCGACAAAGTTGAACACCGCCGCCTTCACCAATAAGTGGTCGACAAGGTCGCATCCGTCATCCGTATCATGGTCGACAGTTTGACTATAAGCACAGCTTGTCGCGCCGCCCAAATGAGCATTTACTGATACGCACAACACCACCACCCAGCTGACGAGTGCTAGGGTTATCCAGGCTCTACGTTGTAAATACTTTGGGATCAAACTGTTATCTCTTGCCTACTCTTTAGTGTTTGAGACGTGTTATCGCAAATAGTTCCTTCTCGACACTTTTCAATCTACGCCAACCGCGATATCAGTGTCGGTGCTGGCTTGATGAATGAGGTGACGCAATACACGGGCATCTTTGAGAAACTGTGCATGGTCATCACCAAGCACAAATTCCAGGCTCACCCAAGTTGAGCGGGCAGCCTGTAGGAGGGTCTCAAGATAAGTCCGCCATTCACCTTGCCCATCTCGCAAAGGTTTCCTGACGATTTCATCCTCTTCTCTGACCCAATAAAAGACATGCACATTGGCCAATTTATTTCGGGCTAGCAGGGCCTCAAGGCCGGCATTGCGATAAGCGATGGTGCAGTCATGAGGCGGTTGCCAATAGATCTGCAGCAAGGGATGATCCAGCCTATCTAAGATCAGATCAATCGCCGCATTGTTATCGGTTAACGTTCGGGCATGAAACTCTAGGCCAATGGCAATGCCAAACGGCTCTGCCATGGTTAGCATTTCGGCAAGCTGGGTGAAAAAGTCGGCGAGTTGCTCTGTCGTGAACGCCTCACTGGGTTGATTCCCCGCCCATACCCGTATCAGGGGCGCACCTAATGCCTGCGCCGTCGCTAAACAAGCTTGCCATTCTGAGAGCGAGTCTCGCCCCACCACAAAATAGCTACCATACGCGGAGGTAAGTAGGCCTGCTGCGGCCATCTGTGCATTGACCTGTGCGGCATGCTCAAGATCCCCAACAGGGACATGCCTATCACTGCCCCACTCAATGCCAGAAAGCCCACCTTGTTGAGCCAATGCAATGACTTGTGCGACATCGCTATTTCGAAACGTCACCGATAACAACCCGGCGAGAAGACTAGTTGCGATGATCGTATCCCCAGCGTGGTACCAACTGCTGCTCTAACCCAAGATGGTCAAGAACACGTGCCACCATGAAATCCACAAGGTCATCAATGGATGTTGGCTGGTGATAGAAACCCGGTGCGGCGGGCATGATGGTCGCCCCCATGCGAGAGAGCTTGGTCATGTTCTCTAGATGCAGTGTCGACAACGGCGTTTCTCGAACAACAAGGAGTAATTGGCCACGCTCTTTTAGCACAACGTCTGCCGCACGTTCGAGCAGGTTATCTGACATACCATGCGCGATAGCAGCTAAACTGCCTGTCGAGCATGGGCAGACAATCATTTTCTTCGGCGCCGCAGACCCCGATGCCACTGGAGAAAACCAATCTTCTTTGCCACACACTGTCAGCTTGCTACTATCGACATGTAGATGCTCGACCAATGCCGCTTTTGCCGCATCCGGCCCCGATGGCAACTTCAAACCATGTTCAGTCGCAAGGACCACACGCGCAGCCGAAGAGATCAGCAGAAAAACCTCGTAGTCCGCAGCCAACAGGCACTCCAACAGCCTCAAGCCATAGGGTGCGCCAGACGCCCCCGTCCAAGCCAATGTTATACGTTTATCCGTCATATTTTTCCTGCAGTGCCGCCAGCAATTTATTGTGAATACCACCAAAGCCACCGTTACTCATCACCAGTAACTGATCGCCCTTCTCAGCCTGCGCCACGACATCCGCAACCAAAATATCAATATCATCATAAAGCGCCGATGGTGGTGCACAATGGGTTATCTCTTCTTGCAACCACTCGATACCCTCAGGTTGATACAACGCAATCCGATCTGCCTTGGCGAGTGCAGGTGCCAACCTACCTTGATGCACACCCCGCTTCATGGTTGCCGAACGCGGCTCAAGAATCGCATGGACACGACGTTCAGGGTCACGTTGACGCAATGCTTGCAGAGTGGTTTCTACCGCTGTCGGGTGATGTGCAAAGTCATCGTAGACAACGATGCCAGCCACTTCGCCGCGCACCTCTAGGCGACGTTTGGTATTAATAAACTTCGCCAATGAGGCACAAGCGAGCTCAGGTGTCACCCCCACATGGCGTGCCGCTGCTATCGCCATCATTGCATTAGCAACATTGTGATCACCAATCAAGTCCCAGTGCACCTCGCCCACTTTTTTGTCCTGTAAATAGACATCAAAGGCACTGCCATCGGCATGTTGTTTTTCAGAGCGCCAGTCACCACCCAGCGTCTCTTCTTCACTCCAGTTCCCCATGGCTAACATGTCATCGATCGCTTTCACCCCATGAGGACGTATCACCCGACCATGGCTTGGAATAGTGCGCATCAAATGATGGAACTGCTTCTGAATCGCGCCTAAATCATCAAAAATATCGGCATGGTCAAACTCCAAGTTATTAATAACTAGCGTTCGAGGATGGTAATGCACGAACTTAGAACGCTTATCAAAAAAAGCACTGTCATATTCATCCGCCTCGACAACGAAGAACATACTCTCCCCTAAGTTAGCGGAAGTATTGAAGTTTCCAGGAACGCCGCCAATCAAATAGCCGGGATTGTAGCCATTATCAGACAATATCCAGTTCAACATGCTGGCCGTGGTAGTCTTCCCATGTGTCCCAGAAACCGCTAATACCCAGCGGTCTTTTAACAACATTTCATGTAACCACTGCGGGCCAGACGTGTATGGGATACGATGATTGAGCACGTACTCAACACACGCGTTCCCACGGCTCATCGCATTACCTATCACCACGAGATCGGGCGTAGGATGAAGCTGTGATGGGTCAAAACCTTCTGTAATTTCAATACCCTGCTCTTCTAGCTGAGTACTCATTGGCGGGTAAACGTTTGCGTCGCTGCCTGTGACCTTGTGTCCAAGTTGACGCGCCAAAATCGCTGCGCCACCCATAAAGGTGCCACAAATCCCTAAAATGTGTATATGCATACTATCCTTCTATAGTGACTGCTTTGGTATGCTGCATGGGCCTTGCAGTTACTTTACTACCCGTAAAAAGTTCTTCTGTTACAATAAGATAAATAAAAACATAACAAAACTGAATAACACTAAATTTAAGGGCTACCCCAAAAAAATTCACCTAGCCCTTACCTTTGAAAACAACAACAGAAAGCAAGGATAGACTATGTCCGATATTAAAACGCTTGGCGAGTTCATTGTCGATAAGCAGCATGATTTTCCCCATGCTAGCGGTGAACTCTCTTCGTTACTCGGCTCTATAAAACTCGCAGCAAAAATAGTAAACCGTGAAATTAACAAGGCTGGCCTCGTCGACATTACTGGTGCGATTGGCAGTGAAAATGTCCAAGGCGAACAGCAACAAAAGTTAGATGTCTACGCTAACGAAAAATTCAAAGCCGCATTGCAGGCCCGCGACCAAGTCTGTGGTGTCGCCAGTGAGGAAGAAGATGAAGCGGTCAGCTTTGATAGCGAACATAGCCGCAACGCCAAATATGTCGTCCTGATGGATCCACTGGATGGCTCATCAAACATCGATGTGAATGTCTCAGTGGGCACTATCTTTTCAATTTACCGACGTATCTCTCCTGTCGGCACCCTTGCGACCGAAGAAGACTTCCTTCAACCCGGCCACCGTCAAATTGCCGCTGGCTACATCATTTACGGCTCATCAACCATGTTGGTTTACACCACGGGTAATGGTGTACACGGTTTTACTTACGATCCTTCATTAGGGGTCTTTTGCCTATCTCACGAGAATATGACGATCCCAGATGATGGCCGCATCTACTCTATCAACGAAGGCAACTATATTCGCTTCCCGAATGGGGTGAAACGCTACATTAAATATTGCCAAGAGAACGTCCCTGAAGATAACCGCCCCTATACATCACGCTATATTGGCTCGTTGGTATCAGATTTCCACCGCAACCTACTCAAAGGCGGTATCTATCTTTATCCGAGCACCGCGAGCCACCCGAAAGGCAAACTGCGCTTACTTTATGAATGCAACCCGATGGCATTTTTAATCGAGCAAGCAGGCGGTAAGGCCAGCGATGGTTGCCAACGTATTCTCGATATCGAACCATCAGAACTGCATCAACGTGTACCTTTCTTTGTTGGCTCAACTTCGATGGTCAATAAAGTTGAAGAGTTTCTAGAAACCTACCCTGACAACGACTAAACCCTTGAGCTCAGGCTAGCCTGAGCTCACTCCCTTCTGAAAACAAGCGTTTATCCATACACCATCCCGTGCGATACGCGACAACTTCTTGTTACAACGCGGTTAACACTGTTCTTTTCAAAAAGCGTCGTTATAATCGACATTTCAACAACAAAAAGTTAACCAAAAGGAACCCATCATGAGCCTGAATCAGGTACCAGCCGGTAAGTCACTACCAGAAGATATCTACGTTGTTATCGAAATTCCTGCAAACGCAGACCCAATCAAATACGAAGTAGATAAAGACTCAGGCGCGGTATTTGTTGACCGTTTCATGTCAACGCCGATGTTTTACCCTTGTAACTACGGCTACGTGAATGACACCCTATCTCTTGACGGTGACCCAGTAGACGTATTGGTTCCAACACCATACCCGCTTGTACCTGGTGCTGTTATCCGTTGTCGTCCTGTTGGCGTCCTAAAGATGAGTGATGAGTCAGGTGAAGATGCAAAAGTGGTTGCGGTTCCGCACAGCAAACTCACCAAAGAGTACGACCACATTCAAGATGTAAACGATCTGCCTGAACTACTAAAAGCGCAAATCACTCACTTCTTCGAGCGTTATAAAGAGCTAGAAGCCGGTAAGTGGGTGAAAGTGGAAGGTTGGGCTGATGCTGAAGCGGCGAAAGCGGAAATCCTTTCTTCTTACGAGCGTGCGCAAGAGCAAAAGTAACACTCATATAGACGAAAAAAGAGCGCTAAGGCGCTCTTTTTTATTGGTTAGCGTTTACGCTTGCTAAAGAGATAGGGTCATGCTCGTTCACACCAATCCCCACTTCGAATGACTCGCTTCTGATCTTCATCGATATGCTGATAATAGTAGAGCCAAGCTGGACCATATTGGGTTTCAACGATCTCGCGACCATACAAAGTAGGGTATTCTTCCAGTTCATCCAGCTTCGCCAATATCGCGTCATTGATGCGATAAACCTCCCCCACCAAGGGCTGCGTGATCGAGGCATCCGCCATGACTGCGGGATAGGGACCCAAATCAAGCAACGCCCAACCACACGATAACGTCCCTTTTCCAATAAAGGCCGCTCCATCAAGCCAAAAGTGATTCACTTCTCCTTGACGCAGTGTGCCATATACAAATACTAAGTCGGTCATTCTCGCTCTCCGTGCTACCGCAATTTAATGAAATCTATCAGTTAAATTCAAACTGGTATAGGACATCCACCGCACTATCTAGGCCGGATACCGCTTCCACGTAGAGGTCGCGCATCAATCGATAGCGAATCGTGAACTCCGCCAAAGAATTAAAGATACCAACGCCATATTTCACTTGTAAGCCGGGCGCAATATAACCACTCACTGTCACCTGAGAGTCGTCCCCCGTCCCTGCCGTATCCAACGTCAACTCTTGGACACCAAATGCTTCACCGATGTCGCCCACCAGTTGACCACTTTGGGCAAGCACCAAACCTATCATGGCGGATGTCATCATGTTGCCACCCGCTTCACTATCGATATCACGGCCTCGAAGCAAATAAGAAAGCGCATTTTGCTGAGGCATCGCAGGCTCAGAGAAAACGTCTAGCTGCGGAGCCTCGGCAGAGCCAGTAACGCGAACGCCAGCAATGACATCATCTTGCGTGCTATCAGGATTACGAATCGCTTCAACTTGCAGATAAGGGAGATCAGGCCGGCCACTGAAGAGGATCTTACCTTCATCTATCAGTAACTCTTGTCCAAATGAGCGATAGGTACCATCTGTGATCCGCACTTCCCCAGCGACTTGCGGCCCCTTATTGTTCTGCTGCACATTGAGCTGACCACTCAAATTACCTTTCAAACCAAATGCTTCCAGCGTGACGTCATCGCCTATATTGACAAAAACATTGGTTTTAATATCAATCGGCGTTGATACCTCTTGAGAGACAGGTTCTAGCTCGTCCGTCAATATCACTTCATCACTGGAGACACCCACCGCACTAGGCGGCACGCTATCCACACGAATTCGCGCCCACGGAATATCCACTTGGCCGTTAATAACCGCCTCTTTAGGCGAAGCGCTAATGGTGAGATTGGGCGAGACCTCTAACGAGACAAGCGAAGGCACAACAACATCCAGCCGCTCACCTTGAACATTCAGGTTGGTACTCCATGCCGCCAAATCCGCCCATTGTGCATCACCGGCTAAGTTGAGCTCGCCGTCAGGAGTCTTTAACCATCCAGACAGCGTGGCACTATGCCCCGCGAAAGTGGTGGCAAAGCGCGCCTGTTCCACTTCTACCGGGACTTGCTTTCCTTTTGCGGCGATCTTATCTAACTTCAGTTCGCCATTCACCGCAGGATTGAGCACCGGGCCTTTAAAGGTCAGTTGGCTATTCAATACCCCGGCAACACTACTGTAATCGGCAACAAGGGGGGTCAAAAAACTCAAATCGATGTCGTTGATAGCGAGTTGACCAGCAATCTCTTGTGCCTCAATGGGGCGTTGCGTCAACCCTTCAATACTGGCGTCACCCACTAACGCACCATTGTCACTTAAATTGACCACCCAGTCCGCTTGCAAGTTATCGCTTAACAGATTGGCATTGACAACGATGTGCTCCCATCCCTGAGAAAAGCCTGTTTGGGTGAGCGTAAACTGCCCCGGCGTGAGCCGCAGCTTAGCGTCAACCACTGGCGCATTAATATCTTGCCACGCGGCATTCACTTCCACGTAGGCATCACCACTGAGCAACATACCTGACGGCATAAAGCGCGCAATTTTATCGAAGTCAAACTGCGTGATACTCAGTGCCAACTCACCGGATTCCCCTACATCCGCCATTTGGGTCAAACACACCTTCGATGGCGCTTGCTCCCAGCAATGTTCCCCGATACGAATCCGACTCTGACGCAAGTCAACATCAATCTCTGCGGGCTGATCAAGCGCCCACACGCCCACCGGTGTTTCAATCCGCGATTGACTTAAGGTACCTTGCCAGCCTTGCCCTCGTTGAAAATGCCCGTCCACCGCTAACACTAATCCCGTCGGCAGACCGCGCATCGCTAAACGCAGTTGGTGATCAGCTTCTGAACCTGAGATCTTGGCTCTGACTACATCGAGATCCACACTCTCTTCGTACTGCACTGACTCCGCACGAAGATCCAAGTCGACTCTGATTGGCGCCTCAGTAAACACCTGTCCTTGCAGAGTGAGCGCATCAATGTTGGCCATCGATTGCCAAACGAGCTCATCAGCACGAAGATCCACCGACAGCTCTGGGGTAAGCATCGCACCTTTGAGTCTTGCAGTGCCCTGAATGACACCTTCAGCATCCGGTAAAGACTGAGACAGGTCCGGCATATCGACCTCTAGCGCCATATCCCATGCTTTGTCGAGTTGTCCCTGAGCATGTAAACCATTTGGGCCATGCTTAAGACGCAATCCCGTTGTTTTAACCACGAGATCGCCATTGCCTTTACTGTCTAGCAGTGACACACCCCCTTTCAATGCCAATGGCATCGCCATCAGATCGCCATCAACGCTTAACTTTGGTAACTGAATATCATATCCACCACTGGCAAGCAGTTTCCCTTTCGTCACCAGTTCACCGCGCAATTTGCCGGGTAAGGTATCAACCACACCCGCTGGGTTGATGTTTTGAAAATCTAACGCGGCATCCCATTTCACTTGCGGCGACCAGATCGCTTCTGCGGTCGCGTTAACCTCTCCTTCGAGCGTTTTTACGTTTAAAGACGCCAGTGTTATGGCCTCTAAACTGCCTTTGGCGGCCAGCGTAATATCCGCAGGCGGAATGCCAACCCCCGTTAATCCGGTGCGCAAGTCTAACTGATAGTCGCTGAGCTCTCCCATTGCCGTGATAGCCGTATTTCGCACGGCAACTTCTGCCTCACCAGTCAACGGCCACTGTAAGTGCTCACTGACTATTTCCGCATCAAAAGGCAACTGAGGCGATAATGGCTGCATCTTAGCGTTCAAAGTGAGTTTCTGTGTGCCTTGCAACATTGCCGATAGAGTTAGATGTTCAACCGATTCGGAGGCACTTAACGATAGGCGATGGCCTTTCAGGTCGGCATAATAAATGTCTAAGTCGGCCTCAAGACTTAGCGGGTAGTTATCATGTAGGCCAATCTCCGATTGCACAGACAGCGAAGCTTCCGGCATCTTTAGCGACAGTGAGTGAACACTGATCTCACTCTCCCGCGCGGCAGCAGATAAGGCAAACTCTTCAATACGGACGGGATAACCGACGCCATCAAGCTGGGCATCCGTCAGTGTAAATGAAGGGACCTCTATCGCGAGAGGCAAGATAACCTCCGGAAGTACCATGGCTTCTTGCGGTGAGTGACGGCTCACTTCGCTTTCCTCATCGGCCACTGTCGCACCCTTGCTAGCAGTATCCGCAAGCGCAACACGTAATGTCTCCCACTCTGTAGAAGAGAGCGTCAAGAGCGCCTCTTGCCAAGTAACCCCTGTACTTAGGTGGGCCCACGCAACGCGGTTACCCAGTACATCGAGTTCAATATTATCGAGAACAATACGTTCAACCTGTATAGGTAAAGGCGCCGTTAACGACGTCAGTGGCTCTGACTCTGACGGCGGCTCCTCCGACGGGCTTTCTGGCAAAGCCGCGAGCTGAAAGTCGATGCCATCGATGCCGACTTCACGAATACAGACAGCCGGTTGGAGCAAACAGTTGGCTTCAATATCCCACCATAAACGGTCAATACTCAAAGGCATATGGGCGTCAGAATAGGCCACATCATAGAGCGTCATCTTGCCTAGCAACGATCCTTCACCTTTGCCGATGCTTAACTCTTCAACAAACTGAGGTGCCAGCCAGACAGCTAACTTAACCCCTGCTGGCGTGAACAGCAGCAGTCCAATGAGTACCAATAGCAACATCACCAACGAGAACAGGGCGACAAAAACACGTCTAGCACTGCGCAACAACATTAAAACTCCGGCCCTAAAGTAAAGTGAATACGGTAATCGTCACTATCATTATCCAATCCTACCCCCACATCGAGACGGATAGGTCCAACGGGCGATGCCCAACGGAGACCACCGCCCACCCCGCGATTCCAATCCGGCTTGTCATTCCAGGCATCACCGTAGTCATAAAACGCGGCCAACCACCAATTGCCATAGACTCGAAACTGATACTCAGCCGTCGCCGTCATTAAGAACCGACCACCACGTAGTTGCCCACCGCTATCGCGTGGCGCAATACTCTCATAGCCGTAGCCACGCAAACTATTGTCACCACCAGCAAAAAATCGCATTGAAGGGGGGACATGACGAATCCCATCAGCCAGCACCGCACCACCATCGACTTTAAACAAACCGCGATGGCGATCGCCAGCCGATCTTACCCAGCCTGTTCGGCCACGAAGTCGGAAAATTTCCGTATCCGAACCCAGTAACGGATCGGCATATTCCATGCTAATGAACTGTTTATCTCCCCAAGAAGGCATGGCACCCCCTCGCGCACGGGTGCGACTGTAAGTCAGCCCCGGAATAAACAACTCCATCAAACCCTCTTCTTCAGCACCCTGTTTATAATCCTCGTACAGATAGCGCAGTGACAATGTACGCTGCCAGCCAGACTCTTTTAACCAGTGGCGTTCTACCCCAAATCCCAGTTCCGTACTGACGGTATCATGGCTATCGATATACCGCAGCCCACCAACAATTTGGTAATAATCTTTCAGCACATCTTCGAGAGGAATCCGGTAAACAGTCTCGATTTTGGGCTGAACCGCTGAGATCTCCATGTTGGTGTTCCAACTGTGGCCACGTGAGTGCACCCACGGTTTCTTCCAATTCAACTTCAAACGCGCGCCGACATCGGTCGAATACCCTAAGCCGACTTCGACTTGGTTGCGATTCTGTGGCGTGAGCTCAACATGTACAGGTACTTTATAGTCCTCTGCCGCCTCTAAACGCGGCTCGACAAAAATCGACGAAAACCATTGGCTATTCGACAATGCTTGGTTGAATTCACCCAGTTGACTGGCTAGATAAGGGTCACCCTCTTCAAATGGCATAAGAGAACGGACTCGCTCTTCCTTTATTTGGCTGCCATTGATGGTCGTTGGGCCAAAGTGATAGCGCTGCCCTGTATCAAAGTGCAACACAAGAAAGGCTTGCTGCCGCCCCGGCGCCACCTTCATTGCACTTTGCTCGAAGCGCGCGTCGAAATACCCTTTTTTTAGCGCCGTGTTACTCAATGAAGACTTAAACGCCTCGTAGTAGCCATGGTTTAGTGTGCGCCCCACGTCTAGTCGGCTATTTTCTATCACCGCTAACAAATCAGGATCATTGGCACCACCGCCAATCAGCTGTATATCGCGCTCGGCAATCACGGTTTTAGGCCCTGCATTCATGTGTAAGGTAACGCGAGTATCATCTCCATCAGCTTGCCACTCAACACGATAAGAAGGTGAGTAATATCCAAGTGCACGCATTGCGGTGCTGATTTCAGATTGCAAATGTGAACGAAAGCGATCAGTGTCTTCAATACTGTCCTGATCAATCGCAGAAAGGAAAAGCTCAACGTTTTTTCGCAATGCGCCTTTTAATCCTTTGACTTCAAACTCCACTTCCGCGAGCGCAGGGGCGGAAGCAATGAGCATTGCTAAACCTGTTGTGCGTATCCAACCCATAAGTAACCTTGCTAAATGAACATGGCTGATATTCGAATTTTATTTGACGAGCCATTCTGACGAGCGCAGACAGCCATTGATGAGGTAAGTAAACCTGAAAGAACACTCACATTCACAGGTCACATACATAGAACCGCTCCAGCGTTGTAAAACGAAGCTGCCAATTAGCACGTATTGATATGACGTTGCATGGCCGTTCAGGTTCCAATCAAGTGCGATTATTGTCTAATATTGTGTTGATAATGTACATCGCGAGACACTGCACAGTTACAAAATTGTGTCTCATGATTAATATGCCAAATTTTCATGATGAAAACGTGCACGAACAAGGAATACCATGTCAGTAGATAAAACCCATATCGTTACCCCTCAAGAGGCACTTGCTGGCCGCGACACGTCCATCGAGCCGCAACTTCCCCATGCCGTCTTTGGTATCCCACTACAAAAACCCGCTGGTGAGAGTAACGCGATTGTGGTTGGAATGGGCTGTTTTTGGGGGGCTGAACGCCTATTCTGGAAGCAACAAGGTGTACTTAACACCGCGGTTGGCTATGCTGGTGGCTATACACCAAACCCAAGTTATGACGAGGTTTGCACTGGACAAACAGGCCATACTGAAGTGGTTGTCATCCATTTTGACCCCAACATCATTAGCCTCACGCAACTGTTAACACTGTTTTGGGAAAACCACGACCCGACACAAGGCATGCGTCAAGGCAATGACACCGGCACACAGTACAGAAGTGCCATTTATACGCAATCAGAACAGCAATTTACTGACGCGCAATCGAGCATGTTGGAGTATCAGCATGCATTGCAACATGCAAAAGGCCCTTACTCCCATATTACAACGGAAGTCAGACCTTTAGGGGAGTTCTATTTTGCGGAAGAGTACCACCAGCAGTATTTGGAGAAAAACCCGAATGGGTATTGTGGCTTAGGTGGCACAGGCATTTGCATGCCACCATCAGCGTAGTCATGCTATAAGTGGTGAATATGCTGCCTTGATCAGGCGGCATATTCTTCATTCAACACTTTGATTGCCCGATTAATTTCCGCCATAGCCACAAGATGAGGACGCTGTTGGTGGCGTGGCATCATCACCTTTCCGAGATCAAATTCGAAACCACCAATACCGTGAACGTAAAACCGGCCGCGATGAAAGCTCTTTACAAAACGTGCGATTTGCTGTGGTCGATATTGATGAAACACCTTAAGCATGTCGGTCTCCCTTCTCTGCGAACCTCTGTGCCCATGACAAAAAAGCGGCACCTTTTAACCAGAAAACACTCAGTACATTTCTTATGCAGATCGCTTGCCACATTTTCATACTGTTAGAAAAAGAAAGTGCAGGTTGCAACGCTTCGATATTTTATCTGGCAACGTAACGTACATACGTTAAAAAATTATAATATGTTTTATTAAAAAGTAACTTTATGGGAATTATTGCTAATTTCCACACTGGTTCTACCACGTTGCCAAGGCTTAACTAAGATAATAAGCGGATCAATAACAACTGGAACAGACCCTATGTTGAACAAGAATGCCCTCATATTGACCGTTTCTGCACTGCTTTCTTCCCCACTCCTTGCACATAACCTGACTGTTGGCGAATCTTTGCCTACCGCAAACGTCGACAAGCACGGCGAGCTCCTACTCCTCGATGGCAAGATTGAGTACGCAAAATGGAACTCAGACATGCTTGCGGGCAAAGTACGCGTCATCCAAGCCATCGCAGGGCGTAGCGCAGCGAAAGAGATGAATGCTGACCTCATGGCAGCCATCACCGCTGCAGATTTCCCTGAGGATAAATACCAAACAACCACTATCATCAATCAAGATGATGCAATGTGGGGAACGGGCGGCTTTGTCAAATCATCAGCAGAAGACAGTAAACAAGAGTTTCACTGGTCTTCTATGGTCTTAGATGCCAACGGCAGCGTGAAGCAAAGCTGGGATCTCGTGGAAAAAAGCTCTGCCATCATAGTGCTTGATACAGAGAGTCAGGTGCTTTTTGCTCACGAAGGCAAACTGACCGAGGCGCAAATTGAGCATGTTTTGACATTGGTACGTAATAACCTGAAGTAAATCGTCGTTGTCACCTTTCCGAACCACAGTGGATTGTTATAGTATTACATCACTTTTTTATTGTGGTTCGGTATGGCGCACTTCTCACGGATTCCTCATGCAGTTTGTCTATGCTTAGCGCTGTTTCTTTTTGAAACGCACGCTTCGGCGCTGCACGCCTTAGAGCACATCGAACACCATACTCAGGCTGAGTGCCAGCAAACCTTGCCGCCGGTCTTGACCCCTTCTGCGACCCTTCAAGTTGTTGAGGCGGCTTTTGCGTTACATTTACACACTGATTTTATTGCTACTCCCTGTTTTCTTCCCGAGCCGATCAATAGCCATTTTGCTCGAGCGCCACCGAGTTACACGTATTGATCATCTCCAAGAACTAACGTACTACCCTAAATTTAAGCAGGATTTATCATGAAAAAAACAGCTCTTACTTTTGCCCTGATGGCTGCACTACCTTTGATGACACAAGCAGAGTCTTACCGCGAGCACGGTGCACATGTTCACGGTGTTGTGGAACTAAACATGGCGCAAGATGGTCAACAACTATTGATTGAAGTGACAGCGCCAGGTGCGGATGTGGTGGGCTTTGAGCATGCGCCACAAAATGCAGATCAAAAAGCGCAAGTAGAATCGGCAACAGCGACATTGAATGACGCTGCTAAACTGTTCGCTTTCAGCACGCCATGTAATCTTATTGAAGCCGCTGTCTCGAACACGCTCGAAGCAGACAAGCATGACGGTCACGACCATCATGACCATGATCACCACGACCACGATGATCACAAAGGTCACGACCACCATGACCATGATGATCACAAAGGTCATGACCACCATGACCATGATCACCACGACCATGATGATCACAAAGGTCACGACCACCATGACCATGATCACCACGACCATGATGATCACAAAGGTCATGACCACCATGACCATGACCACAATCATGGCCACGGTGAGTTCAGTGCACAATACGTTTTTGAATGTGCCGATATCAATGCACTTCAATATGTTGATGTACACTGGTTTGAGCGCTTCTCAGCCACTGAAAAAATGACCGTTCAAGCAATCACAGATAAAGGACAATTTGCGGATACGCTGGACGCCAATAAGCACAGAATCCAATTTTAATGATGGGCGGGGGGCAACCCCCGCTACCTTATCCTTATGAATGTAATCAACATTGAAAATCTGACCTTTCGTTGGCCTGGCCAACAAAAAGATCTCCTCCGAATCCCTCAGTTTTCGCTTACCCAAGGTGAAAAAGTCTTCTTAAAAGGCCCCAGTGGTAGCGGGAAATCGAGCTTACTTTCGCTCTTGTCTGGCATTACGGATGCCAACAGCGGCGAGATCATGCTGTTAGACACCCCAATGAGTAGCCTTAAACCCGCTCAAAAAGACCGTTTCCGAGCGGATAACCTTGGCTATATATTTCAAATGTTTAACTTACTGCCCTACCTTTCGGTCATCGACAATGTGCTTTTGCCCTGTCGTTTTTCATCCCAGCGTAAACAAAACATATCAGGCTCTTTGGAGGCTGAAGCCAAGCGTTTGTTACTTGCGCTACATCTACCAGAAGACACCTTGGATAAACCCGTGACACAACTTAGCATTGGTCAACAACAACGCGTTGCTGCTGCGAGGGCACTTATTGGGCAACCTCCCCTTTTAATCGCCGATGAACCGACTTCGGCCTTGGATCACGACAACCGTACCGCCTTCATCGAGTTACTCATGAAAGAGTGCGACAACGCAGGCACCAGCTTGCTGTTTGTTAGCCATGACCACACTCTCGAAGCGCTGTTTGATCGCAGTATCGATCTGCTAACGCTCAATGAAGCGTATCAAGAGGTGAGCTAATAATGGCTATTTTTCGTCTTGCATGGCAAAGCCTCGCTAACCGCAAAGCCACTGCCATTTTAACGCTCCTTACCGTCGCCATTTCTGTGACGCTATTGATCAGTGTTGAACGCGTCAGAACTCAAACCAAAGCCAGCTTTGCTAATACCATTTCGGGTACCGATCTCATCGTCGGTTCGCGCTCAGGTCAGGTCAACTTATTACTCTACTCCGTCTTTCGCATTGGCAACGCCACCAATAACATCAGTTGGGAAAGCTACCAAGAACTCAGTCAGCATCCCTCAGTAGATTGGACAATCCCCATTTCTCTTGGCGATAGCCATCGCGGATACCGCGTTATCGGTACGAACGACGACTACTTCAAATTCTATAAGTACGGCCGTAGTCAACCACTGACCTTTGCAGATGGTCGCCCATTTGAAGGGCTTCTTGAGGCTGTTGTTGGCGCTGAAGTCGCGAGAAAACTGAATTACCAAGTGGGAGATGAGGTGATCATTGCCCATGGCTTAAGCGACATGGCATTCAATCGTCATGACAATGCGCCGTTTAAGATAGTCGGTATTCTTGCGCCCACTGGCACCCCGGTCGACCGCAGTGTCCATGTGTCGCTAGAAGCGATTGAAGCGATACATGTGGGTTGGGAAACAGGCGCTAACATGGGGTATACACCTGATGCAGAAACGTTAGAGCAACGCGAATACGAGCCCGCACAGATCACCGCCGCATTCTTTGGCTTAAAATCGAAGATCCAAACATTTGCCTTACAACGCCATATTAATACCTATCGCCAAGAACCACTCAGCGCCATTATGCCGGGCATCGCCCTGCATGAACTCTGGGGAATGATGTCTATCGCTGAACAAGCGTTAATGGTGGTCTCTGGATTTGTTGTCGTGGCTGGCCTTCTCGGGATGCTGACCGGACTACTGACAAGTTTAAATGAGCGCCGCAGAGAGATGGCTATCCTTCGTGCTATGGGCGCGCGTCCGGGCCATATCTTCTTCTTACTGGTCAGTGAAGCGACAGTATTAACCACGGCGGGTATTGGACTAGGGCTTGGCTTCTTATATGGCTTGCTAGCATTACTGCAACCCCTCGTTCAGCAACAATTTGGCATCTACTTGGCGATCACACCACCAACGCAATATGAGTGGATTCTGCTCGCAATTGTGCAACTGGCAGGTATTATAGTCGGACTTATCCCGGCATTTCGGGCATATCGTCATTCCTTGGCGGATGGCATGACAATAAGAGTATAACTGGAGAGCAGATGAAACGCTTACTTCTCGCCCTATTTTGCTGGTTGCCTTTGATGGCTGCCGCAGACGACGTACTCACGCTAAACTGGCTGGATTTGATCCCTGAAGCCGAGCGTGAAGCATTTGCGGCAAACGCAGGCCGCGCAGCGATCGGCGCTCATGATGAGAGCAGCGATTTACGCGCACAACAATCGTTGATCGGTTCGGTACGCGAAGAGCTCAATGGCAGTAAAGTAAAAATTCCCGGCTTTGTCATTCCGCTTGAGGGTGATAATAAAGTCGTCACGGAGTTTTTATTGGTACCCTATTTCGGTGCTTGTATCCACGTACCGCCACCACCACCAAATCAAATTGTTTACGTAAAATTCCCGGAGGGCGTGCCTATTCAGCAACTTTGGGACGTGATTTATGTAAATGGAACGTTAAAGACAGAAGCCGTCAATCATGATTTAGCCCAGGTAGGGTACATGATCGAAGGGATTGCTATCGAAGACTACGTCTACGAATAAAACCTGAGTCTATCTGGTGGGTTACAGCAAACTTGCCAGATAGACTAGCGTCCCAAGATAACCCAAGAAGATAATCGTATTTCCTAGTTTGTAACGCAGCACAATATACTCCTCATTCAGCCGCCGCAATGTTAAACCCTCATTAACAATTATCCAACAGCTTTCACCCATTCTATTGTTTTAGATCAATAAATTGACAATTGCCAAAATAGGCCATCAAAGGCAAGATAGTTTTCTACCCTTAATTGCACAGAAAGTCGGGATATCATGAAGTCAGAGCAGGTTGTCGTCGCCACGCAGAGCAGCAGTCAGTCAAAAAACCTTTCGTCTAGCCAAGGGGTTATCAAGCAGTTAGCTTCTGAGCAAGGCATTGATGCACTGATCAGCAAAGGTGAGGCGAAAGCCCTTGAAGAGCGAGTCACGCAACGTCAGCAACTTCTGCTTCAACAGCAGCAGCGCAATCTCGAAAAGATTATTCAAATCGCCTTTCAAAGCTGTAAAGACGAGGTCTCTCAACGTCCTGACCCTGATTGGTATGCACGCTTTCTCTCCTTTGCTACCCATATCCATGGCCTCCCCATGCAGCAGCTATGGGCACAAGTACTTAAGACTGAAATCATCCAACCTGGCACGATTTCCTATAAAGCACTATCCGTCCTCAATAACATGAGTAAGCATGAAGCGCAGATACTGCAACAAGCAGCGAGTCTCTCTTGTGCTTTTGGTAGTGAAAACACGCTAAAGATTGTCACTGGATTGCGTTCTCCACAAGGTAAAATGCTGGGGCTTTTCCGACGCCCCGCTTCCGCGACAACGCTGCAGATCGGGCAGTACCAGCTACCTTACTCCAGTTTGTTAGTGCTCATCGATCTCGGCCTCGTCTTGAGCAGTGAACTGGTTTCAGGGGCATTCAGTACGGAAACGAACACACCGCTACACTATCAAGATCAAACGTGGCAACTACGACCATCAGAACCCGGCATCACTTTGGTTTATTACCGTTTTAGTCCAACCGGACAAGAGCTATGCCAACTACTGGGTAAGCGCAAGCACAATCAATACCAGCAAGCACTGTTAGGCATCCTCAACCAAGCTTTTGCGGTTGAGAGCGAGAGCAGTGGTAGTGAGTTTGACGCTGAGTAAGCACCTTCAAGTCGCTAGCGCCTAATAAGCAAAAAAGCACCTCGAAAGGTGCTTTTTCATTCCTGCTAAGCCTAGTTATTGAGGTTAGGTCCAAGCCATTTCTCAATCTCTGCGCCATCCCAGCCCTTACGTGCTGCATAGTCTTCCGCTTGATCCTGTTGAATCTGCGCCACCGCGAAGTAACGTGAGTCTGGATGAGAGAAGAACCAACCAGAGACCGATGCCCCCGGCCACATTGCATAACTTGTCGTGAGCGTCATGCCTGTATGCTTCTCCGCATCGAGCAAACGCCAGATAGTCGCTTTCTCTGTGTGTTCAGGGCATGCTGGATAACCAGGTGCGGGGCGAATACCTTGATACTTTTCACGGATCAGATCATCATTACTGAGATCTTCATCTGCTGCATAGCCCCAAAGCGATTTACGCACTTTTTCATGCAAGCATTCTGCAAAAGCCTCGGCAAGACGGTCCGCAACAGCTTGAATCATAATGGCATTGTAGTCATCACCCGCTTGCTTATACTGCTCAGCGATATCGTACTCGCCAATCCCACCAGTAACAGCAAAAGCACCAACCCAGTCAGATTTACCACTCTGTTTAGGTGCAACGAAGTCAGACAAACAGTAGTTTGGCCCTTTGGGTTTCTCCGTTTGCTGGCGAAGGTTATACAAGGTTTCAATGACTTTCGTTCGTGTCTCGTCAGCATAAACCACGATATCATCACCCACCGCGTTCGCGGGGAACAAACCACACACACCATTTGCTTTGATGATGCCATCCGCTTCAATTTGATCCAGTAACGCATTTGCATCTTCGAAGAGCTTTGTTGCCTGCTCGCCGACAACTTCATGACGAAGGATGGTAGGATATTTACCACTCAATGACCACGTCATAAAAAATGGCGTCCAATCAATATACTTGCGCAGCTCACTGACCGGGAAATCTTCGAAAACATGAACGCCCGGTTTTAGAGGCGCCGCCGGGGTATAGTTTTCCCAATCGAGATCAAGCTTGTTGGCCTGAGCCGCCTCAAGAGTAATGGGTTTTGAGCGCGGCTTCTTACGAGCATGTTGCTCGCGCACTGTTTCATGCTCTTTGTCGAGGCGCTCAATAAATGGTGGTCTTAACTCATCAGATAACAATGATGAACAGACTCCCACCGCGCGCGAAGCATTAGGCACGTAAACCACGGGGCCGTGATAGTTTTGCTCGATTTTGACCGCCGTGTGCGCTTTCGAGGTCGTCGCTCCACCTATCAACAGCGGCACTTCAAAGCCTTGACGCTCCATCTCTTTGGCGACATACACCATCTCATCCAATGAAGGCGTAATTAACCCAGATAAACCAATAATGTCGACATTTTCTTCCTTGGCCACCTTGAGGATTTTTTCGCACGGTACCATCACGCCAAGATCAATGATCTCAAAGTTATTACATTGCAATACAACGCCAACGATATTCTTACCGATATCGTGAACATCCCCTTTCACAGTGGCGAGCAGTATCTTACCGTTCGAAGAGCCGGCTTGTTTCTCTGCATTAATATAAGGCTCGAGATGAGCAACCGCCTGCTTCATGACGCGTGCAGATTTCACCACCTGAGGTAGGAACATCTTGCCTTCGCCAAAGAGGTCACCCACCACGTTCATGCCCGCCATCAATGGCCCTTCAATCACTTCAAGTGGTTTACTGGCTTGCAGACGAGCAGTTTCAGTATCTTCAACAATGAACTCAGTGATCCCTTTCACCAGCGCATGCTCTAAGCGCTTCTCAACTGACCAAGAGCGCCACTCTAAGGCTGCACTATTATCTTGTTCAACACCGCTATCACGATACTTATCCGCCACATCAAGTAAGCGTTCAGTCGAGTCATCGCGGCGGTTGAGGACAACATCTTCGACCGCAACGCGTAATTCTTCTGGCAGGTCATCGTAAATCGCCAACTGGCCGGCGTTCACGATACCCATGTCCATGCCTTCTTTAAAACAGTGATAGAGGAAGACCGCGTGTATCGCCTCACGAACAGGGTTGTTACCTCGGAAGGAGAACGACACGTTTGACACACCACCGGAAATCATCGCATGAGGAAGCGTGGCTTTGATATCTCGCACCGCTTCAATGAAATCAACCGCGTAATTGTTGTGTTCTTCAATACCGGTTGCGACGGCAAAGATATTCGGGTCAAAGATGATATCTTCTGGCGGAAAGCCCACTTCATCGACTAAAACACGATACGCTTCAGTACAGATCTCGACTTTACGCTCGCGCGTATCCGCTTGCCCAACTTCATCAAACGCCATCACGATCACCGCGGCACCATAGCGGCGGATCAACTTGGCTTGTTCAATGAACTTCTCTTTCCCTTCTTTCAAAGAGATAGAGTTGACGATAGGCTTACCCTGAACGCACTTCAAACCGGCTTCAAGGACTTCCCACTTCGATGAGTCGACCATGATCGGGACTTTGGAGATTTCAGGTTCTGTCGCACACAAGTTTAAGAAACGAGTCATGGCCGCTTCTGCATCCAACATGCCTTCATCCATGTTGATATCAATAACTTGTGCGCCTGCCTCGACCTGTTGGCGAGCAACTTCGAGAGCCTCGTCATAAAGCTCTTCTTTAATCAAGCGCTTGAAGCGAGCAGAACCGGTCACATTGGTACGCTCACCGACGTTGATAAAGAGCGATTCGGCTTCGATATTGAGTGGCTCTAGACCCGAGAGTCGACAAGCAACTTTAATCTCTGGCAGCTTACGCGGCTTAACATTAGCCGTTACCGCGGCCATTTGGCGAATGTGCTCAGGCGTTGTACCACAACAACCACCGACTAAGTTCAAGAAGCCACTTTGTGCCCATTCCTGAATATGGATCGACATTTCACCCGCTTCGAGATCGTACTCACCAAACGCATTCGGCAAGCCAGCATTGGGGTGCGCAGACACATAGGTCTCAGAAATGCGCGATAACTCTTCAACATAAGGGCGCAACTCGTCCGGACCGAGTGCACAGTTAAGTCCGAAGGAGATCGGTTTTACATGACGCAATGAGTTGTAAAAAGCTTCTGTCGTTTGTCCCGACAAGGTACGTCCTGAAGCATCGGTAATCGTACCTGAGATCATCACAGGTAACTCGATACCTTTTTCTTCAAACACAAGTTCAACAGCAAACGCACAGGCTTTCGCATTGAGGGTATCAAAGATTGTCTCGATCAAGATAAGATCAGAGCCGCCCTCGATAAGGGCGCGCGTCGATTCTGCGTAAGCTTCAACTAACTGGTCAAACGTGACGTTACGGAAACCGGGATCATTTACATCGGGAGAGATTGAAAGCGTACGGTTAGTCGGCCCCAATACGCCAGCAACAAAACGGGGTTTATGCGGGGTTTTCTCTGTCCATTCATCCGCAACTTGTCGGGCTAATTTGGCCGCCTCCAAGTTAATTTCTTCGCTAAGGCTTTCCATGTCATAGTCAGCCATCGCGATCGTCGTTGCGTTAAAGGTGTTGGTTTCAAGGATATCAGCGCCAGCTTCTAAGTACTCCGCATGAATCGACTTAATGATCTCTGGCTGTGTTAAAACCAACAGATCATTGTTCCCTTTCAGATCGCAGTGCCAGTCTGAGAATCGTTCGCCACGATAGTCATCTTCTTCCAGCTTATAGCCCTGAATCATCGTCCCCATACCGCCATCGATAATCAGGATGTTGTCCTGCAAGCGCGATACTAAGGTCTCCTTAATTGTTGCCACGTTACTTCCTCATTGCTCTGTAATCGTTTCAATCTCGTGTGAAGTTTTCTTCTGAGAATTTATCGAGATCGTAAGGTGTCTGCTGGTAGACACAGTAGTTTAGCCAATTTGAAAACAACAAATGGCCATGGCTTCGCCAACTTGCAATTGGTTGGCTATTTGGATCGTCTTTAGGAAAATAGTTTACAGGAATTGCGGGTTCCATTCCCTGAGAGAGATCGCGATGATATTCGTTTGCCAGCGTATTAACATCATACTCAGGATGACCAGTCACGAACACATTTCGTTTGTCTTTTGTTGTCGCCAGGTAGACACCGGCGGTATCAGACGTCGCCAAAATATCGAGGTCGGTATGTTTCTTGAGAAAATCAGGGGCAAAATCAGCATAACGAGAATGCGGGGCAACAAAAGTATCATCAAAGCCACGTAATAGCGGATGGTGATGGTCGTGGATTCGGTGGGTATATACCCCAGACAGTTTATCCTTACGTGTACGCTTAGGTAGGCTGTAATGCAAATTCAGTGCAGCTTGAGCAGCCCAACAAACAAACATGGTTGAAGTGACATGATCCTTCGCCCAGTTAAGAATAATCTGTATTTCCTCCCAGTAGAGCACATCTTCAAATTGGACGAGCCCCAACGGTGCACCTGTCACAATCATGCCATCAAAATTACGGTCTTTGACCGTCTCAAACTGGCGATAAAAGGTATCGAGGTGCTCAGTCGGGGTGTTTTTTGTCGGCCGGTTGTCAATGCGTAAAAGCTCAACATCTACCTGCAAAGGACTGTTTGAAAGCAGACGCAAGAACTGGGTTTCTGTCTCAATCTTCTTTGGCATCAAGTTCAACAGCAATACCTTCAGAGGACGAATTTCCTGACTGGCTGCGCGCTTTGCTGACATAACAAAAATGTTTTCGCTACGCAGAATATCGGTGGCGGGTAGTTGGTCGGGAATTTTAATCGGCATTGTTGCTCACTCCATGCACTAAAGATGTTTAGACGTCCAGATACCTAAAAACTACCTGAAAGTGTGACTAAGGGCAAGGAATAACTGCCTTTGAAGACAGAAGAGAAGCTGAAGAACACGGGAATAGAACCATAAAGAAGAGACTTGGGTTTAGAGAGCTTTCGAGTTGCCATGATCTAAAAGCCTCATTGGCTGATCAGAAGAAGAATACGCGGAAGGATGTGATGCGCCAATTGGCTTTCAGGCCGCTATTTACACAATGCAGCGAGTAGAAGTGACGACATAAGTGATAAGGTAAAAAGGACCGAATATGAGATTGTCGAGATGGTAGATACGAAAAAGCCCAGCTAATAAGCTGGGCTTGAAATTTGTGTTCAGCGATGTCCTACTCTCACATGGGGAGACCCCACACTACCATCGGCGCTATTGCGTTTCACTTCTGAGTTCGGCATGGGTTCAGGTGGTGCCACAACGCTATGGTCGCTGAACAAATTGTGGTGCTAGTACCCAGATTTGAACTGGGGACCTCACCCTTACCAAGGGTGCGCTCTACCAACTGAGCTATACCAGCAAACTCTGCTAATAGAAGTCTTACATTTGATTGCTTCGATTAGACTTAATTCAAAGCCTGGCGATGTCCTACTCTCACATGGGGAGACCCCACACTACCATCGGCGCTATTGCGTTTCACTACTGAGTTCGGCATGGAATCAGGTGGGTCCACAATGCTATGGTCGCCAAGCAAAATTTGTTCAAACTAGGAAAGCTGATTCGTCTTGCTCTCAACACACTCAAGCGCGATTAAGTCCGATAAAACACCTTGGGTGTTGTATGGTTAAGCCTCACGGGCAATTAGTACAGGTTAGCTCAACGCCTCACAACGCTTACACACCCTGCCTATCAACGTCATAGTCTACGACAACCCTTTAGGACAGTTAAACTGCCAGGGAGAACTCATCTCAAGGCTCGCTTCCCGCTTAGATGCTTTCAGCGGTTATCGATTCCGAACTTAGCTACCGGGCAATGCGTCTGGCGACACAACCCGAACACCAGAGGTTCGTCCACTCCGGTCCTCTCGTACTAGGAGCAGCCCCTTTCAATTCTCCAACGCCCACGGCAGATAGGGACCGAACTGTCTCACGACGTTCTAAACCCAGCTCGCGTACCACTTTAAATGGCGAACAGCCATACCCTTGGGACCGACTTCAGCCCCAGGATGTGATGAGCCGACATCGAGGTGCCAAACACCGCCGTCGATATGAACTCTTGGGCGGTATCAGCCTGTTATCCCCGGAGTACCTTTTATCCGTTGAGCGATGGCCCTTCCATTCAGAACCACCGGATCACTATGACCTGCTTTCGCACCTGCTCGACTTGTCAGTCTCGCAGTCAAGCGGGCTTATGCCATTGCACTAACCTCACGATGTCCGACCGTGATTAGCCCACCTTCGTGCTCCTCCGTTACGCTTTGGGAGGAGACCGCCCCAGTCAAACTACCCACCAGGCACTGTCCTCACCCCAGATAATGGGGCCAAGTTAGAACATCAAACATACAAGGGTGGTATTTCAAGGATGACTCCACGCTATCTGGCGACAACGCTTCAAAGTCTCCCACCTATCCTACACATGTAGGCTCAATGTTCAGTGCCAAGCTGTAGTAAAGGTTCACGGGGTCTTTCCGTCTAGCCGCGGGTACACAGCATCTTCACTGCGATTTCAATTTCACTGAGTCTCGGGTGGAGACAGCGTGGCCATCATTACGCCATTCGTGCAGGTCGGAACTTACCCGACAAGGAATTTCGCTACCTTAGGACCGTTATAGTTACGGCCGCCGTTTACCGGGGCTTCGATCAAGAGCTTCGACCGAAGTCTAACCCCATCAATTAACCTTCCGGCACCGGGCAGGCGTCACACCGTATACGTCATCTTTCGATTTTGCACAGTGCTGTGTTTTTAATAAACAGTTGCAGCCACCTGGTATCTGCGACTCCCGTTAGCTCCATCCGCGAGGGACTTCACCGACAGGAGCGTACCTTCTCCCGAAGTTACGGTACCATTTTGCCTAGTTCCTTCACCCGAGTTCTCTCAAGCGCCTTGGTATTCTCTACCCGACCACCTGTGTCGGTTTGGAGTACGATTCCTTACAATCTGAAGCTTAGAAGCTTTTCCCGGAAGCATGGCATCAATGACTTCACTGCCGTAGCAGCTCGACGTCGTATCTCAGTCTTAGGTGTCCGGATTTGCCTAAACACCCAACCTACATACTTGAACCTGGACAACCGTCGCCAGGCCCACCTAGCCTTCTCCGTCCCTCCATCGCAATTGTAAGAAGTACGGGAATATTAACCCGTTTCCCATCGACTACGCTCTTCAGCCTCGCCTTAGGGGTCGACTTACCCTGCCCCGATTAACGTTGGACAGGAACCCTTGGTCTTCCGGCGAGGGGGTTTTTCACCCCCTTTATCGTTACTCATGTCAGCATTCGCACTTCTGATACCTCCAGCATGCCTTACAGCACACCTTCAACAGCTTACAGAACGCTCCCCTACCCAATACGCATAAGCGCATTGCCGCAGCTTCGGTTTACTACTTAGCCCCGTTACATCTTCCGCGCAGGCCGACTCGACCAGTGAGCTATTACGCTTTCTTTAAATGATGGCTGCTTCTAAGCCAACATCCTGGCTGTCTGAGCCTTCCCACATCGTTTCCCACTTAGTAGTAATTTGGGACCTTAGCTGGCGGTCTGGGTTGTTTCCCTCTCCACGACGGACGTTAGCACCCGCCGTGTGTCTCCCGGATAGTACTTACTGGTATTCGGAGTTTGCAAAGGGTTGGTAAGTCGGGATGACCCCCTAGCCTTAACAGTGCTCTACCCCCAGTAGTATTCGTCCGAGGCGCTACCTAAATAGCTTTCGGGGAGAACCAGCTATCTCCAGGTTTGATTGGCCTTTCACCCCCAGCCACAAGTCATCCGCTAATTTTTCAACATTAGTCGGTTCGGTCCTCCAGTAAGTGTTACCTCACCTTCAACCTGCCCATGGCTAGATCACCTGGTTTCGGGTCTACACCCTGCAACTGCACGCCCAGTTAAGACTCGGTTTCCCTACGGCTCCCCTATTCGGTTAACCTTGCTACAGAATATAAGTCGCTGACCCATTATACAAAAGGTACGCAGTCACCCCGAAGGGCTCCCACTGCTTGTACGTACACGGTTTCAGGTTCTATTTCACTCCCCTCACAGGGGTTCTTTTCGCCTTTCCCTCACGGTACTGGTTCACTATCGGTCAGTCAGGAGTATTTAGCCTTGGAGGATGGTCCCCCCCTATTCAGACAACGTTTCACGTGCGCCGTCCTACTCGATTTCACTGATAAGGGATTGTCGGTTACGGGGCTATCACCCTGTATCGCGGCACTTTCCAGAGCCTTCACCTAATCCCAAACCAGCTTAAGGGCTACTCCGATTTCGCTCGCCGCTACTTTCGGAATCTCTGTTGATGTCTTTTCCTTCGGGTACTTAGATGTTTCAGTTCCCCGAGTTCGCCTCATAACGCTATGTATTCACGTTATGATGACCGCTTATGCGGCCGGGTTTCCCCATTCGGAAATCCATGAGTATAGTGACTCTTACCGTCTTCTCATGGCTTATCGCAGGTTAGCACGTCCTTCATCGCCTCTGACTGCCAAGGCATCCACCGTGTACGCTTAGTCACTTAACCATACAACCCCAAGGCGTCTTTATTTCACTTTACAAAAGTGAAGACACATAGGCGTATGGCAAACAACCAAGGTTTACATGTTTTCGCCGGACTCAATACAAGACACTTGAATGTGTTTGTTGTATTTACTTGCGTAAATACATTTTGAGAACTTGTTCATTTTTCAATGAACGATTCAATCTATCGATTGAATTTACTAGTCAGCTTTCCAGTTTGTTAAAGAGCATGTGTGTCTTTCAACACCACTATCTTAAGCTTCTGCTTCAGCAAAAGATTGAGATAGTGGCGTCCCATAGGGGAGTCGAACCCCTGTTACCGCCGTGAAAGGGCGGTGTCCTAGGCCTCTAGACGAATGGGACACATCGTGTTCTACATTATTACCAAGCAATCTGTGTGGACACTGCATTTAACAGCAGTCTTATCGTTAAGGAGGTGATCCAGCCCCAGGTTCCCCTAGGGCTACCTTGTTACGACTTCACCCCAGTCATGAACCACACCGTGGTAAACGCCCTCCCGAAGGTTAAGCTATCTACTTCTGGTGCAGCCCACTCCCATGGTGTGACGGGCGGTGTGTACAAGGCCCGGGAACGTATTCACCGTAGCATTCTGATCTACGATTACTAGCGATTCCGACTTCATGGAGTCGAGTTGCAGACTCCAATCCGGACTACGACGCACTTTTGGGATTCGCTCACTTTCGCAAGTTGGCCGCCCTCTGTATGCGCCATTGTAGCACGTGTGTAGCCCTACTCGTAAGGGCCATGATGACTTGACGTCGTCCCCACCTTCCTCCGGTTTATCACCGGCAGTCTCCCTGGAGTTCCCACCCGAAGTGCTGGCAAACAAGGATAAGGGTTGCGCTCGTTGCGGGACTTAACCCAACATTTCACAACACGAGCTGACGACAGCCATGCAGCACCTGTCTTACAGTTCCCGAAGGCACACTCGAATCTCTTCAAGCTTCTGTAGATGTCAAGAGTAGGTAAGGTTCTTCGCGTTGCATCGAATTAAACCACATGCTCCACCGCTTGTGCGGGCCCCGTCAATTCATTTGAGTTTTAATCTTGCGACCGTACTCCCCAGGCGGTCTACTTAACGCGTTAGCTCCGAAAGCCAGTGTTCAAGACACCAACCTCCAAGTAGACATCGTTTACGGCGTGGACTACCAGGGTATCTAATCCTGTTTGCTCCCCACGCTTTCGCATCTGAGCGTCAGTCTTTGTCCAGGGGGCCGCCTTCGCCACCGGTATTCCTTCAGATCTCTACGCATTTCACCGCTACACCTGAAATTCTACCCCCCTCTACAAGACTCTAGCCTGCCAGTTTCAAATGCGGTTCCGAGGTTGAGCCCCGGGCTTTCACATCTGACTTAACAGACCGCCTGCATGCGCTTTACGCCCAGTAATTCCGATTAACGCTCGCACCCTCCGTATTACCGCGGCTGCTGGCACGGAGTTAGCCGGTGCTTCTTCTGCAGCTAACGTCAAATCTAGCAGGTATTAACTACTAAACCTTCCTCACTGCTGAAAGTACTTTACAACCCGAAGGCCTTCTTCATACACGCGGCATGGCTGCATCAGGGTTTCCCCCATTGTGCAATATTCCCCACTGCTGCCTCCCGTAGGAGTCTGGACCGTGTCTCAGTTCCAGTGTGGCTGATCATCCTCTCAAACCAGCTAGGGATCGTCGCCTAGGTGAGCCGTTACCTCACCTACTAGCTAATCCCAACTGGGCCCATCCTAACGCGAGAAGCCCGAAGGTCCTCCTCTTTGCTCCGTAGAGATTATGCGGTATTAGCCATCGTTTCCAATGGTTATCCCCCTCGTTAGGGCAGGTTCCCAGCCATTACTCACCCGTCCGCCGCTCGACGCCCTTAACGTCACCCGAAGGCTTAGTTAAGTCGTTTCCGCTCGACTTGCATGTGTTAGGCCTGCCGCCAGCGTTCAATCTGAGCCATGATCAAACTCTTCAATTAAAGATTTTTGATTTGGGCTCAATGAATACTGATATTCACTACCGAAGTAATGAATGAATTGACTGTGCTAAGACCGAAGTCTTAATTTGGTCACTAGTATCATTGATGCCATATTTGCTTTCACTTTTAAAAGTGAAGACAAACAGTTTTGACTATCTATTCAACGAGTGCCCACACAGATTGCATGGTCATATTGTTAAAGAACGTTGACTGGTAACGCTGTTACCGTGTCAGGGCTGCGTATACTACGCTTTCCTGTTTTGATGTCAACAAGTAATTTTAGTTATTTTCAAAACCACTTTTTGACATCCCTCTTTCGAGGCTAACTCGGTGGGCGACATTGCTTTTCAGCGCCGTGCTCCGTGTCAGTGAGGCGGCATTATAGAGATCAATTTCTGGCTGACAACCCCTTTTTGCATTCTTTTCTTCAACTGCACAAACAATAGCCACTTCGGTGCGAAATACAGTCAAAATGCCTAACAAGCAAACAAGATACTTAAGAATACGCGTTTCAAGCTAGAAAAGCAGATGGCAGATAGCAGATGGCAGATAGCAGATAGCAGATAGCAGATAGCAGATAGCAGATAGCAGATAGCAGATAGCAGATAGCAGATAGCAGATAGCAGATAGCAGATAGCAGACGTTATACCCGTGGTGAGCACAAACAAGGGTTTCTTGAATTCTACATATAAAAAAGCCGGGTAAACCCGGCTTTTTCATAGTTCAGTAAAAACTTTTGCTTATTCAGCAGCAGCTTCTTCCTGAGCTTCTGGACGATCAACTAGCTCGATGTAAGCCATAGGGGCTTTATCGCCTGCACGGAAACCGCATTTTAGAATGCGAGTGTAACCGCCAGCGCGAGCTGCGAAACGTGGACCCAGTTCGTTAAATAGTTTCGCTACGACTTCGTTATCACGAGTACGAGCGAATGCTAGACGACGGTTAGCTACACTGTCAGTCTTAGCTAGTGTAATCAAAGGCTCAACTACACGGCGCAGTTCTTTAGCTTTTGGTAAAGTCGTCTTGATGATTTCGTGACGAACCAATGAGCTAGCCATGTTGCTGAACATCGCTTTGCGATGACTGCTATTGCGGTTGAGTTGACGACCACTCTTACGATGGCGCATGACCTAATCCTTCTAACTTAGTATCAGTAAATCTGATTAATTTTCAGCGATTGATGCTGGCGGCCAGTTTTCTAGGCGCATACCTAGAGACAGACCACGCGATGCGAGAACGTCTTTGATCTCAGTAAGCGATTTCTTACCAAGGTTAGGCGTTTTCAACAGCTCAACTTCAGTACGCTGAACCAGATCACCAATATAGTGAATCGCTTCTGCTTTCAAACAGTTTGCAGAGCGAACAGTTAGTTCAAGATCGTCGACAGGACGCAGCAGGATTGGATCGAACTCTGGCTTCTCTTCTTTCTCCTCAGGTACACGCACATCACGAAGATCTACGAATGCATCCAACTGCTCAGCAAGAATAGTTGCTGCGCGACGGATAGCTTCCTCAGGTTCTAGAGTACCGTTAGTTTCCATATCGATAACTAGCTTATCAAGGTCAGTACGCTGCTCAACACGTGCTGCTTCTACAGAGTAGGCAATACGGTCTACAGGACTGAACGTTGCGTCAACTAGTAGACGACCGATAGGACGTTCGTCTTCTTCGCTATGAATACGTGCCGATGCAGGTACGTAGCCACGACCACGTTCTACCTTGATGCGCATGCTGATATCAGCATTGTCATCAGTAATATGGCAGATCACGTGTTCAGGGTTCGCAATCTCGACATCACCGTCGTGAGTAATGTCGGCTGCAACTACAGGGCCCGCACCAGACTTAGTCAGGGTTAGAATAACTTCGTCTTTCCCTTCAACCTTTACGGCTAGGCCTTTTAGGTTGAGAAGAATCTCGAGAATGTCTTCTTGAATACCTTCTTTGGTACTGTACTCGTGCAGTACACCATCGATTTCTACTTCAGTGACAGCACAACCTGGCATAGAAGAAAGAAGAATACGGCGTAGCGCATTACCAAGAGTGTGGCCAAAACCACGCTCTAGTGGCTCAAGAGTTACCTTTGCATGCGTCGTATTAACTTGTTCAATATCAACAAGACGCGGCTTTAGAAATTCTGTTACAGAACCCTGCATTATGTCCTCTCTTTTGTTCAGCCTTACTTAGAGTAAAGCTCGACGATCAGGTGTTCATTGATGTCAGCAGACAAATCTGAACGTTCTGGTAGGCGCTTGAAAGTACCTTCCAGCTTGTTGCTGTCTACTTCGATCCAAGTTGGTAGTTCGCGTTGGGTAGCAACTTCTAGTGCACCTTTAATACGCGCTTGGTTCTTAGCTTTCTCGCGAATGCTAATTACGTCGTTAGCACGAACCTTGAAAGAAGGAACGTTAACAACTTGACCATTAACTAGGATCGCTTTGTGGCTTACCAGCTGACGTGCTTCTGCACGAGTTGAGCCGAAGCCCATGCGGTAAACAACGTTATCCAGACGACCTTCAAGAAGCTGAAGCAGGTTTTCACCTGTGTTGCCTTTCTGGCGTGCAGCATCTTTATAGTAGTTACGGAACTGTTTTTCCAGTACGCCGTACATACGACGAACTTTTTGCTTCTCACGAAGCTGAACGCCGTAGTCAGATAGACGGCCGCGACGAGCGCCGTGTACACCTGGGGCGTTATCAATTTTACACTTGGTATCGATCGCGCGGATACCAGACTTAAGGAATAAGTCAGTACCTTCACGACGGCTAAGCTTCAGCTTAGGACCCAAATATCTTGCCATGATTCTTCTCCAATAGTCCTAGAAACGTTATACGCGACGTTTCTTAGGTGGACGACAACCGTTATGAGGGATTGGTGTCGCATCTACGATGTTAGTGATGCGGAAACCTGCAGCATTCAGAGCGCGAATAGTTGATTCACGGCCTGGACCTGGACCCTTAACCATAACTTCCAGGTTCTTAACGCCGTACTCTTTGGCCATTTCGCCAGCGCGCTCAGCAGCAACCTGTGCAGCGAACGGAGTAGACTTACGAGAACCACGGAAACCTGAACCACCTGCAGTAGCCCAAGAAAGAGCGTTACCTTGACGGTCAGTGATAGTCACGATTGTGTTGTTGAAAGAAGCATGGATGTGCGCGACACCGTCAGCTACTTGCTTACGTACGCGCTTACGAGCGCGAGTTGGTTGTTTTGCCATTGTACTCTACCTTATCCGACTATTTTTTGATCGGCTTGCGCGGACCCTTACGGGTACGTGCGTTGGTTTTAGTACGCTGTCCACGTAGAGGTAGACTGCGACGGTGACGAAGACCACGGTAACAACCAAGGTCCATTAGACGCTTGATGTTCATGGACACTTCACGACGTAGGTCGCCTTCTACTGTGTACTTGGCAACACCATCACGCAGAGTATCAATCTGCTCTTCAGTTAGTTCACTGATCTTAGTGCTTTCAGCAATACCCGCTTCAGCTAGAATAGCTTGAGAACGAGTCTTACCGATACCGTAAATCGCAGTCAATGCGATTACAGCATGCTTCTGATCAGGAATGTTAATGCCTGCAATACGGGCCACTATTCACTCCTAGTACTTTAAATAAGTAGAACCGCTGTAAAGCCCGTCTAGGATACACAGCGGCTTAATACCACTTCTTCTGTATGCACAAAAGATGGGCTGACGATTATAGTCAGCCTATCCTTGTCTTGCAACTAAAAAATGTCTGCTGATTAGCCTTGGCGTTGCTTGTGCTTTGGCTCACTGCAAATTACACGCACAACACCGTTGCGCTTGATAACTTTACAGTTACGGCAGATTTTCTTAACGGAAGCACGAACTTTCATTACTAAACTCCGTAAAAGTAACCGAACGGCTTAATTGCCCTTCAGGTTAGCCTTCTTCAATACTGACTCATACTGCTGAGACATCAAATGTGTCTGCACTTGAGCCATAAAATCCATGATAACAACTACAACAATCAGTAGTGATGTACCACCGAAGTAGAACTGTACGTTCCAGTAGCCGACCATGAACTCAGGGATCAGACAGATAAAGGTAATGTATAGCGCACCAGCAAGGGTTAAGCGAGTCATTACTTTATCAATATATCTAGCGGTCTGCTCACCCGGGCGAATACCAGGTACGAATGCACCAGACTTCTTCAAGTTATCTGCCGTCTCACGCGGGTTAAATACCAACGCAGTGTAGAAGAAACAGAAGAAGATAATTGCAGTCGCATACAGCATCATATATAGCGGTTGGCCAGGACTCAGTGCCAATGACACATCAGTCAACCACCCAAAGCTACCTTGACCGTCACCACCAAACCATTGGGCTAGGGTACCTGGGAAAAGGATAATACTCGATGCGAAAATTGCCGGAATTACACCTGCCATGTTGATTTTCAACGGCAGATGCGTGCTTTGCGCAGCAAAGACACGTCGACCTTGTTGACGCTTCGCATAGTTAACAACGATTTTACGTTGACCACGCTCCATGAAAACAACAAAGTAGACTACAGCAACAGACAACAGCGCAATACCAAGTAACAGAAGGAGGTGCATTTCACCTTGACGCGCTTGCTCAATGGTCTGTCCAATCGCAGGTGGCAATCCTGCAACGATACCCGTGAAAATAATCAAGGAAATACCGTTACCAATACCTCGCTCTGTGACTTGTTCACCCAACCACATTAAGAACATGGTACCGGTAACCAAACTCACAACCGCAACAAGGTAGAAACCAAAACCTGGGTTTTCAACCAGGCCAGGCACCATACTTGGCAAGCCGGTAGCGATACCAACGGCTTGGAAGGTTGCCAAAACGAGCGTGCCGTAGCGAGTGTACTGACTGATCTTACGACGGCCAGATTCACCCTCTTTCTTCAACTCAGCCAAAGCTGGGTGAACAACGGTCAACAGCTGGATAACAATCGATGCCGAAATATACGGCATGATACCCAATGCTAGTATAGATGCTCGTTCAAGAGCACCACCAGAGAACATGTTAAACATTTCAATGATGGTGCCTTGTTGCTGCTCAAACAGATCAGCAAGGACAGCAGCGTCAATACCAGGAATAGGCACAAACGAACCTGCACGGAAAATTAAGATCGCAATTACTACAAAAAGTAATCGAGATTTCAGTTCGGCTAGGCCGCCTTGCGCACTACGAAAATCTTGTCCTGGTTGTTTAGCCATCTGTACCTCATCCTCGAGTTAATTATTCCTCGATTTTACCGCCCGCAGCTTCGATTGCAGCTTTTGCGCCTTTAGTCACGCGAAGACCTTTAACAGTCACTGCACGAGCGATTTCACCAGAAAGAACGATTTTTGCAAATTCAATGTTCTTAGTGATAAGACCAGCTTGCTTCAGTGTGTTTAGATCTACTACGTCACCTTCAACTTTCGCTAGTTCACCAAGGCGAACTTCAGCTGAAACTAGGCTCTTACGCGAAGTAAAACCGAATTTTGGTAGACGCTGTTTCAAAGGCATTTGACCGCCTTCAAAACCTGGACGTACAGAACCACCTGAACGTGATTTCTGACCTTTGTGACCACGGCCACCAGTTTTACCCAGACCTGAACCGATACCACGACCTACGCGTTTAGCAGTAGGCTTAGAACCCGCGGCCGGTGATAGAGTATTCAAACGCATTCTGATTACTCCTCAACTTTAACCATGTAGTAAACTTTGTTGATCATGCCGCGTACGCAAGCAGTATCTTCAAGTTCTACAGTGTGGTTGATGCGACGAAGGCCTAAGCCACGCAAAGTAGCTTTGTGCTTCGGCAGACGACCGATTGAGCTCTTAGTCTGCGTTACTTTAATAGTCTTAGCCATGTCGATTACTCCAGAATTTCTTTAACAGAAAGACCGCGCTTAGCCGCAACTTTCTCTGGAGAGTGCATGCCGTTCAAACCATCAATAGTCGCGCGAACGATGTTGATTGGGTTTGTAGAACCGTATGCTTTTGCCAGTACGTTGTGAACGCCTGCAACTTCCAGAACAGCACGCATCGCACCACCGGCGATGATACCGGTACCTTCAGATGCTGGTTGCATGTACACTTTAGAACCAGTGTGACGGCCTTTAACTGCGTGGTGCAGAGTACCGTTGTTTAGCGATACCGTAACCATGTTACGACGCGCTTTTTCCATTGCTTTTTGGATCGCAGCAGGTACTTCACGGGCTTTACCGTAACCGAAACCTACACGACCGTTGCCATCACCAACTACTGTAAGAGCGGTGAAGCTGAAAATGCGACCACCTTTAACCGTTTTTGAAACACGGTTAACAGCAATCAGCTTTTCTTGCAAATCAGATTGTTGTGTCTTTTCGTTAGCCATTTTCCGCCTACCTTAGAATTTCAGACCAGCTTCACGAGCAGCTTCTGCTAGTGCAGCCACACGGCCGTGGTATTGGAAACCGGAACGATCGAATGCAACGTCAGAAACGCCTTTTTCGATCGCGCGCTCAGCAATGATTTTACCCACTACTGCAGCTGCGTCTGTATTACCGGTGCTCTTAACCTGCTCACGGATCGCTTTTTCTACGGTAGAAGCGGCAGCGATAACCTCAGAGCCATTTGGTGCAATTACCTGAGCGTACACGTGACGTGGAGTACGGTGTACTACTAGGCGAGTTGCACCCAGCTCAGCAATCTTGCGGCGTGCGCGGGTCGCACGACGGATACGAGATGCTTTCTTATCCATAGTGTTACCTTACTTCTTCTTAGCTTCTTTAGTACGCACGATTTCATCGGCGTAACGAACACCCTTACCTTTGTAAGGTTCTGGGCTACGGTATGCGCGGATATCCGCAGCAACCTGACCAACCAACTGCTTGTCGCAACCAGTGATTACGATTTCAGTTTGAGAAGGACACTCTGCTTTGATACCTGCTGGCAACTCGTGCTCAACTGGGTGAGAGAAGCCTAGGGTTAGACCAACAGCGTTGCCTTTAATGGCAGCACGGTAACCTACACCTTTTAGGGTTAGTTTTTTGGTGAAACCTTGAGAAACACCAACCACCATGCTGTTAACAAGTGCACGTGCAGTACCTGCTTGTGCCCATGCATCAGCGAAGCCGTCGCGAGGACCAAAAGTGATTTGGTTTTCTTCTTGGTTCAATACTACTGCTGGGTTGAAAGCGCGAGATAGTTCGCCCTTAGGACCCTTAACAGTAACTTCCTGACCGTTTAGTTTAACTTCTACGCCGGCAGGAATAACTACTGGTGCTTTTGCAACACGAGACATTTTCCTACTCCTATTACGCTACGTAGCAGATAATTTCACCGCCAAGACCCGCTTTGCGAGCACCGCGGTCGGTCATAAGACCCTTGGAAGTGGACACTACAGCAATACCCAGACCACCCATCACGCTTGGTAGTGCATCTTTTTTCTTGTAGATGCGCAGACCAGGGCGTGAAACGCGTTGGATTTGCTCGATAACTGGTTTAGCTTCGAAGTACTTCAGAGTAACTTCTAGCTCTGGCTTCGCTTCGCCTGAAACAGCGTAGTCAGCCACGTAACCTTCTTCTTTAAGCAGTGCTGCAATTGCGATTTTCAGCTTAGAAGATGGCATTTTGACAGCGACTTTGTTCGCTGCCTGACCGTTACGAATGCGGGTCAGCATATCCGAAATCGGATCTTGCATGCTCATAAGTCTATTCTCCAGTGATTCTTAAACTAGCTGGGATTACCAGCTTGCTTTACGCAGACCCGGAATCTCGCCTTTCATGCAAGCTTCACGAACCTTGATACGGCTAAGACCGAACTTACGTAGGTAGCCGTGTGGACGTCCAGTCTGGTTACAGCGGTTACGCTGACGAGAAGGACTTGAATCACGTGGTAGAGACTGAAGTTTAAGCACCGCATTCCAACGATCTTCTTCAGACGCGTTCACGTCACTGATAGTTGCTTTCAAAGCAGAACGCTTTTCAGCGAACTGGGCAACTAGCTTCGCGCGTTTTGCTTCGCGCGCTTTCATTGATTCTTTAGCCATTACAGTAACCCTTACTTTTACTTACGGAATGGGAAGTTAAAAGCAGACAGCAGAGCACGCGCTTCTTCGTCAGAGTTTGCAGAAGTCGTGATAGTGATATCAAGACCACGCAGACGATCGATTTTATCGTAATCGATTTCTGGGAAGATGATCTGCTCACGAACGCCCATGCTGTAGTTACCACGACCATCGAATGACTTAGGGTTTAAACCACGGAAGTCACGGATACGCGGTACAGCGATAGAGATTAGACGCTCGAAAAAGTCCCACATACGTTCGCCACGTAGGGTTACTTTACAGCCAATAGGGTAGCCCTCACGGATCTTGAAGCCAGCAACAGATTTACGTGCTTTAGTAATCAGTGGCTTTTGACCAGCAATCGCTGTTAGGTCAGACACTGAGTTTTCTAGCAGTTTTTTGTCGTTGATCGCTTCGCCCACACCCATGTTAAGGGTGATCTTTTCGATCCTTGGGACTTGCATGATGCTCTTGTATTCGAACTTTTCAGCAAGTTCTTTTACAACAGTCTCTTTGTAGTAATCATGCAGTTTCGCCATAGTACTACTCCAAATTACTTAATAGTTTCGCCATTAGACTTGAAGAAACGCACTTTTTTGCCTTCTTCAAATCGGAAGCCTACACGGTCTGCTTTACCAGTAGCCGCGTTAAAGATTGCAACGTTAGAAGCATCAACTGCTGCTTCTTTTTCAACGATGCCACCCTCGAGACCAAGAGCCGGTACAGGCTTCTGGTGTTTTTTCACGAGGTTGATACCTTCAACGATAACTTTACCGGTTGCTAGAACCTTAGTTACTTTACCTTTCTTACCTTTGTCTTTACCGGTAAGAACGATAACTTCGTCGTTGCGACGGATTTTAGCTGCCATTGTATCGCTCCTTATAGAACTTCAGGCGCCAGTGAAACAATCTTCATGAATTTCGCATTACGAAGTTCACGAGTCACAGGGCCAAAGATACGAGTACCGACTGGTTGCTCAGTAGTGTTGTTCAACAATACACAAGCGTTTCGGTCGAAACGAATGACAGAGCCGTCTGGACGACGTACGCCTTTACGGGTGCGTACTACCACTGCTTTTAGCACATCACCTTTCTTCACTTTACCGCGAGGAATAGCTTCTTTTACGGTAACTTTGATGATGTCACCGATGTGTGCATAGCGGCGGTGAGAACCACCCAGGACCTTAATACACATTACTCTGCGAGCGCCGGAGTTATCGGCTGCGTCCAGCGTACTTTGCATTTGGATCATGTTTAGTGCTCCGCTAAATAAATCATCTAGACCCTCTCGGGTCGGGTTGCCTTATAACTTAAGGGCGGCGAATTATAACACCCTAATAGGCACTTGAATAGACAAAAAATAAACGACCCCGAAAAAAACGGGGTCGCTTTGTCTAACTATATAGAAAAAGTACGAAAATTAACCGCGCGCTTTTTCTACAACGCGTACCAAAGTCCAAGATTTCTTCTTAGACAATGGACGACACTCACGAACTTCAACAGTATCGCCTAGGCCACACTCGTTGTTTTCATCGTGAACGTGTAGCTTAGTCGTACGCTTGATGAACTTACCGTAGATTGGGTGTTTCACCATGCGCTCAATAGCAACAACGATAGACTTGTCCATCTTGTCGCTAACAACACGACCTTGCTGAGTACGAATTTTATCGCTCATTATGCGCCCGCCTTCTCAGTCAGAACAGTTTTAACACGTGCGATATCGCGACGTACAGCCTTCAGAGTGTGAGTTTGTTGCAGCTGACCAGTTGCAGCCTGCATGCGCAGGTTGAACTGCTCGCGCAGTAGGTTCACAAGCTCAGCGTTCAGTTCTTCAACGCTTTTAGCGCGCAGATCTTGTGCATTCATCACATCACCGCCTTAGTTACAAATGTTGTTTTGAAAGGAAGCTTACGTGCAGCAAGGTTAAATGCTTCACGAGCCAACTCTTCAGAAACACCATCCATTTCATAAAGAACTTTACCTGGTTGAATCTGTGCTACCCAGTACTCAACGTTACCTTTACCTTTACCTTGACGAACTTCAAGAGGCTTAGAGGTAATCGGTTTGTCTGGGAATACGCGAATCCAGATTTGACCTTGACGTTTGATATGACGAGTCATTGCACGACGAGCAGCCTCAATTTGACGCGCAGTCATACGACCACGGCCAGTAGCTTTAAGACCGAACTCACCGAAACTTACGTCAGTACCTTTCGCTAGACCGCGGTTACGACCCTTATGAGTCTTGCGGAATTTAGTGCGTTTTGGTTGCAGCATCTATAGACTCCTTACTTACGGCCTTTACGCTGTTTCTTAGGCTTGTCAGCCTTAGGTTCAGCGTTAGCAACAGGCATACCGCCTAGAACTTCACCTTTGAAGATCCAAACTTTAATACCGATTACACCGTATTGAGTGTGAGCAGAAGAAGTTGCGTAGTCGATGTCAGCACGCAACGTGTGTAGTGGCACGTTACCTTCACGGTACCATTCAGTACGCGCGATTTCAGCACCGCCTAGACGGCCGCTAACTTCGATTTTAATACCCTTCGCACCAAGACGCATAGCGTTCTGTACCGCACGCTTCATAGCACGACGGAACATAACACGACGTTCTAGCTGAGACGCAATGCTGTCACCAACTAGTTGAGCGTCTAGCTCAGGCTTGCGTACTTCTGCGATGTTGATTTGAGCAGGAACACCTGCAATCTTCGCAACGCGAGCGCGCAGTTTCTCTACGTCTTCACCTTTCTTACCGATAACTACGCCTGGACGAGCAGTGTGAATAGTCACACGGATGCTCTTAGCAGGACGCTCGATAACGATGCGTGATACAGACGCTTTAGTCAGTTCCTTGGTAAGGAACTGGCGTACCTTGAAGTCGCCGTCTAGGTTGTCAGCGAACTCTTGGCTATTAGCATACCAAGTGGTGTTCCATGGCTTAACGATGCCAAGACGAATACCATTAGGATGTACTTTTTGACCCATTGCTTTCTCTCCTAGTCTCTTAGCGGTCAGCTACAACAACGGTGATGTGGCTAGAACGCTTCAAGATACGGTCGGCACGGCCTTTCGCACGAGGCATGATGCGCTTCATGGTTGGACCTTCATCAACGAAGATTTTTGCTACTGATAAATCATCAATATCAGCGCCTTCGTTGTGCTCAGCGTTAGCGATAGCAGATTCTAGAACTTTCTTAACAAGGTCAGCAGCTTTTTTGTTGCTGAACGTTAGAATTTCCAAAGCTTGTGCAACAGTTTTACCGCGCACTTGATCTGCAACCAAACGTGCTTTCTGCGGTGAGATGCGAGCAAAGCGATGTTTAGCGATAGCTTCCATTACTTAACTCCTCTTAGCGCTTCTTAGCTTTCTTATCCGCAGCGTGACCGCGGTAAGTGCGTGTTGGTGCAAATTCGCCAAGCTTGTGACCGATCATTTCATCAGAGATGAAAACAGGTACGTGCTGACGACCATTATGGACAGCGATGGTCAAACCGATCATTTGTGGAATGATCATTGAGCGACGGGACCAAGTCTTAACAGGCTTCTTGTCACCGCTTTCCACCGCTTTCTCTACCTTCTTCAGCAAGTGCAGGTCAATAAAAGGACCTTTCTTGAGAGAACGTGGCATGGCGTATCCTCTTTAAAATTACTTGTTACGACGACGTACGATGTACTTGTCGGTACGCTTGTTCTTACGAGTTTTGTAACCCTTAGTAGGAACACCCCAAGGTGTAACTGGGTGACGACCACCAGAGGTACGGCCTTCACCACCACCGTGTGGGTGGTCAACTGGGTTCATTACAACACCACGTACGGTTGGACGTACGCCGCGCCAGCGAGATGCACCCGCTTTACCCAGTTCACGTAGCATGTGCTCCGCGTTACCTACTTCACCAAGAGTCGCACGACCCTCAGAGAGAACTTTACGCATTTCACCAGAACGTAGACGGATAGTTACGTAAGCACCATCACGTGCAACGATCTGCGCGTATGCACCAGCAGAACGAGCTAGCTGAGCACCTTTACCTGGCTTAAGTTCAACGTTGTGTACAGTTGAACCTACTGGGATGTTGCGCATTGGTAGGGTGTTACCTACTTTAATCGCCGCATCTGCGCCAGATTGGATTTCGTCACCAGCTTGGATGCCTTTAGGTGCGATGATGTAACGACGCTCACCGTCACGGTATAGTACCAGTGCGATGTTCGCGCTACGGTTTGGATCGTATTCAAGACGCTCAACAACAGCTGGGATGCCGTCTTTGTTGCGTTTGAAGTCGATAACACGGTAGTGCTGCTTATTACCGCCACCAATGTGACGAACAGTGATACGACCGTTGTTGTTACGACCACCAGATTTCTGCTTTTTCTCAAGCAGTGGTGCGTATGGCTTACCCTTGTGCAGGTCAGAGTTAACCACTTTAACTACGTGGCGACGACCTGGGGAAGTCGGCTTACATTTAACAATAGCCATTCTTCAATCTCCTCGTCTTACTCTGCGCTACCAGCGAAGTCGATGTCTTGACCTTCTTTCAAGATAACGTAGGCTTTTTTCACGTCTGAACGACGGCCTTGACGCATACCTTGACGCTTGGTCTTACCCTTAGTGATAAGAGTATTTACAGACTTAACTTCAACTTCGAACAGTTTCTCAACTGCAGCCTTGATCTCACGCTTAGTCGCGTCCATCGCTACTTTGAATACGATAGTGTTACCGTTTTCAGCAGCCATGGTTGCTTTCTCAGAGATGTGCGGAGCACGCAGAACTTTCAGGATACGCTCTTCAGTGATCATGCTAGCATCTCCTCAACTTGCTTAACTGCAGCAGCAGTCATTACAACTTTATTGAAAGCGATCAAGCTAACTGGGTCGATACCAGCAACGTCACGTACGTCTACTTTGTAGATGTTACGCGCTGCTAGGAATAGATTCTCATCTACTTCGCCAGTTACGATAAGTGCATCAGTAAGCTCAAGCTCTTTCAGCTTAGCAACTAGTGCTTTAGTTTTTGGCGCGTCAACTGCGAACTCGTCAACCACGATCAAACGATCTTGGCGAACTAGCTCAGACAGAATGCTCTTCATCGCACCACGGTACATTTTCTTGTTAACTTTCTGGCTGTGGTCCTGTGGACGAGCTGCGAAAGTTACACCACCTGTACGCCACAATGGGCTACGGATCGTACCTGCACGTGCACGGCCAGTACCTTTCTGACGCCATGGCTTAGCGCCACCGCCAGAAACATCTGAACGCGTTTTCTGTGCACGAGTACCTTGACGGGCACCTGCTGCGTATGCAACGACTACCTGGTGAACCAGAGCTTCGTTGAACTCACGCCCGAAGGTAGATTCGGAAACAGTCAGTGCATCAGCACCTTTTACTACCAATTCCATTACTAACTCCTCGACGTTACGCTTTAACAGCTGGTTTAACGATCACATCGCTACCGGTTGCGCCTGGTACTGCACCTTTAATAAGAAGCAGGTTACGCTCAGCGTCAACACGTACGATTTCTAGGTTTTGAGTCGTTACACGCTCAGCACCCATGTGACCAGCCATTTTCTTGCCTTTAAACACGCGGCCTGGAGTTTGACACTGGCCAATAGAACCAGGAGCGCGGTGAGACAATGAGTTACCGTGAGACATATCTTGAGTACGGAAATTCCAACGCTTAACTACGCCTTGGAAGCCCTTACCTTTAGATGTGCCGGTAACGTCGACTTTTTTAACTTCGTTGAACAGCTCAACAGTTAGCTCAGCGCCTACTGCAAACTCTTCGTTGTTTTCCAGACGGAATTCCCAAAGACCGCGACCAGCTTCTACACCTGCTTTCGCAAAGTGACCAGCTTCTGGCTTAGTTACACGGTTAGCTTTCTTCGCACCTGAAGTAACTTGAATTGCGTTGTAGCCATCAGTGTCAACAGATTTAACCTGTGCAACACGGTTTGCTTCAACTTCAACAACAGTTACTGGGATAGAAGCGCCTTCTTCGGTAAAGACGCGGGTCATGCCCACTTTACGACCGATTAGACCAATCATTTCTTAAACTCCCCCTATTAACCTAGGCTGATTTGGACGTCAACGCCCGCAGCAAGGTCAAGACGCATCAGAGCATCAACAGTTTTATCAGTTGGCTCAACGATGTCGATCAGACGCTTGTGAGTACGAATTTCGTACTGGTCACGTGCATCCTTGTTGACGTGTGGAGAGATAAGAACAGTAAAACGCTCTTTGCGAGTTGGTAGAGGGATTGGACCCTTAACCTGTGCGCCAGTGCGCTTAGCTGTTTCAACGATTTCCGCAGTAGAAGCGTCGATCAAACGGTGATCGAATGCTTTTAGGCGGATACGAATACGTTGGTTCTGCATGAGACAGAGCTCCAAATTAAAAAATTTACACAAACAATATCGCCACTCAAACTCGAAAATACGAGAGAATGCCGATTGATTTATGTGAAACCGTAGTCCCCAAATCGGGAACGTTGTCAGTCAATTTAATGACTGCGAACGTAAGCTGAGTATACATTTAATAGAAGCTTTCGCTTCTCTTCCTCACTTGCTCATTGGTTCACAACTGCGCTTACAAGACGATGATGTCTTAAGCAGTGTCGGGCATTATACAGATCACAGTTTGCTTTGCAAGCACCGATTAAAAATGAATCAGATAAGCCTTAGGCTCTGTCCGGCTTTATAAGCCTCAGTCTCTAGTAAAAACAAAAAAGGAGGCCAACTTGGCCTCCTACACTATCTATCGCGTTGTCGCTTAATACAGTAACGAGTTAATCATCACACTCAATGATCTGCGCTTGGTTATAGTTCTCTATACCCACTTTCTCTATTAAGCCCAGTTGTGTCTCTAACCAATCCACATGTTCTTCTTCATCTTCGAGAATATCTTGAAATAGGTCACGAGAAACATAGTCACGAACTGACTCGGCGTATTCAATCGCATCACGTAGATCTGGAATAGCATCAAGCTCCAATGCGAGGTCACACTCAAGCATTTCTTTCGTATCTTCACCGATACGAAGCTTGCCTAAGTCTTGGAGGTTTGGGATACCTTCTAAGAAAAGAATCCGTTCAGTCAACTCATCAGCATGCTTCATCTCATCGATAGACTCTTCATACTCTTTGTCGGCGATCACTTTTAATCCCCAGTCTTTATACATTCGGGCGTGGAGGAAGTACTGATTGATCGCAATGAGTTCGTTGCCGAGGATTTTGTTGAGGTGTTGAATGATTTTTGGATCGCCTTTCATGACAATACGCTCCTTTGATGGTTTACATAAATGTAGACCACCTAAAGAGGTAGAGATGAAAATTTTATAACATTTTTTTAACTAACTGACTTTCGGTAATTGCGCCTCACTTTTCAAACCTTGAAGAATGTCCTTCGTCATCCGGATACACTTACCGCACTGCGAACCTAAAGGCGTAATCTGGCGAATCGTTTTCACGTCATAAGCGCTACGCTCTATCGCGAGTTTCGTGATCGTCTTATCTGAGATCCCGTGACAAATACAAACGTACATAAATAGTATCCAAAATCATCTAACAAAAGAAATATAAACGAGAACAATTACTATTTCCAGTGCTAAATAGGAATAATTTCTATCTAATTGAAAGCTAAGGAAAGATTTATTACAGCTGTGTCGCCGCAGCAATACCTCAGTGTTACCTAAGATTAACCGAACGTCGGATAACAAAAAGAGGAGCCGAAGCTCCTCTTTTCAGTAGTAAGATCAGACTATATATTAGTCGAAGATCTTAGCTACAACACCAGCACCAACGGTACGGCCACCTTCACGGATTGCGAAGCGTAGACCTTCATCCATTGCGATTGGAGCGATTAGCTCTACAACCATCTTAATGTTGTCGCCTGGCATTACCATCTCAACGCCTTCTGGCAGCTCGATAGTACCAGTCACGTCAGTTGTACGGAAGTAGAACTGTGGACGGTAGCCTTTGAAGAACGGAGTATGACGGCCGCCTTCGTCTTTTGAAAGTACGTATACTTCTGACTCGAACTTAGTGTGCGGAGTGATTGAACCAGGCTTCGCTAGTACTTGACCACGCTCAACTTCGTCACGCTTAGTACCACGTAGTAGAACACCAACGTTCTCACCAGCACGGCCTTCGTCTAGAAGCTTACGGAACATTTCAACACCAGTACAAGTTGTAGTGGTTGTCTCTTTGATACCGATGATTTCTACTTCGTCACCTACGTTGATGATACCTTGCTCAACACGACCAGTTACAACTGTACCACGGCCTTGGATTGAGAATACATCTTCGATTGGTAGGATGAACGGCTTGTCGATTGCACGCTCTGGCTCTGGGATGTAGCTGTCTAGCGCTTCTGCTAGCTCAACAACTTTGTCTTCCCACTCTTTCTCACCGTTAAGTGCACCTAGAGCTGAACCCATGATTACTGGGCAGTCATCACCTGGGAAGTCGTACTCAGAAAGAAGTTCACGAACTTCCATCTCAACTAGCTCTAGTAGCTCTTCATCATCAACCATGTCACACTTGTTCATGAATACGATGATGTAAGGGATACCAACCTGACGACCTAGTAGGATGTGCTCACGAGTCTGAGGCATTGGGCCATCAGTCGCAGCTACTACAAGGATACCACCGTCCATCTGTGCAGCACCGGTGATCATGTTCTTAACGTAGTCAGCGTGTCCTGGGCAGTCAACGTGTGCGTAGTGACGAGTTGGAGTATCGTACTCTACGTGTGAAGTAGAGATTGTGATACCACGCTCACGCTCTTCTGGAGCGTTATCGATAGATGCGAAGTCTTTCGCTTCACCACCGTATACTTTTGACAAAGTAGTACAGATAGCTGCAGTTAGAGTAGTTTTACCGTGGTCAACGTGGCCGATAGTACCAACGTTAACGTGCGGTTTCGTACGTTCAAATTTTTCTTTAGACACGATCGTGTTCCTTCCTAGTTGATTGTCATTTTCACCGTCGTGAAAATGTTCAGAAGTCTTAACAAAATGTAGCGCTAACGCGAAGTCAGCGCCAAATTACCACTAATTACGCTCAGCAATAATATTGTCAGCAACGTTCTTAGGTACTTCAGCATATTCACTGAATTCCATCGAGTACGATGCACGACCTTGGGTTGCAGAGCGGAGATCCGTTGCGTAACCGAACATTTCAGCAAGCGGCACTTGAGCACGGATAATTTTCAGTCCCGCAGGACCTTCTTCCATACCCTCGATCATACCGCGGCGACGGTTCAAGTCACCAACAACATCACCCATCCAATCTTCAGGTGTGGTCACTTCCACTTTCATCATAGGCTCTAGAATCACAGGGTTGGCATCAAGCGCACCCTTTCTGAAAGCCATTGAGCCAGCGATTTTAAACGCCATCTCATTTGAGTCAACATCGTGGTAAGAGCCATCAAACAGAGTTGCTTTGACATCCAATACTGGGTAACCCGCAAGGACACCATTGTTCATCTGCTCTTCAACACCCTTGGCGACCGCACCGATGTATTCCTTCGGTACTACACCACCAACGATTTCGTCTACAAAGACGAAACCTTCACCCGGCTCGGAAGGTTCGATCTTCAGCCACACATGACCATATTGACCACGGCCACCTGACTGACGAACAAACTTGCCTTCCACCTCAGTCTTGCCGCGAATCGTCTCACGGAAAGCAACCTGAGGTTTACCGACATTACATTCCACGCTGAACTCGCGACGCATACGGTCAACGATGATGTCCAAGTGCAGCTCACCCATACCTGAGATAAGGGTCTGACCTGATTCATCATCCGTTTCAACGCGGAAAGAAGGGTCTTCTGCAGCCAGTTTACCGAGGGCAATACCCATCTTCTCCTGGTCTGCTTTTGATCTTGGCTCTACTGCAATCTGAATAACTGGCTCAGGGAACTCCATACGCTCCAGAACAACTTTGTCATCCATACTGCAAAGCGTGTCGCCCGTTGTGACATCTTTTAGGCCGATAGCGGCAGCGATATCACCCGCACGAACTTCTTTGATCTCTTCACGCTTATTTGAATGCATCTGTACGATTCGGCCGAAGCGCTCACGCTTCTGCTTCACAGAGTTGTATACCGTGTCGCCAGAGTTAACGACGCCAGAGTAAACACGCATGAAGGTCAATGTACCGACGAATGGGTCAGTCGCAATTTTAAACGCCAATGCCGAGAACGGTTCATTGTCGTCTGAGTGACGCTCGATTTCGTTACCTAACTCATCCTCACCGCGGATCGCTTTCACATCCGTCGGAGATGGTAGGAACTCAATCACGGCATCCAGTACTGCCTGAACACCTTTGTTTTTGAATGCTGAGCCACAGGTTGCTAGAACAATCTCATTGTTCAGTGTGCGCGCACGCAGACCTGCTTTGATCTCTTCTTCTGACAGCTCACCTTCTTCAAGGTACTTATCCATCAGTTCTTCAGTCGCTTCAGCCGCTGATTCGATCATGTGTTGACGCCATTCTTCGGCCTCATCCACCATGTCAGCAGGGATAGCTTCGTATTCGAAAGTCATACCCTGATCAGCTTCACTCCAGTTGATTGCCTTCATTTTAATAAGGTCAATCACACCTTTGAATTCATCTTCTGCGCCAATATTCAATTGAATAGGCACTGGGGTTGCGCCAAGACGGTTTTTAATCTGGTCAACAACACGTAGGAAGTCAGCACCAGCACGGTCCATCTTGTTCACGAACACCATACGTGGCACTTCGTATTTATCCGCTTGACGCCATACAGTCTCAGACTGAGGCTCAACGCCAGAAGAACCACAGAATACAACTACAGCACCATCAAGCACACGCAGAGAACGCTCTACTTCGATAGTGAAGTCAACGTGTCCCGGAGTATCGATAATATTGACGCGGTGTTCTGGGAATTGTGCTTCCATACCACGCCAGAAGGTCGTAGTTGCCGCAGAGGTAATGGTGATACCACGCTCTTGCTCCTGCTCCATCCAGTCCATGGTAGCAGCGCCGTCGTGCACTTCACCGATCTTATGAGAAAGGCCTGTGTAAAACAGAATACGCTCGGTAGTCGTTGTTTTACCGGCATCTACGTGAGCACAGATACCAATATTACGGTAGCGCTCAATAGGAGTTTTGCGAGCCACTGTTGTATCCTCGTACTAAGGAAATCCTTAGGTATAAAAAGTGGCGCAGCAAAACTGCTGCGCCAGCAAAGGTATTACCAACGGTAATGAGCAAACGCTTTGTTCGCTTCTGCCATGCGGTGAACGTCTTCACGTTTCTTAACAGCAGAACCTTTGTTGTCAGCTGCATCTAGCATTTCGTTTGCTAGGCGCTGAGCCATAGATTTTTCACCACGCTTACGCGCAGCTTCAACCAACCAACGCATAGCAAGTGCGTTACGGCGAACCGGACGAACTTCTACAGGTACTTGGTAAGTTGAACCACCCACACGACGAGATTTAACCTCTACCGCTGGGCGAACGTTTTCAAGAGCTTTTTCAAAAATAGCTAGGTGTTCTTCACTTGAACGCTCAGCCATTGTGTCTAGTGCAGTGTAAACAATTTTCTCTGCAGTAGATTTTTTACCGTCAACCATCAGGATGTTGACAAATTTTGCCAGCAGTTCAGATTTGAACTTTGGATCTGGAAGGATCTTACGCTGACCAATTACGCGACGACGTGGCATGGAAATTCTCCGTAGTCTTTTTCTTCAGGTTATCCAAAACTTTGCAGTTTCTTCAAAAATTAATAAATAATTTTAGTGTTTGGCCTTACTTAACGCTTCTTTTTAAAAAGAAGGGCATTAAGACTTAGGACGCTTCACACCGTACTTAGAACGACCTTGTTTACGGTCATTTACGCCTGCACAGTCAAGTGCACCGCGAACGGTGTGGTAACGCACACCTGGCAAGTCTTTAACACGACCGCCACGGATAAGAACAACACTGTGCTCTTGTAGGTTGTGACCTTCACCACCGATGTAAGAAGTAACTTCGAAACCGTTGGTTAGGCGAACACGACATACTTTACGTAGTGCCGAGTTAGGTTTTTTAGGAGTAGTGGTGTAAACACGAGTACAAACACCACGCTTTTGCGGACACGCAGACAGCGCTGGCACGTTGCTTTTTGCAACTTGCTTTGCGCGTGGTTTACGTACCAGCTGGTTAATAGTTGCCATTAAATAGCTCCTGATTATTTTTGAAAAACGTGAAAAATCTAGCCCCCTACTAGGAGGGGACGCGAAATTTTAGGCGTCGAGCATAGAGGTGTCAAGATTTATACAAGATCATTTGGGGATCTTTTTGTACAAAAACCGCACACGGCGTAAATTAGCGGGGTTTTACTGCCAATTAATCTGTTGTGTGTGCTGTACGGTCAGGGCGACAAACGCATTATTGTCGATTTGCGGGAAACCACTGACTAACTTCTTTTCGACTCCACGCGCCTGAATATCCGGTGCGTACACATAAACTTGTCCACTTCGCTGCGCCAACGCGTTGGCGTATGGCGTCTCTGCTAGCGCAGCAAACACCGCATCCTGCATCAAGATTATTTCATCTTCATGACTACTATAGCGTAGACAGGTTTGCAGGCTTTGGCTGGAAAAGGGAGAAGAAGTCACAATATGTAGCATGGTTAGAACACCATTATCTGATCACAATCCGCCAACTGCTGACGAATCACTTGCGGAGATACGGCATCTCCCTCGATTAAACAGTCTGCCACAGTCAGCCCTCGCTCTTTTAAAGAAAGTTCGCAGAAGTAAATCTCTTCAATATCGTACAAATCGAAGAGCTTGAAGCTATGACTGTAATCACGACTATAAATACCGCTAGTCTGTTGGCCACTCAGCGATTGCGTGACCCCATCCGCGAGAAAGAACACTTTTATCTGCTCACAGTAGGCGGCAGTCGCAAGGATTGCGTCAGTCCCCTCTCGACCCGCATTGACCATATGCGGTGCAGACTTAAAAATAAAACCCAGTGTTTTCATCTCTCCCTCCGCTTACTCATGGTACTGCTCAAAACTGTAAAACGCGGTCTGCGGTAAGTAAGGACTCCGCGAGCACACCAAGGCCCGACTGGGTAAATCCCTCAGCCATATTGCTTGCAGGTAAGCCTTCTTGGCTTGCTTCGATATCGCTCACAACACCACGTCTAAGTGCCGCGGCTATGCATGTGTGAAGTTCAACTTGATGTACAGACGCTAGCGTTTGCCACGCGGCAACAAGATCGAACTCATCAGATGCTGGCGCAGTCAATGCTGATGCATTGTGCACCCCATCTTGATAAAAGAAGATTTGACTTAACTTATGCCCACCTTCAATGACGGCTAATGCGACACCATACGCGGTTCTCGCCGCTTGCGTACCGTAAGCAGGGCCATTAATCACCAGGGCGTAAGTCAGGCTCACTTTTCACCATCCTCAGTTTTACGCTGGCGAATGTAGAGATAGACAGTATGTTTCGAGATATTCAGGCGGTCAGCCACACGGTTAATCGCATCTTTAATATCAAAAATACCTTTATCATAGAGCGCCATGACGATTTGACGGTTCTTAGCATTATTAGACACGTCCTTATCGGCATTGATCTCTTCAATCGTGCGTTCTACCGTTTGGTCGACCAGCTCGTCCACATCACTTGCAAAGTTGACTGATGAGGCAGCTTGCTTCGCTTCTTCATTCGGCATAAAGGCTTGAAGAATCTGAGAGAAAGGCGCGTCAAGATTGATATTGATACATAGCAAGCCGATAACACGTTCCTCACCGTTGCGAATCGCAATGGTGATCGACTTCATTAACACGCCACCTTTAGCTCGGGTGAAGTAAGCACGAGAAAAGTTGCGCTCTGAGCCTTCGATGTCACGCAGCATGCGTAGCGCAAGATCCGTAATCGGAGAGCCTACTTGGCGCCCGGTTATCTCTCCATTCGCTATTTTCACAGCCGATGTGTTCAAGTTGTCCAATGAGTGCAACACAATCTCACAGTGGCCGCCAATCAGTGCCGCTAAACCATCTACTACCGCCTCATAAGAGCGAAGCAGCGTATAATCTTGTTCGGTGAAAGCACGGTCCTGAATCAACTCGCTTTCCACTACTACATCCTGAACAAGGTTTTCATCCGTTGTCATCACAGCTATGCCCTTGTAGGTTCAAAATCAAAATATTCTGGTAAGTTTATCAGATTTTTAACATGCTCCAACGAAAAGACCCCGCTTAAGCGGGGTCAAAAACATGATCTATAGCAAGTAAAGTAAATTTTACTGGGTTTGTTCTTCAGCTTGCTGAGATGGGATGCTTAGTAGCTCAACTTCGAAAACCAATGTCGAGTTAGCTGGGATTGTTGGTGTATTTTGCGCGCCGTAAGCGAGCTCAGGCGGAATAACAAACTTGAACTTAGAGCCAACCGGCATCAATTGTAAACCTTCAGTCCAGCCAGGAATCACTTGATTCAATGGGAAAGACGTCGACTGGTTGCGCGAGTATGAGCTATCAAACTCTGTACCATCAATCAAAGTGCCACGGTAGTGAACTTCAACAGTATCCATCTCAGATGGCTTAGCGCCTTCACCCTGAGACAGCACTTGGTAAAGTAGACCCGTGTCTGTCTTCACACTGCCTTCTTCCGCTTCGAATGCCGTGCGGAATGCTTCACCCGCTTCAATGGTTTTCTTCGCTTCTTCTTCCATCTTCGCGGTGACAAGCGCAGAAACTCGCTGATCTAGCTCTTGCAGCGCAGCTTGCATCTCTTCTGGTGTCATTTTGCTTTCGCCAGCGAATGCATCTTGTACACCTTGTAGTACGTCTTTGCTATCTAGCGACAAGCCGAGTTCAGCTTGTTGCTCAAGATTTGTCGCTAGGTACTGACCCAAAGATGCACCAATCGCGTAAGCCGCTTTCGCATCGTCAGTTGCGAATAGCTCTTCTGCTGCGACTTCTACTTCCGCAGCCTCAACCACTTGCTCTACTGCTGTCGATTCAACTGCTTGCTCTACAGCGACAGGCTCTGGCGTTTTTGTCTCAGCAACAGATTCGCCTTGGCAACCCATTGCCAGAAGTACAGTGGCAGCGATCGCTGTCATTTTTAGAACAGGTTTCATAATTTCTCCGTGATAATGAGAGACAAGAGCCTCTTTTCTCTGCCTGTAAGGTCGCAGGCAGTACTAATGCTTGTAATAATCAATATACTAGTCCCAGTAGCAACATAACATAGCGGAACAAAAACTTAATGGTATTCGCGCGTCGATTTATTTTGCTGTTTTGGACATTGCTCACGATTATTGGATGTGAGTTTTGGCAAACCGAACAACAACGTTGGACATTGGCTCCAGAAGGGGCGCCCAGTATGGCGCTCAGTCGAGATGGCCGCTTCGCCCTTTTTTACTCTGTTGAACAAGATATCGTTCTCTATGACTTAGGCAGTAATCAAGCCTTAGCCCGATTTGGTGCACAAGACCCACGTGGTAGTGCCGTTGTCACCGCCACCATCGCCGATAATCCTCGCTACGCACTAACCGCGACTCAAGACAACTTTGCTGTCTGGGATCTCGCATGGGGGCAAGCAGAGGGGCTCTGGTCCATTTCAGATGGCGTCATCATCGACGCCGATATCGCATCCAATGGCGAGCAAGTTTTGCTCGGTCTCACCAATGGCAAAGCCATTTATGTCAACTTGGGCACTGGACGGCGCTTAGAGTTCCTCGCCCACCAAGAAAAAGTGAATTCTGTGGCGATCGCCCCAAATGGACGCTACGCCCTTTCTGGCGGTAACGACAAAAATGCCTATTTCTGGGACACCAACACTGGCCAAGCGCTTTATCACTTCCCTCATCGCGCACGTGTTCGCCAAGTTGCGTTGCAGCGCGATGGCAACTATGCGTTTACGGCTGACAGCGAAGGGAATGGTTTCATCTGGGATCTGAGCAACGGCGAAAAAGTCACTGAACTGAGTATTTCCGTGCGTCAGCAGAACTTCAGCAGTGCCCGCTTTTCTGATGATGGTCAATTCCTCGTTACAGGCACCCCAGGCCGATATGTTGAGGTTTGGCGCACTGCAGATGGCAAAAAAATTCACCGCTGGCAATCAGCAGCATTGGAGAATGCTCGCCCTCCGAGCGCAGTGGTGTATGATGTCGCTTTGGATTCACAGAACCGGGTAATATCTGCAACCTCAGCAGGTATCGTTCAGGCCTGGCAGGCAGAGATGAAATGAAGCAGCAAGATACCGCGCAACTACGCCAACGTATTGATGAGTTGGAAATGAAGGTCGCCTTTCAAGACGATACGATTGACGCACTAAACAATGAGATTGCGGCACATCAACTGGCCTTGGAGAAAATTCAGGTCCAAATGCAGCACCTCGTCGAGCGGGTGAAAAGTGCCTCAAGTTCAAACTTAGCCAAAGAGTCGGAAGAAACCCCGCCCCCTCACTACTAGTCGAGATCAAAAAAAGGTGCTGCTCAGCACCTTTTTTATCGTTTTCATCACGTAAAAATTAGTGGCTACCGCAGTTACCGCCGCCACAACACTCGTGATCATCACCTTTGTCTTCTTTGTCACCGCAGCTACCACCACCGCAACAACCACCTTCTTGGTGTAGATGACCATGCTCTGCTTCTTCTGCGGTCGCTTCGCGAACAGCAACAACTTGTACTTCAAACGACAAGCTTTGACCCGCTAGCATATGGTTACCATCTACAACAACATGGTCACCGTCGACTTCTGTAACCTCAACAGGCACTGGCCCTTGATCCGTATCGGCAAGAAAACGCATACCGACGGTGATCTCATCGACACCTTGGAACACGTCTGCTGGCACGCGCTGAACAAGTGCATCTTGATACTCACCGTAGGCTTCTTCAGGTGCTACCGTTACCTCGAAGCTTTCGCCTTCGGCTTTACCTTCTAAGGCTTTTTCCAAACCAACAATCAAATTGCTATGGCCATGCAAGTAATCGATTGGCGCTTCTACACTTGATTGATCAACCACTACACCCTCTTCAGTCTTTAGGGTATAAGCAAGACTTACTACTGTGTCTTTTGCAATTTTCATATTGACTCCAGGATAAAAGATTTAAAAAGCACCTTCGCTCTTTGTTTCGCGGGCATCATAACCAACCTTTATGTGAGATGCGAGAAACATCCTACATCCTTTAAGGATATTCGTCGGTGAGATGGCGGCGCTTAGTCAGGTTTAAACACCCCGATCATCGCCCCTTTGTTATTTGCTGTTTCTTGCTCCACCGACTTAGGTAACCGTTGGTCTTGATGCTGGCAAGCGACACACTCAACATGCTCTATATTGTTCTCCACCCACCAGCGCAACGTATCAGTAGCCTGACACGCAGGGCATTTCGCACCAGCGATAAAGCGTTTTTTAGTCATTACTTTCTCTCAATTTATTCGCGACAGCATGGTGTTCATTCCAATCTTCTTGGCCATCGCGTTCATTCTGCATTTCTCTATCAAAGATCTCTTCGAGTTCTTGACGCGCTTCTTTGGCGCGCGTCGCCAACGTAACGTCTTCACTGTGTTGCGGCAACAAGTCTCTGAGCACAGCGAGATCAAGCTTACGAAAATGACTCTCTGCTCGCTTAGCCTTATACGGATGCATCCCCAAAGCGACTAACGCTTGTCGACCCAAATCTAAGGCGCCATCAAACGTTTCGCGAGAAAAATGTTCAATCCCCAAACTGAGCAACTGATACGCCTCAACACGACTACGTGCTCGTGCAAGGATCTTTAAATGCGGAAAATAGTGTCGACACAGTTCCACCACTTCCATCACTTCGTCGGGTGAGTCGGTACAGATAACAATCGCTTCCGCATTATCAGCACCCGCGGCGCGCAACAAGTTCAACTGCGTCGCATCACCATAGTAGACCCGATAACCGAACTTTCTTAACAGTGCAATTTGGCTAGGATCGCGCTCGAGTACAGTCACAGGAATTTTGTTAGCAAACAATAGACGCCCGACAACCTGACCAAACCGACCAAATCCGGCGATGATCACCCGGGGATTATCATGATGGATATCGCTGGCATTCGGTTTCGGCGCGCTATCTGCAGCAAAACTCCGTTTATACCAGCGTCGCTGCATAATGAGTAAAAGCGGCGTGGTGACCATAGACAAGCTGACAATGACCAGCAAATACGCCGTCAGCTCAGCAGACAACATGCCCTGCATTTTTGCCGCAGTGAAAATAACAAAGGCAAACTCACCGCCTTGACTTAAGATCACCGCAACTTGGCTGCGTGTCTTTGAAGGCAGTTTCATCGCATAACTCAAGCCATAGAGCACAGATATCTTGATCGCTACCAGCCCAGCTACGGCACCCAAAATCATCAAGGGGTTTTGCCAAAGCAGCTCTAAGTTGACCGTCATCCCTACCGCGATAAAAAACAAGCCCAGCAGCAACCCTTTAAAGGGTTCTATCGCAATCTCTAACTCATGACGATACTCACTTTCTGCCAGCAACACGCCTGCCAAGAAAGCACCCAAAGCCATCGACAAACCCAATGAGTTCATCAATAGCGCAATACCGACCACCAGTAAAAGGGCAGCGACATTGAACAACTCACGTACACCGCTCATCACCACCCATCGGAACAGTGGACGCAGCAAATAGTGGCCCGCCACCAAAAGCAGTATGATTCCTGCCACCATATAAAACGCTGAGGCGCTATTCCCTCCCGCTTGCCCTGCCAACAGTGGCAACAACGCTAAAATGGGGATCACCGCAATATCTTGAAACAACAGCACCGCAAAACCAGACTGCCCCGCTTCGGTACCCACTAACCCTTGTTCTTCAATTAACTTGAGCGCCACAGCAGTCGATGACAATCCCAACCCCAACGCAATTAAAACGGCGGTATTCACTGAGCTGCCCATCCCGATTAAGGGCACCATCAATGCCAACGCCGTAAAGAGCAACTGACCACCACCGAATCCAATGATCGGCTTTCTCATTTGCCAGAGCTTTTTGGGGTTCAGCTCTAAGCCAATCAAAAACAACAGCAAGACCACACCAAACTCGGAGAAGTGCAAAATCGCTTCCACATCACTTATCAGTCCCAGTCCCCATGGCCCTATCGCTACCCCCGCAATTAAATAGCCAAGCACCGAACCCAACCCCAGTCGCTGAGCAAGGGGCACTGTGACCACGGCAGCAGCAAGAAACACCACACTGCTTTCTAAAAAATCAGCGGCCATCGTTTACCTCCTCCGTGGACACTAAGTCAGGCCGGCATAACCACTGACGATAACGCAAAGCATGATGCTCTAACTCTTGCTGTGGAAGCCGCCGAGCCCAATGCACCACCATAGGTGGAATCCATACCATTTGGCATAAGGCTGCAATCAGTTCAAACGGGCGCAGAATGGAATCAATGTCGTAGCGGTTATAGCCAGTCGCACTGTACGCATCTGCCGAGCCTCCCGTCGTGATAATGCTACGCCAATATTTCCCCGCCAACGCACTCCCCTCACCATGGGCATAATCCTTTCCGAGCACTCTATCGAGCCACTCTTTTAGCAACGCTGGGCAAGAGTACATATACAACGGGTGCTGAAAAACAATCACATCGTGCGCAGCCAGCAAAGCACGTTCTTTTTCCACATCAATAAAAAAATCTGGATAACTGGCGTAAAGGTCATGCACGGTGACATTGGCCAACATACGTGAAAACTCAAGCAGTGCATGGTTGGCGATCGATTGCTGTGGATCAGGATGGACAAAGATGATCAGCACTTTCGGTGGGGAAACGCCGTCCTCACTTCCTTGAGCTTGCTCCCAGCTCTGCGACGTTCTGCTCTCTACCATGAGTACCCCTAAAAAATTTAACACTTTCTTTACCTTAGCAAATCTTTATACCCAAGCCACCCACAGAGAAAAGAAGTTTCATTTACAGACCGAGAATGAGACGCCGCTGTCGACAATTCACACCACAACACATAAGATGCCGTCGTTAACACTATCACGGAGCGGTTTCCGAGCATTCTCATGATCACCATCTCAGACATTCAGCTGCTACGTGGCGGCAACATTCTTCTCGACCAAACATCTGCCACTATTCACCCCGGCGACCGAGTGGGCTTAGTGGGCAAAAACGGCTGTGGTAAATCCACCCTCTTTGCCTTGCTAAAGCACGAACTCTCCCTCGATGCAGGTTCCTATCAGTACCCGGCGAACTGGGAGCTGGCTTGGGTTGCCCAAGAAACACCCGCATTAGAGCGAGAAGCAATTGAATATGTTATTGATGGCGATCGTGAATACCGTGATTTGGAGCGTCAACTCGCGCAAGCTGAAGCTGACGACAATGGCACCCTAGCGGCAGAACTCCATGGCAAGCTGGATATCATTGGTGGCTATACTATCCGCGCCCGCGCAGCAGAATTGCTCAATGGTTTAGGGTTCTCGCAACAACAGATGGGTTGGATGCTCACGCAGTTTTCTGGTGGCTGGCGAATGCGCTTGAACCTCGCTCAAGCCCTTATCTGCCGCTCTGATCTGCTACTACTCGATGAGCCCACTAACCACTTAGACCTCGATGCCGTGATGTGGCTTGAGCGCTGGTTACAAGCCTATCCCGGCACACTGATTTTGATTTCTCACGACCGTGACTTTCTCGACCCCGTTGTGAGCCGCATTATTCATGTTGAAGCGCAAAAGCTGAATGAGTACACCGGCAACTACTCATCGTTCGAAAACCAACGTGCTGAGCGTCTGCTTCAACAGCAAGCGCAGTTTCAGAAACAGCAGAAGCAGATGGCGCACATGCAGTCATACATTGATCGCTTCCGTTACAAAGCCAGTAAAGCTCGCCAAGCGCAAAGTCGCTTGAAAGCGTTGGAGCGTATGGAGAAAGTACTGCCAGCGCAGTTCGATAACCCTTTCAGCTTTGAGTTTCGCGAACCCCATGCCTTACCCAACCCCATCCTAATGATGGATGACGTTGCTGCCGGCTACAACGATAACACCATCCTTGAGAAGATCCGCCTCAACTTAGTTCCGGGAAGCCGAATTGGTCTGCTTGGCCGCAATGGCGCGGGTAAATCTACGCTGATCAAACTGCTCTCTTCAGACCTATCCGCGCAAGCAGGTGATCTGACCTACTCTCAAGGCGTCAAAATCGGCTACTTTGCCCAGCATCAAGTTGAAACCTTGCGCATGGATGACACGCCACTGCAACACTTGAGTCGACTGGCGCCAGACAAGGGCGAGTTAGAGCTTCGTAACTACCTCGGCGCTTTTGGTTTCCATGGAGACAAAGCTCTAGATGTTGTCGGCCCCTTCTCTGGCGGAGAGAAAGCACGCCTAGTATTGGCTTTGATCGTGTGGCAGCGTCCTAATCTACTCTTACTTGATGAGCCGACCAACCACTTAGACTTGGACATGCGCCAAGCATTGACGCTAGCACTGCAATCATACGAAGGGGCCATGGTCATCGTCAGTCACGATCGGTACCTACTGCGCGCCACAACCGATGATCTCTACCTTGTTCATGACCGCCAAGTCGCCCCATTCAATGGCGACCTCGACGATTACTATAAATGGCTAACAGAGCAGCAGCGCGAGGAACGTAAAGCACAAAGCGCAGAAAAAAGCGCCGATAGCAATGAGATGACCAAACCTTCGCTGTCCCGCAAAGAGATAAAGCGCTTGGAGGCAGCGTTTAGACAACAAACGGCGCCATTACGTAAATCACTAACCAAGCTAGACAATGAGATGGATACGCTCTCTCATCAATTAACAGAGATTGAAAATCAGCTTGCAGATAGCGAAATCTATAACGCAGAAAGCAAAACCAAGCTCACCACCCTACTGCAACAACAAGCCGAAGCTAAAAACAGCCTAGAAGAGACGGAGATGTCTTGGATGGACATCACTGAACAACTTGAGTCCGCAGAGGCAGAATTTAAGCGCTCCATAGAGGGGTGAGTGAGAAAAAGACGCTGTGGCAGCGCCTTGCCCCAGCGTCCTTCTGATTGCTCGAGTTGAAACAAGCAGATTGAGGGAACAACCTATGGGTCAAGATCACCGTGCTATCACGCTCACTCTGGATGCTTTCTGGCAATTCAGCGTATCCCACTATCAAAAACCCGGGGTTGAGGCAGCTTGTTTGACCCTACAAGATCACTATCAGGGCAATGTTAACCTTGCCCTTTTTCTCATTTATCTTGAACAGCAGCAGTATCAGACGAACGGTTTGCTTCTCAATAAGTTGCTCGCTTGCCTTCACGCCATCAGTCACACAACTGACGACTTTCGCCGACTGCGCCGGCAGTTGAAGCCACGATTAAACCACGCAGATTACCAAGCGTTGCTGGACTTCGAACTCTCTTTAGAAAAGCAGCAGCAAGCGACATTAATCCAACAGTGGGAAACACACGTAGCAGATAACATAGTGCAACCTACGTCCTCGGTGCAGCCTGCGTCCTTGCAACCAAAGGCATCACAAGCACAAGGTTTAGCGCTCTATTGTGCCCAACTTGGCGCCCCCCATTTAGAACAGGCATTACATGGACAGGGATAATCACTTCACACCACTCACCGGCTGTAGCCATCCACATTTACAAACCTTGTTGCCACGCTTCCTTCGTCGACAACCTCTGTTTACGCCGCGAAATCAACGCTTAGTCACCCCTGATGGCGATTTCATTGATCTGGCTTGGACCACCAACAATGCGGAGAAACACGCCCCACTGTTCGTGCTCTTTCATGGATTGGAAGGCTGCTTTCACAGCCCTTATGCGAATGGTTTATTACATTCTGCGGCACAACAAGGCTGGTTGGGCGTAATGATGCACTTTCGGGGCTGCAGTGGCGAGCCCAACCGCTACGCAGCGAGTTATCACTCAGGCCACACACATGATGCGCGCTATGTACTTCAATGGCTACAGCGTCATCATCCACAGCGCCAGATTATTGCAGTCGGTATTTCCCTTGGCGGCAATATGCTGGCCAACTACCTCGCACAATATCGCCAAGACACTAAAATTTGCGCGGCGCAAATCGTCTCAGCGCCACTGCAATTGGCAAGCTGTGCAAAACGGATCCAACAAGGTTTCTCCAAGATCTATCAAGCTTATCTTCTTAACAGCTTGAAAAAGCGCGCAGCCAAAAAACAGCAAGCCTTCCCCGCGCAATTTGTCCTAGATAGTCAGCAGATACTTAACATCAGCAACCTGTACCAATTTGATGATGTGGTTACCGCACCACTCAATGGTTTCAAGGATGCCCAAGACTACTATGCAAAATGCAGCGCCTTACCGCGCTTATCTGACATCACCATACCTTGTCGATTCATCCATGCGATTGACGACCCCTTCATGGACAAGAGTGTCATCCCTGCGCGCGAGACACTACCCGACAATATTCACTATGATTTGCTCGATAGAGGCGGCCATGTAGGTTTTGTTGGAGGCACGCTCCGAGCGCCACACTTCTGGCTAGAGCAAACCGTGCCTTCGTGGTTTCAAGCGGCACTCTGCGAAAAACTCAGGTGAGTTTGACGACTTGTGGGCTAAGCCGCTTATGAAACCTGCATCTTGAGGTGGTTTGAGTATATAAGGTAAGCTATCAACAACTATTTATGCAGTATATTCGAGCGTCATGATTATTCCCTGGCAACAATTAGACTCCGAAACCTTCGACAATTTAGTCGAAAGCGTTGTGTTACGAGAAGGCACTGACTATGGCGAAAGCGAGCTTTCTCTTGAGGAAAAAGTCAATAACCTCAAGCAATTATTGCAAAGCGATGAGGCGGTCATCGTTTTTTCACAACTCCATGAAACAGTAGATATCAAACTTAGGCGTGATCTCAGTTCCGCCTCTATCACTTGATCTCTGATGCATAGACTGTTAATAACTTGCATCTAATGCGTTAACCTCAGGTAGCTTATGTCTGCAAAACATCCCATTATCGCGGTAACAGGTTCGTCGGGTGCTGGCACCACCACCACCTCTGAAGCCTTCCGCAAAATGTTCAATATGATGCGCATCAATGCCGCATGGCTCGAAGGCGATAGCTTCCACCGTTTCACGCGTCCTGAGATGGACGTAGAGATCCGCAAAGCCCGAGAGCAAGGCCGACATATCAGCTACTTTGGACCGGCAGCTAATGACTTCGAAGCGCTGGAGCAATTTTTTAAGCAGTATGGTGAAGATGGAACGGGGAAATTCCGTCGCTATCTGCACACTTTTGATGAAGCCGTCCCGTACAACCTCATGCCGGGCACTTTTACGCCTTGGCAAACGTTACCTGAAAACACCGATGTGCTGTTTTACGAAGGCTTACATGGTGGGGTCATGGATGGTGATGTTAACGTCTCTCAGCATGTTGACCTGCTCATTGGTATGGTGCCCATTGTTAACCTAGAGTGGATCCAAAAGTTTGTTCGTGATACGCGTGACCGCGGCCACTCACGCGAAGCGGTGACCGATTCCATTGTCCGTTCAATGGACGATTACCTCAGTTATATCACGCCGCAATTTTCGCGCACCCATATCAATTTCCAGCGCGTTCCCACTGTTGATACCTCGAACCCACTGAATGCGAAAGGTATCCCTTCACTCGATGAAAGCTTTGTCGTGATCCGATTCCGTGGGATAAAGAACGTTGATTTCCCATTCTTACTTTCGATGATTCAAGGCTCTTTTATGTCGCGTCACAACACCATTGTGGTCCCGGGCGGTAAAATGAGCTTTGCAATGGAGCTGATCATGCGCCCATTGATTCAAAACCTAATAGAGACCGGTAAGATTGGTTAGGTTTTAGAAACCTGGAGAGCCGAAAAAAGTAAGGGACGCAACAGCGTCCCTTTTTAGTGGCAAACCCTACCGCTGCGCGCTAGGCTTCAATGACCTCAATGGAGTGTGTCATCTCAACACCTTTCCCCAACATCAGGCAAACAGAACAGTATTTCTCAAGTGAGTCAGCCACGACACGCTCGACAATCTTGCTGTCCAGTTGATGACCAGTGACGGTGAAATGGACATTCACTGCCGTAAAATAACGTGGCGCTTCATCACGACGCTGTGAGGTTAACGCCGCCTCACAGCTAACCACTTGCTGAGCCGCGCTTTTCAATCCATCGACGACATCAACAGAACTACAGCCGCCAGCAGCCATTAACACTAGCTCCATTGGGCTTGGGGCTTTCTCTCCACCATTGCCGTCCATCACTACACTGTGACCCGAATCGGACTGACCTAAGAAGGTCATTCCTTCCACCCATTTGACTCGTGACTGCATAAGTCTCTCCAAGTATCTCGTCAGTGTGTGATCATGTGCACACTTATGAGTAAAAAATGCCCGTTTCTCATCGATCTACATCAAGAAAAGGACGCCAAAACACGGTAAACTCAGGAATAAATTTGGTAAGTACGCTTGCAGCGTCGCAGCGGACTACATATCCTAGACAACGCACCAATACCATTGAGTTAATGCTCGATTATAAGGATATCGTTGTTGGGCAACAAATGCAGAGGAAGTTATTTTTATGGTTCCAGGTAAACCTCAAACTGATCCAACTTTAGAGTGGTTCCTGTCTCACTGTCACATTCACAAGTACCCATCAAAAAGTACTTTGATCCATGCAGGTGAGAAGGGTGAAACCCTTTACTACATCGTAAAAGGCTCAGTTGCAGTATTGATCAAGGATGAAGAAGGCAAGGAGATGATCCTGTCTTACCTTAACCAAGGTGACTTTATCGGTGAGCTTGGCCTATTTGAAGAAGGTCAAGAGCGTACGGCGTGGGTTCGTGCCAAGACCCCATGTGAAGTTGCTGAAATTTCTTACAAGAAATTCCGCCAGCTTATTCAAGTGAACCCAGACATCCTAATGCGCCTTTCTGCGCAAATGGCGAACCGTCTGCAAGTCACTAGCCAGAAAGTCGGTGACCTAGCGTTCCTCGATGTCACAGGCCGCATCGCACAAACACTGCTAAACCTAGCGCGCCAACCGGATGCGATGACGCACCCTGATGGCATGCAGATCAAGATTACCCGTCAAGAGATCGGTCAAATCGTTGGCTGTTCACGAGAGACGGTTGGTCGTATCTTGAAGATGCTAGAAGAGCAGAACCTGATTTCTGCACACGGTAAAACTATCGTGGTATACGGTACGCGTTAATCTGCTCTCAGCAGTCGCCTTCTCAACGGCAAACGTGAATCAAAAAAGCTCGCCTAGGCGAGCTTTTTGTTTGCTTCTCTTTTCCCTTTCATCCGTTTCGGTGGGTGCTCTCAAAAATCTTATCTGCCGATGCAGCAACGAAACCGGGGTATAATCGCCCATCCGCTTGTGGGTAACGTTTAGCAAACTCATAAAACCCGCCCGGAACAGTGGCCTCACCGTCACTGAATGTCACTGGCACGGCATCAGCCATGGTCGATGATTGTGCCAAGAGTACCTCTGGTCCTCCCTTGACTTCGCCGCCAGCATCATTCAACACGAAGTCATGTTGCTTCAAATAGGTATTCACTGTTTCTACTTCGTCAAACGTCGATAGTGCATTTATACTGACCGTAAAGTGATTTGCGCCATAACCGTGGGCCGCCACCCATGCCGCATATTCACTCTCTTCCGCCAAGGCTTGATACGTTGACAGAGATAACTGCCATGGTCGCCCTAACGAGAGAAAAGCACCATGCGGGTCCAACGGTGTCTCCATTTGCGCGACCAATGCACGCACATCGGATTGCAATCGGCTTGAACACTGTCCAACTAACAGCTCACTGATGAATACTTTCGGTGCTTCAGGATCCGGATGCTCAAAATGCTCAGCATAGAGGCGTTTTTTCTCAAAATGGTATTCCCCACCTCGCACGTACCCTGCAGCGATAAACGGCGCAGCCAACGCATCCAACCCCACATCAGGCAAATTAAATGTGCGTAACGCAATATGGTCATTAACCAACGGCTCTCCTTCACTCAGCAACGCATGAACACGCAATGCTGAGGGACAAAGTCGACGCGTATAATCTTGCCATAGGTGTTCAAACAGTCTTTTATACATAGCATCACCAGTTTTCGAGTCCGGGGGAACGTTGCGTTGGCATCAATGGGGTCTCTCCCTCCATTGACGCCATGGGATAAGCGCAATAATCCGCAGCATAATACGCACTTGGCCGTAAGTTTCCTGATGCACCCGGCCCGCCAAAAGGCGCATCCCCACTCGCGCCAGTGAGTTGCCGGTTTCGATTTACTATCCCAGCACGGATATGTTGCACGAAGAAGTCCCACTCCGAATCATCGGTAGAGATAAGGCCCGCAGACAGGCCAAAACGGGTGTTATTGGCCAGCTCTACCGCTTCGCTGAGAGCGGTATAGCGAACAACCTGCAACAAGGGGCCAAAGTACTCTTCGTCCGGTAATGTCTCAATCGCGCTCACATCCAAGATTGATGGCGTAACCACTGCGCCCACACCTCGCTCAGCAGATAACAGAGGAGCAGCACCCAACTCTAAAAGTCGTTGCTGCGCCGCCATAATACCGTCAGCGGCGACCGATGATATTTGCGGTCCCATAAAAGGTGCGGGCTCATCGAAAGGCCCACCAATTTGAATCGCTTTGGTGGCTTGAACTAGACGCGAAACAATCGCATCACCTATCTCTCCGTTGGGTAGGTATAACCGTCTAGCGCATGTGCATCGCTGACCCGCGCTGATAAACGCTGACTGGATGATGGTGTAAACAACCGCATCCACTTCCCCACAATGCGAAGAGACAACCAGCGGATTGTTTCCTCCCATCTCCAATGCCAACATTTTTCCTGGCTGACCCGCAAACTGTTGATGCAACAGATGCCCCGTATGCGCGCTTCCCGTGAACAACAGTCCATCTATGCCTGTATGACTCGCTAGCGCTTGGCCTGTCGACTTATCACCTTGCACCAAGTTCACTACCCCGGCAGGAAGTCCAGCTTGTTGCCATAGTTTGATCGCAAGCTCTCCCATTTTAGGCGTCAGCTCCGACGGCTTAAAGACAATAGTATTGCCAGCCAGTAGTGCTGGCACGATATGGCCATTGGGAAGGTGGCCGGGGAAATTGTAAGGGCCAAACACGGCTAACACACCAAGAGGACGGTGACGTAAAACGGCGGCGGTATCACCAAGGGATTTAGCTCGCTCCCCGGTTCGCTCTTCAAACGCGCGCTTTGAAATCGCAATTTTGCCCTTCATCGCGGCGGCTTCAGTACGGCTTTCCCACAACGGTTTGCCCGTCTCTTCCGCTATTGTTCGGGCGATTTCTTCGCTGTGCGTTTCAACCAGCTCCGCAAAGCGGTTCACTAAGGCATAACGTTCATCAACAGACGTCTGACGCCACTGCAAAAATGCGGCACGCGCTGCAGCAACCGCGAGAGACACTTGCTCCGGAGATGCGCTATCACCCTGCCAGACCCGCGCTTCACTATAGGGGTTGATAGACTGCATTGCTGCGCCCTCTCCCTTCACCCATTCCCCCGCAATCCAATGAGTACTCATGGCGACTCCTTATCTATCTGGGATTCACTCGTGCATTGCCAACAGGCGTACCGTCTCTCCGGCCTCTACCAATAGCGCATCGGCAATCTCAGCGCCCATGACAACCACCCCTCGCTTTTCGTCATAATGCAGATCAGCGGCTGTGGCACGAAAGTCAGCAAACTGGCTATTGCAGACGAGGAAGGGCTCACCCGCGTTAACGTCACCCACTTCGACCTGCGCTTGAAAAGAGTGACGGACAGACTCTATGTGGCGACGTTCGCATTCAACCGTTGGCCCGCCATCAAAGATGTCGACATAACCGCGGCAAGAGAAGCCTTCCTGTTCCAATAACCTCAAGGCTGGTCGCGTGTTGTCATGGACATGACCGATCACCGCCTGTGCTTCTTTACTCAGCAAGCTGACGTAAATTGGGTGCTTTGGCATCAAATCGGCAATAAAGCCTTTCTTACCGATCCCTGTCAGGTGATCGGCCAAGGTGAAGTCGATAGAAAAGAAGTGCTCTTTGAGCCACGCCCAGAATGGCGAGTTTCCTTGAGGATCAGACACACCACGCATTTCGGCGAACACGGTTTCAGAAAAACGCTCTGGATGTTCAGCCAACATAAGAAAGCGACACTTTGACATCAGTTTGCCATTGAGACCCTTCCTCCACCGTTCGCGCAGAAAGAGCGTGCAAATTTCGGTGCAGCCTGTGTAGTGATTTCCCAGTGCAAGCACTTCAACGACATTATGTACGCCAAGCTTAGGCGATGAATGGACGACTTTGGAAAGATGATAGCTGTAGAAAGGGACATCGAGCCCGATCGCGGCTTCAATCGCAGTAGTGCCGACAACGTCTCCTGTGGAGATATCTTCAGCCACCATCAAATAGCCTTGGTCACCCGCATGATCGACAACTTGCGCGAAACTCTGCTCGGAATGAGCAATACGCTTTTTGAGTAACTCTTCACTCACGGGTAGGGATGTAAAGCCATGGCCAGACTCTTTAGCACAAGTGAGTAACGCAGGGTAGTCAGCCATGGTGATAGGACGTATAACAAGCATGCAATCCTTCCTCCTGTACGCCAGCGGTGCGATACCCAAGCGACCTCACAGAGCCAATGAAAAGATGGCTTAGGTCCCTTTAGTGTAGCCAGCGCCCACAAAGCTGGGGCGCTAGTTAAGGAGATTTATACTGCTAAGCTGGCAATTGCTCTTTCCAGTCTTTCAAGACCTTGTTCCACTTCTTGCTGTGAGATAACAAGTGAAGGTGTGAATCGAACAACGTTTGGTCCTGCGACCAAGACAAGAAGCCCTTCCTGACCTGCCGCGATAAGAATGTCTCTTGCACGCCCCTGCCAAGCATCATTCAACGCCCCGCCAAGAAGCAAACCTTGACCACGAATCTCGCTAAATAGCTGGTATTTCTCGTTGATCTTGCCGAGACCTTCTCTGAACCAAGTTTCACGGACTTTGACGCCCGCCAACACTTCATCCGTGCTCACAACATCAATCACTGCATTCGCGACGGCACAAGCTAATGGGTTCCCCCCGTAGGTTGAACCATGCGTGCCCACTTTCATGTGTGCGGCTAACGCTGATGTTGTTAACATCGCACCAATAGGAAAGCCACCCCCAAGTGATTTTGCTGTGGTGAGAATATCCGGCGTCACACCTTGGCCTTGGTATGCATAAAAATGCCCAGTACGGCCGTTACCTGTCTGTACTTCATCAAAAATAAGCAATGCATCGTGCTTATCACACAGTGCGCGAACACCTTGAACAAACGCATCGCTCGGCGTAATGATGCCACCTTCACCTTGCAGCGGTTCCATCATAACGGCACATGTTTTATCAGAAATATGCGCTTCAAGTGCGGCAAGGTCGTTGTAATCCAAATGGGTGACATCTTGAGGCTTGGGGCCAAAGCCATCTGAATATGCCGCTTGACCACCCACCGTGACGGTAAAGAATGTGCGACCATGGAATCCTTGGCTAAAGGCGATAATTTCCGATTTTTCCGCACCATGTTTTTCAAAGGCAATGCGACGGGCCAATTTCAATGCCGCTTCATTCGCTTCGGCCCCAGAATTGGCGAAAAACACCTTTTCGGCGAAACTGATCTCTGTCAGTCGCTTTGCGAGCGCCAACGCCGGTTCATTCGTCATGACATTGCTGAGGTGCCAAAGCTTATTGGCTTGCTCGGTGAGCGCATTGACCATGGCTGGATGAGCGTGGCCTAAACAACTTACGGCGATCCCCCCCGCAAAGTCGATGTAATGCTTCCCTTGCTGATCCCAAACGCTTGCCCCTTCTCCGCGCACAGGGATCATTTCCATTGGGGCATAACAAGGCACCATCACCTCATCAAATAGGGATCGACTCATTGTCTGTTCCATATTACTCACTCCTTCCACTGTGCAGCGACTTCCTGACAGTATTAACAATTTATTAACCAATTCAATAGCAGAATCTGCTGTTCTTTCTTCTATTCATACCATAGCGATGGCAGAGTAAGACATAGTTATGCAGTTTTTATTGGCATTTATTAAGACATTGAGACGCAATAGACTCTTTCCAGAGAGGAAATGACAACAGAAAGGATACGGAATAGCAGTGAATAAATTTTCGCCACTGTGTTAAGTCAATCAGCAGCGAAGAAATGTTGCGATTAGTGATGAAGATCGAAATTAGTCTCGCAGAAAGTTCGCTAACAGCTCGTGCCCTTGCTCTGTCAATATACTTTCCGGATGAAACTGGACACCGTGAAGAGGCAACTGTTTATGATGAAAGCCCATGATGATCTTCCCATCCCCTTTCGCTGTTGGGCACCATGCTGTGACTTCAAAGCAATCCGGTAGTTGAGTGACAACCAAAGAGTGATAACGCGTCACTTGCAGTGGATTGTTTAAACCAGCAAACAAGCCGTGTTCGTTGTGGCGGATAAGGCTTGTTTTGCCATGCATCGGCTGATCGGCACGAACGACTTCCCCACCATAGACCTGAGCGATAGATTGGTGACCGAGACAAACCCCAAGAATAGGTAGCTTGCCCGCAAAGTGTCGAATTGCTTGCAGAGAAATCCCCGCTTCATTTGGCGTACAAGGCCCCGGCGAGATGACCAAATGAGTCGGTGACAACGCTTCTATCGCAGCGATATCGACGTCGTCGTTACGCACGACTTTGACTTCTATCCCCAACTCACAAAAATATTGATACAAGTTATAGGTGAACGAGTCATAGTTATCGATAATCAGAAGCATATACACCACAATGCTAGCACGTTTTTGAGAAGCGCCTATTTTGCCCACTCTGACTCAAAAGGCAAGAAAGGATCCGATGAGTACTGTATTAGGGGGAAAAATGACAACGGATTATCATCAAAAGCTCTTACCGGTTATCCGTTATTTGGAAACTCACTTCAATGAGCCACTGCAACTCGAAGACACCGCGGCAATGGCCAATATCTCTCCCTACCATTTTCATCGCGTGTTTAAACTCGTCACTGGTGAACCCTTCGCAGCTTACTTACGTCGCTTAAAAATGGAGCAAGCCGTCGCTTGGCTGCTTTACCACAAACGCTCAGTCACCGATGTGGCACTCACACTCGGCTTTTCAAGCTCGCAAAGTTTCTCGAAGGCATTCAATAAACACTTTGGTGTGACGCCAAGTGAAATGCGCGGCTGCGCTGATCTCGCCGCGTTCTATCAACTACTCGGTAAAAATAGCAAGTTTGGACACCTATATAGCAAGGATGAACACGCGCCAACTTGGTCGCTCATTCATACTGATTCTCAACCACCACAGAGGAGAATCAATATGGAAATCCAACAATTTGAAAAAATGCACGTTGCCTTTGTACGCGTCACAGGCCCCTATGGCAAAAACTATGAGCAAGCCTGCGGCCAACTCTATCAATGGGTAGAGATGAATCAGCTGCCGTTGCAGCCTGCTATTTTCATCTACCACGACAATCCAGAAATTACCGCACCCGATCACTGTCGCACTGATATCTGTACCCCGGTTCCTGAAGGTACTTCCGCTTCTTCAGGTGTCGAAATCAAAACACTACCTGGCGGGAAATATGCATTTACTCGACAACAAGTCACAGAAAAAGCTCAGTATGGCGAGTATTGGGAAGCGCTGATCGCGGATATTGTTGAAGCTAAGTTAGAGATGGATGACCGTCCTTGCTTTGAGTATTACCACCACTTTGATCCTGACACCTATACGGCAGATGTCAGCTTTTGTACGGCATTGAAGGAATAAAAAAAAGCCACGCACTGCGTGGCTTCAGACTGCTGACAAAGGTCTAGCTTTCGAGCTAGACCTTTGATCTAATAGGGGTATCGAAATATGGACACTCCGTTATGCTTCAAGAGCCTACTCCGCAACAATACGAACTGGAAATGGTGACGATGGAACAGTTAGTTCCTAAAAACCATTTAGTGCGTAAAATCGATAATGCTATCGACTTCGAATTCATTCGAGATGAAGTCGCTCATCTTTACTGTAAAGATAATGGACGCCCACCTGTTGACCCTGTCCGCCTCTTCAAAATCATCTTACTTGGCTACATCTTTGGCATAAAAGTGAGCGTCAGCTCGTCAAAGAGATTGAAGTGAATGTCGCTTACCGTTGGTTCTTGCGGATGTCATTAACAGAGAAAGTCATTCACGCTTCTACTCTCAGCCAGAACCGCATTCGTCGCTTTAATGGCACGGATGTATTCGAACGTATTTTTATCAATATCGTAGAGCAAGCCATGTCGAAAGGCTTGGTCGCGGGTCAAGAGCTCTTTACGGACAGTACTCATCTCAAAGCGAACGCCAACAAGAATAAACACACCAATAAAGTCACGGCGGTTCGTGCCAGTACCTATCTTGATATGCTGGATGAAGACGTCGCTTTAGACCGAGAAAAAGCAGGTAAGAAGCCACTTAAGGCTCGGGAGTCAGAGCCAAAAACAAAGAATACTAAAACCAGCACCACTGACCCAGAGAGTGGCTTCATGACTCGTGATAATAAGCCTCAAGGCTTCTTTTATCTCGACCATCGAACCGTTGATGGTCAACACGGAATTATTCTCGATACCTACACCACCGCGGGTAACATCAATGACTCACAGCCTTACGTTCAACGCTTAGATTACACGCTTGCCACATTCCAATTGAACCCGATAGCTGTTGGACTGGATGCGGGCTACTTTACTGCTCCAGTGGCGGAGTCACTTGAACGTCGAGCTATTCTTGGCGTGTTCGGTTATCGACGTCCATCTAGAACGAAAAATACGTTCAAAAAGAAACACTTTACTTACGATGCGCAAAGAGACAGCTACCAATGTCCGAATGGTCAGGAGTTGCTTTATAAAACGACCTCACGCGATGCGTATCGAGAATACCACTCAGCCCCAAAGAATGTGCGTTCTGTCCAATGAGGGATGACTGTACTCAAAGCAGAAATATGAAGAAAGTGATTACACGGCATATCTATAGTGACGCAGTAGAGAGGGCAAACCAAATGCGGCTCTCTTCCTACGGCAAGAAGACTTATAGACGTCGAAGTGAAACAGTAGAACGTAGCTTTGCAGACGCTAAGCAACATCACGGTCATCGTTATGCTCGCTTCCGCGGTCTAGCCAATGTGCAAATGCAATGTTGGTTGGCAGCGGCAGCCCAAAACATCAAGAAGATAGCGCTGGTGATGAACTATCTCCGAAAAATAGGCTTAAACATGGCAGAAATGAGGCAAATACTTGCTTCTGTATGCCTATGTAATGAACGGAAACTTCTGCGCACGACATAGCAAAAAATATCGCGATCGCGACCTACGGTCGCTTCCAAAAAAGAACCCCGCTTAAAAAGCGGGGTTCGTCATCAATCTGAAGCCACGCACTGCGTGGCTTTCTGTTTTAACCGCAATCGATGGCCACTATGGGCGTCCCACAAAACCAACCGCTGCGTAGACTTTTTCGAGGATCTGACTAGCACGAGCAGACGCTTTTTCCGCCCCGGTACGCATCACTGCATCCATGTAAGCACGGTCAGCACGAATACGCTTGTATTCAGACTGTACAGGTTCCAACATGGCGACTAAAGCTTCGCCAAGATCTTTCTTGAACGGACCATACATCTCAACCCCGGCATACTTGGCTTCAATATCAGCAAAGCTTAGCCCAGTGGCGGCTGAATATAGTCCCATCAAGTTCGCAATACCCGCTTTGTTTTCAACATCGTAAGCGATACGAGGCGGAGTATCGGTATCGGTTTGTGCCTTGTTGATCTTCTTGATGATCGATTTCGGATCTTCGAGCAAAGTAATCACGTTCTTACGGTTATCATCAGACTTCGACATTTTCTTCGTCGCGTCTTGCAGGCTCATTACGCGTGCATTCGCGGTTGGAATATACGGTTCTGGCACCACAAAGGTATCGCCGTAGATGTTGTTAAAACGCGTCGCGATATCTCGGGCAAGTTCCAAGTGCTGTTTTTGGTCATTGCCTACCGGAACTTGGTGGGTGCCATAGAGAAGAATATCGGCCGCCATCAATACAGGGTAGTCAAATAGACCCGCGTTTACGTCATTAGCGTAACGTGCAGACTTATCTTTAAACTGCGTCATGCGGTTTAACTCACCGACTTGTGTATAGCAGTTCAACACCCAACCTAGCTGTGCGTGTTCAGGCGCATGAGACTGTACAAACAGTGTACTTTTCTCAGGCGATACGCCAACCGCTAAACAGGTTGCAAGTGCATCCAAGGTCGCTTCGTGCAACGCCTTGGGATCTTGGCGCACGGTAATGGCGTGTAGGTCAACAACACAGTAGTGACAATCATAGTCATCCTGCATTTGCTCCCACTGACGCAACGCACCTAAATAGTTACCAATACTTAATTCACCAGAAGGCTGTACGCCACTAAATACAATGGGTTTGGTCATGCAAGTTCCTATCTCGTCTCTTTCGGGCTTCAGCCCATGTTGTACTCGCGCTCTAGTTTAACGGTATCACGCAGTTGACTAAAGTGCTCTAGAACAATATTTGGCTCACTGAGCGCAATTGGTTCACCATGATTGTATCCATATGTCAGACCGACAACCGGACAACCCGCGTTTTTTGCGGCCAAAATGTCATTTTTAGAGTCACCCACCATCAACATTTCCTTCGCAGAGAGCTGATGCTTATCCAAGAGCCAGTTAAGGGCCGTTGGATCAGGTTTTTTCACAGGAAAGGTATCGCCACCAATAATATCACTGAAAAAGTGTTTGATACCTTGCTGCTCCAGAACATGCGGCACAAACTGAGACGGCTTGTTGGTGACGAGCGCCATCGTATACCCCGCGGCATGCAATTGGCTCAATGTCTCCTTCACACCCGCATACAGTTCACTGCCCGTATGTCCCGTCGCTTCATACTCTTGGTCAAACCGAGCTCGCACTTGTGCGTGTACCTTGGGGTCCAAGTCGTCACTTGGCGTCAATGATTGACTCATTCCACGCGCAACCAGCACATCGGCCCCATTACCGATCCAGGTTTTCACCTGTTCGATAGTCGCTCCTGGCATATCAAACGCGCGTAACGCGCGATCGAGCCCTACTGCAAGATCAGGCACGCTATCGAGTAGCGTACCATCAAGATCAAAGGCAATCAGGCGAATCCCTTCAAACTGCATCTATTAACCCTTTACTTTTGCCAGTTCAGCGCGCATCTCATCGATAACGGCTTTGTAGTCTGGCTGATTGAAAATTGCTGAGCCAGCAACAAACATGTCAGCACCGGCTTCGGCAATTTCACGAATGTTGTCGACTTTAACCCCGCCGTCGATTTCAAGACGAATATCGCGGCCTGACTCATCTATACGGCGGCGGACCTCACGAAGTTTATCTAAGGTGCCCGGAATAAATGATTGTCCGCCAAAACCTGGGTTAACAGACATCAGAAGGATAAGGTCGACTTTATCCATCACGTAATCTAGAACAGAAAGTGGGGTTGCTGGGTTAAAGACCAAACCCGCCTGACAACCGTGCTCTTTGATCAGCTGTAGCGTGCGATCAACATGCTCAGACGCTTCTACATGGAAAGTGATCATGCTAGCACCCGCTTTTGCAAAATCAGGAATAATGCGGTCAACGGGTTTCACCATCAAGTGAACGTCGATAGGTGCAGTAATACCGTAGTCGCGAAGTGCTTTACAAATTGGCGCACCGAAGGTTAGGTTAGGTACATAGTGATTATCCATCACGTCGAAATGCACCACATCTGCACCAGCAGCGAGGACTTTTTCAACGTCTTCACCTAAACGAGCGAAATCAGCAGATAGGATCGATGGAGCAATCAGGAAGTCTTTCATGTCGGTTCTCTTGTGGCATGTCGATTAAGTGGCGCAATTCTACCCGATATCACAACCAAAAGGATACCCTGTGACACGTCGTAACCTACACAAACCCAATTCGACTTGGGAAATTTTGATGAGTGTTTTATCGGCGCTATTCGGCGTGCAGTCTGAAGAGCACAGAGAACGAGATTTTAAACAACGTAGCCCGCTCCCCTACCTATTGATAGGGATAGCGATGATTGCATTCTTTGTGCTTGGCTTAGTGATGATTGTAAAGCAAGTCGTTGGTGGTTAATCGGATGCGATTACTGGCTCACGTTATCTTTGGCCGATTGAAAGAGTGCCAGCAACTCATCCACTTTGTTACGACCACTCCCATTGCGACTAATTGTTCGCTTCACTTTGACGACGGATAAGGATGCGCCATGATAGAGACGTCGCGTCAGTGCTGTATCATGATTCGAAATAAGGACAGGCACTTGCTTGTTTTGCGCAGCATGTTCAGCACAATCGGCCAAGGTTGCTTGGTCATCTAAACTAAACCCATTCCCAGCATAAGACGTGAAGTTTGCCGTGGTTGAAAGCGGTGCGTACGGTGGATCACAATAAATCACACTGCCCTTACGCGCTTTCTTGAAGGTCTCGACATAGCTTTCACAAACAAATGTGGCGCGCTTTGATTTTTCCGCAAAAAACTCCATTTCCGCTTCTGGGAAATAGGGCTTTTTGTACGAGCCAAACGGCACATTAAAGCCACCCTTTTTGTTGTAGCGACACAAACCATTAAAGCCATGACGGTTCATGTAAAGGAAATAGAGTGAGCGCACATAAGGATCTTGAGTCTGATTGAATTCATCACGAATCCCCAGATAAACGCTTTTGACATTGTGTGCTTGATCAAACATCCCTTTTGCATCTTCAATAAAGCGCTTCGGCTCTTTCTTTAAGATGTTGTAAAGGTTGATCAAATCAGGATTGATGTCCGCAAGAAGGTACTGGTCATAGTCCGTATTCAAAAATACCGACCCAGCCCCAACGAAAGGCTCTATTAATTTGCGTGATGGCGGCAAATGACGCTCAATATCCTCTACCAGCGAATATTTTCCGCCAGCCCACTTAAGGAATGCGCGATGCTTCTTCATTTAAGCTCTTCCACCACCAACAAAACACGAAAGGTGGCGGATTGTACCTTATTTTTCAACATCTCTCAGCGTTAATTTGCTCTATCAATTTCCAAGTGGATTTGACGATAAGATTTCACCCAAGGCTGTACTTCTTGGGCTTTTGCGGGCAGGGAAAACTCAGCCCGGCGTGCCGCTTCAATCGATGGATAACTGCCAGTCACAACAATATACCAATCACCTCCATTACGTACGGTTTGGTATATAGATGCTTGACCTGCCATTTCGACTTCTTGAATAAACTGCTGCGCTGCCGCTTGACTGCGGACAGCGGCCAGTTGCAGCGCATATCGATTAGCGGCAATCTGTTTTAGCTCAGTACCAGGGCGGCTAGATGCGCTACTTGGTGGCGGTGTAGTTACAGTCGCCGTATCTTCTGGTTCACGAATCGTGACTTCCGCTGACGGTGTCGCTGTTTCAGTTGTGACAACAGGCGTATCGTTCATCGGCGCTGCCTCGCTTACGCTGCTATCCAATATATTTTCAACTACTGCGGCGAGTTCAGGCTGCTCACTCATTGCTACGCTACCATCTCCACCCGCTTCTTGTTCGGTAATAATAGAGTCAACCACTTCACCCGGAACAACAACTCGCTCACGCTCATCCAGACGCCCAACCGTCAATCCATCGGTGATCACCTCTTGAGGTAGCATGCGATCGTCATCGGTAACTCGCGAGTCTGTCATCTCTGCACTTTGTGACTCTGCGCTTTGCGCACCGGATAGGTTAGCAACGTTTTCCGCTGCCGATACACTAGATTCAAACCCTGCTGGTACTTCAAATGGCCCCGTTTCTATGGACGGAAGATCTTCTTGCACACCCGGCGGTGATTGGATCGCAGTTTCAAAGTCGACATCCGTATCTTCATCCATGACGGAGATAACTTCCGGCTCACGACTTCCACTTGCGGGGAAGAAGTAGAATATCAATCCCGCACCAATCAAGGTCAAGACCACAAAAATAGCGGCCAAAATAGGAATGGTACGGTTGGCTTTCTTGGCCATATCGTCTGCCTCTTGATGTTGTAGTGCTGCCAATGCGCCAGGCCAGGGTGGAGTCACCTCTAGCTGGGTACGAATATCACGACGTTGATTCGCATCTAAGCGTAAGTGAGCAATAAGTATATCGACAAACTGTTGCACCTCAGCGTCTTGCAGTGGGTTAAGCTCAACTTCAATCGGAGTTGAGCCTTGTCCATGGGAAACTTTGCTCAGGTAGTTATCCAATCGACCTTCTAACGCAAATAGCAGTACATTTACCTGCAAGTGCTTCAGCCGACTTGCATCTTGCACAAGCGCCCAAAGATCACCAATCATCGCTGGACTAAGCAAATCGGCATCATCGATAACGATCAGGATATTACTCGCGCTATCGCCAAGCAGATGTTGAATGCTTTGGGAAAGTGTATCTTGCTCGTTAAACACCGCGCCTTTGAATAATTGATCGATTAAAATCGCACGGTGTTGCGCATCCTGCTGTTGAGTATGGCAGATCAGATAGGCTTGGTGAGAGTCTTGTGCCCAGTGACTCAGATAATGCTGAGCAAGAAAGGATTTACCGGCTCCTTGCGGTCCGGTAACCTGGATGAGATTCGAACTAAAACGAGTAAGAAACTGCAGTCGGTTTAAAACGTGGATCTGACTTTCCAGCTCAATGACTGGTAAGCTGACCGCTGTACTCATAGTTGTGCTACCTAGTTTGCATCAATGACCTGATGCAGAATATCTTCGCTAACACCTGCCACGACTTTCGCACTGCCAATACCCATTGGCAACACAAAGCGTAATTGACCTGCTAACACCTTTTTGTCACGCGCCATATGACGCATAAACGCTTCAAATGTCATGGTATCAGGTTTTGAAACAGGGAGTTGAGCCTTTAGTAGCAATTGTCGGACACGTTCCACAAGTTCAGCAGACACCATACCCAAAGCATGCGCCGTTTGAGCTGCTAGCACGGTACCCGCAGCAACCGCTTCACCATGCAACCAGTTCCCGTAGCCCATTTCCGCTTCAATGGCATGACCAAAAGTGTGGCCTAAGTTCAGCAGGGCCCGTACACCCGATTCACGCTCATCTTCAGCGACAACATCAGCTTTAATCTGGCAACAACGACGAATTGCATAGCTCAATGCTGCTTGTTCTTGCCGCACTAGCGCATCCATGTTGTCTTCTAACCAAACAAAGAAATCATGATCTGCAATAATGCCGTATTTAATCACTTCAGCAACACCAGCTGCGTATTCACGCGCCGGTAGCGTTTGTAAGCAGTCGGTGTCAATTACAACACTGAGCGGCTGATAAAACGCACCGATCATGTTCTTACCCAGCGGATGGTTGACCGCTGTCTTCCCTCCTACGGAGGAATCAACTTGGGAAAGCAAGGTTGTAGGCACTTGGATAAAGTCGACACCACGGTGAAAACTGGCCGCGGCGTAACCCACCACATCACCAATCACACCACCACCGAGCGCAACCAGCAACACATCTCGACCGAGATTGCGCTCGAGTAGAAAGGTCATAATATCGTTAAATGTGGCTAACGATTTATATTGCTCGCCATCAGGCAAAGAAAGCAAGTGAACCTGCTTTGCCAGTGGCGACAGTGTTGCTATCAGCTTGTCCGCATAGAGAGGGGCAACCGTTTCGTTACTGATTACCACCACTTGACGATCAGCAACCATTTCAAACAGTGAACTGTCTTGAAATAGTCCTTTATCAATCGAAATAGGATAGCTTCTCTCCGCTAAGCTGACAGTTAACCTTTCCATGGTATGCCCCTTCAATAGATAATTAGCGCTCTTCTAGCAACTTAATAATTTGGTTTGCAACGACTTTAGCACTTTGCTCGTCAGTACGAATTACGTAGTCAGCCACTTCTTCATAAAGAGGGTTACGTTCTTCTGCTAACGCTTCAAGTACTTCGCGAGGTTGGTCGGTTTGGAGAAGTGGGCGCTTCTTATCACGCTGAGTGCGTGCAAGTTGCTTTTCAATGGTTGTTTCCAAATAAACAACAATGCCACGAGCAGAAAGTCGGTTACGATTTTCTTTACTCTTAACAGAACCACCACCCGTCGCAAGTACAATCCCTTGCTCTTGGGTCAGGTCATCAATGACACTTTCTTCGCGAACACGGAAACCCGCTTCGCCTTCTACATCAAAAACCCAGCTGATGTCTGCGCCAGTTCGCTCTTCAATTACGGTATCAGAGTCTAAAAACTCCATGTGTAGCTGTTGAGCCAAATGTCTACCAATCGTGCTTTTGCCAGCACCCATTGGACCTACTAGGAAAATATTTCTTTTTTCAGCCATGTTAGCAATATACGTGCAGTTAAAATCAAACAAGTCTGCCCGCAGGCTATAAAAAAGCCCGAGACACCATTTCCTCACAGATAATTCGTGATCAGACCGCGAATTATCTCAGGTGTCTAGGGCACTTTGCAATAGCTAGATCAATCCTGAGGCCGAAAGTTATTGGCTAACAATCTGCGGCGTTACAAAGATCAGCATCTCACGCTTTTGAATATTCTCAGAATCTCGGCGGAATAGCATACCCAGTGCAGGTAAATCCCCTAGCACAGGCACCTTGTCCGTCGTTTTCGTGATGGCATGCTGGAAAATTCCGCCTAAGACCACGGTTTCACCATCTTCGACCATAACTTGGGTGTCAATTCGACGCGTGTTGATAGATACAGCTTTACCAAAACCAGTATCAACCGTGTCACCCTGACTATCTTGAGTCACCTCAAGGTCAAGAATCAAACGTCCATCCGGCGTGATTTGTGGTACGACGCGAAGACTCAACACCGCTTTTTGGAACGCAATGGTGGCTGCGCCGCTCGATGCAGATTCCAAATACGGGATTTCGACACCCTGCTCTATGTAAGCCGGTTTCTTGTCTGCCGTCATAAGACGTGGACTAGAGACAATCTCCGCCTTGTTTTCCGCTTGCAGCGCAGAAAGTTCGAGGTCCAACAGTAAGTTTTTACCCAATTTGGCAACACTGAATGCAATACTGGACGCTCGTGGGTCAGCAATACCGAGGTTCACATTGAGATAGTCATCCATTTCGACCGAATCTTTACCTTCTATCGAACGTCCTGGCATCGCCCAAATGTTACTCTCAATACTACCGCCTCCAGCCACACTGCCATTAGTATTTGAGAAGCCCCATTTCACACCCAACGCAGAGAGGTCACCCTCATCCACCGTCACAATGCGAGCCTCAATTTGCACTTGCTTAATCGCAATATCAAGGTCACTGATCAGCTTTGCAATCACTTCCTGTTGCGCAGGCACATCTCGAACAATCACTGCATTAGTGCGTTCATCGGTACTCACTGCACCACGGTCAGTCAGTAAGCTAATACCATCTTCTGTACCAGCCAACAACGCTGCAATGTCTCCTGCCTTAGCAAAGTTAATCGAATAGAGCTCGGTCTCTAGTGGCGCTAACTCCTCTTCCATCTTCTGTGCTTCCAAGGCTTCGAGCTCGTTCTTTTCAAGCTCGGCTTTTGGCGCAACCAAAACAACGTTACCTTCAACACGTTTATCTAGACCCCTTACGCGTAAGATAAGATCCAGCACTTGTTCCCAAGGCACGCCATCTAGACGGAGGGTGACATTACCAACAACACTATCAGAGACCACCAAGTTAAAATCATTGTAATCAGCGACTAACTGAAGCACATTTCGCACTGGTATATCTTGAAAGTTGATAGAAATGGGTTCGCCAGTGTACTTCACCGTTTCAACTTGGCTCTGTGCTGTCGCAACTTCTTGGCGAGGCGGCTGCTTCATGACGACGCGCAACTGCTTGCCATTAAGCTGGTAGTCATACTCATAGTCGCCTTTTGTGCTCAACACCAGACGCGCACCATCTTCTAATAAGAAGGTTTCGACATCACTTACCACGGTCGCAAAGTCGTTAACATCTAAAATATAAAGCAGCTCGTTGGGGAGAGCGGTATTAAGAACATCGACCTGTAGTGCTTGCTTTCGACGTTCTACATTGACGATCGCTTGTGGATTCGCAAACTCAGCAATCAGTACACCGTTACCATCTTTATCTCGTCGAAAGTCAATGTTCTCAACACTATTAGTGTTTGGCATCTCTATTCGACTTGTTGAAGCGACTTCGCCGGGCAAGGCTGGCGCATTTGCGCTCACTAAAGCAGGCGTGAACAGCAGGCTCAATGCTAACGCCACATGACTGGCACGGGTGAGAATGGCTGCACCCAAAGAGCGACGCGGTGGGATATCCATATCGTTTTGTTTACCTATATTCATTTGCATACTCACACTTCCATCATAGCGAAACGCTCACTGGCTGATTGACTGCCAGTTTAAGCGAACGCTGCTGCCAACAACCTAATCCGTCAGGAAGGCTTTCCTGCACTTCAATTCCAAATTCTGTTACGTGCTTAACTCGTCCACGATTTAGCCCCATGAACTGCCCTGCACGAATTTTTTCTAAACTCCCCTCTGGGGTTTGCACTAATGCCCAGCGAGTCGCACTATCACCAATGATGCCTTTCACTGCCAACGTGTCGATAGAAAACTGCTCTAGCTTTTGCGGACTGCGAGTCAAATCAGGTTGCCAGCAATCAACTTCCATTACCGTTGCTGTCGCGCGGACCGCTATCGGTCTCGTGAACGGCTCGCGTCCTGATGCCGCGTAAAAGGGTAACGGCGAATAAACAAACTCATCAGGTAACGGTTCAACCTTTGCGGTCGCACGAGCACGAATCTGCATCACTTTTTCGGGTATCGATTCATCATTGGCTTTACAACCACCAAGGAGTACAAGAATCGCTAAAGTGGTTACTTTCCATTTAGTTGCCACGTTCCACCTCCGACAAGAATCTGTAGGTCTTCGCTGAAACCTGCAGTCTTAAGCCATCGTTTCCTCGACCAAGACTAAAATCATGCAAGCTCACCAAACGCGGCATTGAGGCAATCGCCGCACTGAAGTCGCCAACTTGGTTATAATCCCCAGAAATCGATAAGCTTAATGGGATCTCTTCGTAGTCATCTCGTCTCACTCGGTTTGCCCAATCAATTCGATGGAAGGCCAAGCCAAATTCAACGCCGATTTCATTGATACCTGAAACCAAAGAGGCCAGCTCTTGCTCGGCAGGCAGTTGGGTCAGCACACGCTCATATCGAGCCTGAAGCATCTCAATCTGCTCTTCCAAATATGGAATAGCAGCAACCTGATTACTTTTAAGCGTCAACTCATTGTGTAGTTGGGCCTCTTTCTCTTTCAGACTATCTAGCTCTGAAAGCTCCGGTTTTACGAAATAGAAGTAACCACCCACACTCAATAGCAAAGCCAATAAAGCGACCACAATCATCTGCGCTGGCAGTGGCCACTGCATAATTTCATCGAGTTCAAGTTCTCGCAGATTATCCATTACTGCTCTCCTTGCACTGTGTTCACCCACTCAAACGAACTACGGAAGGCAATTCGTTGCGATGCAGCGGTTTGCTGTTCGGTAATTATCGAGTGCATGATGAGGTTACGCATGTTGGGGTGGGATTCACCATTTGCCAAGAAACGAGCAAGCTGCGCATTACCGTCGGCTTGACCACGTAGCTCAATGCGAGCCCCATTCACTGATAATTGCTCCAAGTAGACCCCTTCCGGGACTAACTCAGGAAAGAGATTCAATAGCGCTGTCACTTGATTACGTTGTAATTGAATGTTGTTAATCACCTCTACCCGACGTAACAGCTCACTACGTTGCTGGTTCAACGCCGGCACCTTGGCAAGACGATAATCCAACATGCGAATTTCCTGTTGGAATGCCGCATTACGCTGCTCTTGCACGTTTTTCTGCGTGCCGATGTAATTCACAACGCCATAGACGCCAGCGGCACAGACCATCGCTGCACCCAGCAATAAGGCTTTAAAACGCTGTTGATGATTGTGCTGTTGCCATTCGCGCCATGGCAGTAAGTTAATCTGGATCATGCCTGAGCCCCCCGCAACGCCAACCCTGTCGCAAGGCCGAATCGACTGTAGTTCTGCTCAGGTCGATAACCCGCTAACTTATCTGCCCGAGTCAATACTGCAAAAGGGTCAGACCACTGTACAGGCATCGACAGCATCTGGGCCAAGTCATCGCAATCGACCAAGGTAGACGCGCCACCAGCCAGCCAAATGCCGTTGAGTGGAGACTTAGGATGCGTTGAGTTATAGAGCTGAATTTGGCGACGCAACTGCTCCGCCAACTGCTGCATAAATTGCTGGCAGGCACCAAGATCTGGATGCTGCCAATCAAATCGTGGATTAGTTAAAGAAATCTGACCAACAGAAAGTGGGATCTCACGACGATAAAATTGATTCTGGCTCACACCAACACAGAAATCGCTCTGCTTCATGCCAATGTCAACCACTGCCCAGTTTTGTTGAGTCGGCAAAGCTGCTTGCTGAGCCTCGCCTAACCAGATCAGGCCGTGTGATTTCAACTCGAGCACTGACGGACGAAAACGCGCCTTGGTTAAGGCGTTAATTCGACCAGCAACCGTCTGCTTGCGGCATGCATAGACTTGGTGGGCAACGGACGATGCTGATGACCCTTCACCTATATTCACAGCAAAATAGTCAAGTTGCAGCTCTTCTACAGGAAAGGGCGAAGAAGTCGCTAAGGCTTGGTGGACGGCAAAATGCTTCTCTTGATCCGATAATTGCTGATCCAAGTGGACCACTTTACTGATCACCGCACTATCCGGTAACGCCATGCTCACTCGGCGTGCTCGCTTAGGTATAGAACGACGTATTTGACGCATCTCTGACAACAAAGCTTCACTGTCGACGCTATGCTGATCATTGAGTATCGGTGATGAAAGTACACGCTCTTCAAACGCCAATAAAACGGGTTGACGCTTGCGCAGTTCTATCACCACAAGCTTGATACTGAAGTTACCAATATCTAAGCCTATGCTGAGCGGATTTAAAAACATGTCGGGAACGACTCCTTTGTTCGCGATACAAAAAACGAACTCTTTTGGGTTCACTCCATCTAATGGTGTGAATTTATTTATTATTTTTTGTTCGAGTAATCTTTATACTATGGTCTTAAACGTTAATAACTAACGAACGAAGGCGTAACAGGAATTCTCAAGTGAAGTTCATAAAGCGATTGATATTGTTTGCAGTGTTTTGCATTTTTCTTGGAGTTAGTACAATTTTTGGCTTCTATCTTTATGTCAAACCGGAACTCCCGGATGTTGCGACACTACGCGATGTAGAACTGCAAACTCCAATGCTGGTTTACACAAAAGATGGGAAGTTGATGGCTGAGTTTGGCGAAAACAAACGCATACCAGTCACGTTGGATGAGATCCCTCAACCTCTGATTGAGGCGTTGATCGCCACCGAAGATACTCGCTTCTATACTCACTACGGTATTGACCCTATCGGTATCGTTCGTGCCGCCATCGTCGTCGCTGCCTCCGGTTCGGCAAAACAAGGCGCAAGTACAATTACTCAGCAATTAGCCAGAAATTTCTTTCTCACTAATGAGAAGAAAATAATGCGCAAAATTAAAGAGATATTTATTGCGATCCATATCGAACAATTATTAACGAAAGAAGAGATCCTAGAATTATATTTTAATAAGATTTTCTTAGGTCATCGTTCATATGGTATCGGCGCGGCCGCGCAAACCTATTATGGCAAAACACTCGACCAGCTCACTTTAGGTGAAATGGCAACACTTGCTGGTTTGCCTAAAGCGCCCTCTTCGATTAACCCGATAACTTCAGCAGAAAGGGCGACCTCTCGCCGCAACATCGTTTTGCGCCGTATGTTGGAAGAAGGGTATATATCCCAATTTGAGTTTGATCAGGCACGTCAAGAGCCAGTGATTTCACGTCGTCACGGTGCAGATATCGAGCTTTATGCGGGATATTTTTCAGAATATGCTCGCGCTTGGATGATTGAGCAATATGGTGATGAAGCATTAACCTCTGGCTATCGCGTATTCACCACGTCTGACAGCAAACTCCAACAAGCTGCACAAACAGCCGCGATCAACAATCTTCTTAGCTACGACCAAGGTCATGGCTATCGCGGTGCCGTCAAAACCTTATGGCAGGCGGACGCAACGCCATTACCGGCAGAAGAGATCATTAAAGCCCTTCGCCAAGAGCCAAATTATGGCGCCCTTACACCAGCAGCCGTTACCGTTGTCGGAGATAAGCAAGTTGAGTTGATTAATCGCGCAGGCGACAACATCACCATTGAGTGGGATGGGATGAAATGGGCACGCCGTTTCATTCATGATGCCCGCCAAGGCCCTGCGCCGAAAAAAGCGGCCGACATCTTTACTGAAGGGGAGATGGTTTATGTCACCTCAGCGCAAGACGATGAAGACAACACTATTTGGTCTTTAAGCCAAGTTCCTGCGGCAAATACCGCTTTCACTGCGATATCTCCGAATGACGGTGCCGTGCTCGCCATGGTCGGTGGATTTAACTATACCCACTCAAAGTTTAACCGTGCATTGCAATCCGTTCGCCAAGTCGGTTCAGGCATTAAGCCCTTTATCTACGCAGCGGCACTTGATGATGGCATGACACTCGCGACGTTGATCAATGATGCGCCGATTAGTCGCTGGGATCAGAGCATGGGCGTTGCGTGGCGACCGAAAAACTCGCCTGAGGTGTATGATGGTCCACAACGCGTTCGCGTCGGTCTTGCTAAGTCGAAAAACGTGATGGCGGTACGCATTCTGCAGCGTGTTGGTCTTGATGAGAGCATCAATTACCTCACCCGCTTTGGATTCAAGCGCAAAGATCTACCTCGTGCGGAAGCCTTAGCACTCGGTGCAGGTAGCTTAACACCCATTGAAATGGCACAAGGTTTTGCGGTATTCGCAAATGGCGGCTATTACGTTGAGCCCTACTTTATCGAACGTGTTGAAGACGCCAATGGTGAAGTCATTTTTCAAGCCGAGCCAAAAACCATTTGTCAGCAGAACTGTCCTGAGCCCAACATTCCACCAGTTCGACTTCCTGAGGTTGAGGTTTCAGCCGCTGAGGGAACGACACCGGAACAGCAACGTCTTTTTGAAGTGGCAGGGGTAGAGGAAGATCTTCTGGCGACAGAAGAAGAGGCAGCGGAAGAAGCGTTTTCCCCGTATGCGCCGCAAGTTATTTCGGAGCAAACGGCCTTCCTGATGCGTGAAATGCTCGAAAGTAATATCTGGGGCGGAGGTAACTGGCGTGCTGGAACCGGATGGAACGGTACGGGCTGGCGTGGACAAGTGCTGAAGCGTCGCGATATTGGCGGAAAAACCGGTACAACCAATGACTCCAGAGACACTTGGTATACCGGCTACGGCCCAAGTATTGTAGCCACTTCATGGGTAGGTTTCGATGATTTCAGCCGTAAACTCGGCCGCATTAGCCGAAACCCTAATCTAGGCGACGACCAGCGTGTCGGTGGTTCTGCGGGTGGTAACATCGCTCAACCACCTTGGGTTGATTTCATGAAAGTCGCGTTAGAAGAAACGCCAGTCAGTGAAAAACAGATCCCCGAAGACATTGTCCGTGTTCGCATCGATAAAGATACCGGACTTCTGACACGTCGTAGTGATGGTAGCACTATGTTCGAGTACTTCTTAAAAGGGACTGAGCCAGAAGATGTCGTGCAGCAGAGTGGCAGTATTTTTGAAGTCACGGAGGAAGCGCCAAGCGAAGAGCTCTTCTAACTTTTATCCTGTTACGCACAACTCAGAGGGAGATAACGGATGTTATCTCCCTCTTTTTCATTCCGACTAATCTTCAAGGCAACCGGAAGTACACACATGCTCACTCAGCAGGCTTGCCAGTTTCTCGTAGCGCGGCCGCAATGGCGACCCCGGACGATAAGCCAAAACAATCTGCCGGCATGGTTTCGGATCATGAACAGGCAAGTAACACACGCCCTCTTTCGCTCCCCTTACGGGTGTTGCTAAATGCGGCAGTAACGTAATCCCTGCCCCTGCCACAATCATATTTCGCAACGTTTCTAAACTCGTTGCTTTAAAGCGACCATCTTCTTTTGCGCCTGCGGAAAAACAGAAGCCCATCGCTTGATCCCGCAAGCAATGTCCATCGCCCAGCATCAAGAGTGTTTCACCATCGAGCTGCGGTAGCGCAAAGCTCTGCTGATTAGCCCAACGATGCTTTTCAGGTACAGCAAGGACCATGGGTTCATCATAGAGCGGTAACTCAATGAATCGCTCCGTCTCTTGCACTGATGCCAGAATAAGGCAGTCTAATTTCCCACTTTCCAATTGGTCCACCAGTTGATGCGTCTGCCCTTCATGGAGGAAAAGCTCCAGATCAGGGTATTGCTCACGTAACGCCGGAACGATATGAGGCAAGAGATAAGGCCCGACTGTCGGAATCAACCCTATATGAATGGGGCCGTTCATGCTCTCGCCTTGTTCACTTGCCATCTCTGCCAAAATTTTCACTTCTAACAACACTTTCTGAGCTTGCGTTACCAAGCGCAAACCCGCATCCGTAAAAAGCACCTTTCGACTGGTTCGCTCTAACAATGCAACGCCAAGCTCTGTCTCTAATTTACGTATCTGGCCACTCAACGTCGGTTGGCTCACGTGACACGCTTCCGCCGCACGGCGAAAATGCTGATGTTCAGCCAACGCGACAAGATATTCCAAATCCCGGATATTCATTTTCCACCCTTTGATAGGTAACACCGATTGAATCAATCATAACAAGTGATTAGAACTATCTCACTCAAAATCACATAATAATCACATCAACACAGCGCACTAACCGATAAGCTGTAAAAGTTACCAATAACGCATCAAGGATAATTATTATGTTTGCATCAAAAGAAGGCCAAGCCATTCCTCAAGTGACTTTTCCTACTCGCCAAGGTGATCAGTGGGTAAATGTGACAACTGACGAACTATTTGCTGACAAAACCGTCATCGTGTTCAGTCTACCAGGCGCATTCACTCCAACATGCTCATCGACTCACCTACCACGCTACAACGAGTTAGCTTCGGTATTTTCTGAGCACGGCGTCGACAGCATCCTTTGTGTCTCCGTCAACGACACTTTTGTCATGAACGCATGGAAAGACGATCAAGAAGCAGAGAACATCACTTTCATTCCTGATGGCAACGGTGAGTTCACCCAAGGTATGGGCATGTTAGTCAGCAAGAACGACCTCGGTTTTGGTGACCGCTCATGGCGCTACAGTATGCTAGTTAAAAACGGTGTGGTAGAGAAAATGTTCATCGAGCCTAACGAGCCAGGCGACCCGTTCAAAGTCTCTGACGCGGAAACCATGCTCAACTACATCGCACCTGAGCACAAGATCCAAGAGTCTATCACTGTCTTTACTAAGCCTGGCTGTCCATTCTGTGCCAAGGCGAAACAAAACCTTATCGACCACGGTCTGCAGTTTGAAGAAGTGGTATTAGGAAAAGATGCGACGACAGTCAGTTTGCGCGCAATCACTGGCCGCGGCACCGTACCACAAGTCTTCATTGGTGGTCAGCATATTGGCGGTAGCGAAGAACTTGAAAGCCATCTAAACCGCTAACCCTGCATGACGGCTTTGAGCGAATACTCCGGGCTCTTAGCCGTCAGCGTTAGCACAGACGACTTTACACAACTCATTTAGACACTTTACTGCCACCTTGCGTGGTTGTGACACTCAAAAGGAAAATCCTATGAACACCATTACGACTGATGTTGCCATCATTGGTGGCGGAACGGCAGGACTCGGCGCTTACCGAGCAGCCAAAGCGCACACCGACAGCGTGGTTATGATTGAAGGCGGTCCTTATGGTACAACCTGTGCCCGTGTCGGCTGTATGCCATCAAAGCTGCTGATCGCAGCAGCAGAAAGCGTACATCAGATCGAAAAGGCGCCGGGTTTTGGTGTTCATCCGCAAGGTGAAATCGTCATTAATGGCCGCGAAGTGATGGATCGCGTTAAACGTGAGCGTGACCGCTTTGTCGGCTTTGTCCTTGAAGGTGTCGATGAAATTCCTGCTGAAGATAAAATTAGTGGGTATGCGAACTTTATCGATAACACGACGCTACAGGTCGATGACCATACCACCATCCACGCAAAGCGCATTGTGATTGCCACAGGCTCTCGACCTGCTTATCCTGCGATCTGGAATGATCTTGGTGATCGCTTGATCATCAATGATGATGTGTTCGATTGGGATGATCTGCCGAACTCCGTTGCAGTATTTGGACCGGGCGTGATTGGGCTTGAACTTGGTCAAGCGCTTAAACGACTCGGTGTCGAGGTCATTATGTTTGGTTTAGGCGGTCAAGTCGGCCCATTGACTGATCCTGAAGTGATGGCATACGCCGATAAAACCTTTAATGAAGAGTTCTACTTGGATGCCGATGTCAAAGTAGAAAGCATGAAGCGTGTTGATAATGCGGTTGAGATTCAGTATCTCGATAAACAAGGTGCATTGAAAACCATTGTTGTCGACTACGTGCTCGCAGCAACAGGTCGTCGTCCCAATACCGACAAACTTAGCCTTGAAAATACCAGTGTCGTACTTGATGAGCGCGGTGTGCCTCACGCAGACCACTACACCTTACAGACATCCGTCGATAGCATTTTCATTGCGGGTGATGCTAGCAATCAATTACCTTTGCTGCATGAAGCAGCAGACCAAGGTCGCATTGCTGGCGATAACGCGGGACGATTCCCAGATATTCGTGCAGGCTTACGTCGCTCTAAAATTTCCGCCGTCTTCTCGGACCCACAAATTGCCATGGTTGGTGAGTCCTACAAAGAGATCACAACACGCTTGGGTGAATGCGGCTGTTTTGCAACAGGTACGGTCTCATTTGAGAACCAAGGTCGCTCTCGCGTCATGCTACGCAACAAAGGCATACTCAATGTCTATGGCGAGCAAGGGACAGGTCGTTTCCTAGGTGCAGAGATGATGGGCCCCAACGCAGAGCATTTAGCCCACTTACTCGCATGGGCTCACCAGAATCAAATGACCGTATCGCAAATGTTGGAGATGCCTTTTTACCACCCTGTGATTGAAGAAGGCGTGAGAACGGCACTGAGAGATCTCAATGCGAAACTGCATCTCGGCCCAGAAATGATTAAGCATTGCCTCGACTGTGGCCCGGGCTGCTAATCACTCACCATCCACTCTGTTTGCGCGCCTTCCTTCGGGAAGGCGTTTTTCGTTAAGATGCCAGACATTAAATCGCGGTATACTCGGTTCAATATTTCTCTTTTAACGTGTACCTGCTTATGTCTTGCCGTTTCTGTGACCACCTGCTCATCAAGGAAAAACTCGGCCGCTGTCATCGCTGTATGAAGCAACTCGTGGTACTTGCCATTCTCAGCTGGAGTTGGTGGGGATGGGGGTATAGCGCAACACCTTTTTCGGTCGAATCTATTGCACTGCTTTTCTTCGCTGGCGCTTTTAGCCTACTTCTTAGTGCGCATATGGTCATGGCACTCTATTACCGCCTCAAAAAGACAACTTAAAGCCTTAAAACGTAAAAAAGCCAACCCTAAGGCTGGCTCATTATCTATCTTTGTCACAAAAACGGTTAAGCCACATGCACTCGCTTGATCACTTGCTCATCAAGGTTGACCTCTAGCGCAACTTCATCACAAGCATGCTGACGTGGGCAACGCTCGCAATCCTTCATTACTTTTTCTGGTAATAAGGTCTTCGATGTCGGTACAAAGTTCTGCTTCATAAAGAACTCTGGCACACGGGTTAACACAAAGACTTTCTTGATCGCCATTTGCTTGGCTTTATCTAGCAAGTGTGCAACGACCGCACTGCCTTGTCCTTGCCCTTGCCAGCCGGCCTCGATGCCTAATGAACGCACTTCGGCCAGTCCTGAGTCATACACATAAAGCGATGCACATCCTGTCACCGTCCCCTGATGTTCCGTGACCGCAAATGAACCAATATCTCGTACCAACTCATTACGTTTGCGCGGTAAGTTTTCACCCAGATTCGACCAGTAAGCGACCATGCCTTCAATCGCGTCTAAGTCGGTCAATCGAGCACCACGCACTTTCACCGCAGGAGAGTATCGCTGCTCCAAACGTTGCTCAGCCGACTCAATCGCATACGCTACTTGATTCGGTGCCACACCACCCAACGCACAACGCTTCTCTAGGCACGATTCAATCGTCAAGATTGGGTAGACATCATCTTCAATGACAGGCGAGAAACTCTGCATTTCAGCCAAACTAAGCTCTTCCAGTGCACAGCCTTTATCGATAGCCGCAACCACCGCCACGCCAACAATGTGGTGCGCTTCACGGAAAGGAATCCCTTTCGCGACTAAGTAATCCGCCAACTCAGTAGCATTCGAATAACCCTGCATTGCCGCTTCTAAAGTACGATCTGCATTCACTTTGATCCCTTCAAAGCAGAGCGCAGCCATCTCCATGCAGTCAGCCCAAGAGTCAAGCGCATCAAAAAGCCCCTCTTTGTCTTCCTGCATATCTTTGTTATACGCCAGCGGCAGTGCTTTCACCGTCATCATCATGCCTGACATCGCACCATAAACTCGGCCGACTTTGCCACGGATCAACTCAAGTGCATCGGGGTTTTTCTTTTGCGGCATCAAAGATGAACCAGAGGTGACTGTGTCCGCCAACTCAATGAAGTTTGACTCACCTGAGTTGTAAAAGATGAGGTCTTCCGCCATCCGCGATAGGTGTAGCATTGAAATTGAGGCGACAGACATCAACTCCATCACATGGTCTCTGTCTGACACAGAATCAAGGCTATTACGCGTCGCACGATGAAAGCCAAGGTTGTGTGCGAGTGCTTCGCGATCAATCGGGTACGCGGTACCAGCAAGTGCGCCACTTCCTAACGGACAGGTATCAAAACGCTGCATCGCATCCGCGAGACGCGAATAGTCACGCTCGAACATTTCAACGTAGGCGAGGCACCAATGTGCAAACGTCACAGGTTGCGCACGCTGCAAGTGTGTGTAACCCGGCAGTACTGTTGACTGATGCGCCTTAGCCACTTCAACAAGGGTGTTTTGCAATTTGTCGAGCATGAGCAGTAACTGCTGACCTTGCTGACGGCACCAGAGCTTTAAGTCCGTTGCGACCTGATCGTTACGAGAACGACCAGTATGTAGCTTCTTACCGAGATCACCCACCTTCGCAATCAGTTGTTGCTCAACCCAACTGTGAATATCTTCGGCATCCGAATGAAGAATCTGCTCTGGGTCTTCCATCACAGCTAACTTCAACTCGTTGAGCGCAAGCTCAAGCGCCTGCTGCTCTTCTTCAGTCAAGACATCAACACTACGCAGCGCCTTAGACCAAGCAATAGAGCCCACAATATCTTGCTCAGCCAATCGATAGTCAAAGCGCAACGAGTCATTAAATTGTTTGAACCGCGTATCTGCTGCTTGACTAAAACGTCCACCCCATAATGCCATTGTCTTTCTCCTAGATGCTCGACTTGCTGATTGCTCTACTGCTTATCATTGCTTTTTTATTAGGGGCTGGCCTTAGCCAGCCTTATCATTACTTTTTCTCATTGTAGGCGCGGATACGACTAGCGAGTGAGTAAAGACGGATAAAGCCTTCAGCATGGCTTTGGTCATACACTTCATCTTCACCAAAGGTTGCAAACTCTTCAGAGTACAAGCTATTCGCTGATTGCTTCTGGACAGCGGTCACCTGGCCTTTATACAGCTTCAAAACAACGTCGCCATTAATGTCGTCAGCAATCGCGTCTGCCGCAGCCAATAGAGACTTACATAGTGGCGTAAACCAACGGCCATCGTAAACGAGATGTGAGAACTTCTGACCCACAGTTTGACGGAAGTCGAAAGTCTCTTTGTCGAGAACCAGTTGCTCAACCGCACGCAGTGCTTCCATCATGATGGTGCCGCCCGGTGTTTCATAGCAACCACGCGATTTCATACCCACCAAACGGTTTTCAACGATATCGATACGGCCGACACCATGCTCAACCCCTTTCTCGTTCAAATAATTCAACGCATTCAAAGGAGACATGGCTTCACCATCCACTTCCGTGATCTGGCCTTTTACAATTTTCACACTCACGAGTTCAGGCTGATCAGGTGCTTGCTCTGGATCTTTCGTCCATGCCCAACAGTGCTCATTGGGCTGATTCCAAGTCTCTTCTAGCACTCCACCTTCTGTCGAAATGTGCCAAGCATTCGCATCACGAGAATAGATTTTCTCGAGTGATGCACTACATGGAATCTTACGCTCAGCGAGGTAGTTAAGCAGATCTTCGCGGCTACGCATTTCCCACTCGCGCCATGGTGCAATCACTTTCAGCTGCGGCGCAAGGGCGGCGAAACAGCTTTCGAAACGCACCTGGTCGTTGCCTTTACCTGTACATCCATGACATAACGCGTCGGCCCCCACTTCCAATGCACACTCAACTTGCGCTTTGGCAATGATAGGACGTGCCATCGATGTACCGAGTAGGTATTTACCTTCGTAAATCGCTCCCGTCTTCAGCGTTGGATAGATATAGTCAGCAACCAGTTCTTCTTTCAGATCCGCGATATAACAAGCTGATGCGCCCGAGGCAATCGCTTTCTCTTCAATACCCTCTAGCTCAGCATCGCCTTGACCCACATCCGCGACAAACGCCACAACTTCACAATCGTAATTCTCTTTTAGCCAAGGAATGATGGCCGACGTGTCCAGACCGCCAGAATAGGCTAATACCACTTTACTAATCTTGCTCATTTCTCACTCTCCATGCTTTGCCGTGCGGCGGTCATCCCGAGACGGCAGGTAATTCAGTTATTCAATCAGGTTAAACGGCAAAACGAGTGCCAATACTTTCGCCCTCAAAAAGAGCGGCGAGTTTTTCTGGATAACGCCATGTCGCCACTTCAATGGCGCGCCCTAGCGATTTTGCAGCGGAAAATGCCGCGTGTACTTTCACGACCATGCCATCACTGATGACACCCGTTTCAATTAAGTGGGCCGCTTCTTCTTCAGTAAGGCTGCTCATTAACCGTCCTTTCCCATCAAGGACACCGCTCACATCCGAAAGCAAAACAAGGTCAGCATCTAACGCACTCGCCACGGCTACCGCAGCTTGATCCGCATTCACATTCATTAGCTCACCCTGTGCATTCAAACCAATTGAGCTAATAATCGGCACCACACCTTGCCCAGTAATCACGTTCACTAGCTCGGCATCACCAGGGGAGGCTTCCCCCACCGCGCCTAATTCCTCATCAAGTTGGGTCACATTGCAAAGACCACCGTCTGCAAGGCTCAGACCGACGGCTTTCACACCAGAACGCACCGCTTGACCTTGCAGAAGTTTGTTCGCCGTACCAGCCAATGCGCCTGCGATATAGGGAATTTGCTCAAGCGGTGTGACTCTTAGGCCTTCTTTTTTCACCGTTGGCAATTGAAGCTTATTCATGAGTTCATCGACAAGATAGCCACCGCCATGGACAATCACCAAGGGCCTAACTGACGTTTTTTGATAGTTAGCGATGGCATCAAAAAGCTGTTGCAGAGTCTCAGTGCACGACAACACGGCACCGCCTAATTTAATAACAAGTGGTTGTTGGCTCATGCATTGCTCCTCGTTCCCTATCCGTTTCGATGAATACTTGCTCGTTATAACTGTGATTGATGGCATTTTCTTGATTGATAACCACCATGAAAACATACCGTCCCATGCACTGGCCTTTTGCATAACTATTTGTAGCTTTGATGACATTCAGAAACGTAGGCAGCTTTAAATAGCGATATTGCTGGGGCTCAGCAGAGGTGCGCAGGCACCAGACATTCATCATCGACGTCGTCGAATAAAGCGCGCTCCTGTCTGGATCAATGTCTGGCTCATGGGGAATACCTTCAATAAATTTAAATGCAATATTTATTCACTATTCTTGAATGGTTATTTTTAACTGGATAGTGAGTAGGTGTCAAGGTGTGATTTAGATTAAATTTCAGAAACACAAACCGCGAAAAGCAACCAAAATAGAAACAAGGCGTCTAACACATGAATTTCCCACTTTTTTTAGTCTTTCTATATAGGGATATATCGTCTAAACGACGAAAAATCGGCCAAAGTGCAGAACAATAGAATGATAAAGGTCAATGTAGTGTCGTTTTTTTACGAACATACCTAACACCATTTGACCTGATAGTGGGATCATGGCTAGATTATAGGCAGGAATTTACAATTCAGTTTGTAACAAAATTACGAGATGGATCCGTTATGAATGAAAAATATAGCGCGTTGAGAAGCAATGTCAGTATGCTCGGTCACCTACTGGGCAACACGATCAAAGATGCGCACGGCGAAGAGCTGTTAGATAAAGTTGAAACTATCCGTAAGCTTTCAAAGTCAGCCCGTGGTGGCGACGACAGTGATCGCCAACAGTTAATTAAAGAGCTGCAAAATCTCCCCGATGAGCAACTCCTTCCTGTAGCCCGTGCTTTTAGTCAGTTCTTGAACCTGACCAATATCGCAGAGCAGTTCCACACGATTTCCCGTCATTGCGAAGAGCATGTCTGCAGTCCAGACTCTATTGATACTCTATTCGGTAAACTCAATAGCCAAGATGTCAGCAAGTTTGACACCATTGAAGCGGTGCGTGATCTCAAGATCGAGCTTGTGCTCACCGCTCACCCAACCGAAATCGCTCGACGTACCATGATTCACAAGCTGGTTCAGATTAATAACTGTCTGTCTAAGCTTGAACTATCAGAGCTTTCTGCAAGCGAACGTGCAAAAACGGAAACTCGCCTCGAGCAGTTGATTGCGCAAATGTGGCACTCTGATGTGATTCGTCAGCAGCGCCCAACACCGCTTGATGAAGCAAAATGGGGTTTTGCTGTCATTGAAAACTCAGCATGGGAAGCCGTACCTGAGTTCCTGCGCCAGTTCGATGAGAAACTTCATCGCCACCTTGGTGAAGGCCTGCCTATCGATGCTGCGCCAGTCCTCTTCTCTTCATGGATGGGGGGGGACCGCGATGGCAACCCATTTGTAACCTCAGAAATCACTCGTGAAGTATTGCTCCTTTCGCGTTGGAAAGCCGCAGACCTGTTCTTGGGCGACATTCAAGACCTAGTGAGCGAACTGTCGATGGTGAAATGCAACGACAAAGTCCGCGAGCTTGCTGGTGGTGAGCACGAAGCTTACCGTGCGATTTTGAAAGATTTACGCACTAAGTTAACCAGCACCCGTGACATCATGGACGCAAAAATCAAAGGCGAGCCCGTTCCAGAAGGACACGTCCTTGAGAGTGAAGATGAACTTTGGGAACCCCTGCTGGCATGTTACGAGTCACTGCACGAGTGTGGTATGGGCATCATCGCTGACGGCCATCTGCTTGATGTACTTCGTCGTATCAAGTGTTTCGGTGTACACCTTGTACGTCTCGATATTCGTCAAGAGAGCACCCGTCACTCTGATGCGATTTCAGAGCTAACGCGTTACCTTGGTCTGGGTGATTACGACCAGTGGAGTGAGCAAGACAAAGTTGCGTTCCTTGTCAAAGAGCTCTCTTCTAAACGTCCACTCCTGCCACTCGAATGGGAGCCAAGCGCAGAAGTCCAAGAAGTTATCGATACTTGCCGTATCGTCGCCCAGCAGCCTCGACAAGCGCTTGGTGCCTATGTCATTTCAATGGCACGCACCGCGTCTGACGTGCTTGCCGTTCACCTTCTTCTTCAAGAAGCAGGTTGCCCATTCCGTCTCGATGTTTGTCCGCTGTTTGAAACACTGGATGACTTGAACAACGCAGAAGCTGTTATTAGCCAACTACTGAATATTGATTGGTATCGTGGTTTTATTCAGAATCACCAGATGGTCATGATCGGTTACTCGGATTCTGCAAAAGATGCGGGGGTCATGTCTGCAGGTTGGGCTCAGTACACTGCGATGGAATCTCTGGTCAACGTTTGTGAAGAAGCAGGCGTTGAACTCACACTCTTCCACGGTCGAGGCGGTACGATTGGTCGTGGTGGTGCACCTGCGCACGCTGCGTTACTTTCTCAGCCACCGAAGAGCCTAAAAGGCGGCTTACGTGTAACTGAGCAAGGTGAGATGATTCGCTTCAAGTTAGGCTTGCCTGATGTCGCGGTTAACAGCTTTAGCCTCTATGCCAGCGCAATTCTAGAAGCGAACCTCCTACCGCCACCAGCGCCAGAGCAAGCATGGCGAGACCAGATGGACACCTTGTCTGAAATCTCTTGTGAAGCCTATCGACACGTTGTGCGCGGTGAAGAGGACTTTGTCCCTTACTTCCGCTCAACAACGCCAGAGCTTGAGCTAGGTAAGCTACCGCTTGGGTCTCGTCCAGCTAAACGTAATCCAAACGGTGGCGTAGAGAGTCTTCGTGCCATCCCATGGATTTTTGCATGGAGCCAAAACCGCTTAGTGCTGCCAGCCTGGTTAGGTGCAGGTCAAGCCATCCAAGCGTCAATCGACAATGGCGACCAAGCACTGATGGAAACGATGTGTCGTGAATGGCCATTCTTCTCAACGCGTCTTGGGATGCTCGAGATGGTATTCACTAAGACCAATACCGAAATCAGTGAATACTATGACCAGCGTCTAGTAGATAAATCACTTTGGCCACTCGGTACACGTCTACGTGAACAGTTAGAGAGTGATATCAAGGCCGTATTGACCGTTGATAACAATGAGCACTTGATGGAAGAGAACCCGTGGGGTAAAGAAGCTATCCGCTTGCGTAACATCTACGTTGAGCCATTAAATATGCTTCAAGCCGAGCTACTTTTCCGTACACGTCAACACGAAGCGCTCGCGCCAGAGATGGAAGAAGCCTTAATGGTTACCATTGCTGGTATCGCTGCTGGTATGCGAAATACAGGTTAACTGCTTATCGCAAGTGATAAATCACTAAGTTGATCGCAAATTTATTAATGAGGCCGCAGCAATGCGGCCTTTTTTATAATGTATCAATTATATGACACCTATCTCACTATAAAATGCGCTTTACTAATATCAGCAGTCTGGAGAGGCATAGCAAGTATGTTCAGCACTCCGTCTGTTTTTACATACATTGAAGTTGATTTTGTAACATATCGCCGGAAACATGAATGACCTTCAAGACCTGTAGGTAAGGATAATTAGTCACAACAAGTGCTAATTATTGCGATTTGCGTCGTCATTGTATCGTTATTGATGAATTTGATGCTATGCTACGGCTCTTCATTCAGGCAGTGCAACTTAGATACTGAAAAGCGCCGTTAGAGCGATGGGTAATGTCCGCCCTGAGTGAGTGTTTGTAGTTCTTGAAACGGATAGAATAAGATGTCATTACCACACGTGATCTTAACCGTGCTGAGCAATCGCGATGCCACGGGTTATGATATAACAAAAGAGTTTTCTCACAGTATCGGCTACTTTTGGAAGGCCAGCCACCAGCAGGTCTACCGCGAGCTGAACAAGATGGCCTCAAACAACTTGGTCACTTGTGTTCTTCAGCCACAAGAAGGCAAGCCGGATCGTAAAGTTTACTCAATTACAGACCTAGGCCGTGAGTCACTGTTTGAGTGGTTCCAAGAGCCTGTTCGCAATCCAACTGTACGTGATGAGCTATCAGCGAAACTTCTCGTTTGTAGCGTGCATAATTCTGCACCGATGCAGAGCCACATCCAAGGTCTTATCGACGAAACGCAAACGCTGATCAACCACTATCGTGAGTTGGAGCGTCAACACTTCGCCGATCCTGACACGTTAGACCGTCAGGCGCGCTTGGACAGACTGACCTTACGTCGCTGTATTATCAACAGTGAAGCATGGGTTACCTGGGCTGAAGAAGTCGTTGCTGAGCTTAATGCAATGGACAGTGAGCAAAGTGCTATCGCACTTTGAGGGTAAATATCAGCGCACTAATATTAAGATTTTGCTAGGCTAAGACGCTGAATTTACAGATATAATAAAAAAGGGGTATCACGCAAGTGATACCCCTTTTCTATTGCCTTTTTCCGAGATGAAAGCGCTAATTGTCTAACAACAAGAAGGGCTAGTTCTGCAGGGTTTGCTAGGCCTTCCAGCAAGGCGTACCTTAACGGGTAGTCGATTAAATCAAAGGGCAGCAACAAAGACGGCGAGTCGAGAACTCGCCGAATGGGAAGCGTCTAGCTTTCTGAGCAATCGCAGAGGGCGATTATTGATTCTCTCGAACACCTAACGTGTGGCAAAGCGCATAGGTCATTTCGGCGCGATTCAAGGTATAGAAGTGGAAATCTTTCACCCCTTCACGGCTCAGTACGCGAATCATATCAATGGCATTACTCGCCCCAACCATCTGACGCGAAAGCAGATCATCATCCAAACCTTCGTACTGCTTTAACATCCAAGCTGGAATCTTCACGTTGTTGGCATCCGCAAATCGCTTCGCTTGCTTCATGTTTGATACAGGTAAAATACCCGGCACGATTTCGGCTTCAATGCCGGCTGCCACACAACGATCACGGAAGCGCAGATAGCTCTCAATATCGAAAAAGAACTGCGTAATCGCGCGACTCGCACCCGCATCAATCTTGCGCTTTAGGTTTAATAGATCCGCCTGCGCACTCGAAGCTTCTGGGTGCACTTCTGGGTAAGCCGCAACCGAGATATCAAAGTCGTGCTCTTCTTTCAGCAACGCCACAAGGTCCGACGCATACATGTCAGGCTTCACACCGGCTTCAGGTAAATCGCCACGAAGCGCAACAATATGACGAATGCCATTGGCCCAATAGTCACGAGCAATGGCACGCAGTTCATCACGTGATGCATCAATACACGTCAGGTGAGGCGCCGCTTCAAGACCCGTTTGCTCCTTGATCTCTTTAATGATTGAATGGGTGCGGTCACGCTCACCAGAGTTGGCGCCGTAGGTTACCGACACAAATTTTGGCTTCAACGTCTTTAGACGATGAATAGAGTTCCACAACGTCTCTTCCATCTTTTCGCTGCTTGGTGGAAAAAATTCAAAAGAAACGTTAATACGCCCGTCAAGGTCGGCAATATTTTGGTTTAGTGCATCTAGCTGGCTGGCGTGTGTGTAACCCATGATGAAATCCTTTGCTCTATCGCGGCAACCCTTCATGGTCTGCTCGCATTCAATCTTGAATATACGTTTAGACGTCTATATGTCCACAGAATGTCGTGAAACGAATGTGATGTCAACGCAATGATTATGAATTTTTTTCATGATTAAGATGAGTTGATATCAAGCAGTTAAAGACACTTATATCGATTTATCTAGACTTTCCTTTGTAGGCAGCAGGAAATAGAATGAATAGACAACATACCAGACCAAGATCACATAAAGAGGGGGTTTAACAGTAAATGTCGCTAACGTTAGCCACGACAGAATTGACCGCAATAAAAAAGGCAGACTCCACTAGCCTGCCCTTTCATATCATTGATAACGACTACAACATCGAAGCCAATCGATTTAAATCGGATTGCAACGCACCCGCAGTGACATCGCGACCCGCACCTGGTCCACGAATCACCAGTGGGTTGTCCTTGTACCAATCACTCTCAATCGCGAAGATGTTGTCGCAAGGCAGCAAGTTGGCCAACGCGTCATACTCACTCAACGACTCCACGCCGACACGTGCCTTGCCATCTTTACCTAGACGCGCAACGTAACGCAGTACATTGCCATCTCGCTTCGCACGCGCCAAGCGCTCTGCGAGCTCTTGATTGAGCACATCTGCGGATTCAAAGAAGCTATCGATATGCACATCTTGCAGGGCATCAGGCACCAAAGACTCCACTTTAACTTGCTCTGGCTCTAAGTTCAGACCGGCTTCGCGTGCCAAGATCACTAACTTACGCATCACATCACTACCATCAAGGTCAGCGCGTGGATCAGGCTCTGTCAGCCCTTGTTGCCATGCTTGCTCGACTAAATCAGTGAAAGGTAGCGACCCATCAAACTGCTCAAACAGCCACGATAACGTACCTGAGAAAATACCTGATAGCGCAACAATGCGGTCACCACTGTCCATCAAGTCACGAACCGTATGATTAATTGGGAGCCCTGCGCCCACTGTTGCGTTGTATAACCAATGACGGCCCGTTTTCGCGAACGCATCTTGGACATCCTGATAGAAGGCTTGAGGCGCAGAACCCGCGACTTTGTTTGCCGAAATCAAATGCATGCCTTGCTCGGCAATCTCAGGATAGCGTGCCGCTAACGCACTACTTGCTGTCACGTCCAAGACAATGAGCTCATCGTAATCCAGCTCAGCAAGATCGCTAAACAAAGTGCGCGATTGGTACACTTGCGCTTCTTCATCAAAATGCGCTACTGCGCGCTCCGGCTCAATGCCTTCGCCATCGATCCAAGCTAGCTTACTATCGACAACCGCAACCAGAGTGAAGCGCTTACCATGACGGCGCGATAAGATCTCTTGTTGACGAGCAAACAGTTCTAGCCAGCGAGAGCCGATGTTGCCGTTACCGCACAGCACGACACCGACACGTTTTTGGGCTTGGAATAAGGTGGCGTGTAAATTGGAGAGCAGATCGTCTGGCAGCTCACCGCGAACAACAGCCGCAAGACTCAGCGCCAGTTCTGATTCCGCGACAAACTCAACAGGCAACGCCTTAAGCTGCTGCATGAAGCCATGACAATGCACAGGGTTGTTAATCACACCCGCGCCGACGGCTGCCACCAAGCTGAAACCTTCACGCAAACGAATTTCAGCACTCAATGACGCCTCTTGCAAAGCACTCATGACACTGTTGACGACTTCATCAGTATAAGCCAACTGAATGAGACACTTATCCTCGCTCGCAAAACTCGCTAACGGCTGAAGCTGATGACGCTGCAAATAGCTTTCAATCTCGTGAGACGCTATTGCAAAGTCGTGCGAGCGTCCAATAGTGAGCTCAAGGAGTGAAACTTCACATAATGAGGTAACGATCTTTGCGCCGCGTCCAGAGGCTAATACACGCTCGACACGTGTTGAGCCAGACTCTGGCTGTAAACTGCAACGTAGAGTCAGGTCTAAAGCACTTTGCGAGACAGGTTGAAGTGTACGGCTATGCAAGACAGGTGCTGCTAAACGCGCCAACTCATTCGCTTCGTCCAAACGAAGCAGAGGGAGCAAGCAAGCATCATTCACTTTTCGTGGATCAGCGCTGTAAACACCCGCTACATCACTCCAAATGGTGACACGATCAACTTCAGCCAAAGCACCAAGAATGGTCGCAGAGTAATCTGAGCCATTACGACCAAGCAATACCGTTTCGCCTTGCTCATTTTGCGCCATGAAGCCCGTGATTACGACACGGTGATGGGCATGTTGTGCCAACTCTTGCTTGACCAAAGGCCAAGATTTCGCGCTATCAACCTCTGGCTGAGCCGCATGCTCTGCTCGTAGTAGTTGACGAGAATCCACCCCTACCGCAGGCAAGGCTTCTTGATTGAGGAGCGCAGTTAAAAGTCGAACAGACCATACCTCACCAAAACCTTGAACTTTACCTCGCGTCGGCAAATCTAGTGATGGCGCTTCACCCCATTGTGCAATCTGACGACAATCATCATGCAGTGCATTGACTAAAGCTTCCGGCTCAGTAATTAACGATTCAATCAATCCTTGCTGAAACTGGCGTAGTCCCATGAGAGTTTCATGGGCGAGACGGCCATCTTTTTCTGACTGCTTTAAAAAGTCGATCAGTTGATTTGTGGTAGAGCCTGCGGCAGACACAACCACCAGGTCATCGCTGTGAGAGTACTTGGCGAGAATATCAATCACACGGCGAAAACAAGTTTCATCCGCAAGGCTACTGCCACCAAACTTATGCAGTTGACGTTCACTCATGTTATTTCTCTCCCACTACCGCAAACGCATTTGCCAAATCTGCGACTAAATCACGGCTATCTTCTAGCCCAACAGACAAGCGTAAAAGCCCCGGTGCGATACCGGCTTCCAATTGCGCTTCATCGGACATCGCCCGGTGCGTCATGGATCCCGGATGACAAATTAATGACTCTACGCCACCCAAAGACTCAGCTAATGAGAAATGTTGTAAAGCGTTAAGGAACACTTTCAACGCCTCTACGTCACCATCGAACTCAAAACTGATCATGGTGCCAAAGCCAGATTGCTGCTTGGCAGCTATCTCGTGGCCCGGGTGCTCTGGAATGCTCGGGTGATAAAGGGCTTTGATTCGCGATTGCGTCTTCAAAAACTCAAGGACTGCGTAACAGTTTTCTTCATGCATACGCATGCGCGGGACAAGTGTACGTAAACCACGTAACGCCAGGTACGCATCGAACGGTGAACCCGTTGCACCAATGCAGTTTCCCCACCACAACAGCTCGTCGGTGTGTTCCTGAGTTTTTGCCACTAGCACACCAGCAACAACATCAGAGTGTCCGTTAAGGTACTTTGTTGTCGAGTGCACGACAAAGTCAGCGCCTAATGCGATTGGACGTTGCCAAACAGGACTAAGGAAGGTGTTATCGACCGCAACCAATGCGCCAATTTTTTGCGCCTTTTCGCACACTTCTGCAATATCGAGGACACGCAGTAAGGGATTTGATGGCGTTTCAATCCAGATAAGCTTCGGCTTTTTCGCTAATGCGGCATCCAGTGACGCGCTGTCATATTGATTAACAAACTCAACCTTAAAATCACCTTTGTTAGCACGTGTGTTGAACAAACGGTAAGTACCGCCGTAGCAATCATGCGGTGCGACGATCAAGTCTTCTGGACCCAATAATGCACTAACCAACAAGTTAATCGCCGACGTACCACAGCTGGTCACGACCGCGCCTGCTCCACCTTCGAGATCAGAGATGGCATCCGCCACTAACGAGCGAGTCGGGTTGCCGCCTCGAGAGTAGTCATACTCCGGCACATCACCGAACGACGGAAAGCTATAATTCGTGGTGAGATAAATCGGTGGGACCACCGCATTGTGTTGAGAATCTGATTCAATGCCTGTGCGTACTGCAATGGTGGCCAGTTGTTTGTCACTCATAACCCGTTCCTTGTTTTAGGCCGTAGCCCGTTTATTCCCGCGCGAATACCCATTACCTTACTGCTTACCCACCGAGACGTCAACACTTCTAGACGTCTATATGTCTTTGCTTATGGCGGTAAAAGCCGCTAAAATTCGCATTACACATCACTCAACAATTTTAATATTACTGGCAAAGTAGGTGCACAATGACAAAGTGGAATGGTGAATACATCAGCCCATACGCAGAACATGGTAAGAAAAACGAACAAGTAAAAAAGATCACTGTATCTATCCCTTTGAAAGTTCTAAAAATTCTCACTGATGAACGCACACGTCGTCAGGTCAACAACTTGCGCCATGCGACCAATAGCGAGCTACTTTGTGAAGCTTTTTTACACGCATACACTGGCCAGCCATTGCCAACGGATGAAGACATCCGTAAAGACCGCCCAGATGAAATCCCTGCAGAAGCGAAGAAAATGATGGAAGAGATGGGGATCAGCATCGAAGATTTTGTTGAGCAGGACTAAATTTCCGCGTTTCAGGCGTTTTTTCTCCGCCGCGCTCAAGATTGCATACGGATATGCCAGTTCATGCCTCTTGTGTGAAAGCCACATATAAAAAAACCAGCCTGTCGGCTAACTCCTATCAATTAAGATGTTTGGAGCGAACCATATAGCGAGTTTTATTGATACGAACGGTCCTCGATTTGGGCCGTTTTTTTCGTTCTGGTAAAATATAGCGTTTAACTCTCTCTCGCATTGCCCTCAGCTTCTTGGGTATTGAGCCAGGCGATGCGATTGCACACCACATTAGTTCATCCTGAATGTCCCTTAGCGCCATCATAAAACTGATCCGTAAAGGCGATACGTTAGCTTCTTTTGCTATCCGACTTATTTCCAACCGAACTAGATTGTAGGCAATTAAGATACCCCAGATCTCCTGCTCAACACCTTCGACAGACTGACTTCGAAGCAGAAGTTCGTCCTCAAGCATATCGTGTTTTATCTCTCCGTAACTATTTTCAATTTCCCATCGTTCGAAGTAAACATTAAGTAAATCTTGCAGAGCATATTTTTTGTCTGTTAGGGACGACAAGACCCCTTTTTATATGGTTGGGTTGTTCTTTTTCTGGATAAAGCGCAAGCCTTGCTTGCCATTTTTCAGGTAGGTGAGGAGCTTTTTTTGCGAGCTTGTTGCGAAACATTCATTTCAACGATCAAGTCACGGCCGTCTTCATCTAACTGCTCGATGACTGTGTACTTTGTATTGGATTTAATAGGGGTCATCCAGTGGCTAGAACCATGTTGGTTTTGCCAGTTAATCATTAGCTCCGCACCTAAATAACATCGGTCGAAAATAGTCAGAGAGTTGGCTGTTGCAGAGGAAATGAGTTGCTTAGCGTAGCTTTCTTCACCGTTGTAGCTAGGGCCAAAAGCGACGTTATGGATTAGGCGACTTCGAAGGGAGCAAAGCGCACATAACCTTACAACTGGGTATTCAGTATGGCGCGTTTTACCGTGTTTAACATATTGAAAATGCTCTGCAAGAGCTGGGGTATCATGGGTTCTAAATTGTGTTCCATCAACAGAGAAAAGCCTTAATCCAAACCATGTATCATCACTGTCCTCTGTTTGCGTCCAATGCTGTGCTGTTAATGAAAATAGGGCTTCGAGAGGTTTAGCTGTTAACCGTTTTCTTGCTTGGGGGATCGCACTTGGAGCAATGGATTCACCTAGAGAGTTAGAAAGCTTGAGGTCTAATTTATCAAGTACATCGGTAATCGGTCTATCACGGTATAAACCAATACCTACAACCAGCCAGACCACAAGCTCAGCAGGTAACTTCCGTCGCCGTAAGCTTGCTTTGTTGGTGTCATCGAGTGCCTGTTGAATCCACTCAAGCGGCAGCTCTTTCTGAAATAAAGAGAGTGAGTCAGGTGAAGCGAAATCATCAACATCAATAAGCCAATGTGCCAACATAAAAATACCCCCAAACTTAATGTCTGAGGGTATTTTCACTCAACCGTAGGATCATTCAACTGATCAGTGGCTTAACTGATCGGTGTTAAGCCTGTCGGCTGGTTTTTTCGTACCCAAGTAAGATTAGCTTTCCATATAGCCTTCGGGTAGCCCAATACGAGCCACACCCGATTCCACAGCGGCAACAGCGACAGCACGTGCCACGCGAGGTAGCAATCGCGCATCCATCGGTTTAGGAATAATGTAATCGGGGCCAAAGCTCAACGCCTCCACACCCGCAGCCTGCAGTACTTCAGCCGGCACAGATTCTTTGGCAAGCTCACGAATCGCATCGACAGCGGCCAACTTCATTTCATCATTAATAACACTCGCCCGCACATCCAGTGCGCCACGGAAAATGAACGGGAAGCAGAGCACATTGTTGACTTGGTTCGGGTAATCAGAACGACCTGTACCCATGATCAAGTCACTGCGTACTTCGTGTGCCAATTCAGGCTTGATTTCAGGATCAGGATTAGAACAAGCAAAAACGATCGGTTTGTCTGCCATCAATTTAAGCGCTTCAGGTGGCAGCAAATCGGGGCCAGAGACACCAACAAAAATATCCGCACCTTCAATCACATCTTCAAGCGTGCGCTTATCGGTGTTGTTCGCAAACAGTTGCTTATACTCATTCAGATCATCACGGCGCGTATGAATCACACCTTTACGATCCAGCATATAGATACGCTCACGCTGCGCACCACATTTGATCAGCAGCTCCATACATGCCACCGCAGCCGCGCCTGCGCCAAGGCAAACAATGTGCGCTTCATTGATTTTTTTACCTTGCAGTTCCAATGCATTCAACATGCCTGCGGCGGTAACAATCGCCGTGCCATGTTGATCATCATGAAACACCGGCACCTGACAACGCTCAATAAGGCGACGCTCAATTTCAAAGCAATCCGGTGCTTTGATGTCTTCAAGATTAATACCACCGAAGGTATCCGCGATGTTCGCCACTGTATCGACAAACTCATCAATCGTACGGTGCTTTACTTGAATATCGATGGAATCCAGACCTGCAAAACGCTTGAACAATAGCGCTTTACCTTCCATGACAGGCTTAGAGGCTAACGGCCCTAAATTACCGAGGCCTAAAATGGCTGTACCGTTAGAGATGACCGCGACCATGTTGCCTTTCGCAGTGTACTTATAAACGTTATCGCTATCTTGGGCTATTTCTCGCACAGGCTCTGCCACACCAGGGCTATAGGCAAGTGCAAGGTCAGCAGCACTGTCAGCCGGTTTGGTCAGTTCAACGGCAATCTTTCCAGGAGTAGGGTAAGCGTGGTAATCAAGCGCCTGTTGGCGAAAGTCTTCAGACATAGTTGTTGTTTTCCTGAATTAGGGATAGGACGGTCAGAACACATACCCGGGCACTTCTCGGATGCACCTTAGGTATATTGTGATCATATGTCATCACAGCGGAAAAACCTAGATCTCGTGCTACAAGCTCATCATTTAAATACCATTTCACGCCATTGCAGTGAAAAACGATGATTATTCTTCAGTGAGAACGAAGGTGAAGAAGGGAATGGAGGGAATAACTTGCGGGCATAAAAAAAGGTTGCCGAAGCAACCTTTTCTCGAATCTGTGCAGCAATTACTTGCTTGATAGTGCACCGAAACGCTTCTTGAACTTATCAACACGACCACCAGTGTCAACAACACGTTGCTTACCAGTGTAGAACGGGTGACACTTGTCACATACGTCTAGGTTGATGTCGCCTTTGCTCAAAGTAGAGTTAAAAACGAAAGTGTTGCCACAAGAACATTTCGCGTTTACACCTTTGTATTCTGGGTGAATACCTTGTTTCATGGGATAACCTCAAATAGAAGTCCGTGTCGCTCTCCCGATCCTAAGCCGGGCACCACACGTCGTTAATCGTGCCATCGCTGCATCATAGGTATACAACGATGAATTTAGGCGGCGTATAATAATCAATCATGTCGTTGAAAGCAACCAACATCATCGATTCCCTCTCTTTACCTTGCACCAAGCAGAGCAGTACACTGTGGAGTTGTTGTGCCACTATCCCTGCTCTTAACAGTAAAGCACAACACTGTCTTTTTGCTGAGTCCATTGGAGTGACACTATGACCTCACCTCGCATTGCGCGCGTCGCATTGCCCGTACCGCTCGATCGCCTCTTCGATTACAAACTCGAGGATGATCAGCACCCCGAGGTTGGCACGCGTGTCATCGTTCCATTTCAGCGTCGAGAGCTGGTTGGTTTTGTCACTGAACTCACCGAACACTCTGAGTTTAAGCAGCTAAAAGGCATCAAACAGGTTCTTGATGAGGCGCCTTTGTTACCTAAGACGCTTTTCTCACTTCTGCAGTGGGCCAGTCAATTCTACCAATACCCATTTGGCGATACCTTGAGCGTTGCTTTGCCGAGCTTGCTACGCAAAGGGGAGCCTGCCAGCCGTAAACCCACGAAACAGTGGCATCTCACGGCGCTTGGGCATGAGCAGAACCCCACCGTCATCGCCAAGCGAGCCCCGAAACAGGCTCAAGTGTTAGGTTTGCTAATGCAGGGCAGCCGCGCGCACAGCGAACTGCTCGCGGAAGAGGTGACCTCTGCCACCTTAAAAACCTTAGCTGAAAAGGGTTGGGTAAAAGACGAGATTAAGCTTCCGGTCAACAGCACGTGGCAAACCGAGCCATCGGAAGAAAAGCCTGTTCTCAACACAGAGCAATCTGTTGCGATTGCCTCGATCAATGCCGCTGAGGGTTATCACTGCTATCTGCTTGAAGGCGTCACCGGCTCAGGTAAAACCGAGGTCTATCTCAACATCATTGAGCCTGTACTCGCGAAAGGGCAACAGATACTGATACTGGTCCCTGAAATTGGCTTAACCCCCCAAACTATCAACCGTTTCCAAAGGCGGTTTAAAGGGGTACCGCTGTCAGTCATTCACTCTGGGCTCAATGATACCGAACGTTTAACCGCGTGGCTGGATGGGCGAGACAAGCAAGCAGGTATCATCATAGGTACGCGCTCTGCCCTGTTCACGCCGTTTCAATCGTTGGGCATGATCATCATTGATGAAGAACATGATGCAAGCTATAAACAGCAAGATACGCTGCGCTACCATGCTCGTGATTTAGCCGTCATGCGTGCCGCAAAAGAGCAAATACCGATCATTTTAGGCTCAGCAACGCCTTCTCTGGAGTCGTTGCACAATGCACAGCAAGGTAAATATCACCACCTGACTCTGACGCAACGCGCTGGCACCGCGGTCGCAGCACGCCATGGCATCCTCGATATTAAAGGGCAGTACCTAGAAGGAGGATTGTCTGCCGCATTAATCGCGGAAATGCGTAAACACATTCAGGCTGGCAATCAAGTCCTCTTGTTTCTCAATCGACGTGGCTTTGCGCCCGTGATGATGTGCCATGAGTGTGGTTGGATTGCTGATTGTGAGCGCTGCGATGTCCATTACACCTATCATGCACACAGTCATGAACTGCGCTGCCATCACTGTTCAACGCAACGCCCTGTCTATCATCAGTGTCAGTCTTGTGGTTCAACCCAACTGATCACCGCGGGCGTAGGCACCGAGCAGTTAGAACAACAACTCGAGACCCTCTTTCCGGAACAAAAGACCATCCGGATCGATCGCGATAGCACACGACGAAAAGGCAGCCTAGAGCAATATTTGGATGATATTCATGCCAATCAATACCAAATACTCATCGGCACCCAAATGCTCGCCAAGGGACACCACTTCCCGAATGTCACTTTAGTCGCCTTGCTGGATGTGGATAGTGCGTTATTTAGTAGTGACTTTCGCGCACCTGAGCGTCTTGCGCAGTTGCTCATCCAAGTCGCTGGTCGCGCCGGTCGTGCCAGTAAACCCGGTGAAGTACTATTGCAAACGCACCACCCAGATCATCCTCTACTCAAGACGCTGCTACACAAAGGCTACGGTGAGTTTGCCCAATCCGCGTTAGAAGAGCGCAAACAGACCGCCCTACCTCCCTATCGTTTTCTCGCCATGTTGCGCGCCGAGGCTAACAGTAGTGATGCTGCGGCCGCCTTTTTATTTCAAGTCAGGCAAATTCTTCAAGCGAGTCCGGTAATAACGCCAGAGATCGAACTACTCGGCCCCAATCCAGCGCCCCTAGCCCGCCGCGCTGGCAAATATCGCTGGCAGCTGCTTATTCAAAGTCCGCAGCGTCGTTCACTTCAGCAACTCCTGGCGATTGCCCGACCCGCTATACAGATGCTACCCGACGCCAAGCGCGTGCGTTGGACATTGGATGTCGAGCCTCAAGAGCTGAGCTAAATGCCAGCCGATAGAGGCGAATGTGATACAAAACAGCACAAAATCTGGTTTCAGCAACCCGTTACACTTTTATTACTCTGTTGATTGAGAACTGTAAGCATATCTGTATTTTTCTAAGGGCAGGGATTTCCTTTTTTTGAGGCAGTTTCAGGGCCTATTGACAAAAATATCGCCACTAAAATCAGGGTCAAAGGTTGAATAGATGAAAGATATGTGAGGCAAATCTCTTTTTTGCTGAAAAAAGTGATGAATAGCCTGTGTTTAATAGTCATGCAAGCGCATAGAATAGATAACGTATTTTAACAAGCAGTAATACGCACGTTTGTCAGCGCAGGCTGATTGCCCGCTTTAGGCGATCCGGCTGGCACCCCTGAGAGAAGAAATAGCGAGGATATACCCCTATGGCGACAATGAAGGATGTTGCCCAGCTTGCCGGCGTTTCAACCGCAACTGTGTCACGCGCGTTAATGAACCCGGAAAAAGTATCGGCGTCAACAAGGAAGAAAGTTGAGCAGGCGGTCATGGAGGCCGGATACTCTCCTAACTCATTGGCACGTAACCTACGTCGCAATGAGTCCAAAACAATCGTTGCAATCATTCCAGATATTTGTGACCCCTTCTTTACTGAAATCATCCGCGGTATCGAAGAAGCGGCCATGGAATACGGCTATCTCGTTCTGCTGGGTGACAGCGGTCAACAACAAGTTCGCGAAAGTTCGTTTGTTAATCTCGTCTTCACCAAACAAGCGGATGGCATGTTACTGCTTGGCACTCAGTTACCATTTGATGTCAGCAAGCCAGAACAAAAGAACCTCCCTCCTCTCGTCATGGCGTGCGAATACGCCCCCGAGTTGGAATTACCTACGGTTCACATCGACAACTTAACGGCGGCATTTGAAGCGGTTAACTACCTCACTCAAATGGGCCACAAGCATATTGCTCAGATTGCCGGCCCCGATGAAGCGGCACTGTGTGAGTTCCGCTCACAAGGTTACCAGCAAGCATTGCGACGCTCAGGTGTGCCCCTTAATCCAGCCTACACCGTGCAGAGTGAGTTCTCTTTTGCCGCCGGTGCCCGCGCCGTGACGACATTACTCTCACTGCCTGAGCCACCTACAGCCATCTTCTGTCACAACGACGTGATTGCGATTGGCGCGATGCAACAAGCGAAACGTCTTGGCGTCCGAGTTCCTCAGGAACTGTCGATTGTCGGCTTCGATGATATTCAGTTTGCCGAGTACTGTGATCCACCGTTGACCACCGTCTCTCAGCCTCGTTATGAAATTGGACGACAAGCAATGATGATGCTTCTTGATCTATTACGAGGCTCAGATGTGCAAGCAGGCTCACGCTTACTCGATGCTAAACTGGTTATCCGTGAAAGCGCCGCACCACCAGCACAATAAATGCGATACCAATCAGGCTCCTGCACTAGTCAGTGCGGGAGCAAGTTTGTACTATTAAGCCACCCCATCTTACGAATAATATAACGTGGCAACTCGAGATTACGTAAAGCGCGGCCGTGGCGGCGCAAAGAAAAAAAATACCCGACAATCCCGTCGACAGCCTTCAGCAAATAACCCGTTTCCGGTGAAATGGGGCATTATCGCCCTCGTCTTAGTCGGCGCACTGGGTTATGGCCTCTATTTTTTATCAACATCCCCAACGCCCGAGACACCGGTCAACCAACCCGTTTCTCCCACACCGCCAAGCCAACCGGCTAAGCCCGTGACTAAGCCTGCAACTAAGCCAACGCCAAAACCAACGGCGGATATCCCTCCCCTGCCAGAAGAAGAATGGCGCTATAAAGATATCCTCGAGAATAAAACCATCGAAGTCGATGAAAAAACGCAACCATCTCGCCCGAGCCGCCCTTATCAAATGCAGTGTGGTGCTTACCGTAATGCAGGGCCTGCCGAAGAGCGCAAAGCGATGATCGCGTTCCAAGGTCTTGTCAGTGAAATTCGTGTGAGCCAAGGCGAAAAAGGCGAATGGCACCGCGTCATTCTCGGCCCTTATGATAGAAAGCGTGATGCCGAACGCGATCGCAATGTCCTTCGCCGCGCGGGTATCGAGCCTTGCGCGATTTGGCATTGGGAATAGTCGTAGACTCAAGCCCCCGCAGGGTGCTTGAGTATTTCACTTAACACCAGTCATACAGAGGCTAACCGCTTTATCGCATCGGGTTAGCTTTCGCTGCTTGAAAAGTATTTCCCTAGTCCCCAGATATAGACCATGGCTTATCTGGCATACCTGCCAGCACAATATTGAGGTTAACCGTGACAACTATCGTATCCGTACGCCGCGGCAACAAAGTCGTTATCGCAGGAGATGGTCAGGTCTCTCTGGGAAACACCGTAATGAAAGGCAATGCCCGCAAAGTTCGCCGACTCTACAACAACAAAGTACTGGCAGGATTTGCTGGCGGTACGGCTGATGCATTTACGCTTTTCGAGCGCTTCGAGCGCAAACTCGAAATGCATCAAGGTCATCTCACCAAAGCGGCCGTTGAGCTAGCAAAAGACTGGCGCACTGATCGCTCACTGCGTCGCCTTGAAGCCCTTCTCGCGGTTGCCGATGAAACAGCATCGCTGATCATTACCGGTAATGGTGACGTCGTGCAGCCTGAGCACGATCTGATCGCCATAGGTTCCGGTGGCAACTTCGCGCAAGCAGCAGCGACCGCATTGCTCGAAAACACCGAGCTAGATGCGCGCACGATTGCCGAAAAATCGCTAAAAATCGCTGGGGATATCTGTGTCTTCACTAACCACAGCCATACCATCGAAGAACTTGAAACCGAATAATAGGAATGCCCATGTCTGAAATGACTCCCCGCGAAATCGTCCATGAGCTTGACCGTCACATTATCGGACAAGATAAAGCCAAACGTGCCGTGGCTATTGCGCTGCGTAACCGTTGGCGTCGCATGCAACTGAACGATGACCTACGTCCAGAAGTCACGCCAAAAAACATTCTGATGATTGGTCCTACTGGTGTCGGTAAAACAGAGATCGCTCGCCGCTTAGCGAAGCTCGCCAACGCGCCCTTCATCAAAGTGGAAGCGACCAAATTTACCGAAGTGGGTTACGTCGGTAAGGAAGTGGAAACCATCATTCGCGACCTGACTGATGTCGCAATCAAGATGACGCATCAGCAAGCAACGGAAAAAGTACGTTTCCGTGCTGAAGAACAAGCCGAAGAACGTATTCTCGATGCGCTACTGCCACCGCCGCGTGATGCATGGGGTCAAGCAGAAGAAGCCGAAAGCAACTCTAGCACCCGTCAATCTTTCCGTAAGAAACTACGCGAAGGCAAACTCGATGACAAAGAGATCGACATCGATGTCGCCGCGCCACAGGTTGGCGTCGAGATCATGGCCCCTCCTGGCATGGAAGAGATGACCAATCAGCTGCAGAGCATGTTCCAAAACTTGTCTGGTAACACAGAGAAGAAGAGCCGCAAGATGAAAATCAAAGAGGCGCTCAAGTTGGCAACGGAAGAAGAAGCAGCGAAACTCGTTAACCCTGAAGAGCTAAAAGAGCAAGCGATTCATGCGGTCGAAAACAACGGGATTGTTTTCATCGATGAAATCGACAAAATCTGTAAGCGTGGCGAAATGTCGGGCCCAGATGTCTCGCGTGAAGGTGTTCAACGCGATCTGCTGCCACTCATCGAAGGTAGCACGGTATCGACCAAGCATGGCATGGTGAAAACAGACCACATCCTCTTTGTAGCATCAGGCGCATTCCAAGTCGCTAAACCTTCCGATCTTATCCCGGAATTACAAGGCCGTTTACCGATTCGTGTTGAACTGGAAGCACTGAGCAGCGATGATTTCAAACGTATTCTCACCGAGCCTAAAGCATCCCTGACAGAGCAGTACACCGCCCTGCTTAAAACAGAAGAGGTTAACGTCAGCTTCAGTGAAGAGGGGATTACCCAGATTGCCGAAGCAGCTTGGCAAGTCAACGAAACCACAGAAAACATCGGTGCGCGTCGTCTGCACACTGTCATGGAGCGTCTAATGGAAGAGATTTCATTCGATGCAACAGAGAAGTCCGGTGAGACGCTTAACGTTGATGCCGAGTACGTAAAATCTCACCTTGGTGAGCTGGTCGCCGATGAAGACCTAAGCCGCTTCATTCTTTAGCGCACCCACAAAACCTGTTCAAAGCCCCGAATACTCGGGGCTTTTTCACATCAATCCCTTGTGATCACACTGCCATCGCAGCATGCTGAGATAGAAATTGGCGTAGAAACTGCAACTTAATAAGTTTTGGGTATATCATTACCCCATGTTTACAGCAGTTAGTGATAGAAATGTCGTCATCTTCTTTATCGATTTGGGCAAGTGCTGCTCGACCTAAAACCCTCCCTCTCGCCATTGCGTCAATCACCTGCGGCAGTGCTGTCGCTGCCATTGAACATCCGTTCTCTTGGAGTATTGCGGCTCTGGCACTATTAACGGCCTTACTGCTGCAGATACTATCCAACTTGGCAAACGATTATGGTGATGCGGTAAAAGGCACAGATAATGACGACAGGTTGGGCCCACAGCGGGCGATTCAGTCCGGCGCTGTTTCTTTAGCTAGCATGAAACGCGCGATCGCGTTTAATCTGCTCCTCACCGTTGCAAGTGGTTTGTCATTAATTTTACTCGCAACAAACAGTACCCAAGACTTGTTCAGCTTTATGCTGCTAGGCGCGATGGCCATCATCGCTTCGATTGCCTACACGGTCGGCAACAAGCCCTATGGGTATATGGGCCTAGGCGACCTTTCCGTGCTTATCTTTTTTGGTTGGTTAGGTGTTGCTGGTACTTACTACTTGCAAACGGGCACCATCGAGTCATTGGTTTTTCTGCCTGCGACCGCCTGTGGTCTACTCGCCGTTGGGGTATTGAATATCAATAACCTGCGCGATATCGATAACGATAAAGCCTGCGGAAAACTGACGCTGGCTGTGCGCATGGGACCTACTTGGGGGCGTGCATACCATCTCTTTTTGCTTGGCGGCGCCGTGCTCTGCTTAACCGTATTCGCTGCATTCGAAATTCAGTCGCCTTTCGGATGGTTGTTTCTGCTCGCCTCGCCACTCTTACTCAAACACGGTTTGGCCGTTCATCGCTCCGCAGATGGCGCAGCACTTCGACCTATGATGGCTACCATGGTGAAATGCGCGCTATTAACCAATTTGCTCTTTGCTGCCGGTGTCATGTTAGCTTAACCACGCATTGTTACCTTGCGAACTGATTGCAAAGGCGCAGCAGGCAGTTATACTGGATTTACAGTACTTTCCTCAACCACGGCAAGACGTTAGCTTATGGAATACAATACTTCAGAACTGTGTGACATCTTCCCCGATCAAGTGGACGTGGTCGAACCTATGTTCAGCGCGTTTGGCGGTCGCAATACATTCAGCGGTCAGATCACGACTATCAAGTGCTTTGAGGATAATCGCCTCATCAGCGAAACCTTGAGCCAAGACGGTGAAGGCAGAGTACTGCTTGTCGACGGCGGTGGCTCATTGCGGCGCGCACTGGTCGATCTCGATACCGCACAGCAAGCGTTGGATAATGGCTGGGAAGGACTCATTATCTATGGCTGTGTTCGCCATGTGGAAGAGCTGGAAGAGTTAGACATCGGTATTCACGCTCTCGCATCTATCCCTGTGGGTGCAGACGATAAGGGATTAGGCGAAATCGACACACCAGTCAACTTTGGTGGCGTGACCTTCTTACCGGAAGATTATGTGTATGCAGATCTGACTGGGGTGATTTTATCACCTGAGCCACTAGAGATAGCAGACGATACTGACGAAGAAGCGTAAATAGGCTTGGCGCGGCGTGCCGCGCCAACGGACGGGATTATTACTCCACGTCATCCATTTTGCCAAGCAATGCGCGAATACGTGCTTGCCATTGCTGATGATCTTCACGTAGGCGCTGGTTCTCTTCTTCTAAAGAACCACGGCCACTGCGCAATTCACTCGATTCTTGCTCCAGCGTTGCATTCTTTTCTTTCAGTTCTTCAATTTCCATTTGTAGCAGGGAAATGGTATCCACAGCCATCTGTACTTTGGCTTCTAGCTTCTCAAGAATCTCGATTGACATAGTTTTCACCTTCCATTGCCGGGCGATCCCGAGCGTCGATAAACAAGTTGCCCTCAGGCAGAGAGCCCTATTGTAACCAGCTTGCGAACAAGGGCTACCCAATTTGATAAATTTCAGGCATGACCGCCTGAAAAAAGACCACTTTTGACGGATGGCTGACACAAGTACAAGCGTTTTTATTCAATTACTCAAACCGCCTTTGTTTGGAATAAAAAATCAATCCATTACGCTGTCATCAGTAAAAAATTTCATAAAGCCACCGACAAATGACGCAAACGTTTCCCTAGCTGTGCTAGAATCCCCGCCGAGTTTATAGCCCCCATTTATCTATCTTTCGGAGTTATCATGAAACGCGACTTAGCGATGGCTTTTTCCCGTGTCACAGAAGGTGCTGCACTAGCTGGCTACAAATGGCTTGGCCGTGGCGACAAAAACGCCGCTGATCAAGCTGCGGTAGAAGTAATGCGCATTCTGCTGAACAAAACCGATATTGATGGCGAGATTGTCATTGGTGAAGGTGAAATCGATGAAGCACCTATGCTTTATATCGGTGAGAAAGTAGGTAAAGGCGGTGATGCGGTCGATATCGCAGTAGACCCGATTGAAGGTACACGTATGACAGCGATGGGACAGAACAATGCCCTTGCTGTTCTTGCGGCTGGTGAAAAAGATTCTTTCCTCAAAGCACCAGACATGTACATGGAAAAGTTGGTTGTTGGCCCAGCGGCTGCCGGTAAAATCGATTTAAGCTTGCCGCTTGCCGATAACCTAAACAACATTGCTGCTGCATTGAACAAATCTCTGCAAGAGCTTGTTGTCATTACCCTTGCTAAACCTCGCCACGACGCCGTTATCGCAGAAATGCAAGCGATGGGTGTGCGCGTTTACGCAGTGCCAGATGGCGATGTAGCCGCCTCTATCCTTACTTGTATGCCTGATAGTGAAGTCGACATCATGTACTGTATCGGCGGCGCACCAGAAGGTGTGGTTTCGGCTGCTGCCATTCGTGCACTGGGCGGTGATATGCAAGGCCGCTTGCTTCCACGCCATGAGGTCAAAGGTGACAACGACGAAAATCGTCGCCTTGGTGAAGAAGAAATCGCGCGTTGTAAAGAGATGGGCATTGAAACCAACAAAGTACTGGCGTTAGGCGATATGGCGCGCAGTGACAATGTGGTTTTCTCTGGTACGGGCATCACCAAAGGTGACCTACTCGATGGCATCACACGCCAAGGCAACATGGCGACCACAGAAACGCTACTTATTCGCGGTAAATGCCGTACTATCCGCCGCATCAAATCGACTCACTACCTCGATCGTAAAGATGACGGAGTCAAAGAGCAGGTACTGTAAGTCTGCCGACTGATATCGCTACGGCGGTATCAGTCCCTATTTTCCTCCTCACCGCTTTCCGCTATATCTCCCTCCCTTACGCATTTTTTTCTATAACACTTGCCGCGACAGCAAACAGTTAGCTAGGATTAATAAATAAAGTGTTTGCTTTACCAGACGCTCTTTAGATGGAAGTCGTAAGTAATGAAGACGGTAGACAAAATACTCCAACGCCTGAAAAAGTTTGGCAGCGCCACAGCCAAAGAACTCGCAGATGAATTTTCCATGACCACCATGGGCGCGCGCCAGCACCTGCAAGGCTTAGAGCAAGAAGGGTTGATCACTTTTTTTGACGAAAGGGTCAAGGTGGGTCGGCCTACACGTCACTGGAAACTCTCTGCACTGGGACACCAGCACTTCGCTGATCGTCACGCGGATCTCTCCATTCAGCTGATTGAAGCGATGGAGAATACCTTAGATCAAGCGGCCATGTCGGCCGTCATCCGAGCGCGCGAAGAGAATAGCTTTAAGCACTATCAAACTAGCCTCAATTCAGTCACAACAATCAAAGAAAAGCTGGAAAAACTGACTACACTTAGAGAGCAAGAAGGGTATATGGCTGAGTTACTAGATGCCGATGATGGAGACTTTTTGCTTGTCGAGAATCATTGCCCCATTTGTCGTGCCGCTACCAAATCCCAAACATTATGTCAGTCTGAGCTTCAGATTTTTCGCCGCCTGTTAGGCACCCAATGCACGGTCGACCGAACGGAACATATCATCGCAGGTCAACGCCGATGCGCTTACCGTATCACTGTCAACGACTAAGGAGTACGTATGGCTGATTGGATCCCTGCAACTGTTATTGATAATCGACACTGGAACAACAACTTGTTCAGTTTGGTGTTAGAAGCCAATATTGAACCCTTTAAAGCGGGCCAGTTTACAAAACTTGCACTCGATATTGATGGCAAAAGGGTTCAACGCGCCTACTCCTTCGTCAATCCACCCGAAGAAAACCGTGTCGAGATCTATGCCACTCGTGTTGCTGATGGCTTACTCTCACCTCGACTACACGCTTTAGATAGCGGCGATGAAGTGCTCATTACTGCCCGCGCTAATGGCTTTTTCACCCTCGACGAAGTCCCGGATGCGCAGGTACTGTGGATGATTGCATCAGGCACCGCCATTGGCCCTTACCTCTCGATATTACGAGAAAAGCAGGTATGGCGTCGCTTTCGTAAAGTCGTCTTAATCCATGCGGTCCGCTACGCCGCTGACCTCAGCTACCAAGGCGAGATCAATGAGTTAAAGGCTCACTATCCAGATCAACTGATTGTGCAACCCTTTGTGAGTCGCGAACCCGTCCCCGGCGCGCTTAATGGGCGAATAACCTATGCGTTAACCGATGGGCTGCTCGAGCGCATGGTTGGGGTGCCTCTTGATGCTGAAAACAGCCATGTCATGATCTGTGGTAACCCTGAAATGGTCAAAGAGACAAAAAGCCTCCTCGAAGCCCGCGGATTAAAAAAACACTTACGCCGCGAACCGGGACAGATCACCATGGAACACTACTGGTAGACGAAAAATTGCGCGGTAATAAAAGTGTCGCAATGACAATTGGTTAAGTTGTGACACTGGTGCATATGTCCATCATTTCTCAGTAATGAGTCGACAACGGAGTTGCTGGTCGTCGGAATGCCTCCTAGTCTCAGAAGTATCAATAGAGTTTATTGGGCGAAGAGGCAGAAGGAGTAGAGTATGCAGAAGTTGCCTTCTTTCGATGAGATGATGCACATGGCTGAGCATCACCCGGATCAACTTGAAGCGCTACGCACTCGAATGAGTGAAGAGGTAATAGACCGCGCAAACGACGCGATGAAACCGCGACTCCGAGCACAAATGAGCCATATACGGCGAGTGATCAGCTACAGCAAAAATCCCAATCACGCGAACGTGTTGTTGATGGGTGAGCTACAAACTCAGTTGCACCGCTTCAGCCTGGCGCTCAACGATCCCGCTCAACTACGTGAACACCAAGCCGAGGTGTTTGAGATTCAATTCCACTCCTGACAACACCATCAGGACTCAAGACAGGATCAAAAAGCGCGACTCAGTGTCGCGCTTTCTTTTTCATTCCAACGGTTACTGCAAAACCTTGGTGAAGGTTTCTCGCTCCATATCTCGCATTTCAATCGTCAAGCTGTGCACACTGGAGGCGCGGTCACGCAACACACTCATTAGCTGTGCACCCAACTCTTTCTTCGTTGCCTCATCGCGGCCACTTAACAACGTAAACGTAATATGAATAAAATCTTGGCTATCTTCAGTGTGACCAATTTGCCAATGCTGACACGCATAAGCGCGAGACTTCACATCATCACCCGCAAAAACACCGCTATTTAAACTCACCTGATGTAAATCATCTAACAAAGCAGGGATATTCACCTGCTCTGCGACAGGCTCAGAGTATTCCATTATCAGATTTGGCATCGCCCATTTCCTTTTCCTAACAAGCGCTCAACATTCAGGGTATCCAAATCGCTAATTAGAGGCAAAAGCCAAGCACCAGAAGTGTCGCTACACCTACACTTCTTTGGCTAAATTCGCCTAAAATCCTCCCTCAAGAACCTTTTTTCGCGCCAAATGTTTACTTTTTAACCCAGCACAGGTACAACCAGACCCAATAATGATTTTAAGCAGTAAAACTTTCAGGAACCGCTGGTATAGTGTTACGAATCAGCGATTTTTTACGTTAATTTAAATTTGGAGAATAGCTATGCGCCAACCTGTAGTTATGGGTAACTGGAAACTCAACGGCAGCAAGGAAATGGTCAAGGATCTGATCGAAGGTCTGAAAAACGAACTGAACGGTGTTGAAGGTGTTGACGTTGCCATCGCACCACCAGTGATGTACTTAGCACAAGCTGAAGCACTACTTGCTGACAGCAACATCATTCTGGGTGCTCAGAACGTAGACGTAAACGCACAAGGCGCATTCACAGGTGACATCTCTCCAGCAATGCTGAAAGAGTTCGGTGCAAGCCACATCATCATCGGTCACTCAGAGCGCCGTGAATACCACAACGAATCAGACGAGTTCGTTGCTAAGAAGTTTGGCTTCCTAAAAGAGAGCGGCCTAACACCCGTTTTCTGTATCGGTGAGTCAGAAGCGCAAAACGAAGCAGGCGAAACAGAAGCAGTATGTGCACGTCAAGTTGACGCAGTGATCAACGCACTCGGTGTTGAAGCACTTGAAGGCGCAATCATCGCTTACGAACCAATCTGGGCAATCGGTACTGGTAAAGCGGCAACGGCTGAAGATGCACAGCGTATCCACGCAACTATCCGTGCTCACATTGCTGAGAAGAACGCAGACGTAGCAGCAAAAGTTGTTATCCAATACGGCGGTTCTGTTAAGCCTGAGAACGCAGCATCTTACTTCGCACAGCCAGATATCGATGGCGCGCTAGTCGGTGGTGCTTCACTAGACGCAGCAAGCTTTGCGGCTATCGCTAAAGCAGCGGCAGAAGCGAAAAAAGCGTAATTTTCTCGCTACGCTACTTTTAGAAACGCGCCCACTGTGGCGCGTTTTTTCTATGTTGAACATCCTTTCTTCAAAGGATCGCAGACATAAAAAAACGCAGCACTTGGCTGCGTTTTTATTTTCAATCAAAACAATTAGAACAACTTGTTCGCCAGTTCGTACATGTCTTTCTTGAATGGACGACGCATGTTTTCAATCGCATCGATAATGTCGTGGTGAACCATCTTCTCTTCTTGGATGCCCACACAACGACCACCCTCGCCTTGAATCAGAAGTTCAACCGCGTAAGCACCCATACGTGAGGCTAAAACACGGTCGAATGCCGTTGGCTGACCACCACGTTGAATGTGACCGAGAATCGTCGCTCGTGTTTCGCGGCCTGTTTCGGCTTCGATGTACTGCGCCAACTCGTTGACATCCGTCATCAACTCGGTAATGGCAACAATAGCGTGCTTCTTACCTTTATAGATGCCTTCTTTGATCTTCGAAATCAGCTCATCTTTGTTCAAGCCAACTTCTGGCGTGATGATGTACTCACAGCCGCCAGCAATCGAAGCCATCAGCGTCAAATCACCACAGTGACGTCCCATTACCTCAACGATAGAGATACGCTGGTGTGATGACGACGTATCTCGTAGACGGTCAATCGCATCGATCACCGTGTTCAAGGCTGTCAGGTAACCGATAGTATAATCCGTACCTGCAACGTCGTTATCGATAGTGCCTGGCAGACCGATACATGGGAAGCCCATCTCGGTTAGCTTCTTAGCACCCATGTAAGAGCCATCACCGCCAATAACAACAAGCGCGTCGATACCGTGCATCTTCAGGTTTTCGATAGCTTGAGCACGCACCTTCTCATCTTTGAACTCTGGAAAACGCGCAGAGCCAAGGAAAGTACCGCCTTTGTTGATAATATCTGAGACGCTGTTACGGTTTAATTTTTCAATACGGTTCTGATGAAGGCCTAGGTAGCCGTCATAAATTCCATAAACTTCTAAACCTTCAGACAATGCTGAACGTACCACGCCGCGAACTGCAGCATTCATACCCGGTGCGTCACCACCACTGGTCAATACACCAATCTTCTTAATCATGGTTACCCTCTGACATTGGGAATTGAAAAAATTCCTGAAACGAGCGATTGGGGTTCCCCCTCCCAATCTGCAGAGACCCTCTCTGCCCCGCCTGATAAACTGTAACTTTCTTACTAATGTAGGAGTATTACAATTTTGATAAAAAACTTTGTTGATTCACATCACGTTCGACCCTGACTTTCAGCGCCGACCTGTAATTATTCCATTGTTTGACTTTCATTTGCTACCAAAATGTTAGCAAATATCCCCTTTATGCTCGCGTTTTGTATCGACAACCGAGACAGGATCTTGGTGAATCATGATATCTGCGCCCGGAAACGCCACTTCAAGCAAGTCTTCCACTTGATCGGCAACCCGATGGGCATCCACTAGCTTCAAGTCATCATCAAGCTCCAAATGTAATTGAATAAACTTCACAGGACCTGACTGACGGGTACGCACTTGGTGCACCCCTTTTACCAACCTGACACCACAGGCAAGCTTTTCGATTTTATCGACTTCTTCAGCAGGCAATTGCCGATCGAGCAAAGTCTGCACAGCATCATAGCCCATCATAAGGGCACCTTTAATAATATAAACCCCGATACCGATCGCAAAGAGCGCATCTGCCTGACCCCACCCCCACCAACTTAATCCTAAAGCGACCATAATCGCCACATTCATATAAAGATCAGATTGATAATGTAATGAGTCTGCGGCAATCGCTTGGCTACCTGTCTTTTTGACCACGTATTGCTGGAAAGTCACCAGCAATAGCGTCACGACAATGGCAAAAGCACTGACTGCCACACCATAGCCAGGTTCAACCAAGTCTTGCGGCCTAAACAGGCGTTCAAAGCCATTCAGAAGAAGGAAAAAGGCTGAGCCAGTAATAAACATCGCTTGAGCGAGCGCGGCAAGTGATTCCGCTTTACCATGGCCGAAGGTATGCTCTTCGTCTGCGGGTTGTAGCGCATAACGCACCACAATGAGATTCGTGACTGAGGCAGCCATATCAAGTAAGGAGTCGACCAGTGAAGCGAGCATTGTCACTGAGCCGGTATGCCACCAAGCACCAAGCTTAACAAGCATCAAAAGTGTCGCAACGAGGGTTGCTGCCCACGCAGCGGTCTGTACGAGACGGGCATACTGGGAAGTCATCATTTACCTTGTACGGATTATCGTCTGGTTCAATGATGAACAAGTATACACGCTAAGAAGACAAGAGTAAGACAAAAACGTCGGCCAATGCCGACGTTTCAATCTAGATTACATTGACTTACGCTTGACGGTTGCCACCACGTGATTCCATTTTCTGCTGGCAGCGCTCAAAACGCTTCTCTTGCAGCTCCGTTAACTGCGTTTTCTGCTCATCAGTTAAAATGCTCAGCATCTGATGGCGTTTTGACATCATCTCTACTTGGCGTTGCTGATGACGCTCACTCATTTCAGCAGCTAACGCTTCGGCGGCAACTTCATCAAAGTCTGCAGATAGCATCAAGGCTTGCATCGCCTCGCGGTGAGCTTGTCGCGTATCGCGGTTATTTTGGCGATCTTCTTTCATCTCAGCGCGGTGTGTTTCACGCAGTGCTTTCAATTCCGTTTTTTGCTCTGCCGTCAGATCCAACTGACGTAACATTTTGTGCGGATTGGCCTGACATTGACCTTTTCCTCCCTGATGACCGCCTCCAAATGCAACCGCTGTTGCAGATGTCATCACCAATGGTAAGGCAATCGCCGTTGCTAAAATAGTACGCTTCTTCATCATGTTTCACTCCGGGTCGTTGGGGGTAATGCGCTGTTTGCTTGCTACAGGTTTAGAATACGCCGCCAGATGTAAACATGAGTCGCGCCAACGTAAAGATGGGTAAAGCTACGTCTATCAATCTTGGCAATCAAAACCCCTTTCAGAGATACTGATAGAAATAACCACCCTGCCAGAGGAAAAACAATGAACACCATTTTGCTCGTTGATGATGATAAAGAACTCCGTGATTTACTCAGCGACATTTTGACCATGGAAGGGTTTACCGTGCTGCAAGCCAGCAACGGCGAAGAAGGCTTAGAGAAACTCTCTAGCAGTGTCGACCTCGTACTGCTGGATGTAATGATGCCTCAAATGAATGGCATGGATATGCTGCGTCGCTTACGTGAAGGCTTCGACACCCCGGTGTTAATGCTCACCGCAAAAGGGGATGAGATTGATCGCGTTCTTGGTCTTGAACTTGGCGCAGATGACTATCTCCCCAAACCCTTCAGTGATCGTGAACTCCTAGCGAGGATGCGCGCTATCTTGCGCCGTACACAAGGGACACCGAAGAACCAACCCGATCAACTCTCTTTCCAAGACATCGTTATTTACCCGGGTCGGCAAGAGGTCTATTGCCAAGATCAAGCGATAGAAATGACAGGGACAGAACTGGCGCTGTTGAGCTACTTTTTACAAGCGCCGGGACAAGTTATCTCAAAAGCCGATCTCAGCCTTGAAGTCCTGGGCAAACGGCTCTCACCCTTTGACCGCGCGATTGATATGCATGTCTCCAATTTACGCAAAAAATTACCTGAACGCGTTGATGGTAAACCGCGCCTAAAAACGCTGCGTGGTAAAGGCTATCTTCTCGTAGAGGAAGGCTGATGAATCTGCCGCGTATTTCGAGCCTCTATGGTCGTATATTTGCCACTTTTTGGTTCACACTGCTGATCGTTGTGATTGGCCTTTTGGCCGTACCGCAGTTCGACCCACGATCGGAGCACAACATTCCGCGCGAGCACTTTAATGATGTGCAAAAGGCGATGAAAAGAATGTCGAGTCTGCCACTCTCGTTAGAAGATAAGATAGCGTTAATTCGTCAGCGTCAGCGTGAGTTTTCTTTTAAGGCCTACTTCACGGACGATGAGGGCGAGTCAATAGGTAAAGGCATTCCGCAAAGCCGCATCCTTAGCAACTTTGCCTCTCTCTCTTATGACCCCAGTGAGCCGCAGCAGAAACTCTACGGGCATTGGATGGTCTCCGGTCCTTTTCTTGTCCAAGCCGATGATGGCTCGGCCTATATGTACTTATCTCGACGTTGGCAACGGCCACCACCGTGGTTCTTACGTATTTTAGACAAACCTTTTCAACTTCTGCTGGTCACCATGCTCATCAGCACGCCGCTTCTACTGTGGTTAGCGTGGGCGGTCACTCAACCTGCTCGCCGCTTGCAACAAGCCGCTGAGAAAGTAAGCCGCGGCGAGCTAGAAACCGATCCAAAGCTTGAGAAAGGGCCCAGTGAGTTCGTCAATACAGGCCGCAGCTTTAACCATATGGTCAGCTCCCTCAATCAGATGATATCGGGCCAACAGCGCCTGCTTTCCGATATCTCGCACGAACTGCGCTCACCATTAACACGTCTGCGGATGGCGACCGCCTTAGCCGTGCGTAAACAGGGGGAGAGCAATGAGCTAAGCCGCATCGAGACGGAAGCGGAGCGCTTAGAGCAGATGATTGCAGAGCTACTGGAACTGTCACGTATGCAGGTGAATAGCCACTCAGAGTACGAGTTGACGGATGCCGAAAGTGTTTGGCTAGAAATGCTTAAAGACGCAGAGTTTGAAGCGGAGCAAAATGGCAAGCGATTACAGTGGCATGGGTTGAAGCCGTGGTCGCTGCATGCCCATCCGGCGTTGCTTTGCTCCGCGCTTGAAAACGTCGCTCGTAATGCCATCAAATACGCCAACCAATCCGTTACCGTCAATTTTGATGCACAGCCGCAACAGTTAGTCATTCATGTTTGCGACGACGGCCCCGGCGTTCCCGCAAGCGAGCGAGATGATATTTTTCGCCCCTTCTATCGTGTATCCACGGCACGCGACAGGGATAGTGGTGGCACCGGTCTTGGACTCTCGATTACCGAGAGTGCCGTCAGGCAACACAACGGCGTCATCACAGCCAGTGAAAGTGAATCCGGCGGCCTCTGTGTCACCATGACGTTACCCTTAAACGGTTAACTTTTTCATCACAAACCGCCCTACTTGGGGCGGTTTTTTGTAGAATAGCCTATCACTCACACGAACAAGAGTTGCGCTACGATGTTTGATATCGCGCTATATGAACCGGAAATCGCCCCGAATACGGGCAACATTATTCGCTTGACTGCGAATACAGGTGGTCAACTGCATTTGATTGAACCGCTAGGATTTGACCTTGAAGAGAAGAAGTTACGTCGCGCGGGGTTAGACTATCGCGATTTAACCCATGTCCATCGCTATCCTAACTTTGATGCTTTTTTAGCAGCAATGGAAGGGCGTCGCCTGTTTGCTTGTACCACCAAAACAACCAACTTCCATACCAATGCCAAGTTCGAAAAAGGCGATGTACTGCTATTCGGACCGGAAACGCGTGGTCTACCCGCCGCGTTTATTGAGAGCCTACCGTTAGAACAAAGACTGCGCATTCCAATGCAACCAGACAGTCGCAGCCTCAACTTATCTAACTCTGTCGCCGTGATAGCTTATGAAGCATGGCGACAATTTGGCTTTGAAGGTGGGGTTTAAATCCCGTCGCCGCCAATAAAGGTCCGGCTATGGCCGTTAAACTGCTGGTCCATATCCATTGATGGTTTGTCGGATGCGGGACGTCCGACAATTTTCGCCGGTACCCCCGCCACCGTGGTGTGCGGCGGAACAGGGTTAAGTACAACCGAGCAAGAGCCAATCTTCGCCCCTTCGCCAACTTCAATGTTACCCAAGATTTTCGCTCCAGCACCAATCATCACACCTTCACGGATCTTAGGATGACGATCGCCCCCTTCTTTACCCGTACCACCCAAGGTAACGTCTTGAAGAATTGATACGTCATTTTCAATCACGGCGGTTTCACCCACCACAATGCCCGTCGCATGGTCAAGCATGATGCCACGGCCAATTTTTGCGGCCGGGTGAATATCGACCTGACAAGCGACAGAAATTTGGTTTTGCAAATACACCGCCAGTGCTTGCCGGCCTTCTTTCCATAGCCAGTTCGCCACACGGTAGCCTTGCAGCGCATGGTAACCTTTGAGGTATAACAACGGAATGGAGCACATCTCGACAGCAGGGTCACGCTCAACAATCGCTTTGATATCGTAAGCGGCGGCCTCACACAGCTGAGGATCATTGCGATAGGCTTGTTCAACCACTTCTCGTACCGCCATTGGCTGCATAGAAGGGGTTGCTAGCTTGTTTGCCAGAATAAAGCTCAACGCACCCTGAAGGTTATCGTGATTAAGAATCGTTGCATGGTAAAAACTGCCCAGCATCGGCTCTTGTTCCGACTGTTGCTTGGCTTCTGCGCGCACTAACTCCCACACTTGATGCTTATGGCATTCCATTGTTACTTCACTACCTGTTCAATACCTGACTTCACTGCATTTTTACGCAGCATGGCTTCCTACTCTGATAACTGTAACCTTCTGGTCAAAAAATACAACGCAGCAACAAAAAAACGCACCCTATGGTGCGCTTTTTATTGAGAGATGACATTTTACGAGACTCAAGACTCGCCTTTTTTGTCCCTTGCCAGTAAGTCTTTCGCCGCTTGGCGTGCGTCTTTGTTTTGATAAAGAACCTGATAAATCTGATCAACGATGGGCATCTCAACACCGTGGCGTTGCGCTAGCGCCCACACCTCTTTGGTATTGCGATAGCCTTCAACGACTTGACCTATCTCTTCTTGTACCGCGTCAACACTGCCTCCTTTACCGAGACCGAGACCAAAGCGACGGTTACGTGATTGGTTATCCGTACAAGTCAGTACCAAATCACCTAGACCCGCCATGCCCATGAAGGTCTCTTGCTGCGCGCCCAAAGCCGCACCTAAACGACACATTTCAGCCAGACCACGCGTAATCAAAGCAGTACGCGCGTTAGCACCAAAACCAATACCGTCAGACATGCCAGCACCGATAGCGATGACATTTTTCACTGCTCCACCGAGTTGCATACCGATAAAATCAGAGTTGCTATACACACGGAATGTTTTACTGCAATGAATTGTCTCTTGAAGATCAGCAACAAACTCAGCATTGGTTGAGGCCACTGAGATGGCTGTTGGCATCCCTGATGCAAGCTCTTTGGCAAACGTCGGGCCGGACAATACAGCCAAAGGAATCGACTCGCCTAGCTGCTCATACGCGACATCTTGTAATAAGCGCCCCGTCTCTGGCTCTAACCCTTTGGTTGCCCAACAAAGACGCGAGTCATCACGAAGGAAGGACTTCACCTGCCCGAGCACCAAACCAAACACATGGCTCGGCACAACGACCAATAGGTCGCGGCTCGATTGCACCGCCTGTTCAAGATCACTGGTCACAATGAGTGACTCAGGAAAATCGACACTAGGCAGAAACTCTTCGTTGCGACGATCAATTTCCAGCTGTGCAATATGTTCAGGCTCATGCCCCCACAAAATCACATTGGCACCATCTCGTGCCAATGAGATTGCGAGCGCAGTACCGTAAGACCCAGCGCCTAACACAGACATCGTGATAGGGCTGTTTGTCATCTCAGTCATAGGCGATTACGCTTCTGCGTTTTCTTGGCTCTGCTCACCCGCTTGCTTTTGCAGGTAGTTCATGAACAGTGCGTCGAAGTTTACTGGCGCTAGGTTTAGTTGAGGGAAGGTACCCTTAACAACGAGGCTTGAAATCGTTTCACGCGCATATGGGAATAGGATGTTCGGGCAGAACGCGCCTAGGCAGTGTGCCAGTTGCGGTGCTTCCATACCTTCAACACTGAAGATACCGCCTTGCTGAACTTCACATAGGAACGCAGTGTCATCAGCATTTTTCACAGTAACAGTAAGGCGTAGAACAACTTCGTACACGTTTTCAGCTAGCTGACGGCTCTGCGTATCGAGATCAAGCTTAACGTCTGGCTGCCACTCTTTTTGGAACATGTCCGGCGAGTTTGGCGCTTCGAAAGACACATCTTTTAGGAAGATGCGTTGAATTTGAAAGTTTTGTTGCTCTTGATTTGGTTGCGCTGCTTCAGCCATGGGAAATTCCTTTAGGTAATATCAATTCAAAATAGTTGCGCGAATACCTTCGCGCAAAAAATAGGGATTATTTTTTCTTCGCTCTTTTACCGCTAACAAGAGGCATTTTGGCTTCATTCCAACCAATCAAGCCATCTTTTAGCACGTAAACACGCTCAAAACCGCCCTTCGCTAACAGGTTAGCACTCTCCTGCGCTGTTTGACCTGTCTTGCATACCACGATGATTGGGGCAGATTTATGGTTTTCAAGCGACGCCGTATTGCCATCACGGATTTGACTCGGCAAAACGTGAAATGCATCAACAATATGGCCCTTGTTGTACTCGTCTTTGCTGCGAATATCGACAACCACGGCTTCTTCACGGTTGATCAACATGGTCGCGCCTTGCGCATCAACAGTGGCATAAGCCGCTGTCTTCTGCTTAACGATTGAGGCAATCAGTGCGACGAACAAACCTACCCATACCAGAGACAGCATGGTGTTGTTCGAAATAAAATCCATAAACTCTTGCATCTTTTATCTAGCTCTGTGTTGCAATAAAGGTAAGGCGAATGAGTATACCTGTGCTGCTTGTGTTGTACAGCGCTCACCCGTAAAACCGCGCCAACGCTCACCACAAATGCTGCATTCTCCGCATAAACATCATCACTATAAGGTTAAATTACGACAGAAATTCAACACTGCACCCTTACACTTTTTAATCAAAATGAATATATTTTACATAACCGTTATCGTTGAGTACGGGGATAGTTTGATCTTATCCTACAGTTCAGCGGTTATTTTGTAGTAAAATTACGCGACTAGCGCATTTACGATGCCTAATTAGCTGTTTCGAAACAGTGAAAACGCTGAATCGTCACTTTAAGGCTGCAAGGTATCGGAGAGAAGTTTTAATTTACTTAGATTAGAGAGGACAGGTTATGTCTGCGAAGAAGCCAATGGCTTTGGTAATTCTAGATGGTTGGGGTTACCGTGAAGACACGCAAAGCAACGCAATCGCGAATGCGAATACCCCAGTTATGGACAAACTCATGGCAGACCGTGCCAGCACCCTGATTTCAGCATCAGGCATGGATGTCGGTCTACCAGACGGTCAAATGGGTAACTCAGAAGTCGGACACACCAACATTGGTGCAGGCCGCGTGGTTTACCAAGACCTAACCCGAATCACTAAATCTATTGCTGACGGCGACTTCTTTGAGAACGAAGCGCTTGTCACTGCTATCGATAAAGCCGTAAAAGCAGGTAAAGCCGTTCACCTTATGGGGCTAATGTCTCCAGGTGGTGTACACAGCCACGAAGACCACATTGCTGCTGCCGTAGAAATGGCAGCGAAGCGCGGTGCAGAGCAAATTTTCCTTCACTGCTTCCTTGATGGCCGTGATACGCCACCTCGCAGTGCGCAAAACTCGCTAGAGCGTTTCGATGCGCTGTTTGCGAAGCTAGGTAAAGGCCGTGTTGCTTCTCTCGTGGGTCGCTACTACGCAATGGACCGTGACAACAACTGGGATCGCGTTGAAGTTGCTTACGACCTGCTGACGCAAGCAGAAGCTGAGTTCAATGCTGCGAGCGCCGTTGAAGGTCTTGAAGCGGCTTATGCACGTGACGAGAACGACGAGTTCGTTAAAGCAACCGTTATCCAAGCGGAAGGCCAACCATCAGCAGCAATCCAAGATGGCGACGCGGTTATCTTCATGAACTACCGTGCTGACCGTGCGCGTCAAATCACTCGCACTTTCGTGACTGACTTTGCGGGCTTCGAGCGTAAAGTGTTCCCTCAACTCGCTGACTTCGTGATGCTGACTGAATACGCAGCCGACATCCCACTGAGCATTGGTTACCCGCCTGCAACGCTTGAGAACACGCTTGGTGAGTGGCTATCAAAGCACGGCAAAAAGCAGCTACGTATCTCTGAAACAGAGAAATACGCACACGTTACTTTCTTCTTCAACGGTGGTGTTGAGCAAGAGTTTGACGGTGAAGTTCGCTCACTGGTTAATTCGCCAAAAGTGGCAACCTATGACCTGCAGCCTGAGATGAGCTCTGCTGAGCTAACCGAAAAACTGACCGCAGCGATTAAAGGTGGTGAATATGACTACATCATCTGTAACTACCCGAATGGCGACATGGTTGGCCACACCGGTGTTTACGATGCGGCCGTAGAAGCGTGTGAAGCGCTGGATAAGTGTATCGGTGAAGTGGTTGAAGCGATTGAGTCTGTCAACGGCCAACTGCTGATTACCGCTGACCACGGTAACGCAGAAATGATGATCAACCCAGAAACGGGTGGTATCCACACTGCGCACACCAATCTGCCAGTGCCGCTCGTCTACGTGGGCGACAAAGATGTCAACATTGTAGAAGGTGGTTGCCTATCCGATCTCGCGCCAACTATGCTATCACTCACAGAGATGGAAATCCCTGCTGAGATGACTGGTAAGGTGCTGTTTGACGTGAAATAATCTTTCCCATGCGGAATGTGATTTCAACGATCAAACGATCCATTCACGCCAGAGCAATATGCTCTGGCGTTTTATTATGCCTCGCGTTTGGTAGCGCCGCCTCTCAAGACCAACTACAAGGTGTACAACAAGAGATCGCTCGCCAAAACTCACAGATTACCCAACAACAAAAGCAGCTCGCGGAACTACAAGCGTCACTGAAGCAGCAAGACAAGCGCATTTCCGGCTTCAGCCAGCAAGTTCACACGGCACAGCAGGAAGCGAAACAGATTGAAATCGAGATTGCCGATCTCAATCGTACATTGTCGACGCTCGAACAAGAGCAGAAGGGGCAACAAGCCCTTATTGAAGAGCTCTTGTTACATCAATATCGACAAAGTCAGCAGCAGCCCTTAGCGGATCTGCTTAGTCCTGGCGAAAACCAAAATCAAGATCGCATGCAGATGTATGCGAACTATCTCAGCAAGGCGCGTACTCAAGCACTAAGCCAACTCGCGGCCACCGAAACTGAGCTTCGTCTCACTCGTCATCAACTTGCAAAGCAGGCCGAAGCCAAAGCTGCCCTCGCCGCTGAGCTCGAGCAAAAACAAGCCGCGCTGCTCGCAGAGCAGAAAGGACAGCGCAACACAGTTGCTCAAATTCGTGGCCAGTTGAAAGAGAGTGAAGGCTACCTCAATGAGCTAGAGACCAACCAAAACCGCTTATTGGATGAGATGGCACGAGCAGAAGAACAAGCGCGTGCCGAAGAGGCGGCCCGAGCCGAAGAAGCCGCTCGCCTTGCAGCGCAAACCGTTGAGCTAATTGGCTTACAAGTCAATAAAGGCCAATTACTTTGGCCGGTAGAAGGGAAAATCCTTAAGAAATTTAATAGTCCACAAACGGGCCAGCTTCGCTGGAAAGGGATGGTTATCGCCAGCCCTCTTGGTAGCGAGGTCAAAGCCGTACAAGACGGCCAAGTCGTGTTTGCTGATTGGCTACGTGGCTATGGGCTCATGTTAATGGTCGATCACGGTAAAGACACGATGACCCTGTACGGCTACAACCAGAGCCTATTGAAAGGGGTCGGCGATACCGTTCGTACGGGGGAAACCATTGCCCTTGTTGGCGACAGTGGCGGACAAACAGAAAGTGGGCTCTATTTTCAAATTCGGGAAAAAGGGCAACCCATTAACCCGCAACCTTGGCTGAAATAAAGGATATCGGCAATGTTGAAATGGATTTCACATTGGCACCAACTTCGCTTTCACACGCTTCTCTTTATTCTATGCTGGATGAGTTCGCCGCTACTTGCTGCGGCAAATCATCAGGGCGAACCGGGAAGACTCGCCATTGTCATTGATGACCTCGGTTACCGCAGTTTTCCCGCAGGCTTGGATCAGCTCCCCGCAGAAATCAGCCTATCTATCTTACCCACTACGCCTTACGATCAAGTCATCGCAGAAGAAGCCACTCAGCAGGGGCGTGATATCATCATCCATATGCCGATGGAGCCCTCAGGCCAAGCCCCTTTAGAGCCCAACACCTTACTCGCCAGTATGGACAAAGCGACTTACCTTGCTCACATCGACACGGCTATCGCCCGCCTGCCTCAAGCGATCGGAATGAACAACCATATGGGTTCATCGCTCACCGCGAACAACGAACGCATGGACTGGCTAATGCAACGTCTTTCCCTGAATGGCCTTAGCTACCTTGATAGTGTCACTACCGTTGATAGTGTGGCGGGTAGCACGGCGATCGCACATCAGCTCCCCACACTGCGACGCCATATTTTCCTCGACCACTTCCAAGATGAGCATTTTATTCGAAAACAACTCGCCTTGGCTGAAACGACCGCGAACCAGCATGGTTTCGCCGTTGCGATTGCGCACCCTCATCCATTAACACTGCAAGTCTTGGCCACGGTACTGCCGACACTCAACATAGAGTTAGTCAAAGTGTCCGAGCTCTGGCAACAATCGCTCAGTCAACCCGATAAACGAATGCCATCGCCGCGCCCTAAACCGTAAGATCAAAAAAGCCGCAGCACCGAAGTGCTGCGGCTAAGCTCAAATGGCACCACGCCCGAGTGGACAGGCCTAAAAGAGCCCCGGATAAAAACCGATTATGCTTCCCAGTCGAGAATAACTTTTCCTGACATGCCGGAACGCATGACATCAAAGCCCGCTTGGAAATCATCAATACCGTAGTGATGGGTAATGATGGGGGTCAGATCTAAACCAGATTGGATCAGGCTCGCCATCTTGTACCAGGTTTCGAACATCTCGCGACCATAGATACCTTTAATGACAAGGCCTTTGAAAATCACTTGGTTCCAATCAATACCCATGTGTGACGGTGGAATCCCCAACAGGGCCACTTTACCACCGTGATTCATGTTCTCTAGCATGGCATTAAAGGCCGCTGGGACACCTGACATCTCAAGGCCCACATCAAAGCCTTCTGTCATTCCTAGCTCTTCCATCACATCATCAAGATTGGTGGTAGCCACATTCACTGCGCGTGTCACGCCCATTTTACGGGCAAGATCGAGGCGGTATTCATTGATATCGGTAATCACAACGTGACGAGCACCAACATGCTTGGCAACCGCCGCCGCCATGATACCGATCGGGCCTGCGCCAGTGATCAAGACATCTTCACCAACAAGGTCAAATGACAATGCGGTATGCACTGCATTACCAAATGGGTCAAAAATCGCCGCCAAATCGTCAGAGATATTTTCTGGGATCTTGAACGCGTTAAAGGCAGGAATCACAAGGTATTCAGCGAAAGAACCTTCACGATTCACACCCACACCGATGGTGTTGCGACAAAGGTGAGTGCGACCACCGCGACAGTTTCGGCAATGACCACAGGTAATATGCCCTTCGCCTGAGACACGATCGCCAATCTCAAACCCACGCACTTCTTGGCCAATGCCAACAACTTCACCGACGTACTCATGGCCAACCACCATAGGCACAGGAATGGTATTTTGTGACCATTCGTCCCAGTTGTAGATATGCACATCAGTCCCGCAGATCGCGGTCTTTTTAATACGGATAAGCAGATCATTGTGGCCAAGTTCTGGCTTTTCCACTTCTGTCATCCAAATGCCCGGTTCCGCTTTGAGTTTCGCTAACGCTTTCATTAGATTAGCTCCATCTCTTTACCGATTTCGATAAAGGCGTCAATCGCCTGATCCAGTTGCTCGCGGCTGTGCGCTGCTGACATTTGGGTACGAATACGTGCTTGACCACGCGGCACAACAGGGAAAGAGAAGCCAACAACATAGATGCCACGTGCTAGCGCACGCTCTGCAAACTCTGCCGCGACTTTGGCATCACCTAGCATAATAGGAATGATAGCGTGATCTGCGCCCGCCATAGTAAAACCTGCCTCCGTCATGCGACGACGGAAGTGTTCTGCGTTGTCCCAAAGCTGATCGCGTAAGCTACCACTCTCTTTCAACAAATCGATCACACGAATAGATGCAGAGACAATCGCTGGAGCAACAGAATTAGAGAACAGGTATGGGCGTGAACGTTGACGTAACCAGTCAATCACTTCTTTCTTACCGGATGTGTAGCCGCCTGAGGCACCACCCATCGCTTTACCCAGGGTACCAGTGATGATATCAATACGATCAATCACATCATGATACTCATGAGTACCACGACCATTGTCGCCCATGAAGCCTACGGCATGAGAGTCATCAACCATCACCAATGCACCATACTCTTCTGCAAGATCACAGATAGCCGGTAGATTGGCGACAACACCGTCCATTGAGAACACACCGTCTGTCACGATAAGCGTGTGACGCGCGCCTTTCTCTTTCGCAGCTTTAAGCTGTGCTTCTAGCTCAGCCATATCATTGTTGGCATAACGGAAACGCATCGCTTTACAAAGACGCACACCATCAATGATCGAAGCGTGGTTCAAGGTGTCAGAGATAATCGCATCTTCTGGGCCAAGTATCGTTTCAAATAGACCGGTGTTGGCATCAAAACACGAGGTGTACAGAATGGTATCTTCCATCCCCAAGAAATCTGATAGTTTTTGCTCGAGCTCTTTATGAATATCTTGCGTACCACAGATGAAACGCACAGACGCCATACCAAAGCCATGCTGATCCATACCGACTTGCGCCGCTTTGATCAGTTCCGGGTGGTTAGCCAATCCCAAATAGTTATTCGCACAGAAATTTAAGACTTGGTCGCCCGTTGATACGTCGACTTTTGCCTGCTGTGAGCTCGTAATAATACGCTCACTTTTGTAAAGACCATCAGCCTTAACGCCGTCCAATTGCTGCTGAATGTGTTGATAGAATGAAGCTGACATGAGCACTCCCGATAGATAGTCGGCGAAATACCGACTTACATAGACAGTCATCCCGCATTTGCGGATTTATCCAGTCATTGTCACTGGGCATTGGCGGCAAGTATTGTATAAAACTGACACCTACACCAGATCTTGCTGCACTTGATCACTATAATGTGACTCAAGTTCAATCACACGCTGCTTACCTAGCCCCGTTGTTAACGGTTTCATAATCGACAATACCTGCAAAACACCTTGATAGACGACGGATTTCGTAATCCGTGCTTTCGGCGCTTGCACCGTTTGATAGGCCACCCAACAAGAGATAACCAGCTTTAGCGTGTTCGCCAGCCCTTGCATTTCTTTATCCCCAAGAGAGAGCAATCCTGTATGGCGAAAGCTCTCAAGCAAGGTCACAATATTCTGATGAGAGACTTCTTGTGCTTGCAGGTATTTCTCTTGTAAGTGCTCATCACGGCTCAAAATATCAGGCAAATTGGCGTAAAAGAATCGATAACGCCACATCAACATGAATATCGCGTCTAGATAAGTCAGCAACTCTTCTGAACTGTAGTTGGCTTTGGGGCTAAAGCTATATTTGAGGTCGTTGGCATAAGCATCAAAAATACTATCGATGATCTGCTCTTTGTTCCTAAAGTGATAATAAAGATTACCGGGACTGATCTCTAAATGCGCGGCGATATGGTTTGTGGTGATGTTCGGCTCGCCGTGCTCGTTAAACAGCTCCAGCGCTCCTTGGGTAATTCGGTCGCGGGTTTTCATCGCTATATCGGACTCTATGCAGCAATATCAGATAGTTTGATGTTATCATAGTTAGCCCTTTGCAACGCCACGTTGCTCAGGTATAACGCAGTAATGTATTTGGATGAATAGCTCAGGATAACCCCATGATTATAGTCACCGGCGGTGCTGGCATGATCGGCAGCAACATCGTAAAAGCCCTTAACGAGCAAGGTTACAATGACATTCTTGTTGTCGATAACCTGAAAAACGGTAAGAAATTCAAAAACCTCGTTGATCTCGATATTGCAGACTACATGGATAAAGAGGACTTCATCGCTCAAATCATGGCGGGTGATGACTTCGGTCCTATCGATGCTGTCTTTCACGAGGGCGCTTGTTCAGCCACCACGGAGTGGGATGGCAAGTACATGATGCTCAACAACTACGAGTATTCAAAAGAACTCCTTCACTACTGCTTAGAGCGAGAGATTCCGTTTCTTTATGCCTCTTCCGCCGCAACCTATGGCGGTCGAGATAGCGACTTTATTGAAGAGCAAGCCTATGAAGGTGCGCTGAATGTCTATGGCTACTCTAAGCAACAGTTTGACAACTATGTCCGCCGTGTTTGGGCTGATGCTGAAGCCCATGGTGAAACCTTATCGCAAATTACTGGCTTCCGTTACTTCAACGTCTATGGTCCACGCGAAGAACACAAAGGCAGCATGGCTTCCGTTGCGCACCACCTGAATAACCAAATGAATGCCGGTGAAAACCCTAAGCTGTTTGCAGGCAGTGGCGAGTTCAAACGTGATTTCATCTATGTGGGTGACGTGTGTAAAGTGAACCTATGGTTCCTTGAGAGCGGCGTATCAGGCATCTTTAACTGTGGTACGGGCCGCGCTGAAACGTTTGAAGAAGTGGCAAATGCCGTGATCAAGCACCACGGCAAAGGGGAGATTGAAACCATTCCTTTCCCTGAGCACCTTAAAGGCGCGTATCAAGAGTTCACGCAGGCTGACCTCACCAAACTCCGCGCAGCGGGTTACAGTGAAGCGTTCCTTACCGTCGCGGAAGGCACAGCACTTTACCTGTCAATCAGCAACGCTTAACTTCGACTAGATAAACGGCGGACAAAGTGCCGCCGACTATTTCTTTATGACCGATACTCGAAACGACTACGATCCTACAGCGTATAACCCTGAGTTTGGCCGCCACTATCTTGCGCCGAAACACTGGGGCACTTGGTTGGCAATCTTGCTCGGCATTCCTCTCGCGTTGAGCCCTAACCGCTTTCGAGTTTGGATTGCCAAAAAAGCAGCGACCTACTTGGTCAAAAAACGCCGTGGCTCTATCTATAAAGCATGGTACAACCTGAGTATCTGCTTTCCTGAGAAAAGTGACGCCGAGCGCAACGCTATTTTGCATCGTTGTTTGACCATTGCAGGTGCCTATTTACTGGGCTTCGCCTCATTAAGCTTGCGTAGTCGCCGCTGGTTTCAGCGTAATTCGGTCATCCATGGCATAGAGAACCTCACCCAATACACCGACAACGATGAAAAGGTGATTCTACTGGTGCCCCACACGTGGGCGATCGATATTGGCGCGATACTGCTCGCTTCACACGGTCTACCTGTTGTTGGCTTCACCAATGCCCAACGCAACCCGCTACTAGACTACTTAATGCATCGCCAGCGTGTTCAGTACGGTGGCCGTATTTATGATCGTAGCGCGGGTATTAAAGCTTTCATCAAGGCTATCCGCCAAGGCTACCTCGGCTACTATCTCCCTGATCAGGACCACGGCCCGGATAACAGTGTGTTTGTCGATTTCTTCGCGACAACTAAGGCGACGCTGCCCGGGCTCGGTAAACTCAAAAAACTATGCCGCGCCCATGTCGTGCCCATCACCTCAACCTACAATATTGAGACGGGGCAATATGAAGTGAGGATCTTGCCCGCGGTCACTGACATCCCTTCTGGTGATGAAACTCAAGATGCGCGCCGCATGAATCAGTATATTGAAGAGATGCTCGCTGACGATCCTGCACAATACATGTGGATTCTTAAGCTATTCAAAACACAACCGGATGGCAAAGACCCGTATATTGGTCATTAATCAAGAAAAAGGCATGCTAACAAGCATGCCTTTTTCATCCACGGGTGTTGTCTCGATATCATTAACGCTGATAGGGTAAACGCTTAAAGTCAGTAATGATGGCGCCAAGATCTTGGTGTAACGGTTTGCCATTCGCCACTTGTTCATAATAGCCTGCATACGCTTTGGCCATGGTCATCGCATCAAAAACATCTCGAGCATAATCATGGCATCGCTGAGTATCAAACTGCGCCGCATCGCTCACCGCAGTCACAAGCTCCGCTTCATTCGCAGACAGAACACCAACATCGCGAGTAACCAGTTCAGGCAGTGAACCATAAGGCGTGGCGAACACCGGGCAGCCAAAATACAAGCTCTCTGTAATCGCCAAGCCAAAGGGTTCATGCCAAGTGACGGGAAAAACGAGTCCTGCAGACTGCGACATCACCCGCGCTTTCACTTTATCATCCACCATGCCCCAGAAACGCACGTGTCGATCAAGCGTAAAACGAAAGCCCATCTTAAAGTTAAGGCGATGACCGCCCATCACATCTAAGCCCACTTTCGCCTTGCGGGTGATATCAATTGCCCCTTGAACATTCTTCACTCGCCAAGCTGCTTTCCCAAGAAAATGCATTCGTTCACGACGTGCCGAAAGATCAGGCCTTACATAATTGTCCCAGTTCAGACCATTGTGCACAAAGGCACTCGCACCATGGTTTTGTGCATGCTGAGACGAGACAAAGATGGTATTGGGGTCGATGGGTCCATCAGAGTTGCCATGTTGAGTCAGGACATACGGTTTTCGTGTTGGCTCAAACGCGGAGTGAAAATGGACAACGTCGATATCATCCGGCACTTGCTGATCAAAGGGTAAAGCCGGATCATATTCAATCACTCGGGCGAAATCACTCTTCGTACCGACACCGGCCAGCAAAGTCACTTGATGGTTTAAGTTGTGCAAGGCTTGCGCTAAATCCCATACCACGCGCTCAGTACCACCATAGTTGGTCACAGGCAGTGTCGCTCGGATGTAGAGCAGGATATTCATCGCTTCACCTTCTGCTGAATCGCGGCATGTACGCATTCTGGAACAAAGTTCTCTACCTCACCGCCGTGAATCGCCACTTCACGCACCAAGGTGGAAGATAAAAACGCGTACTCTTCTGAAGGGGTCAAGAACAGGCTTTCCAGTTCCGGCTTTAAGCGTCGATACATGGTCGTCAAACCAAACTCATACTCAAAATCCATCGTCGTGCGCAACCCTCGGACCAAGATATTGGCGTGTTGCTCAGAGGCGAAGTCCACCAACAATCCGGTGAACCCAGCGACAGAGACATTCGGTAAGTCTTTGCAGGTCTCCTGCAACAGCGCCACACGCTCTTGCAAACTAAACAGGGTGTTCTTGCTTGGACTTTCAGCAACCCCGATCACCACAGCATCAAAAATGGATGCTGCACGTTTAATCAAATCAAAATGACCATTCGTGACCGGATCAAACGTCCCCGGATATATCGCTTTTTGCATGGCGTTCACGCCTTCCACTGATAAAAAGAAGATGGTGTTTGTTATAACACATTGAATAGCGGCGATCCTATCACCGCTAGCAAGTTTAGCGGCTTATTTCGTTGAAGGAACGGGAAGTGGGATTTTCTCTACGACAACATCAAAAACACGCTCTGGCGTGATATCCATTAAGCAAGGTGAGTACTCCTCACCACTGATTTGACAGTGATTCTGATAACACGGCACACACGGTCGCTCCGATTGTAAAATAGAGATGTTATTGACGGTCTGCAGCAAGGTTCCGTTTGTGTACGGACTGCTCTGTTCAGGCAGCGCCTTGGCATCAAATGGCCAAGGTGACCACATGGATGCAGGCGCGACACTGATAATCGAAACAATGGGCAACGGGTACGCCGATGCCATATGCCCAGGGCCACTATCCGGGCCAACAAACCCTTGGCTGTGCTTAATCAGGGTCGAGGTTTGACCTAATGAGAGCACACCGACAAGACTTTGCCAATTATCTCGCTCTTTTAGCGCGGCCGTGATTTCACCGACGATAGCTATGTCGCGATCCGACTTTGCACCACTAAAGACGAGATAATAGCCAGCTTCTAACATCTGATGACACAAGGATACCCAGTATTGAACAGGCCATTGCTTCAACGTGTTAGAAGAGGGGGCATGCACGACGACATAGTGATTAGGTAGGCGAGATTGCACTTCATCACTCAATGGCGCTTCTGGCGAGACAATATGCGCTGGATTATCCACCCCCACTTCGCGAAGCATGCGCATATGGCGGCTAATTTTATGTTCATACCCTACATCATGCGCAATATTGTGCTGATAAATCCGCTTTTTCAGCCACGTGTATCCGGCGTTCATATCAATGCTGCCCAAGCGCTCACGACCAAAAGCCAAGCTGTAGAGGGCGGTGCGATCGGTCATCATTTCATTCACCGTCAAGTCATACGCCTTCCAGTACTGCTTGAGCATGGCTAGGTAGTCTTTCACTTTCGGCTTGAGCGGAATACAAATCACCTCATCAACATCTTGATTGCCTGCAAAAACCATTCGACCTCGGTCAGTGACTAATACATCAATCTTAGCCTCTGGGTAAGAACGACGTAATGAGTGAGTGATCGATGAGATCAGCAAGCTATCGCCAATACAGTGGGTGGCGATAACAAGGATACGTTTATACTGTTGGACTTTACCCATGCTACTTCACTGGAGTCTTGCTGTTGTGTTTATCAGCTAAATTATGCCATAAACCAATGCAGATAAGGTGCTTGTTTACGCAATGACGGCCAATCACGCCTCTAAAATACGATCGACTTGCTCACAGACTTGCGAGACGGTCAATTCAGCCATCCAATGGTCGCCTTTCACCCGTGTCGCCCACTTCAACTCATCAACAGCTTTACCATGCAGTTCCTTCACCGCATCCTCATAGCAGCTCACTACATGATCAAGCGAAAGATAGGGGCCAGTGCGGCGTGGATTACTATGCGCATAGAGACCAATGACGGGTATCCGTTGTGTTGTCGCCAAATGCGCAGGACCTGAATCTGGCGCAATGACCAACTTGCCTCGCGCTAGCAATGCGGTCAATTGCTTTAAGCTCGTCTGGCCAATGAGATTGATGAGCGGTGCATGCGCGGTTTGACGAATCTGTTCGCCAAGCCGCTTCTCTTGCTCACTGGGACCACCACATAGCACTACCTGATACCCTTTTTTATGGCAATAGTCAGCGACTTCTGCATAACGTTCCGGCAACCAATTACGCTCTGCTTTGCTGGCAGAGGGACTAATAATGACGGTCGGCATTTGAGTCTGTCGCTCTGCCCACGCTTTGTCTTCGTCGCTGACGGGAATGTGCCATGTCGGTGTATCAAAGGGTACGCCGAGATACTTGGCAAAATCTGCGAAATTATCCAGCACATGAAAGCTGTCTGTTGTTGGAAGCTTTTCATTGGAAAACAGCCATTGTCCTTCTTTAGCGCGTTGCCAGCTAAACCCAATCCGCCGTTTGGCTTTAATACCGAGCGATAACGCACTGGCTCGCAACGCGACCTGCATCATCAATAGCGCGTCAAAGCGCTGCGATGTCAATTGCTGCCAAATCGCTTTCATACCCTTAATGCCTTCCCGTTTGTTATAGGCAAACACCCGAATACCCGGCAAGTCATGCAGCAGTTGGTACTCGACCTTCCCCACAATCCATGTAATCTGACATTCAGGCCATGCCTTTTGCATTGCTTGTACCACAGACAGTGCATGGCATACGTCGCCAATCGCAGACAGTCGCAACACACAAATAGAACGTGGGGGCTGAGCAAAGGGAACGGGGGTCATGGTTGGCATAGGATTCAATCTCGCGCGCGACAGCAAATGATGAGTTCATAAAATTTGATGCTAATATATCACATCCCACTCCCCACTCGACGAAAGCCATGTTGAAGACCCTGACACAACAAGCACAAACCATTCTCTATGATGAAAGCCAACTTCAAGATGATCCTCAACACGTGTTCAACATTGATTACTGGCGTGAGAAAAGCGCTATCATCGGCAGTGCGACAGGCCGAGGCACAACATGGTTCTTACAGGCGAGCAATCAGCAACTGGCATTGCGGCACTACTATCGAGGTGGGTTATTCGGCAAACTCATTAAACAGTACTATCTGTTCACGGGATTAGAAAACACGCGCCCCTTTAAAGAGTTTCGATTGCTTAAACACTTAACAGAAGCCGGCGTTAACGTCCCCACCCCCGTAGCCGCAAAAGTGACTCGTTTTCTAGGGTGCTATCAAGGGGATCTATTGACAGCTCGCGTCCCCAATGCGGCAGACATGATCGATATCCTCAACACCGATCGCGTCACCCAAACACATTGGGAAATGATCGGCAGGGAAATACAAAAAATGCATCGCGCGCAAGTGTGTCATACCGATCTCAACATCAAAAATATCCTGCTCGATGATAAAGAGAACGTTTGGATTATCGACTTTGATAAATGCCAGACGAGGAAAGGGGAAGCGTGGAAAGCAGCCAACTTAGCGCGCCTAAAGCGCTCGTTAGATAAACAGCAACGCAAAGGTGCGATTAGCTATCAAGCGAGTGATTGGCAAGCGTTGCTAGCAGGTTATGACCAAAGTCAGTAAGCGGCTAAAAAACAAAAGCGCCATACGGCGCTTTCGTTTAACTATCACTTTTCGTCTCTCGCTTTAAACTCAAAGCGAGCAATATCATTAGAACCGCATAATAAGCAGAAGTACTGATCCCCATTAACGGCGCTTCTGTGAAACCGATAACCACCATCCCTATAACAGTCAAAACACCTGCGTATGACAGATATCGATTATCCGATTCCTCTTCACGATAATGCCAAAAGAGCTTTAAAGGAACGAGGTATAGAAGGCTGACAATAATCAGTCCTACTACTCCTTTCTTCGCCAAAGAATTGATGACTTCGTTATGCAGTGACTCTTTGCCATTCCTCACTTTATACATTGTAAGTACACCATCATCGACAAGCTGATTGTGAATCTCTTTACGACTTTTAAATCCTGCACCAAATACCGGATTTGACTTGAATGCATGATAGCCACTCAACCACATTTCTAGCCTCAGCTCAGTAGAAGTATGATGCACAGAATCACCAGTCACGTCGGTTTGTACACGTTGCATTAAAGACTCTTCATTACCACTACCGACAAACATGCCTCCAAGCCCAACAACCGTTGGCAGCAACAGTAAAAGCAGCACCGATTTAGGCTCTGTATTTCTAGCTAAGAACATCAACACTAGTGCAATCGGATAACTAATTAAAATAACTTTCGAACCGGAATAAACCGCGACTAGAGACAACAAACATGAAGACACCAATGCCAAAACAGACAGTAAAAAACAGCTGTGCTTTTTAAAGTATAGAAAAGCCACGAGAGCAATATGTAGACTAATAATAGAGAAGTAAGTAATTGCTAAAATATTAACATCTTCTCCAAGAAATGAGGTTTTATACCGCACAGCTCCTAGTATGAAGTAAAGGTAAACTGGATAAATCAAAAAACTAACAAATCCCGCTAAAATCGCGCCCAAAAACAGTATTTTTAGCGATACTTGCTGTTTTCGCAGCCCCCATAGCACCAACGCACCAATCAAGTATCGTGAAGGAGCATCTAGCGCGGTCATACTACCGCCATCCAGTACCACGTTTGGAATGGACAAGATGATGACGGAGACAAAAGTCCAAATAAGTAACCGATAAGGCCCTGCACCACCCTGCCGATCTTTAATATGGCAAAGAGCTGCTACAAGCAACACCAACAACGAGACAATAATACCGTCATGGCCAAGCATTACCGCTGAAGGGAAAAGTAGTGCGACTCCGTTAAGTACTTTCTCAGTACGAGTCATCGAAGCTTCAAATATTGCCACGGATTTATCTCTCTTGTTGTGTCTTTAGCAATGAATAGATAACGCTATTAAGCCTTTCTATCGCGCCTTGATTTTGTTTTACCGTCTCACGAGCCAATGCACCTCGAGAAACAAGATCTTCTTTATCCGCTAGCTGCAGTACAATGGATTCCGCTATCTTATCAGCAGTACCTGCTACCCTGAGCCCATCGACTGTAAATAACTGTTGTGACAAGTCTGCAAAGTTATAAAAACTCGGGCCGGTAACCGAAACCTTACCCAAAAGTGCTGGCTCAATAAAATTATGCCCACCCACTTTTTTTCCGAGCAAACTTCCGCCCATAAAAACAATGTCTGCTGACGCTAACATCAATAACATTTCGCCCATGGTATCGCCGAGATAAATATCAACCGCACTATCAAGCTGATTCTCCAGTTCAGCACTCTCGCGAATGTGAGCGTGTTTCACATGCTCTGTGCGGCGCTGAACAGTAAAGCCTGCATCGGATGAGAGTTCGGCAACAACATTAAAGCGTTCCGGGTGCCTCGGTACCCACACCATTAGCGCATCCGGTAGAGCCTGCTTTATTTGTTGAAAAGACGCCAAAACTGTTTCTTCTTCACCCTCATGGGTACTGGCAACAATCCACACGGGTCGTGTTTTGCCGAAAAAACGCCGTAGTGCTTGGCCTTGCTCTTCAACATTAAGGCTCAGTTGCAGGTCGTACTTAATCGAACCAGACACCTCAACACAACGTTCATCGCAGCCCAAAGCGACAAAACGCATTGCATCATCCTGATGAATCGCCACAATCTTGTCGAAGCACTGCAGTGCTGGACGCATAAGCCATGAAAGTTTGCGGTAATTTCGCAATGACTTCTCAGATAATCGCGCATTAATCAATAAAGCTGGCACACCCGCTTTTTGTACTGCGCATAAGGTGTTTGGCCAAATTTCTGTTTCGAAACTGAGGAACAGTGATGGCTTCACTGCGCGCAGAAACCCCTTAATTGCCCAAGGAAAATCAAATGGCATATAGCGATGTACAACATACGCAAGATCTAGTGCCTCTACTTGCGCTGCACCTGTCGTCGTTGTTGTCGTAATAACGATCTTCTTGTCTGGATAGCGTGCATGCAAAGCCGGCAGCAAGAGCTTAGTTGCCATCACTTCGCCCACCGAGACGGAGTGAATCCAAATCGGAGCTTCAACGCCATCAAGCGGTGGTGTCAAGCCAAAGTGTTCTCGCCAGCGCGAACCTATTGATGGTTTTCCGGGTCGACGCCGATATAAACCAAAAATCAAAATCGGGCTAAGAATGAGCAACACAATGGTGTACAAGAAACGAACGATCACACTATCCTCGCTCGCATCGCTTTGAGTTCTTGGCATGCCTCTAATACTGACTGTGGCGACAGTTCCGTTAAACATTTCAAATGCGACTTCGGACATTCACGCTGAAAGCAAGGACGACATTCAATATCCGTATTAAGAATCTTAACGTCTTTTGTTAAAGGAGGCGTGTACTTAGGGGAACTTGAACCATACACCGCGACAACATTACATCCGACAGCAGCAGCAACATGCATCAGGCCCGAATCATTACTGATAACAGTATCACAAGCTGCAATCAAATCGACCGCTTGATTAAGATCTGTCTCCCCTGCTAAGTTCAAACACTGCAGCTTTGCGTCATCACTCAGTTGCGCCAAGATCGCGTCACCGACAGGCCGATCTTTAGCAGACCCAAAGATCAATACTTGATGCCCTTTTTCAATCAACGCAGCCGCAACAGTCGCATAGTGGTTTTCTGGCCAGCGCTTTGCTGGTCCAAACTCCGCCCCCGGGCATAGGCCTATCAGTGTTTTGTCATCGCTCACCGCAAACTGTTTGCGCGCGTCAGCCTGTTGCTGCGAATCAATGGCCAAGGCAGGATAAGGCAATGTCTCTAACTCACCAAGACAGCCGGTGCCTGTCATCGCTGCCTTTTCATGCGCCAATGCCACATAGCGTTCTAACATAAACTGAAACGACTTTTTATTGGCTCTCACATCATTGAGTAGCCCGTAGCGCATTTCTCCGCGCCAACCGACACGCACAGGGATACGCGCAAAAAAAGGAATCAGGGCTGATTTGGCAGAGTTCGGTAATACATAGGCTTGATCATAGTGCTCGTCACGCATTGAGACACCGAGTTGGTAGCGCGTCTTTAAGTCAAATTGACCATGACCCAACGGCATTTCAATTGCGCGGTGCACCTCCGGCATACGTTCTAAGATAGGTTTACACCATCCTGGTGCCATCACATCGATTTTCGCCTCAGGATGCAGGCGCTTTATTTCAATATACAACCCTTGCGACATCACCATATCGCCGACCCAAGAGGGGCCAATAATCAGAATCTTCATGCTCTGTTCACTCTATTTTTCTAGTTGCCCAGATAACGAAAAATAACGCTCTAGCACTTTGATACACACTAAGTCTTCGAGATCTGGATTTTGATACGGCGCCAAATAGGCGTGCGCATTATCAATGATTTGCTGCGCTTTCTCAGGGTGTGCCAAGTAATAGTTGATCTTCTCCTCAACATCAGAGAAATCATCCTTTACTTCGACGTAGTGCACCCCAGCCTGTAGCGTCCCTTCCATAAACCATGTCTCAAACACCATTTTGGGTGTAAACACCAAGGAATTTGAAGACATTGCCCATTTCAGATTAGACGCCACATCATTTCCTTCAAGTGCAAACAAGAACTTATATTGAAGTTGGTCTTCAACTGACATGAACGGCTGCTGCCATTCTGGATGCGTCTCACTAGGATTGGATTGCCCCGCATCAACCAAAGGATGGCCAAACAAGGTTTCCATAAAACGAATCCGATGGGGCTGAGTCACCGCGCCTCGAAAGACAGCCATTGGTTTTTTTTCCGCAAATGACAACGTGTCCTCAACAAAGCGAAAATGACGACGTTTATCTAATTTGAATATCACCGAACGCTCATTGTCACCCGCAATCGGTCGAGCTTTAAACAGAGTATGACGAGGCTCAATATGGGTTTCATCGCCAAAGTAATAAGCAAAGCGACACTGCTTGGGAAAGTAGTGGAGGTACTCTTTCAAATCGTAAAAATAGGAAGTGAAACCGCGACGGGTATAGTCAGCAATCGCTGTCGTCTCTTCAGGGGCGAGTGTAAATGGCTGTGCTGTTTTTAAATAGTAATCAACGCGGCGCTGAATATAGTCTTGCTGATCAGCAAACTTTTGCTCCAACTTCCGCTGGCGTCGAGTAAACCAACTGTGTGGCAGCAGCGCCAACCCTATGTGCTTAAGATAGTAAAACACCTTCACGAGCAAACTCCTAACGTACGGATTTGGACAAAGTGGAATAAGACAATCGCATCGTCACTGTCATATCCAACGGACTCGCAATGTTGGCGAAAGCGGCAATTTTATCAGTTATCCCTTTGTAACCTCAAGGCAGAGGCAACAATCACCAATCGAAACAGCACAACCCACTCTAATCAATGGGATTCAGGCCCTTAGGGGGAGAGGGACAATGACGGATTCCACAAAGTTCGTGGCGCACAAATTTCTGTCACTGAAATCCCGTCAAATACCATGTATCCTTACCGCAAATTATTTTGATGGACCCCGACTATGAGATCCTTTGTTATCTCTCTTAAAGATAGCCAAGAGCGCCAAGCGCTCATCGAAGAGCGCCTTGCTTGCCTGCCTGACGGCTTTGAATTCCTTTTTGGTGTAGATGCACGTAAAGATCAGCATCCGCTGCTCGAGCGTATTCGTGAAAAGTCCTTTGAATACAAAATGGGACGCCCCGTTGCCATTGGTGAAGTAGGTTGTTATGCCAGCCACTACCTCGCGTGGGAAAAGTGCGTTGAGCTCGACGAGCCAATTTTAATCTTTGAAGATGACTTAAATGTCGATGAACCCGTCTTTCACAACAGCCTAGCGATCATCAAAGAACATATTGATAAATGCGGCTATATTCGCTTAGAGAATGCCGACAATCATGACATGTTCTATCAAGTTCGCACTTACGATGATCAACGTCTAGTCAAATACTTAAAAGTGCCACAGTGCATGACAGGCTATGCTATCTCCCCCGCTTGCGCAAAAGCCTTTATCAAACACAGCCAGCACTTTGATTACCCTGTCGATGTGTTCTTACGCAACACTTGGATCCATAAGCAACCTATATTTGGCATTTGCCAAGCAGGATTATGGGGTGGCAACTTACCGTCGATTATCGGCAACCGTAAACGCAAAGGACGCAAAAATTACGGCGTCGCGACGATGAAAATCGTCAATAAAGTCAAAAACATGACTCTTAACCTAGCCACCAATTTCTATCACCTTTACAAGCTAGGTAAAGATTACAAACCTACCAAACACTGGATAGGTTAATACTCGTCATCTTAGGGTAGCAGTATCATTGCTGACATTGCGGGCAATAGGTTGTTGCCCGTTGCCCCAATTTGACTTCCTCTAACGTCTCACCACAGGCAGGACAAGGCTGTCCTTTCTTGCCATAGACACGCAGCTCCTGAGCGAAATAGCCCGGTTTACCATCCGCTTGCTGAAAATCTTTTAACGTAGTACCGCCCTGTTCAATCGCTTGCGCCAACACTTCCTTAATGCGAGCCACCAGCGCCTTCATCTCCTCACATGAAAGATGTCCTGCCGCCCGCCGCGGATCGATACCCGCCATAAAAAGCGCTTCATTCGCGTAAATATTACCGACACCAACAACATGTTGGTTGGTCATAATAAACACCTTAATCGACACTCGTTTACCTTTTGCGCGTTCAAACAAATAGTCTGCATGAAACGCATCATCGAGAGGCTCTGGTCCAAGGTGGCTCAAAGATTCATGAACTTCACCTTTTTCTTGCCACAGCCACGCCCCAAAACGGCGGGGATCGTTATAGCGCAACAATTTGCCGTTATTTAACACCAAATCGACATGATCATGTTTTTCTTCAGGGGTATTGGCCGGTAAGACACGTAAGCTCCCCGACATGCCTAAATGAACGATGGCATCCCCTTTTGATGTCCGCAGGAGTAAATACTTTGCACGTCGCTCGATGGCTTCTATTCGCTCGCCTTCAATCGCATAAATCTCGTCAGGTATTCGCCAACGCAATTGCGGCTGACGTACAACGAGTTTCTTTACCGTTTGCTGAGCTAGGTGGGGGGTAATTCCGAGGCGGCTCACCTCGACTTCAGGTAATTCAGGCATAAGTAATAGCGTCTAACAACTAAGGGAAGAGGTAATTTTTTTCAACGGAAATGGCAATCCACTCCGCTTGCCAGTTTTGCATCAACCAAAACTGCGGCATTTCATAGACGGTAACGCGGACTGGCTCTTCAATACCATCAAACCAAACTTCAACGGTCTGTGGATGTGTCAGTTGTGGCTTGAGGAGATCGCGCGTCTGCTCATCAATCTGCGTACCTAACAACTGCTGCCATCGACTAACAAGTTCTGAGGCTGCGACAGGAATGGGGTTTTCAACCTGCCACTCACCGCTTTCATTTAAAGCGATCTCTTGTTGAGGAAAAACCATACGATCGATCGTCAGGTTATCTGGGAGCAGGCGTTCGAGCCCAGCAGGCACTTCAATGGCGTCGTTTTGTGCGGACTGCAAACGATCACGCCAAAGCTCTGGCAATTGCACAGCAGCAATAAACAGCAACGCACCAATGATAATCACATTGTTCCAGCCACGGCGAGACAGTCTCATAGTTCCATACCGAAAGTCGAAAAAAGAGATAGGTTATCAAAACGATAACACTAGGTAAGAAATCAGTATAGCGCCGCTAGAAAAGAAAGGAAATTGTATGGCGAGCAGGAAATGTAGATATAAAAAAACCCGGCAGAACCGGGTTTTTTTCAACAAATCAACGGGCAATCAATTACTTGATTTTCGCTTCTTTGTACATAACGTGCTTGCGTACAACTGGATCAAATTTCTTGATCTCAAATTTGCCTGGCATGTTACGCTTGTTTTTGTCGGTGGTGTAGAAGTGACCGGTACCAGCAGATGATACTAGGCGGATCTTCTCACGAATGCCTTTAGCCATTGTTCAAAATCCTCTTAAACGTTCTCACCACGAGCACGCATTTCAGCAAGAACGGCATCGATGCCTTTCTTGTCGATGATACGCATACCCTTAGCGGTTAGACGAAGTTTAACGAAGCGTTTTTCGCTTTCTACCCAGAAACGATGAGTTTGCAGGTTCGGCAGAAAACGACGCTTGGTGGCATTACGTGCGTGTGAACGGTTGTTACCCGTTACAGGACGCTTGCCAGTTACTTGGCATACTCGGGACATTGCTGTCTTCTCCAAATCGTTTCAGCTCGATATCAACCCCTGCTATCTCTGAACTAACACTTGATTAGAACCTAGCTGGGGCTATCAAAGGTCGCGCATTATACTAAGTCAAAAGCAGTTGCTCAAGTCCCGAGCAGATCCTTTCTGCAATTTTTGATCGATTTCTGCTGAAATCACACCCAACCACGCTCAGAAAAGGAAATGATATCGCCGTCTCCGACGACGAAATGGTCTAGTACCCGAATGTCAACCAATGAAAGCGCTTCTACGAGTCGACGGGTAATTCTGCGATCTGCCTGACTTGGCTCTGCGACACCTGACGGGTGATTATGCGCTAAAATGAGCGCGGCTGCATTAAGTTCTAGCGATCTTTTTACCACTTCTCTGGGATAAACACTCGCGGCATCGATAGTCCCTTCAAACATCACCTCCGATGCAACCACACGATGTTGGTTATCAAGAAACAGCACCATAAAGTTTTCACGCGGTTTATCACGCAACATACTGGCAAGATAACGGCGCGTATGTTCAGGGCTGGTCAACGCATCTTCTTTTTCAATCACTTCGCTCAAATAACGTTGCTGCATTTCCAGCATGGCTTGTAAAAGTGCAAATTTTGCAGGGCCCAATCCTTTATGTTCACAAAAGGCTGTTTTATCCGCTTTTAGTAGCGCGCGTAACGAACCAAACTGCTGCAATAGATAGTCCGCGAGTTCAATAGCGTTCATGCCGCTGATCCCGGTGCGCAAAAAAATCGCCAATAATTCGGCATCACTCAAAGCCGTCGCCCCTCTCTCAAGTAGCTTTTCTCTGGGGCGCGACGCGGTTGGCATTAACTTAATACTCATGACGACATCCTTGTTTTTTGCCTCAATATAGCCACCGAACACCGTCAAACTATCTCGATTTGATGACATCAATGCAATTCGCGAGGCGCTAGCTGCATAGTACGCAATTGACAATCTGCATTTTCATCCTTTCTTGAAACCACCCTTAGCCCACGGCCAGGTTTGCCTTATGCTTTAAATCGCCATAGCAGGCTTCATTTAGAAGTTCGTCAAATTCATGTTATCTTGTCGCCAGTTTTGACTTTTCAATGCCTATCAGTCGACGAAGCATCGATAGGTATTCACGCTATTGTGAGGACAACCATGCAGACGCTGGCAGGAAAACGCATTCTTCTCGGGATCAGTGGCGGTATTGCCGCCTATAAGTGTGCAGAGCTAACGCGACGCTTAAGTGAAAGAGGGGCTGAAGTCCGCGTTGTGATGACTAAGGCCGCTCAAACCTTTATTACACCACTGACAATGCAAGCCGTTTCCGGTCACCCTGTCTCTGACGACCTGTTTGACCCTGCAGCAGAAGCCTCCATGGGCCACATTGAACTGGCAAAATGGGCTGATCTCGTCTTACTCGCTCCGGCGACGGCCGATCTTATTGCCCGCTCAGCCGCAGGCATGGGAAATGATTTGCTCACGACGCTGCTCCTTGCGACTGACGCGCCAATCGCTGTCGCGCCAGCTATGAATCAGCAGATGTACCGTCATCCAGCGACACAACGCAACCTCGAGACCTTACGTGGCTTTGGCTATCACATTTGGGGCCCAGCGAGCGGTGAGCAGGCCTGCGGTGATGTCGGTCCTGGCCGAATGCTTGAACCTATGGCCTTAGTCGAAAAGTGCGAAGTCTTCTTCACCGCACCGCAACGCTCGCTGCAAGGCTTCAACATCCTGATTACCGCTGGCCCCACCCAAGAAGCCCTCGACCCTGTGCGCTATATCAGTAATCACAGCTCAGGAAAAATGGGCTTTGCCATGGCCGCTGCCGCAGCAAAAAGCGGCGCCAACGTCACATTAGTCACTGGCCCAGTAAACCTCGCTACGCCAGAGAATGTCACTCGCATTGATGTGTTAAGCGCGCAAGACATGCATGATGCCGTGATGGCAAAAGCCCAACAACAGACCCTTTTTATTGCGTGCGCTGCCGTCGCTGACTATCGCGCGGCAGAAATTCAGCCTCAAAAAATCAAGAAAACAGGCGATAACGATGAAATGGTTTTGAAGCTCGTTAAGAATCCAGACATCGTCGCCGCGGTGGCAAATTTAACCGAGCGTCGTCCCTTCACGGTCGGGTTTGCTGCCGAGACGCAAGACGTTGCCGAATACGCGCAAAGTAAGTTAAAACGTAAGAACCTCGACTTGATTTGTGCAAACGATGTTTCTGTTGCAGGACAAGGCTTTAACAGTGAGCACAATGCCGTGCATCTCTATTGGAAAGGGGGCTATAAAGCCTTACCATTGGCCGAGAAAACGCAACTCGGACAACAGCTGATTGACGATATTGTTGCTTGCTATCAAGCGAATCACGTCTCTTAAGATACCAGCCGCAACACTGTCCCTATCGCAATGCCAGAGAGCAGTAATGAAAAAAATTGATTTAAAAATCCTCGATCCTCGTATCGGTGAGCAATTCCCACTCCCAGCCTACGCAACAGAAGGCTCCGCAGGCCTTGATTTGCGTGCCTGTTTAGACACCGACCTCACCGTTGCGCCGGGTGAAACCCACTTAGTACCAACAGGGCTCGCGATTCATATCGCCGATCCAACCTTAGCCGCAACCATCTTGCCGCGTTCAGGTTTAGGGCATAAGCACGGTATTGTGCTAGGTAATCTGGTTGGCCTTATCGACTCGGATTATCAAGGTCAGCTAATGGTCTCCGTTTGGAACCGTGGCCAAGAGACCTTTACCATTACCCCCGGTGACCGTATCGCGCAATTGGTTTTTGTTCCTGTGGTACAAGCCGAATTTAACCTCGTCAACGATTTTGACGCCTCTGATCGTGGAGAAGGCGGTTTCGGCCATTCAGGTCGACAATAACATATAAGCGCAGGTCGGTATGGCCTGCACCCAGCCCCTCAACGTCATCATCAGTAGTAAAGAAAGGACACGTTACCCATGGCAGGCACCAAGAAAAACAATCGCCGTGAACAAATCCTGCAATGCCTTGCCGGTATGCTGGAATCCAATCAAGGCAGCCAGCGTATTACAACGGCAAAACTGGCCGCAGAAGTCGGCGTGTCAGAAGCGGCGCTCTATCGTCACTTTCCGAGTAAGGCCAAGATGTTTGAAGGTCTGATCGAGTTCATTGAAGAGTCTCTTTTTGAGCGCATCAACCGTATTACTGACGATGAAAAAGATACTTTACGTCGCATCTACCTCATTCTACGTCTGCTTTTAGCCTTTGCAGAGCGTAACCCAGGGCTCACCCGCATCATGACAGGTCATGCCCTTATGTTTGAACAAGATCGCCTACAAGCGCGAATTAATCAGATGTTTGAGCGTATAGAGTTGATGCTCCGCCAAGTGTTACGTGAGCGTCAAATGCGTGAAGGCAAGGGTTTTCCTGTCGATGAGCGCATTCTGGCGGCGCAATTACTAGGACAAGTTGAAGGCAGCTTTAACCGTTTTGTGCGTTCCAGCTTTAAGTATCAGCCAACCGAAGACTTTGAAGCATACTGGGAACTACTCACTGCCCAGATAAAATAACCCTCTTACAAAACGAAAAAAGGCGCCGCAGCGCCTTTTTTTACACCCAACAAACGGGGATTAAATACCGTACTCAGCGCGATAGGCCTTCACCGCATCAAGATGCTCAGCCGCATCGCCTTTCTCTTCAAGATACGTAATCAAATCGCCCAAAGAGACGATAGAGATCACCGCGCAGCCAAAGTCTCGCTCAACTTCTTGAATCGCAGATAGCTCACCCTTACCTTTTTCTTGGCGGTCAATAGCAACCAATACCCCCGCGAGATCCGCACCGTTTGCCTTAATGATTTCCATCGACTCACGAATGGCCGTGCCTGCCGTGATCACATCATCAACCAGCATGATACGGCCTTCAAGTGGACTACCCACAAGATTACCGCCCTCGCCGTGGTCTTTCGCTTCTTTACGGTTAAAACAGTAAGGGGTATCGACATCGTGGTGATCCGCGAGTGCCACCGCCGTCGTGGTCGCAATTGGAATCCCTTTGTATGCTGGACCAAACAATACATCGTAATCAATGCCTGCATCCACTAAAGCTTCCGCATAAAAACGGCCTAAGCGCGCCAAATCGCGGCCCGTGTTAAATAGGCCAGCGTTAAAGAAGTACGGGCTCTTACGGCCTGATTTCAGAGTAAATTCACCAAACTTCAAAACTTCTTTCTCAAGTGCAAATTCAATGAACTGACGCTGATACGCTTTCATGGGTTCTCCTTAAAGGGACAATTAACAACAGGTATTTCTACCAAAACAAACAACACACTCGCCCGCAGGCTCAAAAAAAGCGGCCCTTGAGCCGCTCTTTAAAAATAGTTGAATTATGACGCCTCAGCGCCAATTTCCAAGACTGCTTTTTGCTTCTCGACGATATCTTGGATACCCAGCTTAGCCAGCTCCAGCATCGATAGCAGCTCTTCATGAGAGAAAGGTTCGCCCTCAGCAGTGCCTTGAACTTCGATCATACGACCGTCTTCCATCATCACCACATTCATATCCGTTTCAGCAGCAGAGTCTTCGACATACTCTAGGTCACAAATCGCTTCACCATTGTGGATACCCACAGACACCGCAGCCACCATGCCTTTCATTGGGTTTCGTTTCAATAGCCCTTTGTTTAGCATATAGGTGATAGCATCATGCAGAGCGACACAAGCACCGGTGATAGAAGCGGTACGTGTGCCGCCATCAGCCTGGATCACGTCACAATCGACGGTAATCATCTGCTCGCCCAGCACATCTAAATCAACGGCTGCACGCAAACTGCGCGCAATAAGACGTTGGATTTCCATAGTACGGCCGCCTTGCTTACCGCTCGCGGCTTCGCGACGGTTGCGCGTATGTGTGGCTCGTGGCAGCATGCCATACTCCGCCGTGACCCAGCCCTGACCTTTACCTTTAAGCCAACGCGGTACATTCTCTTCCACACTGGCAGTACAGATAACCTTGGTATCACCAAACTCAACCAAAACAGAGCCTTCTGCATGGGCAGTGAAGTTACGAGTGATAGTAATAGGACGGACTTGCTGTGGCGTTCTTCCGTTTGGACGCATGCTGCTCTACCTTTGAACGTGAGATGTTAACCGGCGATTATACCCACTCTCCCCCGCCAGCGCTAACCGAATTCGCTACCGACCCGCGAAAAACGTCATCTCAGCTTTCTTTCTCATCGTCACGCTGGGTATAATTCAGCCTATTCAATTCTGCCCACACACAAGGCACCTATTCATGATCTACAGTATGACCGCCTATGCCCGTCGCGAAATTAAAGGCGATTGGGGTACCGCAATCTGGGAAATCCGTTCCGTTAACCAGCGTTATTTAGAAACCTATTTCCGACTACCAGAGCAATTTCGCGCTATCGAACCAGTGCTGCGTGAACGCTTTCGTAAGCGTTTGGCGCGCGGTAAGGTCGAGTGTCATCTTCGTTTTGAAGCTAACCCCGCAGCCAACACCGAACTGAAGATCAACGAAACCCTCGCCAAGCAAGTCATTGAAGCAGCGAAATGGGTAAAAGAGACCTCAGGTGAAGGCAACATTGGTCCTTTCCAAGTGTTGCAATGGCCTGGTGTCATGGAAACCCCAGAGCAAGATCTCGACACGATAAATAAAGCACTGCTTGAAGGCTTTGATGAAACCCTCACCGACTTCATTGCCGCGCGTGCGAGTGAAGGTGACAATATGAAGGCACTGATCGAGCAGCGTCTGGCTGGCATTGTAGTCGAAGCAACCAAAGTGCGTGAACAGATGCCAGACGTCATCAAATGGCAACGCGAACGTGTTCAAACACGTTTTGAAGAGGCCAGTGTTGAACTCGACCCAGGCCGCTTTGAACAAGAGATGATCATACTTGCGCAGAAAGTGGATGTGGCAGAAGAGCTTGATCGCCTTGACTCACACGTTAGTGAAACCAAGAAAATCCTTAAGAAAGGTGGCGCTTGTGGCCGCCGTCTCGATTTTATGATGCAAGAGTTTAACCGCGAGTCGAACACGCTAGCCTCTAAGTCAATCAATGCCGATATCACCGCCTCTGCCGTTGAGCTAAAAGTGCTGATTGAACAAATGCGCGAGCAGATCCAAAACATAGAATGATGTTTTCATAGATTTCACCTCGTTCACAATTGCACATAAAAGCCCGTATTTACGGGCTTTTTTATTTTCTGCTGTAGTAGTTTGTTTCCAATAGTTCATGATAAAGTGGTGACACAGATGGTGACACAAGACGATAGATATTCAAAAATCGCCATCAAGAATGGCCCTGTGTCACCACCTACGGAATAACATCATGAATAATAAACAATTAGATGCGTTGATTAAGGCAAAGAAAGACATACGAGTTACAGTCGATACAGGCTTAACCTTCCGTATTGCAAGAGGAAGGCCTTCATGGGTGGTGAGATACACTCTGTTTGGCAAGCGAGCGCAAATAGCTCTGCCTCATCCCTACCCTAAGTGCTCCATTGCTGATGCTAAACGTCTCACTCTCGACATTTTGGCAAAGGTGAAAGATGGGATAGACCCAAAAGCCGAAAGAGTAAAAAATCAGCATCAAATTGCCATCAATAACGTCAATGAGCTGTTTGAAGATTGGTTTGAACATGACATTCTAAAGCGACTGAAGCATCCGGAAATACCCAAACGTATCTACACACGAGAGATAAAGCCCATCCTTGGTCTATTTGCGGTAACTGATGTTACCCCAACAGATATACGTAGCCTTATCGCTAGGGTTAGCGAGTCTGGACGCCCATCTACGACCAACCAGACACTGATGTATGCAAAGCAGATGTTTCACCATGCTGTGAAGCTAAACCTTATTGTCTTTAATCCTGCTCAACCTTTCACACAAAGTGATGCTGGTGGCGTTCAGGACTCACGCGACCGCTTCCTTACTGAAAACGATATCCACAAAACCTTTGCCACATTCAGGCAGCACAAAGACATTTTCACTCGGGAAAACTACCTAGCTTGTTGCCTGCTACTTTGCCTTGGTCCACGCAAAACTGAGCTAACCTCTGCTGAATGGAAAGACTTTGACCTTGAAAAAGGTCTTTGGCATATGCCAGCAGAAAACAAAACCAGTACTGCTATCACTATTCCGTTACCAGAGCTCGCACTCACATGGCTTGAAGAGCTAAGGATTCGAGCATGCGGTTCGGATTACGTTTTTCCTGCCAGAAGGGCCAGCAAGCGTAGAGGATATATCTCTGATGACACATTGAACCATGCTCTAGCTAAGTTATTTGGTAAAAAGGTAGATGGTAACAAACAGCCCTATCCTAACTATCTCGGCATGGCTGGTGTAGAACACTTCACTGTTCACGATTTACGGCGTACATTCCGTACCCATCTATCGATCCTTGGAATTCCGGGGGATATTGCAGAACGTTGCCTAAACCACAAGCTAAAGAAAAATCATAGTAGTACTGAGGGTATCTATGACCGCCACGACTTCCTTGCTGAGCGACGTGATGCATTGAATAAGCTAGCAGAAAAACTTGCCACCTATTTAGTCTAAAACCCATATGAACGAAAATTATTTCAATAAGCACGCTGTACTGACAGAGAAGCTGATTAGCACTCCGTGCCTTAAAGCCTTTGAGCAAATTAAGAACTGGTTCTCAGAGCGTGACTATAGCTTCATTTCTCAGATAGACACCACAAGCTTCATTCACGAGCTCGAGATTAGACTGCACATCTTACAAACACTTACTTTCGGCCAGCTTTACGTTAGTCCACCAGATGGCAGAGAAATGCTGACTTGGAAACACTCATGCAGAACTGGCAACGCAAAGCTAACAAGTCTTTCCAGCGATGAAACTAAGCCGCAAGGTTCTTATGTCTCCGTAGAAAAAGCTGCTAACCTCACGATGCGATATAAATTGGCGGAGTGTTTTAGAAATCAGCTAATCGATACCCCTGACACGGCGTCGCTCAATGAAATAAAAGCCTGCACCGCGGAAAACCAAATCATCCTCAATAGGCATGAGAACCTTTGTCCAGTCGAACTTAATGGTAAGCAGCTACTCCTGTCCGTAGACCTCTCTACTTCAAACAATACGATCCTAGATGAGATAGCTATTCTACTGCCAAAAATCAGGAAAATAACAGGTATTCCAGAGCCAGACGGAGCAAAAAAAGCTCGTAATAACAAGTCACTATCAACGTTCACTGATAAGTATGCACTCCAATACTTAGACTTACTCATTTACCGCATTCAACCTGAAATGACCGCCACTGAAATCCAAGCTTATAAAGAAGGCTGTTCCCCATTTTTACAGCCAGACTCTAGGCACCTTTGGGAGTTAACAGATCCACAAATTGCAGAAGTCATTGCACCATTAGACTTGGATGGGGAGACAATCAAAAAGTGGCGCAAAAAAACCTACGAGAAGAAGTTATTGAACAGCGAATACATGGAGGCCCTACTTCGTAACGCTCGAAAAGAGTTGCTCGTATAGCATATACCCTCACTTGTCAGGGGCGAATTTATTTTATTTTTTGCCCCCGACAAACTCATCACCGTAGCGCATCATGACCTCAAGTAAACAGAAACAAAGAGAGTCATGTGATGACAAACACAAACCTCATACAACAAGATCGATTTATCAAAGAGCATGAGCGGGCTCAAATAACCTCAGTATCCCGTACTCAAGCGTGGAAGTTAGAAAAAAGAGGATTATTTCCAAAACGTACTAGATTGAGAGGCAGCAGAAGCGTGGTCTGGAAATTATCAGAGATTATGAAGTGGGTCGACGCCCAAAGTGAGGCCCAAGATTATGTATAAGCCCCCCTATGACTACAGCCGAGAGATGACCAAAGGTGGCGAAAACCACATCATTTCAAAAAAAGCGCTAGCGACACTACTAGGTCGCAGCTTATCGACAATATCGCGAATGATTGAGGATGGTCGCCTCCCCCAACCCATGCGCACCCCAAAAGGTAATGTTGGCGGGTGGCTAATGCCGACAATAGTGAATTGGTTAAATCAACAGTCTAACAACTAATCTCAATACCGAAGGGAGCTAGCAGTTCCCTATTTTTTGAAATTAAATGACGCCTTTTGGCGTAGTTTGCAGGTAAGGAGCATCTTTGTGATAGTCGGAATTCTTGGCACCAAGCTCTTTCCTCCATTGGCTGAAAAGCAAAATAGCCAATTAAAATTGCAGGTGATATATAGTGTATGTGCCAGATTATACTGCACCCCTCAAAAAAATATTTGGCGTACTTCCAATACGATAGTAGTCACCAACTTATCTTCTATAGATCTAGTGGGGTTATTAAAGAGATCTTGGCTCGATCATATGAGCAGCTTGATATCATGCGCAGCTACTATAGCAAGGTCACTGTCATCTTACTCCAGTTACACCAAGCCACATACACGCCAAGTAGTAGGCAGTTGACAAATATGTTATCTAAGTTGAAAGCCAAGCTTCAAAGCCACTATGGCACCAAAGTTGGTTATTTTTGGGTTCGTGAACAAGATAAAGCCGACTCTCAGCATTACCACGTAGCGATAATGCTTAATGGGCACAAGTGTCAACGCAGCAAGCTGGTAGATATTATCACTCAAACTTATTGGGAAAACCTCCATCCTGACAACTTTAGCTTTCGAGTTAGAAACCGTATCTATCATGTGCGCAATGACGATGATGGTAGAGAACTAAGAGCTATTCGTATGCGCTTGAGCTATATGGCAAAGCGTGAGGGTAAAGAACGCTTTCCTTCTTACACTAAAGCATACGGATGCAGCCGGTTAAGAGCAAAACACTCACATTAGTGAGTCTCAACGTGCAGCAATAAAACACTCTCTCACTCCTTAATTTCAATCATTACATGAATATAAGGAGCTGTTTTATGAGCAACAAACAAACTAAGAATGACCTGCCCCAAAAACTAAAGGGATACCTTGATATCGTTGGGGTTGTGGATAAACGGTACAATGAGGGGCGAGAGCCGACGAAGAATGACTTTTTTGCAGCCAAAGGAATGATTTCAGTCGGGATAGGGGATGGGAATGAGCGTCTCCAGTTTGCCCTCAAATCTTAAGTAACTTAATAACCACTGGGACAAGCATTGTTAAGAATACTGGAACTACCATATTCGTAAAGTGTTTGTCCCTCTATCAGCTTTTGTATCCAACCCCAGCACTACTTGTTCCAATGTCGTTTGACTGTAGCAATTCCAATGTCCAATTGCTTCGCTGTTGCTTTTTGTGAAAGACCACTAGCTTTACAGGCTTGCACACTGACGGTTGTCCCTTTAGCTGCTGGTCGCCCTAACTTCTTCCCCTCTGCCTTCGCACGGTTTAACCCATCTTGCGTGCGCTCGCGAATTCGGTTGCGCTCGAATTCTGCAAATGCTGAAAACATTTGAAGCATTAACTTGCCTTCTGAACTTGCTAGATCAGGAACAGGAAGGTCTAGCGACACTACATTAACGCCTTTATCGGAAAGAGCACTAACCGTCTGTTGAACATCAATGTTATCACGACCAAGGCGGTCTAGTTTTAGTACTACCAATACATCATTCTCCTCAAGTTTGTGTTCCACCAGCGTTTTGAATGCTGGTCGCTTCATTGCCGGCACACCACCAGAAATCGTCTCAGAAATAACCCGATTGTCAGCAACTTCATAACCTGCATTGCGAATAGCTAAAATTTGATTTTCTGTGGTTTGCTCGATAGTTGAAACACGGCAATAGGCAAATATACGGCCTGTCATTATCTATGTATCTCAAGTTGGTATCAAAAAGGTGGTATCATTTTATGGTCGGTATCATTTACTTGCAAGGCTATTTTTATGATACCCATTTTCGAGCAAATAGAGTGGCATCATTAAAGGGATGTTTTTTGATACCTCCAAACTCTAACTTTTGAGAAGATTTATACACTGATGCACAAATTTAAGCTTTCTTCTGGACAGGAGTAAAACAATATGCAACAACATCACTTGTATCAAAAAAAAGAAAGTTAGTCCTAGCCAATGTATGGATCGTGGTTAATACTGGACTTGTAACTGATCTACAAACCTTCGAATACTAAATGGACTTGTATGCTTAAGCATAACTCACATTGAAAGTGATCAAAAAATGAGTAGAATGTGCGCGGCATAGGAGAGGGTATAGTGATGATTTATAAATTTGACTCAAAAAGAAGCACAAGTGTAAAGGCATGCGAAAGCGCCCCAAAATATAATGCTTCTACTAAAACTAACAATGTATCTTGCTTACAAGGCTACGTAGCCAAGCGAAACGATGATGAGGCTATGAAGGCCATATTAGCTCGTGCTAACAAGCAAACTTGGTAGCAAATCACACTCAAATACTCAACCTGATGTATAATATGCTCTTGCTGATTAGTTCAAGGAAGAGCATATGTCCCCATCCACACAAAGAAAACACCCCGCTCAGACACCTTCATCTAAACGAAATTCAAGTTCCTCAGATGATCCAATCGGTCTGATTTCAAAACGTCAATCGAAAGATATTGTCATTGGTTTATGTGGAGCAATTGGTTCAGGAGTTAAATCTCTGAGATGTACACTTGAGAAATCTCTTACTGAACATGGTTACACAACTCACCACATCCTAGTTAGTGATCTTATTCAAGAAATCACAAATGAAAAAGCACCTAAAGACTCATTTAAAAGATATGATTTTTTCCAAGATCTTGGAGATGCACTTCGCTCCAGTTCTGGATATCGAGCAAGCATACTTGCGGAAGCAGCCATCAAAGAAATTGCTAAAATTCGTCACAATGAGAAGCCTAAAACTCAACCAATAGATGATTTAGACAACCCTCGTGCAGCATTCATTATCGATCAACTCAAAAACCCTCAGGAAATCAAGCTATTAAGATTGGTATATCAAAATAACTTCTATCTTGTTGGCTCACTAAGAGAGCTATCTGAAAGAAAACGAAACCTACGTGATGAAGGTATAAAACCAGAGCAAATTGACAGGCTTATCCACAAAGATAAGGCCTCCAATGAAAAAACAGGCCAGCAAACAGCTAAAACAATCCTTGATGCTGATTACTTCATAAAAAATAACCATAGCCATCTTGCCGAACTAAAGAACAAGCTAAACAGGTTTATAGGCTTAATTCATGGCCAAATAGGGATAAGTCCTAGTATTGATGAGAAGGGGATGTATGCGGCATTCAGTGCTTCGTTGCAGTCGAGTTGTCTATCTAGGCAAGTTGGGGCTGCAATTCTAAGTGACAAGGGCAGCATACTTGCTACGGGAAGAAATGATGTTCCCAAAGCTGGAGGTGGATTATATCTTTTTGAAGATAAAGACAAAGACTACCGCTGTGTGCACAAAGGTGGTAAATGCTACAACGATTACCACAAACAAAAAATATCGAATAAAATCACTTCTATTCTAGAAGACAGAATCAGTAAGAGAATTGAATCATTAACAAACTCTGACTCTTATATATCTCAATTAACCAGCTCTTCAAACATAGAAGAAAGCTCAATAAAAACAATACTTAACTCACTAAAATCAGAAGCTTTCATGTCTGAGCAATGGCTTAGCGACACTGTATCTGAATTCAGTAAAAGTAGCTCATTGGGGTCACTTATCGAATTCTCTAGGGCAATCCATGCGGAAATGGATGCTATTACGTCTTTAGCTAGACTAACAAGCGAATCAACTGTGGGTAGAACGATGTACACAACTACCTACCCTTGCCATAATTGCGCTAGACATATCGTTGCTGCCGGCCTAAATAAAGTCATTTATATTGAACCTTACGATAAGAGCCTTGCCCTCGACTTACATGATGATGCAATAGCTGAAAGTGTCAATGGAAGCGAGCCAAATAAAGTTATTTTTCAGATGTTTGAAGGAGTATCACCGCGCAGATATCAAAAGTTTTTCTTTAGTAAAAATGATAGAAAAGATGAGCAAGGAGGAGCCTATCAATATGAGCCTCAAAACAGTCTACAAATCGATCTTCAACTTCTAGAAAGTTATAGAGATTATGAAGATAGGGTTGTAAGGGAGTACCAAGCTACTATTGATAATAATACTTACACCAACCTTAATTTGTCAGTCAGCAAGTGATGACAAAAATAAATTGTTCACAGTGCCATCATTCATGAAAGCCCGTGGTTATTGGATCCTTGGTCTGTACTCGACAAACAGATCCAGAATATTGAATAACCGGATTATCTTGTCGGTGAGCTAAGGGGAGGCGAAATGCCTTCCCTTTTTAGTTTGCGCACTTCTCCACTCGTGCGTTAAAGCGACTGAGCAAATTCGGGTGGGCGTACTGAATCTCATGGGTGAAATAGACCCCCAAAGGACGGACTGACGCGACTTGCGTTGCGACCTTATCTGCGACTTGCCACTCATCCAGTATCTGCTCAACCACCAAGTTGTTCGCGAGAATCACCTCCACCCTGCCACGCAGTAGCTGCTTGATAAGATGTTCGGTGTCGACCGGGTTACTCTGTATTTGGTAACCTTCAGATTCTAACCATGCCTGCATGTTGGAACCTTGAAACACCCCAATTGCTTGTGCCTTGAATGCAACACTGTCCGGCTGCTGTGGATTATTTTCCAACCAGTACCACTGCCATTTTTGCTCCGCAATAGGTGATGAGAATGTCGCAAACTCATCCCTTTCCTCATTGCGTGAGCTGACAAAGAAACCGTCCACCGCACCGAGTTTGGCGGCATGCTGGGCACGGGTCCATGGCATCACCTGAATCTCTAATTTCTGTGGTAACCCAGCAAAGATGCAACGAATTCTATCTACCGCGATGCCACGGAAGTATTCATCGGCAACTAAACCCTCTTTCCCCTCATCGTAAGCGGCATAGGGTGGAAAGTGGTGAGAGGCCAATACAATCATTTCCGCTTGCAGTTGCCACGACATCGCAGCCAAACCACACACCCACCCAAGTCGCCTCATCGCATCTCTCCATAAAAAACACATTGCATAGTGCATATTGTTTCAGTCTATACGCAATTTAAACCGAGAGGCTGGCTCACGGAAAAATTCGTCAAAAGACCGAGCACAGCGCCTGTAGTGATGAGAAAAATTAACATTCAGGCACTGAATCAATCATGCGAAATCCATTTCATGAGAGTTGTTATCATTTAGTAGTTGATGTAGCGTAATAATATAACATCACAATGATAACTCTATCGATAATCAGGATAACTGACCCATGTTTAAAAAAGGATTATTCGCCATTGCAGTCGTGCTGGCGGCGTGGCTCTATTGGGGAAATACCTCAAAGACCGTAGACAACAGCCTGAACCTGTCCGGCCCCTTCGAATTCACCAGCCAAGACTTAGCTAAAAATGGCTACCTCTTTACGCGACTTCAAGTTGTCGAATCCCTCATCCGAATTGAAGATGATGCCGCCTTGTCTCCACAACTTGCGACCGCTTGGACACAGAGTGATGATGGTCTGACTTGGACCTTCACCCTCAGAGACAACGTAAAATTCCACAATGGCGATACACTCAATGCAGCCGCGGTGATTGATGCCATTGAACGCGCCCGCACCAAACCCGGTGTCATTAAGCACGTCCCCTTCGACACGATCACAGAGCAAAATGGTCAGGTTGTTATTCAACTCACCAAACCGTATCGCCCATTACTTTCTGTCTTAGCGCACTACACCATGGCAATAGCCGCGCCCGCCTCCTACCATGCAGATGGTACGATTGGCACCCTCTATGGGACTGGGCCTTACCAAGTCACCGCACTGACGCCACCGCACAAAGCACACGTCTCTCGGTTTGATGAATATTGGGGAGACAACGCCACCATTGAACATGTCCATTATCTAGCGGGACACCGCTCTGAAAGCCGAGCGCTACTAGCTGAAAGTGGACAGGCCGATCTTGTCTACACCCTTGACCCTGCCAGTATCGACAACCTGCAAGAAAACCCCAATGTTACGGTACACATGCGCTCTATCCCTCGTACTGTGCTGCTCAAAGTCAACAACGAACACCCCTTGTTGAACAGCCCTGAGATCCGTCAAGCCATCAGCTACGCGATCGATCGCAGTGGCATCGCCGAGCACATTGTTCGTGTACCCGGTGCAGAAGCCTATCAGCTCTTCCCACCCGCTCTCGGCAATTGGCATCTTGATAGCTATGCCAGCCGTAGCCGAGATCTCGGCAAAGCACAGCAACTGCTGATTGGTCAAGGTTGGGAGAAAAATGAAGATGGCATCATGAGTCGCAATGGTGAAACCTTTACGCTCAATCTCACCACCTATTCTGATCGCCCTGAGCTCCCGGTTATCGCCACAGCTTTGCAAGCGCAACTGCGTGAAGCGGGTATCGATTTACAAATCTCCATTGATAACTCCAGTGCCATTCCTGCCAAACACCATGATGGCACCTTGGAACTTGCATTAGTTGCACGCAACTTTGGCACCATAGCCAACCCTCTCGGCATTTTGCTCAATGATTTCGCCCGCCACGAAGGCAGTGATTGGGGACCGATGAACTGGTCATCAACCGATATGCAAGCGCTACTCAAATCCATCACAACGGAGCAAGACGAAACGGCATATCAACAGCAAGCGCAGCAAATCGCGACAATTTTGGCCGACGAAATGCCACTGATTCCAATCACTTTCTACACCCAATTGGTGGCTGTTAACCAGCGCGTCAATAACTTCACGTTCGATCCTTTTGAGATCAACTATCGCCTTTCAGAGATGACACTCAATGATTAACATCCTGTTTCGGCGCCTGTGCCAAGCGGCTTTTGTCGCTTGGTCAGTCGGCACCATCACCTTTATCGCCATGCGTTTACTGCCTGGCGATATTGCTTATCGGATAGCCGCGGGACGCTATGGCTACGATTACGTTGACCAAGCCGCCAAACTTGCCGTAGAAGCTGAGCTCGGTTTAGACCGTCCAGCATTTCAACTCTACTGGCAATGGCTACTTGATCTTGTACAAGGTGACCTCGGTCGCTCACTAGTGAGTGATGCGCCCGTCATCGGCGAGATATACCACCAGCTTGGCCACACCGTTATGCTTGCCATCGCCGCCACGTTAGTGTCCTTGCTTATCGCCTTACCTATCGGGGTTTACTGTGGCAAACGCGCCGGGAGCAAACGCGATCAATTTGGCCTCTTCTTCTCAGTTTTGCTTCGTGCTCAACCTGTGTTTGTGATTGGCTTATTGATGATAATTCTCTTCGCAATTCATCTACGCGTCCTACCTGTCGCCGGATTTGGCAGTAGTGAATACATTGTTTTGCCCGCCGTGACCTTAGCGTTCGGATTAGCCGCGATGTCAAACCGTGTGATCCGCAATGCGACACAGCGTGCCCTCACCAGTGGTTACTATCTGTTTGCACGCTTAAAAGGGCTATCAGAAACACAAGCGTTTGAGCATCATGCGCAACGCAATATCGCCATCCCTGTGGTGGCTTTCGTCGGCATTCAGGCGGTGGGCCTTGTGGAAGGTATTGTGATGATAGAGTCGCTATTTTCTTGGCCGGGCATTGGCCACGCCCTCGCTCATGCCATCTTTCAACGCGATATTCCGATGATTCAAGGCACTGCCCTCATCATGGGTCTGCTTTTTGTCGCCATCAATACCTTAGTCGACCTCGCCGGCTACGCACTTGACCCTCGGCAGCGTCGAGGCCATTCCACCAAGACGGAGGAGATTTCATCATGACATCCTTATCCTTCGTCGTAGCGCCAACATCACTGTGGCGAACCCTGACACACGCCCAGCGCATTGGGCTAGCGATTTTATGTAGTTTTGGACTTTTTCTGCTGATTGAAGCGCTGTGCTTTAACTATGATCCAGCCCTACAAAACCTAAGTAATGCGTTTGCAACACCGACTTGGCAAGAGCCACTAGGTACCGATCAGTTTGGTCGCAGCAATGTCAGCCGATTAGCCGACGCCATCATCACGTCACTCAGCATGGCGGTCTTGAGCGTTATCACCTCTGCCCTACTGGGTATTAGCGCTGGGGTACTGGCAGGTTGGAAACAGGGTTGGTGGGATCGCAGCTTTTCCTTTGCCGTCAATGTCATTCTCGCCATGCCCGGGCTGGTATTGGTGCTGCTGTTTGGCGCGATTGTTCCCGGCTCATTCCTTATTCTCTATATGGCAATCTCCTTAATACTTTCGATTGAGTACTTTCGCGTTGTTCGCAGCCATGCGCGCACTGCGGTGAACTCGCCGGCCGTCGAAGCCTCGCAGCTGTACGGTTTCAGCGATTGGTACATCTTCAAGCGTCACTTGTGGCCTGCTTGCCGTCGTGATGTCTTGGTCCTTGCCTGTTTTGGTGCGGGTAATGCGATTTTGGCACTCGCCTCAATCGGCTTTCTTCATGTCGGTCTACGTCCACCCCATGCCGAACTCGGCCTCATGATGGTGGAGTTATTCCGCTACTACCAAGATGCCCCTTGGGTGTTACTCCAGCCGATCATCGTCATCATGTTACTGGTCTTCAGTTTCTATCTGCTCACTCAGGGAGAAGACAATGACATTGCAAACTAATGCACCTGCGTCGGAAACAGCGCAACACGCTTCGTTAACCGTCACTGACTTGACCATCCACGCAGGTAAAAAATGTCTGTTAGCGCCGCTATCACTGACCTTATTGCCGCATCAACCCATCACCATTTTAGGTGAAACCGGTTCAGGCAAGAGCCTGTTAGCGCAAGCCATCGTCGGTATTTTGCCAACGAGCTTGCAGCAACAGGGCGATATTCAGCTCTTCGGTCAATCGCAAGCGGAGATGTCTCGTAATGAGTTAGAGCAGCTCTGGGGACGCAAAATTGCCATGCTGCCACAGGAGCCTTGGCTAGCATTAAACCCAGTCAAAGCAGCACGCCAACAAATCGCCGAGGTTGATCAATTACTTTTTAAAGCGCCAGCTTCGGCAGCACGTGATGATGCGAATACCAAGTTAAGCCAATTTGGACTCGAGCATGATGGCGATAAGTACCCGTCTGAACTTTCTGGCGGGATGGCGCAGCGCGTCGCCTATCTCTGTGCCACACAGGCTGGTGCGGAGGTATTGATTGCAGACGAACCAACCAAAGGACTCGATGCCAGTCGCCGCGATCAAGTGATCAGCCTACTGCAACGCCATCGCAAGAAAGGTGCCTTGCTAACCATTACCCATGACATTGAGGTGGCGAAAGCGCTAGGTGGCGAAGTCATTGTTATGAAGCGCGGTCAAATCATGGAACGCCAACCCGCAGCGCAGCTTTTTGCCTCTCCGCAATCAAGGTATGCAAAAGCCTTAATCACTGCGACCCCGGCGTACCTTCAGCGCCCAAATCCGGAAAATACGCTTAAAAGCGCGCGACCACTGCTGATTGCTGAAAACATCGGTATGGCTCGTGGAGGAAAGACTCTGTTCAGGCAGCTGAGTTTCTCACTGCATCAAGGTGGGATCTTAGGGCTGAGTGGCGACAGTGGGAGTGGGAAATCGACACTCGCCGACATTCTTCTCAAACAGCTCCCCCCTCAAGAAGGGGTATTGGGGCAAGATTTAAAACGCGGTGAAGCACTGAAGCTCTATCAAGACCCACCCAGTGCCTTTGCTCATCAAGTCACACTACAACAGCTCTTGGATGATATTCAGCAGCTCAAACCTTTTGAGCACTGCCGTCAGAGTGCCTTGATGACGAGATTGAACCTCAGCAAGGAGTTACTGGCTAGAACACCGGTCAATGTCTCCGGAGGCGAACTGCAGCGCTTTGCCATATTGCGCGCGCTACTCATGGGGCCTAAGTTGTTAGTCGCTGACGAGCCTACCTCGCGCCTCGACCCCATTACTGCGATGGAAACCCTGCAGCTACTGGTCGACGTCGCCACTGAACAGGCGTGTGGGCTTATTCTAATCAGTCACGATAAAGCGGCACTCAACGCACTTTGTGACCAAGTCATCGATCTCACCCCACAAAGCGATCAGGCCTTGGCCTCTGAGGCATTATCACTCTCAACCAACTAGTTTACTGATTACGGCCTTTTAAAATACACCCAAAAGCCTTATCGCACGGCTGTTCACAACACGCCACTACCAAGGAAGGTAGCGGTTTTTTTACTCTTCATCACCAAACTGACACAGTTCTGAGCCAAAGCATCGATTACACTGGTAAAAAGGCCAAGATCGTAGTGAGATGAAAATTTGATCAAACATCGGATTCATTTTTTACGCAGATCATGATACCCTGCGCGACCCTCTATTACTTGGTGAACAACACAATGAGTAAAGGCACTCTTTATATCGTCTCTGCCCCAAGTGGCGCTGGCAAATCGAGCATCATTTCCGCTTTAATGGAAAAGAACCCGACTTATGCCATGAAAGTGTCCGTATCGCACACGACACGCGACCCACGCCCTGGTGAAGAAGACGGTGTGCATTACAACTTTGTCACCAAAGAGCAATTTAAAGCCTTGATCGCTGAAAACGCGTTTTTGGAATATGCAGAAGTATTCGGTAACTACTATGGTACTTCTCGCCCATGGATTGAAGACAACCTTGAGAAAGGCATCGATGTCTTTTTAGATATTGATTGGCAAGGTGCTCGTCAAATCCGTGAGCAAATGCCAGAAGCACGCAGCATTTTCATTCTGCCCCCCTCTCGCGTTGAGCTGGAGCGCCGATTGAATGCCCGTGGTCAAGACAGCGCTGAAGTGATTGCAAAACGTATGTCAGAAGCGCGCTCTGAGATTTCACATTACAATGAATATGACTATGTCATTGTAAATGATGATTTTGATGTCGCGGTGATGGATATGAAAGCCGTCCTTCGTGCCGAGCGCTTAGGTCAGCACAAGCAAGCTGAAAAGCATGCAGATATGCTAAAAGGCCTACTGGCAGAAGATTAAACAATTTTGTACAATTTTCCTCTTATTCGTTAATTAACCACTGGAGTCCTCGATGGCACGCGTAACTGTTCAAGATGCTGTTGAAAAAATTGGTAACCGTTTCGACCTAGTATTGGTCGCTGCGCGTCGCGCTCGTCAAATGCAGACTGGTGGCAAGGATCCACTGGTTCCAGAAGAGAACGACAAGACAACCGTTATTAGCCTTCGCGAAATCGAAGAAGGTCTTATCAACAAGGAAGTCCTTGATGCACGTGAGCGTCAAGAGCAACAAGAGCAGGAAGCCGCTGAACTAGCAGCTGTGAGCTCTATTGCTGGCGATCGTTAATTCAGGAAGCAGGCAATTTGTCTTGGTTTGAAAGCCTGAAAGAAGTCGCAGTCGATTACCTGTCAGAGCCTCAAGTAGAGGCTCTTCGGCAGGCTTATCTCGTCGCGCGCGATGCCCACGAAGGCCAGTTCCGCTCTAGCGGTGAGCCTTACATTATCCATCCTGTTGCGGTTGCCCGTATTCTTGCGGAAATGCATCTCGATCACGAGACGTTACAAGCAGCACTTCTCCACGATGTTATCGAAGATACCGAAGTCACCAAAGAAGACTTAGATGCGCGTTTTGGCTCAACCGTTGCTGAACTCGTAGATGGTGTCTCTAAGCTCGATAAACTGAAATTCCGTGACCGAAAAGAAGCGCAAGCCGAAAACTTCCGTAAAATGATCATGGCGATGACGCAAGATATCCGCGTTATCCTCATCAAGCTGGCAGACCGAACGCACAATATGCGCACCTTGGGCGCCTTACGCCCAGACAAGAAGCGCCGAATTGCCCGTGAAACCCTTGAAATTTTCTCTCCTCTGGCTCATCGCCTTGGTATTCATAACATTAAAGTAGAGTTAGAAGAGCTCGGCTTTGAAGCCCTCTATCCTAACCGTTATCGAGTCCTTAAAGAGGTTGTTGCCGCCGCGCGTGGTAACCGCAAAGAGATGATCACTCGCATCCATTCAGAGATTGAAGGTCGTCTGAATGATGCAGGAATCCAAGGCCGTGTGTTTGGGCGTGAGAAGAACCTTTATTCCATCTACAACAAGATGAAGAGTAAAGAGCAGCGCTTCCACAGTATCATGGATATCTATGCTTTCCGCGCCATTGTGGACAGTGTCGATACTTGTTATCGCGTGCTGGGTCAGGTACATACGCTTTACAAACCTCGCCCGGGGCGTTTTAAAGATTACATCGCGGTACCCAAAGCAAACGGTTATCAATCGTTGCACACCTCTATGATTGGCCCGCATGGTGCACCTGTCGAGATTCAGATCCGTACTGAAGAGATGGATCAGATGGCAGATCGCGGTGTTGCCGCGCACTGGGTGTACAAGTCCGACGGCGATCGAAACAGCGGAACGACAGCACAAGTCAAAGCCCAACGCTGGATGCAAAGCCTGCTTGAGCTTCAACAAAGTGCGGGTAACTCTTTCGAGTTCATTGAGAACGTTAAATCTGATCTCTTCCCCGATGAGTTGTTCGTCTTTACGCCAAAAGGGCGCATTGTTGAGCTTCCTGTTGGCGCGACGGCGGTCGACTTCGCCTACGCAGTACATACCGATGTTGGTAATGCTTGTGTTGGTTGTCGTGTTGATCGTCAACCTTATCCGCTTAGCAAGCCGCTTAAGAACGGTCAAACCATTGATATCATTATCGCACCGGGTGCCCGTCCGAATGCCGCGTGGTTAAACTATGTTGTCACCTCGCGTGCGCGCACCAAGATACGTCAAGTACTGAAAACGATGCGCCGCGAAGAGTCTATCCATCTGGGACGTCGTCTGCTGAATCATGCCTTGGGTGAAACCAAAATTGATGAAGTCGATCCAGATAACCTCTCTATCGTGTTAGGTGATCTGAAACTCGACACCATGGATGACCTCTTGGCATCAATCGGTCTCGGTGAGTCCATGAGTATCGTTATCGCTCGTCGTCTGCTCGGCAATGCTGAAGAGTTAACCAGTCCAGAAGAGAACCGCTTACCTATCCGTGGTGCTGATGGCATTTTGTTGACCTATGCCAACTGTTGTCACCCGATTAAAGGCGATCCGATCATCGGCCATATTAGTCCGGGACGGGGCTTAGTTATCCACCGCGAAGAGTGTGCCAATATCCGTGGCTATCAGCGCGAATCGGATAAGTACATGGCGGTCGAGTGGAGTGAAGATACAGAGCAAGAGTTCATCACTGTCTTGCGGATTGAGGTGAACAACCACCAAGGTGCCCTTGCTGATCTGACCAATACCATTGCCAAAACCGGTTCGAATATTCACGGTCTCGCGACGGAAGAGAAAGACGGCCGACTTTATGTCGTCAACGTCCGTCTTACCGCACGTGATCGGATTCAGTTAGCCGATATCATGCGCCGCATCCGAGTGATGCCGAATATCGTTAAGGTATCGCGTCAGAAGAACTAGTTCGGTAACAATAAGTTAGTATTAAGCGCCCCTGATACCGCGTTCACAAACGCAGTAGCTGGGGCGTTTTGTTTGAGAAGTCACCATGAGTCCAGAAAGATTTGCCCGCATTCAAGCGGTTTTGAAAGCCCGCCAAACTGACCTCACCGTCTGCCTTGAAGAAGTCCACAAACCTAACAATGTGTCAGCCATCATTCGCAGCGCTGACGCGACTGGCTTGCACCGTGTCCACGCCGTGTGGCCAACGGAAGAGATGAGAACGCTTAGCCACACCTCAGCAGGCGCACGTAATTGGGTCGAAGTACAAACACACCCAACGATGGCGGACGCAGTCGGCGAACTCAAGCAACAAGGCATGCAGATTTTGGCGACCCACCTCTCTGATACCGCGGTCGATTTTCGTGAGATTGATTACACCAAACCAACGGCGATTATCCTAGGTAATGAGAAAACGGGCATTTCACAACAAGCACTCGCTATGGCTGACCAGGATATCATTATTCCCATGGTAGGCATGGTGCAGTCGCTAAATGTCTCGGTTGCCAGTGCATTGATTTTGTATGAAGCACAACGTCAACGTGACCAAGCAGGCATGTATAACAATGACATCAGTGCCATTCCGGCAGAAGAGATAAATCGCACCCTGTTTGAACGTGGCCATCCTGTATTGGCGAAAGTCGCCAAACGCAAAGGGCTGCCTTACCCTCAAATTGATGAGCAAGGTCAAATCGTTGCGGATGATGCCTGGTGGGCAGCCATGCAAGCGGGGAAATAACCCGCTCAATTCTCTTTACCGTGTTCACTTAAATGCGTTGCCCTGCTACGTTTATCGCGTCTTGAGCCTTTGCATCCTGTATGGCCGTACAGTATATTGACTACAGATAACGGCAGGCGGCAAGGCGCAATCATGCAAAACCAATCAGCATCTCTTGGTCACAGTGAAATGTTAAACGCGGTCGAGCTCACTAGCTTGAGCGGTGTCGGCGCGAAAGTCGCCGAAAAACTGCACCGCATTGGCATTTTTACGGTACAAGATCTGCTCTTTCACTTGCCGCTACGCTATGAGGATCGCACCCGCGTTTATCCCATTGCCTCAGTGATGCCGGGCCAACATGTCACCGTCAGCGGTGAAGTGATGGACTGCCAAGTGAGCATGGGCCGTCGTCGTATGTTGACCGTGCGACTCAGTGATGGCAATGGCTCCTTGACCCTGCGTTTCTTTAACTTCAATGCCGCGATGAAAAACAGCTTTGCTGAGGGTCGCCGAGTCAAAGCCTATGGTGAAATTAAACGCGGTAAGTTTGGGGTTGAAATCAATCACCCGGAGTACCGCATTTTCTCCGAGCCTACCGAACTTCGCCTTGAAGAAACGTTAACGCCCGTTTACCCAACGACGGATGGTTTACGGCAACAGACACTGCGTAACCTCACCGATCAAGCATTAGGCTTACTGGATAAAGCGGCTGTCACTGAGCTCCTCCCTGAAGGTTTGTACAACCGCCAGATCAGCTTAAATCAAGCACTGCATACCTTGCATCGCCCGACACCCGATATCTCTCTCGACGATCTCGAAAGCGGCCGACACCCTGCACAACAACGTTTGATCCTTGAAGAGCTATTGGCGCAAAATCTCTCTATGCTCGCGGTACGCAGTAAGGGCCAGCAAGATAGCGCCATTGCACTCCCAGCTTCCCAAACGCTTAAGCCGCAACTGCTTGATGCGTTGCCTTTCACTCCCACTGGTGCGCAGTCTCGCGTCGTGGCCGATATCGAAAACGATCTCGCTAAACCACACCCAATGATGCGACTCGTACAAGGAGATGTCGGCTCAGGAAAAACCTTAGTCGCAGCGCTAGCAGCAGTCACTGCAATTGAGCAAGGCTACCAAGTGGCACTGATGGCACCCACGGAGTTGCTCGCGGAACAACATGCGATCAATTTTGCCCACTGGCTAAATCCTCTCGATGTCCAAGTAGGCTGGATGGCAGGAAAACTGAAGGGCAAAGCGCGCGAAAAAGAGCTCGCCCGCATTGCCTCTGGCGAGGTGAAAATGGTGGTGGGCACTCATGCCCTCTTTCAAGGCCAAGTCGAATTTCACAATCTCACACTCGTCATTATCGACGAACAGCACCGTTTTGGTGTCGGCCAACGCTTAGAGCTACGTGAAAAAGGGATGCAGGATGCGCAGTTTCCTCACCAACTGATTATGACAGCCACCCCCATCCCTCGCACCTTGGCCATGACGGCCTACGCTGATCTTGAAACTTCCGTGATTGATGAACTTCCTCCGGGACGAACACCGATTCAAACCGTTGCCATTCCTGATACTCGTCGTAAAGACATCATTGATCGGGTACGCGGTGCATGCCTTGATGAGGGGCGGCAAGCCTATTGGGTCTGCACCCTAATTGATGAATCTGAGGTGCTAGAAGCGCAAGCCGCGTCGGATACTGCCGATGAGCTGTCGGCGCAATTACCCGAGCTGAAAATAGGTCTTGTTCACGGCCGAATGAAGCCCGCAGAGAAACAAGCCATCATGGCACAGTTCAAAGCGGGAGAACTGCACCTCCTTGTCGCGACAACCGTGATTGAAGTCGGGGTGGATGTCCCTAACGCCAGTTTGATGATCATCGAAAACCCCGAGCGCCTTGGACTTGCACAGCTCCACCAGCTCCGTGGCCGTGTGGGTCGAGGCTCTGTCGCCAGCCATTGCGTGCTGCTTTACAAAGCGCCGCTTTCCAATACCGCTCAAAAACGTTTGGGTGTACTGCGAGAAAGTAATGACGGCTTTGTGATTGCCCAGCGCGATCTAGAAATTCGCGGTCCCGGAGAACTGCTCGGTACCAAGCAGACCGGACTTGCCGACTTCAAAGTCGCTGATCTCGTCCGTGACCAACACATGATTCCTCAGGTACAGAATATTGCTCGCCATATCTGGCAACAACATCGTGCCAACGGCGAGGCCATTATCAAACGTTGGCTAGGACATCGAGAAAACTACTCCAATGCGTAAGCAATGCACCAAACACACTCGAATGCGTGTTTGGTGACTAACGAGCGACGTTCTACAGCTTATCTGCGCGCTTTTTGAGAGGTAATTTTAGCTTCACCTTCAAACCACCTTCGTCGCGATTTGCGACCTCTATGCTGCCTTCATGCTGGTCAATAATCCGTTTGACTATCGCCAATCCAAGGCCAGTGCCTTCGCTCGACTTGCCGCGCGCATCATCACCACGTGTGAGTGGTTGGAACATCTTAGCCACTTGATCGCTTGGAATACCGGGCCCATTGTCTTCCACCGTCACCCACACTTGTCGACGATCCTGACTCAGGCCCGCACTCATTTTCACCCAACCATCACCATAACGCTTAGAGTTAACAATCAAGTTGGTAATGCAGCGCTTGATTGCTGTTGGGTCACCACGCACACCTTCAGGCAGTGTCTTGATATCAATCTCACAACGGTGATCGTAGCTGTTATGCATCTCGAGTTCGGTGACTTCATCAAGTACGGCGTTCATATCAACATCTTTGATCTGATGTTCAGTGGTTGAGCGCAAGTACGCCATAAACTGACCAATGATCTCATTACACTCTTCGGTATCTTTCGTAATGCTATCCGCTAGATATGCATCATCTTCCGACATCATTTCTGTCGCTAAGCGAATACGTGTCAATGGCGTGCGAATGTCATGACTCACGCCGGCCAGCAAGAGTGCGCGATCTTCTTCCAACTGTTTAATGCTCTGCGACATTTGATTGAATGCACGCGTCACAGAACGAATTTCCGTTGCGCCTCGCTCTGGTAGCGGTGGCGGGTGCTGTGCTTTTGCTACCTGCAAAGCGGCATGTTCAAGATCCATGAGAGGTCTGTTTTGCAAGCGAATGAACAACCACCCCCCCGCGATGACAAGCAGAGAGATGATCAGGCTGTAATAAAATAGTGGCGAAATATCATCTTCTTGAAGTTCTGAGAGCGGCACCCGAAGGTACTGATCGGGCATTGAACTCACATCTATCCATAGCACGTAACTGTCAGCACCCAAGACGAGCCTAACCTCTGTCGGTACGCCGAGTTCGTCACTCATTTCCTGACTTAAGAACTCCACTGGCGATGCATTACGGTATTCCGCATACAAAGGGTCATCATCGAGATGAATACTCACGCCGAGTTGTTCGAGTAGCTCTCGACGCAACGGCGTATCTAGATGGACAAGCTCACCACTCTCTAGCTCTACATCTTCATTGAGCATCAAGCGTACTTCGTAAGCGAGTATGCGATTGAACTGATGCAAACTCGGCAATAGAGCATAGTTCAACACGGTAAGGTAAGAGAAAACCTGACTCGCGATGAGCAAGCCCGCTAAGATAATTAATGTACGAGTGAACGTACTATGGGGTAGAAAACGCATCAACCCACCTCCCTGTCTCTGCGTGCTTCACTGGAAAGAACAGAATCACCCATTCTAAATAGAAAAACGCCCGGCTGAAACGACCGGGCATTTTGAAGTTTACGGCGGGTTTTAAACGTCTGAACCATCTGGAACAAAGACGTAACCCAGACCCCATACTGTCTGGATGTAACGAGGACGACTTGGGTCTTCCTCAATCATGCGGCGTAAACGCGAAATCTGCACATCGATAGAACGCTCCATCGCAGAATACTCACGGCCACGTGCCATGTTCATCAGCTTATCCCGAGACATAGGCTCACGGGCATTCGTCACTAGCGCTTTCAGAACCGCAAACTCACCAGAGGTCAAAGGCATCGGCTCTTCGTTGCGGAACATTTCACGCGTGCCAAGGTTAAGACGAAATTCACCAAACTCAACAATCTTCGAATCAACACTTGGTGCACCCGGGGCTTCGACGTTTTGACGACGCAGAACCGCACGGATACGAGCGAGTAGCTCACGAGGGTTAAACGGTTTTGGCAGGTAGTCATCCGCACCGACTTCTAAGCCAACAATGCGATCAACTTCATCGCCTTTCGCTGTCAGCATAACAATTGGAAGGTTGTTATTGGCATTACGCAGTCGGCGACAAATTGAAAGACCATCTTCACCTGGTAGCATTAAATCCAACACCATCAAGTGGAAAGTTTCACGGGACAGCAGGCGGTCCATTTGCTCTGCGTTAGAAACACTGCGCACCTGAAAACCTTGTTCAGAGAGATAACGCTCTAAGAGCGCGCGCAGTCGCATATCATCATCAACAACCAGTACTTTGAAATTTTCCTGCATTTTACTTACCTGCACTCGAGTTCTGCATCTGGCTTGATTTTACCCAAAAAAGCCATCACGCGAGAGAAATTAGTGTTACGGGCTGTGTCGAGTATACCGCAACTGGATGCAAGATAATGGCTAAGGGGGATTATTCCGTACTCTATAACATCCTGAATTTCGGGAAAGATCGGGAAATTGAGACTTGTTTCACGGTTTTGACGGGTAACAACCCCGTCTCTTTAGGCGCGAGCTCCTGCAACAGGCTCAAGTCTTGCGACAAAGCCCTGACTTTCTCACGCCGCACACAGAACTCGCTCAGCATGCACTAAGCATCGTCGTACTCAATACTGTTGATAAACCAAAGTTTCGAGCCTTCTGGCGTTCTCACCACCACCTCATCATCAACACTATTTTTGAGTAAGGCGCGCGCCATCGGCGCATCGATAGAAATCGCATCTTTGCGCTCATAAATCTCTTCAGGCCCAACAATTTGAAACCGCTTAGTTTCACCGTCTTCATTTTCAATCTCAACCCAAGCGCCAAAGAACACTTTGCCATCTTGTTGCGGTGAATAATCCACTATCTGAAGATCGGCCAAACACTTTCTTAAATGCCTGATACGACGATCAATTTGGCGCAACAAACGCTTGTTGTATTGATAGTCAGCGTTCTCTGAGCGATCGCCCAAACTCGCCGCCCACTGCACCACTTTGGTGATCTCAGGGCGATGTTCATTCCAGAGGTAGTCGTGCTCTTCCCGTAATTTATTGTAGCCCTTGCGGGTGATCAATTTTGTCTTCACAACTCATTTTCCATAGCGCAAATTTCTAACTTTCGGTTGCAGCCGTTACTCAATGATTGACGCACTCTTAAAGAGCATTTGCAGGTAGGCCGCTCGCGAAAAGGGCAAGGTATCAAACTCTGCACGCACGATAAGGCCTTCCAAAAAGATCATCACAAACTCAGTGTTGGCTTGATACTCGTCACCTAAAATATCACTCACTAGCGCAGATAACGCCATTTTATGCTGCTGGGCCTGATGGCTGTTACTAACACTCTGGGTTTTCATTTCCCCCAACACATGCATAAACATACAACCATAGAAGTCGTCACGCTTAAACCACGTAAGATGCCAATCGAGTAAGGCGGTGAGTTTGGCTTCAACAGTGTCGCCAGCAAGGGCAACTGCCTCATTCATACTTTCTAGCATCCGTGCATGTCTGCGCGCGAGGACGGCATCGATCAGTCCTTCCTTACCGCCAAAGTGACGATATAGCGACGTTTTCGACACTGAGGCTTCATCTCGAATCTTATCCACACCGACGGCGGTATAGCCATGCTGATTGAACAAAGATTCAGCAGTATCAAGAATGTGCATTCGTGTATCCATAAGCGCTCCTCGAATAAGTAGGTTGACAGTGAAACAGATCTGTTCCATCTTTGCAATGAAACAGATCTGTACACACTCAATTCATTCCCTTACTAATGGAGCATAGAAGATGAAGACCGCGTTAGAGATGTTGAAAGGGTTTTGCGGCGGAAGTTTAGGCATTGGCAGCCTCTATTGGATTGGGCACTGGCTAGAGACGCCATTGCTGATCGCCCCCTTTGGCGCCAGTTGCGTTCTGCTTTTCGCAGCCGCGACCTCCCCACTCGCTCAACCAAGAAATGTCATAGGCGGCCATGTTATCGCTGCCATCATCGGGCTCAGCATGCTGATGATCTTTGGCGACAACAGTATCGCGATGGTACTTTCAGTAGGCGTCGCTATTGCCGCAATGCAAGGCTTGAAGGTTATCCACCCACCCGCTGGCGCGACACCACTGGTCATTTTCATGTCTCATGCCGAGACGACAATTCTGATTCCTGCCCTCTTTGGCAGTTTGTTGCTTGTCATCATCGCCTTGGCTTTTCATCGTTTACTGTATCGCGCAGCATGGCCAGTGTTTTGGTTTAAGGCCCCTGAATAAAAAAAGAGGCGGATAACCGCCTCTTCTCGCTGACAAAAAGTGAAAAACGACTATTTGTCTTCACCCATCATGACATTGTGCATTGCTTCAGTGAGTTTGTTTTCTGGATCACCTGACAGCTCCCAACTAAAGACACCCGCCAAGTTCTGCGCTTTGGCCCATTTAGCTTTCGCTGTCACTGAGCGCACATCATCAAAGCTAATGTAAACCTGCTTCTCAGAATTCCATAAGAATGGCGCTTCTGATTCGGCATCATAACCATACTGGTAGCCTTCTTCAGCAGTGTAGTTCGCAATTAAGTCCCAGAACATAAAGTAGGCGGGTTCATTCGGATTTGTACCGAACGATGCGCCACCTGTCGAGGTAAGATCAGAGGTGGGTAACTTACCGTCAAAGTTTTCCGTCCCTTCCCAGCCACGGCCGTAGAACGCAGCCCCCAAGACTAATTTTTCACGAGGAATACCCGCATCGAGCATTTGCTGAATAAAGACATCACTGCCCATCCCCCACCAACTACGCTCAGTCGTATGAAGATTGGTTAAGTGGCCTGTTTGCGTGCCCCAGCCACCTAAGTAGTCATAGGTCATGGCAAACATATGCGTTAGGTATTGTGCCGCATTCGCCCAATCAATTTGCTGCGCTTTAGGTCCAACACCGACCGCTGTTGAAAGCTCATACTCACGACCAGTCTGCTTCTCTAAACCATTCAGCTCGGTGCGAATCGCTTTCACAAGATAAGTAAAGGCATCTCGCTCTGCGGCTTTCTGCTCATCACTCATTTTTGTATCAGGGTTCCAAGGTGATGTCGTTAAACCCCCACCTCCTGGATACTCCCAATCAAGATCGATACCGGTAAAGAAGTCATACTGCGCAATCAACTCAACAGAGGTTTTTGCAAAACGGTCCATCTCTTCAGTCGACTTTACCATCGCATGAAAAGGTTCAGACATTGTCCATCCGCCAAATGAAGGCAAAATATTGAGGTGAGGGTGCTCGTCTTTCAGTTGCGCTAGCTGGGCAAAGTGGCCCTTATACTCAACCTCTGCGGCCACATCGCCGAAGTCGTACTCGAGTGCTGCCAAGCGATCAACAATAATCGCGGTACCCGGCTCTTTGCCTTCACACGCCGTCGCAACTTGTTGCTGCACAGCTTCTGATGCCCCTGTATGCGGACCGCAGAGACTCAAAAATGCATAAATAACGTGGGTAAGTTTTTCCGCGGGAATGTCCTGAACCGTAAACGGACTTGCTTCGTTGGTGTATTGCCAGTCAGCAAAGTAACCACCCACCACTGGTGCGTCCGCCGCTTGCACAGAGGTCGCTACCATCACGGCAGCTGCTAGAATATGTGCGCGCATATTTTCTCCTTGTTATATCAACCTGAGTGACGTTACTGATTAAAACTTCATCAGCCTAACACCCTTGCTTTGATATAAATCAGAAGCACCTTCATATCTTGTAACGTGCTAGAAAAGTGAGGAAATTTTTACGAGCCACTTCATAGCTTTATACGTAACAAATACCGATCAATCACACAAAGCTGTAAGACGAATCAGGCCTTTACTGGCATTTTCACCCAGGCTTTCTCATGCTGAGAGAGTCATCGTTAACTGCGGAGGTGAAATGAAAGACTTGATACTGCTGCTATTAATGCTGCCTCTGTACTGCCATTCCGCCAATTGGCAACTGAAGTTTGATAATGACATTCTGTTAGGCACCGATGGGGATTACAGTAATGGCTTGTTAATTGAGAGAGGCAATGAGCGACGTGCCAGTGATTTCTCACTGCCTCTTTTCTTTCAATCTTTTTTAATGCCTGCCGGCAATAGTTACTACCATCAATGGGCACTTCAGCAAAAAATCTGGACGCCTGCTGAGATTCGCTTTGATTATCCTCAGCCCAATGATCGCCCCTATGCAGCCACACTGGCTGTTCGTTCTACTTTGTCGACCTTGCAAGGCGCGTTACTGACCAGCAACTGGTTAGAGGTGGGCATACTCGGTCCCTCTGCGATGGGAGAAAGTGCGCAAAGTAGCGTGCATCTATGGACTGACTCCACAACGCCGAAAGGGTGGGAACATCAGATTCAAAACACCCCGCTGATTAATCTTGGCTATGAACTCGAAGCGCCGGTCATCTATTCACCCTCTTTCAATGTTGCTTTACAGGGTGCGACTGAATTGGGGACAACAATACAACGCGTTGGAGCGGGGATCGTAATCATGGTTGGCAATGATGTCGAAACGGGCAATGTTTCTAGCGTACATGGGATACGCAACCTCATCCATCGTCCGGCTCTGCGTCAGTTTCTCTATGCTGGAATACATCAATGGTATGTGATGGAGGATAAAACCCTGACAGGCTCGCTCGACTATCACTCCAATGTAAGTTTAGCGTCGATGCAAACACGTTACAGCATGGGGTGGTACTTCCAATATCAACTGGTCGCACTCTCACTGGCTGTCAATTATGGTGATGTCGGCTTTACTCCTGCCATAAGCGCTCGTCACGGTTTTGCCTCACTCAGTTTTCTATGGCGCTATTAGTTGGCACATTGATCTGCACTTGCGCCTTATCCTCACCACGGACTTCAATGATCTGGTCTGGCTCTCGTGATTTCTCAGGCGCTTGAAGCCAATCGACATCGCGATAGTGGCGCTCACACACGCGGGCATTGGCGAGTTCGTAGTCACTGATGGCTGTCACTTTGCCATCGTAGAACCACACCATGTCAAAACGCGTCGTACCAATACCAGCGCCAACGGTACAATATTGGTAAACCTCATACCGCCCATTAAACTGTCTGTCACCTGGCTCGCCCAGCATCATGATTACCTGCTGTTGCTCATCACCGTATTCAATCAATGAAAGATCAATCGGGGTCGTCTGACATCCACTCAACGCCAAAGCCATTGTCAAGAACCCCAGACAGGGACGTGTATTCACACTTACCTCACCATTATTGATAACACTTATACCACCCTATCATCGACACCACGCAAGGTCACGAATAGGAAAAAAATCACCTAATTTTCACTGACGGAGCACCGTATCGAGCTTGCCAGCTGCTAACGCCTCCGTAGAATGAGTGGCCTGAAATCAAAATGAGATTCAATGGATGAGTAACACACTTTCTCAGGTGATTGCCTCTGAACTAAATGTCCGCCAGCAACAAGTGGACGCTGCGATCACCCTACTGGATGACGGTAACACCGTTCCTTTTGTTGCCCGTTACCGTAAAGAAGTGACCGGTGGCCTCGATGATACCCAATTACGTAACTTAGAAACCCGTTTGGGTTACCTACGTGAAATGGCAGATCGTCGCCAAACCATCCTCAAGTCGATCAGTGACCAAGGCAAGTTAACGCCAGAGCTGGAAGCCGCCATTCATCGTGCGGAGAGTAAAACGACGCTTGAAGACCTGTATCTTCCCTACAAACCCAAACGTCGTACCAAAGGGCAAATTGCGATCGAAGCGGGACTAGAACCCCTCGCCGATAGCCTATGGCAAGATCCTTCTCAGTCTCCAGAAGACGTCGCCGACGCTTATATCAACGCAGAAAAAGGCGTGGCAGACAGCAAAGCGGCACTGGATGGCGCGCGAGCCATTTTGATGGAGCGTTTTGCGGAAGATGCTGCGCTACTTGAAAAAATCCGTACTTACCTACAGCAAAATGCGTACCTGCGCGCGCGCGTCATCGCAGGCCAAGAAGAGAGTGGCGCCAAGTTCAAAGACTACTTTGAGCATGATGAGGCCCTGTCAAAAGTACCATCACACCGCGCGCTCGCCATGTTCCGAGGCCGCAATGAAGGCGTATTGCAACTTACTCTCGATGCTGACCCTAGCCAAGAAGAGGGAACAAAGGGCTCATACTGCGAAGTCATCATCATTGACCACTATAAGCTGAACTTAGGCAATGCCCCTGCTGACACATGGCGCAAGCAGGTCGTCAGTTGGACATGGCGAGTGAAAATTTCACTGCACATGGAAACCGAATTGATGAGCGCACTGCGTGACAAAGCCGAAGATGGCGCGATGCAAGTCTTCGCTGACAACCTGAAAGACCTGCTGATGGCTGCACCTGCCGGACCACGTTGCACCCTCGCATTGGACCCAGGCTTACGCACAGGTTGTAAAGTTGCCGTGGTTGATAGCACAGGGAAACTGCTCGATACGGCAACCATTTACCCTCATCAACCACAGCGCCAAGTAGCCCAATCAGCGGCAACTGTCAGCGCCTTACTCGCAAAACATAATGTCGACCTCATCGCCATTGGCAACGGCACCGCATCCCGTGAAACAGACAGCTTTGTCGCCAATTTGTTGAAAGACCAAGGCTTAAAGATTCAAAGTGTCATGGTCAGCGAAGCCGGCGCATCCGTTTATTCTGCCTCAGAGCTCGCCGCCAATGAGTTCCCGAACCTCGATGTGTCGCTTCGTGGCGCAGTCTCCATTGGCCGCCGTTTGCAAGACCCCTTGGCGGAACTGGTGAAGATCGACCCTAAGTCTATCGGTGTTGGTCAGTATCAACACGATGTCAGCCAAAGCTTGCTGGCTAAACGCCTTGATGCGGTTGTCGAAGACTGTGTAAACGCCGTCGGGGTTGACGTGAATACCGCGTCAGCGGCACTGCTAACCCGCGTGGCTGGTCTCAATACCACCATCGCACAAAACATTGTGACCTATCGCGATGAGCATGGCCGTTTCGACAGCCGCACGACCTTAAAGAAAGTCAGTCGCTTGGGGCCTAAAGCGTTTGAACAGTGTGCGGGCTTTCTGCGCATTATGCAGGGTAAGAATCCATTAGATGCGTCAGCGGTTCACCCAGAATCCTATTCACTGGTCAAAAGCATGGCGGAAAAAGCGCAGAAGCCTCTCGACGCGCTGATCGGCAATCGCGACTTTATCCGCGCCATCAACCCAAAAGAGTTCGTCTCTGACAGTGTTGGCCTACCGACCATCAACGATATTCTGGCTGAACTGGATAAGCCCGGCCGCGATCCTCGCCCTGAGTTTAAAACCGCAACCTTTGCTGACGGCGTGAATGAGGTCAAAGATCTGATTCCTGGCATGGTATTGGAAGGCGTAATCACCAACGTGACTAACTTTGGTGCCTTTGTAGATGTTGGTGTCCATCAAGACGGTCTCGTCCATATTTCTGCGCTGTCAGACAAGTTTGTCTCCGATCCGCGAGAAGTGGTGAAGGCTGGTGATATCGTTAAAGTGAAAGTGATGGAAGTTGACTTGGCACGTAAGCGGATTGGTATGTCAATGCGCCTCAACGATGAGCCGGGACAAGAGCGACCTAGCCGCAATGACAATCACGAGCGTCGTCAACAACCGAACAAACCACAGCGTTCAGCGCGCTCGCGTCACAACGACAGCGGCACTATGGGTAATGCGTTTGGTGGTGCCATGGCGGAAGCCTTCAAAAAAGCGAAGCGTTAAGCTCAAATAATGACAAGGTATTGAATGGGGGGATTGGGGACCGATGACGTTGCATAGTGATGGGTCACCACTCCCTTAATTCGATTACTGGCATTGAACTGTTCCAGTTTCTCAAACACATCGCGCGGTAACTTGACGCGCATGGTGTAACCGCTGGTGTCATCACTAAAATAGCTGCCTGCCGATAACACTTCAATCAAACGATCAAGTTCTGTGTCACCACGAAAATCATACTTGTGGATAGGGGTTTCATTGTAGGTAGGGTGCTCGCTGGGGTCCCAAGCGGGCTTCTTAAGTTGCTTCTCTTCACTGCTCGGGGCTTTCTCGCTTGCACTCTCAGCAGTTTGAGTCGTCGGTACGATTTTTTCACGGACACGATTATCTCTCGCTACCTGCTCGGTAGGGACATTCACGGTGGGCGCAATGATCGGCGCACCTGTCACAGTAGGAGAAACAATCATACCAATACTCGGCTATCAGTAAGTAACAAGAAACGGGCGTTAGTTTTCACCAACCCCCAATAGTTTAACTCACTGGTTAAAGTATAGGCAACTCACGTGGTATCTGCTTATCCATACCACGTCTCAATTTCTAGATGAGCAACGCAATAATACCGCCAATGGTCCCCGCGGCTTTTAACACTTGTCCTGCCGTGTAAGCGCCATCATCATTGTCTTTCACCGCGTCTGGGTGATCCATACCAAGCGCACCGTAAGTGAAGGACTTCACCTGCTTTTTACCTTCTTCACCCTCAACGCCTTCTGCACCTTTGGCTTTATCAGCGGCTTCGAGTTCAGCAACTTTGCGTTGCAACTCTGCGGAATCGGGCAGTTTATTGCTTGTTTCGACGGCTTTCTCTTCACCACTCGCAGGCTTCACCGTCGGCGTGCTCGTTGACGGTGTATATAGCGTAGATGATCCATTGACCGAATTAATCGTCATGACCCCGACACTCCTTCTTCAAAGCGACTCGTTAAAGTTTATCGACAACTGGGCTCATAAATTGAGAAAAAAGTGCCAACAAACTCCAATTAATGACATCAACACTGCGTTAACGTTGCGATTACGCTTGCAAAGGTAATGCCAACTAGCTGCATTTTTCATCACATCAAAGGCGACTTTCTGTCATGAAAGCCCGCAGCGCCTCAACGAACTCATCGGGATGTGAAATAAAGGGGGCATGCGAGGCTGCCTTAAAGACAACGGAGCGCGAATGCACGAATTCAGTATCCAGCTCAGCCGCGACTTTTACTGGCACCAAACCGTCTAAGCGACCATACATGCGTAACCAAGGCAAGTTGATGGCATCTAACTGGTTTCTAAGATCAATATCTGAAAGCCAATTCAAACCATGCTGCAACGCATCCGGGTGAGGTTGAGGGTAATCGAGTACGGCAGTTTTTAACAACTTGATGTCTTGACGCGCCGTTCGGCTCCCCATCGCTTGAATCGCCATAAATCGCTCAATTAAGGCTTGATAATCCTCTGCCAACTGCGATTTAAAGGTACCCAGTACATCTTGTTTGATGCCACGCCAGTCCTCTTGCTCCGCAAAACATGGGCTACTCGCAACCGTCACTAATCCAGCGAGTGCTGACGGATTCATGAGTGCTGCCTGCTTAGCAACCAGCCCACCCAAAGACCAACCAACCCAAACAGCCCCTTTGGGTAGCTCGGCCAATAATAGCGCGGCGACGGCTTCAATATCTTCCATCACTAAATGATGGTTATGCCCATACCCCGGCAAATCCACCAGATGTACCCGATAGTGTGGCGTTAAACTAGGCAGTAAATGCTGCCAAACCGCGGCATTCATTCCCCACCCATGAATGAGAACCAGATCGGAACCTTCTCCTTCTGTTCGCCAATTAAACGCCGTTGTCATCTACACTTTTCCTTTTCATTTCAATCTAGAAGGCTAGCAAGCGGCATGCTTACACTGCAATCGCAGAAAAACGTTCGCCATCAAGAAACTGGTTGCCACCTCTGCGATCAACCCTTACAGCAGCATGAATCCTTTTGCTGTAAACCGTGCACATCGCATATCACTGGCAGTGAACATTGCCAGCGTTGTGGGCTTCCTGCAACAGGCAATCCGTTGCAGTGTGGCGAATGCATAAGTTTGCCGCCAACATGGCAAACTTTAACCGCTTTGGGCCATTATCAGTTCCCACTCGATCAATTGATAAAACGCTACAAATATCAACACCAACCTTGGCTGGCTAAACCACTTGCACGCATGCTCGCAGACAAGATTACAGCGCCCGCGGAAATGCTTATCCCTGTCCCTATGCATTGGCGACGGCGATTACAACGCGGATACAACCAAAGCACCTTACTGGCACAGGCACTTGGTCAAGTGTTACAAATCCCAGTGAATGCCAATGTACTGAAACGCCAACGCCATACAGCGCCGCAACAGTCCCTCGATAAGAAAGCCCGATTAACCAATCTCAAGCGGGCTTTTCGTCTTCACTGTTCAACTGGGATAGCGAAACACGTGGCAATTGTCGACGATGTTGTCACCACAGGCACTACCGCGAATCAACTCGCTGGCCTGCTCCATGAAGCGGGGGCGCAGCGGGTTGATGTCTATTGTTTAAGCCGTACCCCAGCACAATAGTCTCGTCACGGATAGCAACAATAACCTGAGCAATTTAGGGGTGATAGATGGCTGACTTAGGAGTAGAATGGGTATAAAACATACTGGAAAAGTCAGGTATTCGTCGTGTCACAGATTATTATTACCGAAGAGGCTCAGGCCCATTTTGCAAAACTACTGGCGCAGCAAACTGAAGGCACAAACATCCGTGTTTTCGTCGTCAATCCAGGTACTCAAAGTGCTGAGTGCGGTGTCTCTTACTGTCCTCCAGAAGCCGTAGAAGCGTCGGATACAGAAATCAAATATGAGCACTTCTCCGCGTTTATTGATGAAACCAGTCTTCCGTTCCTAGAAGATGCGGAGATCGATTTCGCTACGGATAAGATGGGTTCACAGTTAACCTTGAAAGCGCCAAACGCGAAAGTGCGCCAAGTGGCTGATGATGCATCACTGATCGAACGTGTTGATTACATCATTCAGACAGAGGTAAACCCACAACTTGCAGGTCACGGCGGTAACGTGCGTGTCGTTGAAATCACCGAAGATGGTGTCGCAATTTTGCAGTTCGGCGGCGGCTGTAACGGCTGTTCTATGGTCGATGTCACCCTGAAAGAAGGGATTGAAAAGCAGTTACTTGCGCAGTTCGAAGGCGAGTTAACCGGTGTGCGTGATGTGACTGAGCACTCTCGTGGTGAGCACTCCTACTACTAATGCCCATTCGATTTAAAAAGCGCTGAGTTTTCAGCGCTTTTTTTGTAGGCAGATTACCGCTCTGTCACCAAAAAGGTATCAGCCTGCCAATGACGCCAAAAGACCCAAGCCAGCGTTAACCCGCGCATCGCCATAAAGCTCAGCATCGCTGCCCATAACGCATGATTCCCCCACGCGCTGCAAAGCCACCACACCAAGAAAAAACAACAGCTCGCCAAAAACATACTGTTGCGCATTTCTCTGCCTCGTGTTGCGCCAATAAAGATACCATCGAGGAGAAAACACCACATGGACACTAGCGGCATGGCCACTAACCATGGCAAATACTGACTAGCTTGCTGCTGCACCACATCAATCGACGAGATCAAGCCAATAATCGCTTGCCCCTGTAGACCAAAGACCAAGGCAATACCCAGCGCAATCACACCGCTCCATAACGTGGTGATCACCATGGCATACCAAAGTTCACGCCGATCTTTCGCCCCAACGGCTTTGCCCACCATCGCCTCGATGGCATAAGCGAATCCATCCATAGCAAAAGAGATGAGCATTAAAAAGCTCATCAGTACGGCATTGGCCGCAACAATGTCATCCCCCAGACTGGCACCTTGGAAGGTCATAAAGGTGAAAGCCGCTTGTAAGCTTAAGCTGCGTAAAAAGATATCGCGATTGAGTCTAACAAAACGACCTAGCCCTTCCACACTGTGACTGACCAATTGTGAAATTTTGGGTAGATTCAACCTGCGCCATTCACCTAATGCAAACCGCATCCCTATCAAGAAACCCAGATACTCAGCACAGACCGACGCTGCCGCCGCACCTTCAACCTTCCAATCGAAAACAAGCACAAACAGCAAATCGAAAACGATGTTAGCCGCATTGGTGATGATCAATAGCCACATAGGAACACGCGCATTTTGCAACCCAAGCAACCACCCCATTAACACAAGGTTTGCAAGCGCTGCCGGTGCTCCCCAAATACGGATAGAGAAGTAGGACTCCGCATGTAACTTCACCGCCTCACTGGCATCTGAGAAGTACATAACCGCATCCGCGACCCAAGGGTGAATCAGCAGTAAGGCCAAGGCAAAGCCCCATGCCATGATCAAACCCTGTACTAACACTCGCCCCTGCTGGTGACCGTCTCTCGCGCCAAATGCTTGGGCGCTGAGTCCTGTCGTCGCCATCCGTAGAAAGCCTAACAACCAAAACGTTACGCTGATCATGGTGCCGCCGACGGCCACACCACCTAAATACCAACTGTGTTCAAGGTGCCCAATCACAGCCGCATCGACCAAGCCAAGTAACGGCACAGTGATGTTAGAGAGCACCATAGGTAACGCTAAGACAAACACCTGACGATGCAGTGAGAGTTGAGATAAGAATGCGAAGTTTGCCAAGTTCTTCTCAGCCATGCGTAGTAAAGATGGCGCATAGTGTACTGAATCAAACCGAGATTATCAGGCAGAATTGTCGAACAGAGATAAATCGCGCTAAGCGCGAGTTGGAATGAGAAAACCCAGACGCCATTGAGAGAGCGGACTCGCTCCTCAGTCCCATACTCGCGCCTCAACATAGATAATCAGTGAGGCGCTGTTTTAAGGGTTTCGCGACCAAATCAAAGATAGTGATCACCCAATAGGGCGATAAACAAAATCATCAGATGCCAAATAGAGAACTTGAACGTCGGCCACGCATACGCATTATCACTGGCAAGCTTCAAGCGGAGTGCATAATAGATAAAGGCAAGGTTAGCACCACTCGCCACTACAAGGTAAAACAGACCACTCATTCCCGTCAGCCAAGGCAATAATCCAACCGCAAACAGAATCAAGGTGTAGAGCAAGACCATGGTCTTAGTAAAGTGAATACCGTGTGTCACCGGCAGCATAGGCACACCCGCCCGCGCATAGTCATCACGGCGGTGAATCGCTAACGCCCAAAAATGGGGTGGCGTCCAAGTGAAAACCAGCATCACGAGAATCAACGCATAGGAATGGATCTCCCCGGTCACCGCTGTCCACCCCAATAGAGGTGGCGCTGCACCGGCCAATCCACCAATCACAATATTCTGTGGGGTAGCATGCTTAAGCCAAACGGTATACACCAATGCATAGCCAATCAAACTGGCAAACGTTAACCAAGCGGTCAGTGCATTTAAACTGTATAGCAGCACAAACCCCAATACCATCAAGCCCACACCAAACGTGACTGCATTGCTAGTCGCCACACGTCCTTTGGCTAATGGGCGATGGTGGGTACGCGCCATCTGCTTATCAATACGCCGATCGAGGACATGGTTAAACACCGCAGCGGCGGCCGACTGAAAGCCGATACCCAACAGGCCAATCACCATGACGTGCCAAGGCGGCAATGCTGGCATCGCGAGACACATCCCAACCAAAGCGGTCAGTAATAGCATGGCAACGACTTTAGGTTTCGTCATCGTCAGATAATCACGCCACCCCATTGAAGTGGGAAGAAGTAGGGAATCAGACTTTGCCATAAGCACCTCCTTTTAATGCTGTTACCGACTGAGAGAGCCGAAGAGGATGAAAGGTGTAAAGCACGCTCAACAACAGTCCAAGCCCGACCACATTGTGAGCAACGGCATTGGCGAGTGGGAGAATAGAGACGACATTATTGATGCCCAAGCCTATCTGAACAGCTAACACCACAGACGGGATCACCCAGACCGAAGGGGAAGTCTGTTGTCGACTCAACAAAAACAGATACCCCAGCATCACCAGCAAGGTCACCCCAGCACCAATACGATGCGTGACATGAATCGTGACCCGTTGACCATAATCGAGCACTCCATATTGATAGGTATCATGCGGCGGTTGTACAAGAGCAAACGCGCTAGGATCATACATGGTTTGCCAATCCGCCTCGCAAAGCGGGAGCTGAGTGCACACCAAGGCCGCATAGTTGGTGGATGTCCAAGCACCCAGCGCAATCTGCGCAATGACAACAAACAGTGCCGCAAATCCGACATTTCTCACACGCGAAGGCGGTGGCTTTTGTTGTTTCTCATGGCACCTCAACCACTGCCACCACAGCAGAGAGACTGTGGCAAAGCCACCAAGAAGATGCGCCATCACAATGAAAGGGTTGAGGTTCATGGTCACCGTCCACATCCCCAGCATGGCTTGAAAAACCACAAGACCTAATGTGCTCAAGGGCAATAACAGAGGTTTTCCAGTACGCCATGCCACCACAGCCAACCCCAACACCAACAGCCCCAACATGCCTGCAAAGTAGCGGTGAATCATCTCGTACCAAGCTTTACTCGCTTCAACGGGCACCTCAGGATAGCGCGCCGCCGCCTGCTCTAGCTGAGCAGCACTGCTTGGGACAGTGAGAAAGCCATAGCAACCCGGCCAATCTGGACAGCCTAAACCCGCTTCAGTTAACCGCGTAAATGCGCCGAGTCCAACCACAATAACGCCGAACAACACACCAATAAGCAACCAATGACGATAGAGAGCCATATTGCCTCCTAGCCGATTTTCGAGACTTTCAGTAACCGCTTTAAATCACGCACGATATCTTTACCTTGGCTCAAGATGGCTTCTTTGCCTTCCACTAAGGGATAAGCCATCATGATATTGCCAAGAGGATCAACGATATAAATCGCCTCAGCCCCAAAGGGTAGGGCCGCCCATTCAACCTGCTGGGTTTCGGTCATCGCTTTGACTTGCGCCGCGCTTAACTCAGTCGATGCCGCGCTTGTCGCAGCCTCTGTCTCACCCAGTAGCAAGGTACTTTGTAATCGCTGCTCACTTTCACCAATCACTTGGGGAACTTGGCGCAAATTAAACAGCGCGCCTTGGCACAAAGGGTCGCAAGCTTGTGGTTGTTGATACACAAGTTGCCATTGCGGTTGTTCTGGCTGCAGCCAGCTCATTGCGACAGGCGATGGCAGCAAGTTACCGCGATTAGTCACGCCGCCTTCATACCATTGGAAACGCAACATCGCCCATGCGATTGCAATAGGGGCAACAAAGGCCAATAACAACAGCCACAAGTTCAACGATCGTCTCATCGAGATCTCCTTAACCAGATGAAGCCCGACACAGCCACAGCGAGTGACATCAAAAACCACTGCACTGCATAACCAATATGCTTTTGAGCTGACATCACCGTCGGCTGCCAGATAGGTTGTTGCGCAATAGGATGCGCACCATCGATATGCAACAAATAAGGCAACAGTGATATGTCTAAACGCGCCGCTAAATCAGCAATATCGACGCGCTGTACTCTTATCCCATCGACAAACCGCTCGTCTGTTTTCTCCGCCAACACAACATTCGCGCTAGGAGGCGAAAGTAAACCGCTTACCTTGAGGCTTTTTTCGACCGCGCGGCTCACGTTGTCAGGCAAAGTCGGCAGCCTATCCCGTGATGTGGGTGCGGCAACCCAGCCTAAATTAATCAACAACCAACCATCCGCAGTTTGAAAAGGAAAAAGTAACTGATAGCCAACTCGCCCTTGGAAAATCTGATTATCTAACCAAATGGGCGTCACGCCCCTCAATGCCCCTTCAACCTCGAGCCGATAAAAGGCCGCATCTTCCGGCAACAGAGAGACATCACGATAAACTTGCTCTGAACGCGCATTGAGCTGAGACGACAGCCGCGCTTTTTCTTCAGCGCGTGATAATTGCCACATCCCTAGCTTGACGAGCAGTGCAACCGCAACCAGAGTGAAAAGAGCAAACGTCAATTTCCTCAATGGAGTGCCTGTGTGGATTAAAGCCTTACTCATCATCTTGCTCGTGTTTGTTATCCTGAATCTGTTTCGCGCCCTACCCGCGTTACTGAAAGGAAAACAAGCCCAACCCCTCTCTCACTTTCTTGGCAAACGCCTGATTTTTTCAGTGCTTATATTTGCCCTGTTATTGGTTGCGATGGCGACAGGCATGATCACGCCAAATCCGCGGCCGTATTAACGCTTTATAAGATGTAAACAAAGACAAAAAGGCCCAACCAAACCACATCAACAAAGTGCCAATACCAAGCGCCTGCTTGAAACGCGAAGTGATTCTCGGTGGTAAAATGGCCTTTCACGACACGTAGCCAAACAATGAAGAGAATCAAGGTGCCCATGGTGACATGAAGACCATGAAAACCTGTGAGTAGATAGAAGGTGTTGCCATAAATGCCCGAGTCCAGTTTCAGGTTCATCTCTTGATAAGCGTGAATGTACTCTTCGGCTTGAAAGTAAACGAACAACGCGCCAAGCAACACAGTAAGCAACAGGAATAAGGTTAGCCGTTGGCGATTGCCTTTCTCGATCGCCACATGCGCAATGTGGACGGTCACCGATGACGTCAATAGAATCAGGGTATTAATCAGCGGCAAACCCATCGGCCCCATTCCTTGCGTCTCCGTCCCATCAGGGGTTGTGGTTAACGGCCACATCGCAATGAAATCCGGCCAAAGTACTGCATGCGTCATCGCATTGTTACCGGCTCCGCCTAACCATGGCACCGCAATCATCCGCGCATAAAATAGCGCGCCAAAAAAGGCGGCGAAAAACATCACCTCAGAAAAAATAAACCAGCTCATTCCCTGACGAAATGAACGATCCATTTGGGCACTGTAGAGCCCCGACATCGACTCATGAATCACATCACGAAACCAACCAAAGAGCATGATGAGCAGAATGCCGACGCCAGTGACCAACACCCACGGGCCATTACCGCCAAACATGCCGCCAACGGTGGAGCCAGCCCCCAATGCAATCAGAAATAGTGCAACCGCGCCAACAATAGGCCAGATGCTTTGCGCGGGAACATAATAGTGTTCATGCTGGTTCGACATAATTAACCTCGTTCATTACTCAGATGACGGCGACTCAAATAAGGTATAAGCCAGCGTCAACGTCGATATCTCTTCAGGTAGTTCAGGATCAATATAAAAAATCAGTGGCAATGAGGCAGACTCCCCTGCTTGCAAGGGCTGCCGATTAAAACAGAAGCATTCAATTTTATTGAAGTGTTTTGCCGCCAGACCCGGAGACACAGAAGGCACCGCTTGTCCTACTGCATCCTGACTACCGATGTTCTTGGCCGCATAAGCGATCGTGTGCGTTTCGCCGGGATGCACCGTCAAGCGTTTCACTTCAGGACCAAACTGCCAAGGCAAGCTGGGGTTGGTATAGGCAACAAACTCCACGGTTACCTCACGACTCGTATCAATCTCTTGGCTGACCACACTTGGCGCATCTTCTGTTTTTCCATTGATGCCAGTCACTTCACAAAACACGTCATAAAGCGGTACTAAGGCATAGGCAAAGCCAAACATCCCTAGTGCTGCAAAGACCAGTTTCCATGTGGAGCGTCGCGTGTCGTTCGCCATATCCGTGCCTACTAATCAATCTTGGGTGGCTTTTCAAATGTGTGTAGCGGCGCAGGCGATGGTACCGTCCACTCCAATCCTTCAGCGCCGTCCCAAGGTTTCGCCGCCGCCTTCTCACCCCCTCGCGCGCACTTAATCACGAGCCAGAGGAAGATCAGTTGCGAGAGGCCAAAGGCAAAGCCGCCAATACTGACAACAGCATTGATATCTGCAAACTGCAATGCGTAATCTGGAATACGGCGTGGCATGCCAGCAAGACCTAAGAAGTGCATCGGGAAAAACAGTACATTGACCGAAATGATCGAGCACCAGAAATGCCACTTGGCCAATCGCTCGTCATACATATACCCAGTCCATTTCGGCAACCAATAGTACGCCGCCGCCATAATCGAAAAGATGGCGCCAGAAACGAGCACATAGTGGAAATGCGCGACGACAAAATAGGTATCATGATATTGAAAATCTGCAGGGGTAATTGCCAGCATCAGTCCGGAGAAGCCACCAATGGTGAAGAGCACGATGAAGGCAATCGCAAACATCATCGGCATCTCAAAGGTTAGCGAGCCGCGCCACATGGTCGCTACCCAGTTAAACACTTTCACCCCAGTGGGCACCGAAATCAGCATGGTGCAATACATAAAGAACAACTCAGCTGCGACGGGCATACCTGTGGTAAACATATGGTGTGCCCACACCAAAAAGCTCAAGCCCGCAATCGACGCTGTTGCGTAAACCATGGAGGCGTAACCAAATAGCTTTTTGCGAGAAAAGGCAGGGACAATGGCTGAAATGATACCGAAGCTCGGCAGTATCATGATGTAGACTTCAGGGTGTCCAAAGAACCAGAAAATATGCTGGAAAAGGACTGGGTCTCCCCCACCTGCCGCATCGAAGAAGCTAGTCCCAAAATACTTATCTGTCAGCACCATGGTGACCGCACCTGCTAGCACTGGCATGACGGCAATCAATAAAAACGCCGTGATGAGCCACGTCCAAACAAAAAGCGGCATCTTCATGTAAGTCATGCCTGGTGCCCGCAAGTTCATGATGGTCACAATCACATTGATCGCGCCCATGATGGAACTGATTCCCATGATGTGAATAGCAAAAACAAACAGACCTGTGCTCTCCGGGCTATACGTCGTCGAGAGGGGCGCATAGAAGGTCCAACCAAAGTTTGGCCCTCCCCCTTCCATGAAGAGCGACATCAACAGCATCAAAAAGGCAAACGGCAGAATCCAGAAACTCCAGTTGTTCATCCGTGGCAATGCCATGTCTGGCGCACCGATCATCATCGGAATCATCCAGTTAGCGAGCCCTGTAAAAGCCGGCATCACCGCGCCAAACACCATGATCAAACCGTGTACCGTGGTCATCTGGTTAAAAAAGTTGGGTTCGACAAGTTGTAGACCAGGCTGAAACAGTTCTGCGCGAATGACCATCGCCATCGCACCACCGACCAGAAACATCGCAAAGCTGAACATCAAGTAGAGCGAACCGATCTCTTTGTGGTTTGTCGTTAGCACCCAGCGCATGATGCCAGTGGGTCCATGATGATGGTGGTCATCGTGATGATCATCCACGATGGTACTTTGCTGGCCGTCTTTTCCTATTGCTTCATTTTCAGGCAATGTATCGCTCATCACGTTGCTCCCTATAAAGAATCGCCATTTAACACTGCCTGCACTTCTGCAGCCTGCACCGTATCGCCCGTGTTGTTCCCCCAAGCATTGCGCTCATAGGTGATAACGGCGGCTAACTCTTTCAAACTCAATTGCGGACCAAATGCCTGCATCGCTGTGCCCGGCTTGCCATGTATCACAACACTCAGGTGCTCAAGCTTGCCATTGGGATCCACTGAGACCCCTTGGCCAGCAAGCCCTGGGAATGCGCCCGTTATCCCTTGTCCATTGGCTTGGTGGCACACCGCGCAGCGTGCGACATAAGTTTTTTCACCCAGCGCCATCAGCTCATCCATCTCCATGTTCATCGAGAGTAGACGTTGTTCTTCCTCGCGCGCTTGTTGTTGCTCTGCTTTGGTCTGTTGTAGCCATGCTTGATAGTCATCGGGCGCTTTGGCTATCACCACAATCGGCATGAAACCGTGGTCCTTACCACAAAGCTCGGCACACTGACCCCGATAGATCCCCGGCTCATCAACCCGTGTCCATGCTTCATTAATAAAGCCGGGGTTCGCGTCTTTCTTCACGGCAAAATCTGGCACCCACCATGAGTGGATGACATCAGTCGATGTGATGAGGAAACGAATTTTCTGCCCAGTAGGGACAACTAAGGGTCTATCGACTTCCAGCAAATAGTTCTTTCGCTTGTCTTTGTCGTTTTCGATTTCGGCAGTTTGTGTCGCGAGGAGAGAGAAGAACTCGACTTCATCGTCGAAATAGCGGTAATGCCACTTCCATTGCGAGCCTGTTACTTGAATCGTCATGTCAGGGTCAGTGGTATCTTCCATGGCGAGAAGGGTTTTCGTGGCGGGAATCGCCATCCCAATCAAGATGACAAAGGGAATCACGGTCCACAATATCTCCACTTTTGTGCTCTCATGGAAGCTCGCTGCGACCGCACCCCGCGATTTCCGATGATGAAATATCGCCCAAAACATCGCGCCGAACACCACCACGCCAATCACGACACAAATATAGAAAATCGTCATGTGCAATTCGTATACTTGCTGGCTCACCTGTGTGACACCCGGCGTCATGTTTAGGCGCATTTCCTCACTGAGCGCTGGAAAGCTAACCAATACAGTCGCGAATAACGCGGACAATTTCCAACGCCATTCCCCAATAAACAGACGACACACTCTCACCCCAACCTCCCTATCCTTCCCACCAAAATGCGTGAGTTAGAACATGAAAAGCCCGCACAAACAGGCAATTCAGTGCATACTTGCCTTAACTAACAAGAAACACACTTAGTAAATTTAACACTTTATTTACATTCAACTTAGGTCAGGAAATTGAAAAAGGACAACTTGAAGCGGGCAAAAAATCACCAAATCAAACACAAACAGTGATCTTAATTGCAGATACCAAAAGAGAATAATGAGAAATGGAAATCTATTTGCACATCCTTTGATAGCCATCTAGGCAGGAGAAAAAGAGACTTAACTTCTATCGATGTGGGAGAGATGACGAAGGGTCACTTGGCATAATCGCCAACTGAGTGCAAAAAAGGCAAAAGTAACGAGAAACTGACCCATTCAAGCCATATCACTCTGAAAAATGCAGTGATTAGCCTTGGATACCTCAAGAGACGGTGATGAGCAACACTTACCAGCGCAGATGCACCATCACGGGGGTAATTCGGTGTTTACAGCGCATTGCAAGCCAACGACGCCAAGGCTGCCAACGGCTGCAATCCACTGACAATGGCGATGCCACATCAACCAAAGACGCCCAAGGCAGCATCTGCAATAACTGTTGACCGGGCTTATTAAAGCCATGTTGGTAACTTTCGCAGCCCAGTGTTTTTCCTAATCGGGTATGGCACCAATCACCAGCTACCACCAACGCCGCTTCACCATGATCAAAATGACGACCAAGTTGGGCCATCAGAGCCGCAATTTGAAGTTTATCCATCTGCAATAGCGCTTGATCAATCAAGACGAGAACTGGGGCATCATTTGGCACAGAAATGGTAGATGGCCAATCTGGGGAGCTAATATCGATAGGTTGTGTATAGTAGCGCTCATTACGATGGAAAAGGCGCTGACGCCATACCAGAGTTTCACTGTTCTCTAGCTCTAACCAGCGACACAGACCGTTATCAAGGCGATAAAAGCGGGTATCCAGACCTGCGCCAATATTAATGACCCAACCTTTGGGGTGCTCGGTCAGAAATTGAGCGACGCGCTGATCGGTCAACTTGGTCAAGGTAGCATGGAGCAGTTGGCGTCCATTAACGTTGCCATCTAAACATTCACTGGCAAGCTCACAACGACGGCAAGCAGAGGCCGCCATAGGATCGTAAATAACGGCATTATCTACCAGGCTTTCTCGGCTACGTAGCCAAAGCGGTGCGATCAATTTGGCAGGAATTTTATAACGCGAACTCCGAGCGTCCCGGCCTTCGACGGGACGACCTTGATTCTGTTCACCACACCGCGGTGGGGATTGGGTCGCTACTGCCTTGATTTCACGTTTCATTAACATCCTCCAATGAAGATGATAATGACTATCATTTAGCAATGCAATAGCTTATCGCATTACATCCAGTCAGTATTGCGAATAACCCCTACTGCAATCCCTTCAATGTTGAACTGCTGGTGCTCCAGATCAACCACGATAGGCGCAAACTCATCGTTTTCGGCATGCAATAAAACCTGCGCGCCTTTGTGTTCAAGGCGCTTAACCGTCACGTCGTCTTCAACACGCGCAACCACCACCTGACCATTTCGGACATCTTGTGTTTTATGCACGGCAAGCAGATCGCCATCTAAAATACCAATGTCTTTCATACTCATCCCATTAACACGTAATAGGAAATCGGCAGAGGGCTTGAACAGGCTCGGATCCACTTGGTAATGGCTCTCGACATGTTCTTGCGCCAAAATCGGCTCACCTGCGGCCACGCGGCCGATCAGAGGCAGGCCTTCTGCATCATCATCGTTATCAGCTTCTAGTAGTAATCGAATACCACGAGACGCTCCCGGAATAATTTCAATCGCCCCTTTTTTTGCGAGGGCCTTTAAATGTTCTTCAGCAGCATTTGCTGAGCGGAAACCTAACTGACGCGCGATCTCTGCGCGCGTTGGTGGCATCCCTGAAGAGTCAATGTGTTCTTTGATTAGATCAAAAACTTCTTGTTGTCGCGGCGTCAACGGCTTCATAACTCACCTGTTTTTTTATACAGTTAGCTGTGAGTATATCCAGTGTATTGGCAATTGCAAAGTGATTAATTCGCCATCAATGCAAAAAAGACCGCGGACATGCCTATCAAATCCAACTCATGGCCGCTAACCGCGCCACAAGCTCCAAAGCGCTTCAGCCCACACATACGCCGCTAAAGCCAACGAGACCATGACCGCGGCCGAGCCTGTATCTTTTGCGCGGCCTGCCAACTCATGGTGTTCATACCCCACCCTATCCACCACCGCTTCCACTGCCGTATTGAGCAACTCGACGACCATCACGATCACCAACACGCTGACCATTGCTACCCGCTGCCAAGGTTCAACGTCTAAATAAAACGCCACTGGAATCAGGACTAATGCGAGGGCACACTCTTGACGAAAAGCGGCTTCAAATTGCCATGCACTGAGCAACCCTTGCAGGGAATATCGAGTAGCATTTACAACACGTTTTATTCCTGTCTCTTTCTTGATCATCATATCTTCTCGCGAGTTTGATAAGGCTCAATAATTGTTTAACTAAATCTAGTTCATATGACTATCCCTGCGATTTATTGCCATTTGACTGCAAACTCGACTTATTTTTCTGCTATCCTTGCCGCGCATAGAGCAACTGAGGCACGTCAATCCATGTCACGCGGGCTATCCCTTTATCACGCTTTACTGAAACTCCCATTGTCACTGTTGGTTAAACCCAATGCGGTCCCTACCGACCCAGTGAATGACTTAGGACTCGATCTCACCAAACCGATCGTGTACGTCCTACCGTTTCAGTCATCTACCGACTTACTGACATTACGTACTGGCTGTCAATCGCTAGGATTACCCGATCCACTTGAGCCACTCGACCTACATGGCACCCAAGTGCACCGGTATGTCTTTGTGGCGAAAGGGCCGAGCATTTTTGGCGATGATAACGCCTTACCTGCGGCATCTCTGCAGCGCTTCCAAACCTTGTTAGAACAGCACCGTTCAGACTCAGAGTTGGATGTGCAGCTGGTGCCTGCCTCTGTTCTTTGGGGACGCAAACCCGGCCGAGAGCAAGACCAAAGCCCACAATTGCGACCCTTAAACGGTCCTGAGAAGGCGTACAACATTCTGACTCAAGGTCGCGATACCTTGGTGCGTGTGAGTACACCCGTATCATTACGCTACATGGCTGATAACCACGGTACCGATGAGTCGATTGCTCATAAACTTGCCCGCGTTGCTAAGATTCATTTCTCTCGCCAACAGCTCGCCGCTTCTGGCCCTAAATTGCCAGACCGCCAAGCACTGTTTAAGCGTTTACTGCAATCCAAAGCGATTGAAAAAGTCATCCAAGACGAAGCGGCTAGCCGCAATGTCAGTGAAGATAAGGTCCGCAAAGAAGCGGTCGATATGATGGAAGAGATCGCCGCCGATTTCTCATACTCCTTGGTGAAGCACGGTGAGCGGGTTCTGGGTTGGTTGTGGAATCGCCTCTATCAAGGCATCAATGTGCAAAATGCCGAGCGTGTTCGTAAACTGGCTCAAGATGGCCAAGAGATTGTTTACGTGCCCTGTCACCGCAGCCATATGGACTATTTGTTGCTTTCCTACGTGCTTTACAAGCAAGGATTAGTCCCTCCGCATATCGCCGCGGGTATTAACCTAAACTTTTTCCCTGCTGGGCCGATTTTCCGTCGCGGCGGTGCATTCTTCATTCGTCGCAGCTTTAAGGGCAATAAGCTCTATTCCACCGTGTTTCGCGAGTATCTCGCCGAGCTGTTTGCGAAAGGGTACTCCGTTGAGTACTTCAGTGAAGGTGGCCGCTCACGCACAGGACGTTTGCTACCCGCAAAAACCGGTATGCTCTCCATGACGATTCAGGCCATGCTGCGCGGTTTGAAACGCCCAGTGACCTTAGTACCCGTATACATTGGGTATGAGCATGTCATGGAAGTCGGTACCTATGCCAAAGAGTTGCGCGGAAAGCGCAAAGAAAAAGAGAATTTTGGCCAAGTACTGCGCATGATTCGCAAGCTACGCAACCTTGGCGAAGGTTACGTTAACTTTGGTGAGCCTATTTCCGTTAACCAATTCCTCAATGAGGAAGTCCCAGCATGGCGTGAGGATATCAATCCGATTGAGCCTGCCAAGCCTCAATGGATGTCACCCGTGGTGAACAAGCTAGCGGTGAAAATGATGACAAACATCAATGACGCTGCCGCCACCAACGCCATGACACTCTGCGCAATGGCGTTGCTGTCATCACGCCAACGTGCCTTAAGCCGTGAGTCTTTGGAAGAACAAGTAGAATGCTACTTACAACTTCTGAAACATGCCCCTTATTCGAGCGAAGTTACCGTCCCCGAAGAGCCTGCAAGTAAGCTGGTTGCGCATGCCGAAGAGATGGATAAGTTTGTCGTTGATCGAGATAATCTCGGCGACATCATCTCGCTTGATCGTGAACAGTCGATTTTGATGACCTATTATCGCAACAACATTATCCATTTGTTTGCGATCCCATCATTAATCGCGCATGTCATTGTTCAGCACCACAGCTTGACCACAGACGAGCTCCAAGAGCAGGTCGAACTCCTCTACCCCTTCCTAAAAGCGGAACTGTTCTTACGGTTTGAAACAGATGCGATCAGCCCGCTCGTCGAAACGACGCTTAAAGAGCTTCATCGCCAACGCTTGATTGAGATAGATGGTATGCATGTCAGCCTCAATCAAAGCCGTATTGGCCCATTACAGCTCCTTGCACGCACGATCAGCGAGACATTGCAGCGTTACGCAATTACCGTAACACTTCTCAATGTCGAGCCTGAGATGCAGCGCAGTGATCTTGAACAACAAAGCCAAGTGCTCGCTCAACGACTCAGTCGACTGCATGGCATCAACGCCCCAGAGTTCTTCGACAAAGGGGTGTTCGCTATTTTAGTCCGCACACTGCGTCAACAGGGCTATCTCAATGACGAAGGCCAAGCATTGGCGAAGCCTGTAGCGAACCTCGCCACACTGCTAGGCGCACTGGTCTCGCCGGAAGTAAAACTGACTATCCAAGCGGTGATGAATAGAGAGCTGAGCCAAAAAGAGGAGCAGTAGCCTCCTCTGCTTTCAACCCTATAAAGCGTGCCTCTTGGCGCGCTTTTTTTATATGGCGTGACCAGCATGAAATCAACACCGCACAGCTTTTGACTTATGGTGTACCAAAAGCGCAATACGCTGTACGAGGCAGGCTGAGGAGCTTTTGGTCTACGGCAGCCCACCAACTCCAGAAGCTGCACAACATAAAATTAACCATAAAAATCAAACAGTTAATAAGTCCGACTTTTGAAGCGTGCACCTTTTAGAGTAGTTGATACATGGGTACACTAAAGCCCTAAGTGCTGTACAGCCATAAAAAAACGCACCCTGAGGTGCGTTTATCAAGCATAGAGAAAGCGCTGTTAATCCAGCAAACGGTCATCCGGCGTCAGAATCGCTCCCCAAGGCAACGTTTCGTCTCCGAGTGTAATGAAGTTAGGATTCTCAAGAGTCTCACGTTCATTGTAAGAAAGCGGGTTTAGGTGCGTGTTTAAAATGCGCCCCCCAGCTTCTTCAACAATGCACTGTGTAGCTGCTGTATCCCATTCCCCTGTCGGGCCTAGGCGCAGATAACAATCGACAGCCCCTTCTGCAACGAGACATGATTTTAATGCTGCTGAGCCCAATGGGACGAGATGGTAGTTCCACGCGGGATCAAGCCGATCGGTAATGGCGTTAATGTTTTGGCGACGACTGATCGCAACGGCAATATTGCGCGTGTCTTGACGGTGACGATGAGTAGAAATAGGAATAGTGCCCTCATCCGGCGTTATCTTAAACGCACCATCGCCTTCAAATGCGTAATAGACCACATCGGAAACCGGCCCATAGACAACCCCCATCACGGGACGATTGTTATCAATCAAAGCAATGATCGTGGCAAAATCACCACTGCCCGCAATAAACTCTTGGGTTCCATCCAGCGGGTCCACCAGCCAATACGTTTGCCACTGAGATCGCTCATGTAGCGGAATCCCCGCGGCCTCTTCAGACAGCACTGGAATATCGGGAGTCAATGCGCTAAGACGCGCGGTAATATGTTTATGTGCCGCAATGTCAGCACTTGTCACAGGGGTGTCGTCAGTCTTCGTTTCTGCGACATAATCCCCTTGCTCATAGATGTCGAGAATCAGTTTTCCGGCTTCTCGAGCAATCTCGACAACAGAAGGTAAATGTTGCTTCAAACTCATTCTGCCTCCTTCTGAGAGAAAAAACGTTGTGCTAGCACCAGGCCTACGATACTGCGGGCTTCAGCAAAGTCAGCATGACTTATCAACTCGTCGGCTTGGGCAAGCGGCCACTTCACTAACTGTAGCGGCTCAGGCTCATCCCCTTCCAGTTTTTCTGGATAAAGGTCTTCCGCGAGCAAAATTGTCATCGTACTGGAGAAATAGGAAGGCGCTAACACCACTTCTTTCAGCGGGGTCAGCACATTGGCACCAAAGCCGATCTCTTCCTTGAGTTCACGATTGGCGGCTTCTGCTACCGTCTCACCCGGGTCGATCAGGCCTTTCGGAAAACCCAGTTCATAGTTTTCCGTCCCCGCGGCATATTCTCGAATCAGCAACAGATCTCCATCCGTTGTCACCGGAACAATCATCACGGCATTGCGGCCCGAAGGCTTCATCCGCTCATAGGTGCGCTCGACACCGTTAGAAAACTGGAGGTCTAATGCTTCGATTTTAAATAGTCGCGACTGCGCGACGACTTGCTTTGAAACGATACGGGGTTTTTTATCTGCCATGCCACTTCCTGTCGCTTTGCCTATGCCAACATTTAAGGGCATGTCAGCGTTGAAATAAAGCTATTTTTACAAAAATGATCAAAGATGTGAGACTTCGAAACATTCACCAAACCCATCATCCGTTCCCCTGATTGGCGAAACCGTGCACGGTGAGATATTTGGCGCACAAACAAAACCCCCCGCTCAGTAAGCGGGGGGTTTTCAAAGCTTTCCCAGACTGCGTGTTATAAACGACCGGTAAACTTGATGGGGTAACGACCATTACTGTCAGGCCGCCCGACAAAACCTAACTGACCGCGTAAGGTCTCTGGAAACTCTGCGCCCGGCGTAAATCCGCCTTCAAGTTCATAACGCTGGTCAGGCTTTAATGTCACCGCCCAGTCACTAGCGATAGCGTCTGACTCTTGGTTTGCTTGCGCTTTCACCGAGCCGCTTTGACAATCGAGTGTTGCCATCGCCAAGCCCGGTGGAATATCACCCAGCGGCGTCCCAATTGCCCCAGATTGCCATGTCAAACGACCATCAAGTTCCTGACAGTAAGGCATTGCCCAAACATAAGACGGCACTGATAACTCCAAGTTACCTTCCAAAGTCACTGGCAAAGGCATTGGGGAGTAATCCATTAACTTGGCAATAGGCATAGAAGCAAACACATTCTCAGCATAAGCACCAGACAAGCCATAGCCCACAACACCACGGCCAGTCACGTTAAGATCACTGCCACGGCCAAAGCGCACATTGAACTCTGCTTTTCCAGTCAGTAATTTTGCTGGTGCCAACTGCCAATTCACTTGGCCCAAATTCTGTCGTTGCCAGCGGATGTTACTCGCACGCCCTTCAAACAAGGTGCCTTGTAGCCCTTCGATCTCAAGACCACGCACTGGAGGCACTTGCTGCATTACCCAAGACACAGGCATGTGTACAACCGCACTCACTAGCAAAACGATGACAAAGCTAAATGTGGTAAAGAGTTTAAATTTCACCTTAATTGCGCCCCAACTGAAGACGGTTTACTTCTATCAACCCATTGCGTTCACCACGGTTGATATCCAAGAACTGTGCATCAATGCCATGCACTTCACGGAGATGTGCTAACCAGTTAAGCAGGTCGTTGTAGGCCAAAGGTTGAATCCAGACTTGTAACTCTTCATTACGCGGCTGCATTCGAATCACACTCACCTTGTAGCGTCGCGCCGTTTCATTCACAACTTGGCTCAAGCCCTTGTCACTGAATGTGGACGCACCACCTTGTCCTCGATTAGCGATAATTTGGTTAGCCTTCTCTTGCACCCAGGTCAGCTGATTGCGTTGGCTAGACACGTTATTTTCAGCACTCGTCGCACGTTCAGTAACCGGTTGCCAGATCCCCCAATAGAGAATACCGACAACCAACACCAAGCCCATACCTAGCACTAATCGCTGTTCGCGCTCACTAATACTGCTCCACCACTGCTTCATGATTTCCTCCGCAGGGTCAGCATCCCTTGCACTTTCTCGTCGCGACGATTCAACTGGCCTTGCTCTACTTCATATTGCTCAGAGAGCAAGACGCGCATCTGTTCAAATGGCGCAAAATCATTTGCCTCACCTTGCAGACGCAGTTCACTGCGATTGTGGTCAAAACGCAACGAGGTCAAAGAAAATTGTGGCACTTTCTTAAAGCTAGGTTCCAGCTCCGCCAACCAAGGTAGAATGCCTTCACCACTGTCTTCACCCGTGAGACGAGACAGCTCACTCTCCATCTGACGGCGCATCCAAGATTGAGTCGGAATGCGGTTTACTGAAGGGAATAGACTGCGGAAGATGCGCTCACTTTCCGCTTGATATTGTGACGCCAACTGTTCACTGCGATAGATGCTAAGACCAAAGTCACCCGCAACCACTGCAAGCCAAAGCCCGACGACCACCGCCACTTTTCGCCAAGGCTTGAGGTGCTTCTTCCAACTTGGCGTTTGACGGTACGCACCGCTCAGCAGGTTCACCCCGCTATCGATCGCCCCCAGTGTCAGTAACTGCATGACAAGTTCTGGTGTCTCAGCCTTCCATTCACCCACCGCATTCGCAGGCTTAGGCGTGAAGTGGGCAACCACATTGTCTTCATGAAGCCACAAAGGTAACCACTCGCTATCTAGCGCCGCACCATGGTGTTCCTCAGTACGAACTAACCACTGCCCATCTAGCTCAGCGGCACTAAAAGCCTCTTCTCTTTTGGGCAAGCAGAGACAATCAGGCACAAACTTTTTCGCGGTTAACCCCGCGTCTTGCAGCGCTGCAATCCACGATGCCATCAATGTATGCTCAACGATAGCCACATCGCCTTGATCACCACGCTTCGCCAACAATTGGATATGTAGGCTATCAATATCTTGTGCTAACTCTTCTTCAAGCAAAAACGGCAACACTTGACCAATTTGACGTCCGCTTCCCGGCGGTAACGTTACCGAGGTTAACACCATTGCCGCAGCATCAACGAGAACGATGATCTGGCGCTGTGGGGCATACTCTTTCAGCTCGTCGAGCTGAGTAATAGAGCCCAAAGTGCCAGATGCGATCACTTCCTTCTGCTGTGGCGACCAGACAAGCCATGGCACCGCAGCATCACTGCGATTGCTCAGTCTTATCGTCAGAAATTCGCTCACTAAATCCTCCAAATCGGCGGCGTACTACCGCGACTTTATCAGCACTGTCTCGTTGTAACAGCGCTGCTATACGAAGTCGATTTCGTTCGACTTCCACTTCAGCGTCCAACTGAAAAAACTGGCTCGTAACAGCAAGTAAACCTGTCGCTCGCTCGCGGGTTTGCTCACTCAAACTTCCCAATTCACTCTGTGAAAGCACATCCTCAACACTTTGCCAGCCATCATAAGGGCGACCCTCGATAAGCCGAGTTGCATTATCTAAAGAGAGATCTGGCTGCAGTAACCCCACCAGAATTGGCGCTTGAGTCACGTGCAAAGTGTTGACATTAATTTTGAGTTCATCGCTTGGCACGGCGCATAGCAATGTACTGACTTTGTTATAAATTTCAGCAGTGACACCTGACACCGCGCGAAACTCCGTTTTATCTGCCATCCATCCGTTAGGCGGCAAGTAAGGGGGTTGCATACCTTCATAGGTACTGTCACCCGCTCCGAACGCGGATTGTGTTGCGGAGTCACCATTGACAAACTCCCAACTCGAATCAGCAATCACTTCAGCTTCGTAGCTTTCTACCCCTGCCTCTTCCAACAGTACCTGCAAACTGCGTACTTCAGGAGGGCGTTGATTCCCATCATTCGGAGGCTGCACATTCGCGAGTGCATTGAGGTTGAAACAGGCCTGATAGTCGTAAATTTGTCCCGTCGCCATGCCGTTATCAAGTGGGTACTTCTGATCTGGCGTTGCCCAGGCTTGACTCAAATTAACCACATCATCGTCATCAATACTCTGTTCAATCGCGACTCTCGCGAGCTCTTCAATGCTTAATGCATACCAATAGCTTTGTTGGCTAAACACCTGATTCTCAGCGCGGAAAAACGTGAGTCGTAATCGCTGTGTCATCGATAAAGCAATGGTGGTCATTAAAGCCAAAACGCTCAACACCAAGATCAATGCGACCCCTTTTTGGCGCTTCATCATGTGGTTGGCTCCTCAGTCTGCACCACCGACTTCGGTAATACGTAAATACGTTCAATCTCACCGTAGTCTTCAAGGGTCAAGGTGACACGCACCCCTTCAGGTAAGCTCCCCCCCTCGCTTAGGTTCGCCGACCAGTCATCGCCCTGATAAAATGCGAATTTCACTTCCGTGACCTGTTGAAGTAGCGGCGTCACCAAGGGCTCTTCACCGACCACACTATCCGGGTAGCGAAAATAAACGCGCTCCAGTGTGTCCTCAATAATGCGGTATCCAACCCGAACGACTTCACCGCGAGAAAACATCGCATTGGGGTTTTGCCAGCCACCACGGGTAAACATAATGCCGTTACTGCTCGAGTCGATAAGGTATTCACCGGCCAGTATTAATTCATTACTCGGTTTTTCATCACCCGGCATGCGCACTTTTCGCGCCACGATTTGCCGAAAGTCGTTATCCATCATCACCAGTGCGCGTTGCATCTCTTCAAGACGCTCACCACGCTCTTGCGAAATCTGATTACTCTTCTGCACACCACTGAGCGTTTGAAAGACCATTAAGCTCAACATCGCCATCACGGCAATGGCGACCAAGACTTCGATCAAGGTAAAACCTATCTGACGCTTCATTTAGCCTCCCAGATAGGTTCGTACAGAATGGACACTGTTCTTACGCTGTGAATCGGTATAGACAGTGACATCCACGGCTTTTAGCAGCCCTTCAGCGGTATCGACGCTCTGTACTCGCCAATACCATTCTACGCCCGCCAACTCTGTCTTCCCTTGTCGGGTCGAGCTTGGCGCACGTCCATCAATTTTTACCAGTGCCATCTGGTTATCCGCGACCATGGTCGCAAACATCTTTTGTTCAATATGGCTCATGCTGTTTAAGTGCTGGCCAACAGCAAACTGCACACCCAGTGCGGCCGTTGCAAAAACAACCAGCGATAGCATCACTTCCAGCAGTGTCATTCCCCGGCTACGGCGCATCTTCTTCAGGCTCCTCTCCCGGTGCCAACAACTGCAAGCGTCCTACTTCATTACCCAACAAACGCCATGGTGGCTCGGTGTTCGACCACTCTAACGTAATTTCAAACGGGGTGAGCTCCCCACTCGCCATGACAACAATTTGCGGGTCGTTTTTTCGTTCCTCTTCTTCATCGCGGAACATATCTTCATCAAAGAGCGAGCCCGGCTTAAAAAGTGTGCCACGCTGCTCCCAAGAAAAACCGAGCATATCCACACCCAGTTTCAAGTCTTGGTCTTCAAACTCAACCCGAGAAAAATAGGCTGAATCTTCAATGTTTTCCCAGCCATCTCGTGTCAAACGGCGAAACTCATACCCTTCGCGTCCCACCCAAATACCAAAATCGGTACCCGTTAACACCGCCTGCTCACCGAGTAAGCGGGTTAACTGATACATACGTCGCGCTTCTTCTTCGACGTTGTCTTCCTGACTCTGCGGGATCATCACTACCGCCGCCATGGCGATGCTGGCCATCAAGATAACCACGAGCATCACTTCAATCAGGGTAAACCCCGCCGAACGCGATCGCATTAGAAGTCCAACATATTCCAGTTGCCGATGTCAGTATTGATGCCTTCACCGCCCTCTTGGCCATCCGCGCCTAGGCTAAAGATATCAACCGCACCATGCTCACCCGGGTATACGTACTGGTAGTCGTTGCCCCAAGGGTCTTTCGGCAAACGGCGAATGTAGCCACCTTCGCGGTAGTTACGCGGCTCAGGGCTAGAACTCGGTTTAGAAACCAATGCATCCAGACCTTGGTCCGTTGATGGGTACACGCTGTTATCAAGACGATACATATCCAACGCACCTTCAAGTGCACTGATATCTGTGACCACTTTCTGTTGGTCGGCTTTCTCTTTGTTACCCAGCAGGTTAGGAACAACCATACTGGCTAGCACTCCTAAGATGACAATGACGACCATCACTTCTAAGAGTGTGAAGCCGCGTTGCTTTCGACGTTGCATGTTTTTCTCCAAAATAAACATCCCAGAGGGATTAAAAACCAACCATATTATTCATTTCAATAATCGGCATCAGTGTTGCGAAGACAATGAATGACACCATGCCAGCCATCAAGATAATCATTGCTGGCGTCAAGATACCAATCGCCATATTCACGGTAGCGTCAAACTGCTGATCCTGATTGTCCGCCGCACGCACTAACATCGATTCAAGTTCACCGCTTCGTTCACCACTGGCGATCATGTGCAGCATCATAGGCGGAAACAGCTTGGACTGGTCCAGTGCAAGTCGAAGACTTGAGCCCTCTCGCACCTTATCCGCCGCTTCCTCAATCTTCTGTTTTACGTAGCGATTTGTCATCACGTCACTGGCGACTTTCATACCATCCAACAATGGAATGGCGCTGGAGGCACAGATAGCCAGAGTTCGCGCAAAACGAGAGGTGTTTAAGCCTCGAGTCACTTTACCGAGTACAGGTACCGACAAGGTCGTTTTGTCCCAACGCAAGCGATTTTTCGGCACACGCAGCCAGAAGCGAAACAGCATGAATGCCACTAAGCCCACGACTAGCAGGATGGCACCCCAGTTTTGAACAAACTCACTCATCGCCAATAGCAGCTCAGTCAAAGGCGGCAACGCCTGACCAGACTGCAAAAACTGCTCAATGATGGGAGGAACAACAAACGCTAAGAGAATAGAGACAATCGCAATCGCAACAACCACTAGCACCACGGGATAAACCATGGCCTGAACCACTTTACTGCGGTTCTTTTGACGGTTCTCTACGTAGTCAGCAAGACGATTAAGAATGGAATCAAGATGACCGGATTTCTCACCGGCAGCCACCATAGCGCAGTACAGCTCATCAAAAGAGCCGGGATAGTCGCGCAGGCTATCCGCAAGGGTATATCCTTCAACGACGCGTGAACGGATACTCAAGATCATATTGCGAATACGGATCTTCTCACTCTGCTCTGCGACGGCTTTTAAGCACTCTTCAAGTGGCATACCCGCTTGAACTAGCGTTGCCAGCTGACGCGTCACCAAAGACAACTCATTGGTACTGATACCACGCTGGAATCGTACCGCCGATTTGCTTGACTGCTGTGCAATCGCTTTTTCGCGACCTTGTTGCACATCAACAGGCACAAGGCCTTGTTCGCGCAACTGCTGGCGTGCTTGACGAGCATTATCCGCTTCAATCACGCCTTTCTTGTTGCGCCCTTTACCATCCAGAGCTTTATATTCAAACGCCGCCATTAGCCCTCCCTGGTCGCTCGCATCACTTCTTCTAGGGTGGTAATGCCTTCACGCACTTTTTTCAGGCCATCATCACGGATGCTTGGTGTATGAGCTCGAATCGCGCGCTCAATCTCCAACTCACCCGCATCATTGTGGATAAGCTCTTGAACTTGATTATCAATAAGCAATAGCTCGTGAATACCAGTACGGCCACGGTAGCCCTTACCATTACAGCATTCACAGCCTTTCGCTTGATACAGTGTCAATGGCTCATGTGGCGCCAGTCCAAACATGGCTTTTTGCGTCGCGTCGGCTTCATAGGGTTCACGACAATCTTTACACAAGGTGCGGATTAATCGCTGAGCTAAGACGCCGAGCAAAGATGAAGAGACCATAAACGGTTCAATACCCATATCACGCAAACGGGTAATCGCACCGATCGCCGTGTTGGTGTGCAAGGTCGACATCACCAAGTGACCCGTTAGAGACGCTTGCACGGCAATTTGCGCCGTTTCTAAATCACGAATCTCACCCACCATCACCACATCAGGGTCTTGACGTAGAATCGCTCGCAGCCCCCGCGCAAAGGTCATATCCACCTTGGTATTCACCTGTGTTTGACCAATGCCATCAATATCAAATTCAATCGGGTCTTCAACCGTTAAGATATTGCGTTCTGCGCTATTAAGCTCTTGCAAGCCCGCATACAAGGTGGTCGATTTACCCGAGCCCGTGGGACCTGTCACCAAGATAATTCCGTGAGGACGCTGAATAATATGCTCAAAATCTTGGTGAATTTTTGGTGTCATACCGAGGCTGAGCAGATCCAGGCGCGTTGCATTCTTATCAAGTAGACGCAACACCACACGCTCACCGTGTGACGATGGCATCGTAGAAACACGCACATCCACCGCACGACCACCGATACGCAATGAAATACGGCCATCTTGCGGTACACGTTTTTCAGCGATATCCAACTTAGCCATGACTTTAATACGTGACACCAATAACGGTGCAAGTTTACGGCTTGGTGACAACACCTCACGTAACACACCATCGATGCGGAAGCGGATAGACAGGACTTTTTCGAATGTCTCGATATGGATATCCGACGCACCTTCTTTGATCGCTTCCGCCAGCATGGCGTTAATCAATTTGATGATCGGTGCGTCATCTTCTGATTCTAGTAAGTCTTCACTCTCTGGCAGCTCTTCTGCCAGCGCAAAGAAATCATCACTGTCAGAGCCAATGTCTTCCATTAACTGGCGAGCCTCAGACGAGTCGCGCTGGTACGCGTCAGTGAGGCGACTATCGAAAGTCTCTTCATCAAGTTGATGCGGCACAAAGGTCGTCGTCAAGAAACGACGCACCTCAGCTAACACCGCCGGTGGCGGCGTCTCTACATAAAGAAGCTGCCAGCCTTTCTCATCTTGCTCAAGCACCACGCGATGCCGCTTTGCAAAGGAAAACGGCAATCTGACGACGCGCTCATCAGCAAATGCGGAGATGTCACTCATTATTGATCCTTCAACTGCGACATAAATGCCTTCACTTCCGGCGGTAGGTCAATGTCTTGACCATACTCAGGTAGCACTGGTGTATCCGTGTTCGGCATTAAGCGTAGTCCTTGCTCTTGCTTATAAAGCTGCTCAGCACGGATATAGTTGTATTTACGTTGCGTAATACCATCCGCAGAAATACCATCACGAATAATGGTTGGCTTGATGAACACTACAAGGTTGGTCTTCGATTTCGTCGTATTGGTCGATTTAAACAGATGCCCTAAGACTGGGATATCACCAAGTAGCGGAATCTTGGATTCACTCTCGTTGGTCTCTTCATTGATCAAGCCGCCCAGAGCAATCAGTTGACCATCTTCCACTAAGACTTGCGTACTGAGCTGACGCTTAGCAAAACGGACGTCCACCGCACCATTGGCACCCAAGACATTCGATACTTCTTGCTCGATATCGAGCTTAACCGAGTTACCCTCGTTAATTTGTGGTACCACGTTAAGCTTGATACCCACTTCCTTACGCTCAACGGTCTGGAAAGGGTTTGAATTGCTTGAGCTGGCGGTCGAGCCGGTCACGACAGGCACTTCTTCACCGACGATGAATGACGCTTCACCATTATCAAGCACGGTAATACTCGGTGATGACAGAATGTTAGAATTACGATTGGTCGATACGGCGTTCACCAATACCGTCCAGTCTCCGGCAACTAACCCTAGGAACGCACCATTCGCACCGGCGAGCGCTGAAGCGAGAGTAGTAAAATCACCGGGTTCGTTAATCGTAACATCGTAATATTCATTTGTGGTCGAGTTGTAACGCGTTTCCGTTCTAGTCGTATCTCTTGCTTCCTCTAAACCAATCATGTACTGAGACACAGGTACAGAAGAGTTGCCAAACTGCATTACTCCGCCGCCATCGGTTGAGCCCACCTGAACACCAAGATTCACTCCATCACCTTCGGCGATTTCAACAATCATGGCTTCAATCAGGACCTGTGCGCGGCGAATATCCAATTGCGCAATGATTGATTCAAGAGAACGCATGATATCTGGCGGCGCGGTCAAAATAAGGGCATTGGTATCAGTATGAGCAGAGATAAGTACTTGACCATTACTGGTTGTTGGCGCTGCATTTCCGGCGGTTTTTTCTGCTTGAAGGTTATCAGAGACCCCTTGCAGTACGCTCACCAACTCTTCTGCATTGGCATACTTCAAATACACCACGCGGTTATTCCCCGTGGTCTGCATCTCTTTATCGAGCTGCTCAATTAAACCACGAAGACGTTTACGGACACTTGGCTCACCAGACAGCAGAATACTGTTAGTACGCTCATCGGCGACAAGCTTAGGTTGTAGGAAGTCAGGTTCACCTTTGTTGCCTGACTTATTCAGCGCTTCGACAATCCGCACCATTTCAGCCGCAGAGGCATTTCTTAGCTCAACCACTTCTACTTCATGGTCACCGGCTTGGTCGACACGTTCAATAATGTCAGCAAGGCGATCCACAACCTGGGCGCGACCTGTGATCATAATGACGTTAGATGGCTCATAGTGCACAACGTTACCTGCACCTGCATTATCATTGAGCTGGCGAAGTAGCGGTGACAGTTCACGTACCGAGACATTGCGCACTGGAATAACACGGGTGATCACCGCATCGGTTGGCGCGCTATCACCTTCCCCCAACACGGGAATCCCCGATGTTTTCGCATCTTTATCACGAATAACTTTGAGCACGCCGTTGTTCATCTCAACAACAGCAAAACCATAGACTTCAAGAACGTTGAGGAAAAAATCGTAGTACTGGTCTTTGGTTAGCGTATCGTAACTGCGCACATCCACGCGGCCACGTACCGCGGGATCAACAATGATTGTTTTTTGTAGGTTGTGACCGATTGTGGCGATGAACTCCTGAATATCAGTCCCTTTGAAGCTGGCACTAAACTCATCTTGAGCCCATGCAGAACTCATCATCAGTCCCGCAATCAGCAGAGCAGCTGTGCTCTTCCATTTTTTCACTCGAATCTCCTGCTTACGCATCGGTTATCGCTTGCTTTACTGCAAGTCGATGTAAATATCATGAAGTTGTCCATCACGCTCCACGCTCAACGACAAGCTCGTCGCTTGCTGCAATTCTTGGAACAGGGTTGCCATGGTAGAAGGATCGGTAAGGTCACTGCCATTCAGAGTCACCGCCAAATCATTTGGCATCAGTCCTACCGCATCAAACAGGGTTCGCTCTTTACCCGGGTTCACTCGATAGCCGAGTAAAGCACCCTCTTTCTTCACTTGTGACAGACGAATGTAATTAAACATATTTTGCGGATTTGCCATGATCTCCGCTTTAATCGCGCCCAGTTTTTCACCAAGTTGATCGACGTCATTGGCAGGTGCAGTGGCCGCGCGTTGAACTGGTCGCGATGGTGCCGCACTTTGCGAAGTAAACTTGTTACCGTCAAGCATCAAGGTTTCGTCGCGACCGCTGTTGCGAATAATGACACGATCAGCAAACACCGCCACTAACGTCGCACGCGTACCTTCAATCGGGTCATCAATTTTATAGGTGTTCTGTTGGTTGCGGTTGGCAATAATGGCAAGACTAGTCGTTGGGTTTGTACTGGCGACAACCCCAACGAGGTTCAAATTCAGTCGCGTCTCCGGTGCATTTTGCACCACTTCTTGTTTCACTGGCTCGGGTTTCGCTTGTGCTTCATATTTCCCGAACAACTCCATCTGTTGTAGCTGTCGAAGATTATATCGCGGCCCCGAGGTATTAGAGGCTGTCGCGACCGCGGTCGGTGACCATTTTGCGATCGGTTCTACGGGCTGTATCACTTGCCACACGAGTCGGCCCAGCAACCAAGCCAACATGACGACCACCAGCCAAGTCAACAGCCGAGCGATCGCCGCAAAAGGGAGTTGTGACGGATTTTGAAGCGCAGCGCGCCATTGTGTTGCCAACATATGGGTCTCAATTCGTATTTACATGTAATTCGAGGGCATAGTGCAGTGTGCATCAATGATCACTGGATTGCACTTCGACCCTCTAGGATAACGCGTTACGATGACGTTTGTGGGACTGATATGACGATAAATGCGTCAATAGTCTAGCCGATCACGGAAAAACTTTGATGTTACTTCAATGCGTTACGCTTTTTCATCATTTTTTTATCACAGAACCATTGAAAAAGCCTATTAGGGGCACAATTTCAGACCATCAATAGACAGAAAAATTTGGTCTTTGGCTAGACTAATTATGTGATCTTAGTCGCCATTAGTACCGAAACTGCAATCAAAACTCTCTGAAACTGAGGATTACCCCGTTGAAAGACAGCAATACCTTGCAAGTTCGTCTTGATAAATGGCTCTGGGCTGCACGTTTTTATAAAACACGTTCCATTGCCCGCACCATGATCGACGGCGGGAAAGTGCACTACAATAACCAACGCGCCAAGCCAAGTAAAATGGTAGAATTAGGCGCTGTGATCAAACTCCGTCAAGGTAATGACGAAAAGTCGGTCATCGTCGAAAAACTCTCTGATACCCGACGCGGCGCACCGGAAGCCCAAACGTTATACTCAGAAACCCCTGATAGCATTGCGCAGCGCGAAAAAAATGCGCAACTGCGCAAGATGAACGCTCTTGGCAGTCCGAGCCCGGCAAGCCGCCCGGACAAGAAGCAGCGTCGAGACATTATTCGCTTTAAAAGCAGTAACTAAAAGCTGGAGACACCCCATGGCAAAAAACAGCCTGCATCGTTACCTGTTTAACGATATTTCCGTGCGTGGAGAGCTGGTACAACTGGATAAACCTTACCAAGAAATCCTCAGCTCAAACGACTACCCTGAAGCCATTCAAAAACTGCTTGGTGAATTGCTGGTCGCTACTAGCCTGCTCACAGCAACGCTAAAATTTGAAGGTTCTATCACAGTACAATTGCAAGGGGATGGCCCAGTACGTTTAGCGGTTATCAATGGCAACCATAACCAACAAATGCGCGGTGTAGCGCGCTTTGAAGGCGATGTTAAAGACGGCACGATTCAGTCCCTGATGGGTAAAGGCCACTTAGTCATTACCATCGATCCAGTAAAAGGTGAACGTTACCAAGGCGTGGTTGGCCTTGAAGGGGAAACCCTTTCAGAGGTATTGGAAAACTACTTCGCAAACTCTGAGCAACTTCGCACTCGCCTTATCTTACGTACCGGCCAACACGACGGCCAAGCGAATGCGGCAGGCATGTTGCTGCAAGTACTGCCCGACGATAAAGGTAGCGAAGAGGACTTTGACCACTTGCTACAACTGACAGAAACCGTCAAAAACGATGAGCTGTTTGGCCTAGACGCGGAAGATGTGCTTTATCGCCTCTATCACCAAGAGAGTGTTCAGCTCTTTGAACCTCAACCTGTCGCCTTTAATTGCAGTTGCTCGCGTGAGCGCAGCGCATCGGCGATTCGTTCCATTGATCGTGCAGAAGTCGATCAGATTTTGGCGGAAGAAGGTGAAATTGCCCTTCATTGTGATTACTGCGGTACAAGTTACAAATTTGATAGGATTGATGTTGCCGCTTTATTCGAAAGTCCAATTAGCCAGACATCAGGCAATCAAGCACACTAAGCAAGACCATACATATAACATTCCCTAATGGAATACTAAAAAACCGACCAAAAGGTCGGTTTTTTATTTTGCGATAATAAAAAACCTCAAAACTTTCCGCCACATTCAGCCCGTGAATTCATTATAAATTTGCGCTGAGGCACATTTTTACCCCACCAAAGCCACTGATTTACCAGACTTATTTTTGAATAAATATTAATCAAATACGCTGGCGTATCCCTTTATGACAATTGTAAACTAAACAAGGGAAAAACAACGATAAAATATTACTTTCCCTTAACAAATTTGTGGTTATTTTTTGACTGGCCTCCCTGAAATTCCAGATTTTGGTTGCTAGCATGGATACCAGATAATGATTCTTACAACATCTTACCCAAGTTACCCTAAGGAGCACCTATGACAATTACAAACGTCGACAACAAGGTTGCAAATGCGCTGGACTTATCTCGCTATGGTATTGAAAATACTGTTGAAATCGTAAGAAACCCATCCTACGACATGCTGTTTGAAGAAGAGACTCGCAGTGACCTAGAAGGTTACGAGCGCGGTGTCATCACCGAGCTTGGTGCGGTGGCTGTCGACACAGGCATCTTTACAGGACGTTCGCCGAAGGACAAATACATTGTCAAAGACGCAACAACCGAGGAACACATGTGGTGGACCTCAGACGCTGTTAAAAATGATAACAAACCGATAAAACAAGATGTTTGGGATGACCTGAAAGCATTAGTCACAGGCCAGCTGTCTGGCAAGCGTTTATTCGTGATTGATGGATACTGTGGTGCCAATCCAGACACGCGCTTAAGCATTCGCATTATTACCGAAGTGGCATGGCAAGCTCACTTCGTGAAGAACATGTTCCTTCGTCCAACAGAAGACGAACTCAAAACCTTCGAGCCTGATTTTGTTGTCATGAATGGCGCTCGTTGCACCAACCAGAAATGGGAAGAGCATGGCCTGAATTCTGAAAACTTCACCGTATTTAACCTCACCGAACGTATGCAGTTGATTGGTGGTACTTGGTACGGTGGCGAGATGAAGAAAGGGATGTTCGCGATGATGAACTACTTCTTGCCGCTGAAAGACATAGCTTCAATGCACTGTTCGGCCAACATGGGCAAAGACGGTGATGTTGCGATCTTCTTCGGTCTATCTGGTACCGGGAAGACAACCCTCTCCACAGATCCAAAACGTGCGCTTATTGGTGATGACGAGCACGGCTGGGATGACGATGGTGTCTTTAACTTCGAAGGCGGCTGTTATGCGAAGACCATCAAGCTATCGAAAGAAGCTGAGCCAGACATCTACAATGCAATTCGTCGTGATGCGCTGTTAGAGAATGTGACCGTTCGTAATGATGGCTCTATCGACTTTGATGACGGTTCGAAAACGGAAAACACCCGTGTGTCTTACCCGATCAACCACATCGATAACATTGTCAAACCTGTCTCCAAGGGCGGTCATGCCAATAAAGTCATCTTCTTATCAGCCGATGCCTTTGGCGTACTTCCTCCGGTATCAAAACTGACACCAGAGCAAACCAAGTATCACTTCTTGTCTGGCTTCACCGCGAAACTTGCCGGTACCGAACGTGGCATTACTGAGCCAACACCAACGTTCTCGGCGTGTTTTGGCGCAGCGTTCTTGACCTTACACCCCACCAAGTATGCAGAAGTGCTCGTTAAACGCATGGAAGCCGCGGGTGCAGAAGCCTATCTGGTCAATACCGGCTGGAACGGTAGCGGCAAACGTATCTCTATCCAAGATACGCGCGGCATCATTGATGCTATTCTCGATGGCTCTATCGAAGAAGCAGAAATGAAAGACATCCCGATCTTCAATCTGCAAGTGCCAACATCGTTGCCAGGTGTAGATCCTGAAATCCTTGACCCGCGTGACACCTACGTGGATCCACTACAGTGGGAAAGCAAGGCAGAGGACTTGGCGCAACGCTTTATCAATAACTTCGAGAAGTACACGGATAACGCAGAAGGCAAGTCGCTTGTCGCTGCTGGCCCTCAACTAGACTAATCCGATTCTGAGAGTCTACTCACGGCGCGATCACTCATCGCGCCGTTTTTCTTTTCTGCCTATCCAACAGTTCATAGACTATTCTCTTGATATAGCGCTATTTTTACTTCAGTCTAATCGATGCCTTATATCAATAGGCAGGACTCAGAAGCGAGTTTGCCACAAGGAGAGTTGATGAAGTGGTTGTTGAAAGTCGTCGCGACGCTAGTAATCTTAACTTTCACCTCAATGGCCATCATAGTGGCAGGCCTTCACACAGCATATGCTCCTCAAATGGTCAATCAAGCGCTTGCTTGTCTCGGATACACCGATGTAAAAGTAAAACAGGTCGAGTATCATATTCGTCGCCCTTGGCATATCACCCTCACTCAGCTCCAAACAACCCAACATAACATTCCCCAAGTTAAAATCTGGCTAGATCCTGCTTCTCTGTGGCACAGGGAATGGCGCTTAGACGGTTTAAAAGTTGAAGGGAAACAGAGTACCGGATGGCTGACGCAGCTGCCGTCCATTCAAATAAAACGCTTAGCGCTCAAGAACACCAGTTTAGGCTTTCCTTCGTTAACCCTGACCAATGCCAATGTCGAGGTCGATAACTGGCACTTTGACGCTGAAACTGGACAGCACCAGTTTCAAGGGGCGTTCCAACTCACCGCGCCTCAGTGGCAATGGCGCCACTGGCAAGGTGAGCAATTGGTTGTCAGCGGTAGCTTCAATGATAACTTGTGGCGTATCCGTGCCCTTACCAGCCAATGGTTAGAAGGCGAGGTCAGTTTAAGCGGTGACATAGATAAACAGCAGGGTGGTTTCATTGATCAACTGACGCTGTCTAACCTAAAACTGCGCAATGATGAGGTGGTAAACACACTGCGATCAGCAGTTGATGAGCTGCGTGACTGGCCGATTGGCATCAACCGCGTTGATATAGTGCATAGCCATATCGACACGCCTGATCTCGTTGTCCAAAACATCAACCTGTCACTGCAGAAATGGCAATGGCCAGCGCCTTGGCATCAACAACAACGCGCAAAAGTCTCATTTAATGCCGATAGCATTCGCTATCAACAATGGTTAATCGAATCACCTCTGCTTGAAGCCAGTTATCAACCGCAGCAAGCAACGATAGATATCGCCACCGCGCGCACCATGGAAGGCTTCGCGTTAATGCGAGGCGCTTTCACACCGAATGAGTTGCTCGTTGATGAGCTTCGCCTTAATAATATTGACTGGATAATGTCAGAGACCCCCTACCAGCCGCTTCAATCCTGGTGGAGCAAGTTCCAAACCATCACTGTCGGTCAACTGCATGTCGGACAAAGTATGGTGACGGCCAATAACCCTGAATGGCCCGTGCAAATTCTTGGGGTTAACGCGAGTGGACAAGACCTCGTACTCAAAAATGAGGGTAAGTCTGGCTTGTGGCAAGGCGATCTCGAAATCAGTGCCGCACGCGCTAACCTCAATCATGTAATTACACAATACCCCAAGTTGACCATGCAGAGCCAAGCAGGCCATTGGCAACTCACCCAACTCGTGATGCCGTTTACCAGTGGGATTTTAGAGGGAGATGCAGATATTGATTTGCTTCAGGAAGGTCAACCATGGAGTGTGTCACTGCTCGGACAGAATATCCCGCTGACCATTGCCCATCAGTGGCTTGATCTCCCACTGGCAATCCAAGGTAGCAGCGATATTAGTCTCGTTGCCGCTGGGCTGGCTAACTCAAAGCTGCTAGCGCAACATAGTCTTGATGCCAGTGTTCGAGCCACGTTCAGAGATACCCAAGCCGACAATCAACAGCTCTTCTCACAATGGCAAAACAATCACGATACGACGGAAAAGAAGCAAGTTGAAGCGATCACCTTAACACCATTGCGTCTAAGCAGTGATCGTGGCCGTATTCAGCTCGCCCCGTGGCGCATTAGCAACCGCAGCCTGGATGCCACATTTGAAGGAAACTGGGATCTTGCCAATGACCAAGCACAGCAGCTTAGCCTAAAAGCAACATTAGGATGCCAAGCACTGACGCGTACTTGGCCTCAAGATGGCGTGTCGGTCTCTTCAGACTGTAGCGGCAATATCAAATAGTCACCAGTAAAACGGGTCACCACTTCATCACCGCTGTAAACGGCGATATCTAAGCTGACACGCACTTTTCGGCCGCGTTCCAAGCGGTCGAGGTCACCACTCATATTATCAAGCCCTACAACGGCTCGCGGGCGCTCTGCAACGGGCTGATGGTAACGAATATGGCTATCAACCAGCATAATTTCCCCGCTCAGTCCGCGTTCTTTCATCAGCATCCACATAAAGCCCCAGCCTGCGAGAGTGGCCATACTAAAGATGCTTCCCGCGAACATGGTCCCTTGCGGATTCAAATTCGCATTCAATAGCGCGCCAACTTCAAAACGGTAACCCGTGTATTGGTTGATTTTCATCCCCATCTTTTCACTGATCGGGATGGATTCACTCCAACGCTGCTGCAATTCAGCACACCATTCAGGGTGGCGGGCGACTTCATGATGCTCATCCAGTCGTTTCAGCATCTGCTGATGACGAACTGGGCCACGTTCATCACTCAGCTCACCTTGACTGGTGAACTTGTTCCGCACGTAAAATGGGATGGCATCTTCACGTGCATTACAGACGAGACGTTTTGCACCTTCTTGGCAAGCTAACGACTCCAGTGACATCAGCACTAAGGTCCCCATTCCTTTCTCACGATAATCGGGACTCACCGCCATATAGCGAATTTGACCATCATTATCCGGGGTCAAGTACAAACGTCCAACGGCAACCACATCACCTTTACCGTCAACAATCATCCGGTGATGACTCGCAACATCGTAAGCATCACGCTCCGAACCTAGCGGCATATTCCATGGCTCACGTAACATCTGCCAACGAAAATGATAGTACTTCTCCAACTCCATCTCAGAGTTTGGTGTGACTAATCGAAACATCGTATCCCTCAGTGTTTTATGCCGCCATTGCGACGGTGTAATTAGACCTGTAGCCAGAACGTCACTGGGCCATCATTAACCAATGCCACTTTCATGTCAGCACCAAATTGACCCGTCTCGACCTGAATCCCTGTCTCTCTGCATGCATCATTAAAAACTTCATAGAGACGGTTCGCCTCAGAAGGTTCAGCGCCCGCGGAAAAACCAGGACGCATACCCTTTTTCGTATCCGCAGCAAGCGTAAACTGCGACACCACTAACACACTGCCGCCAGCTTGCTGGACATTTAAATTCATCTTTCCCGCATCATCTTCAAAAATACGGTATCCAAGCACGCGCTCACGTAGGCGGCGCGCTTTTGCTTCATCATCGCCCTGCTCGACGCCTAGCAGAACCAATAACCCCTTATCAATTGCTCCGATGGTTTCTCCATCGACGTTTACACTGGCTTCACTGACCCGCTGAATCAAGGCTATCATTCTGTTTTTCCTCTAAGTTATCCGAGGCAATCTTCTCAGCTTGTCCACAGAGATGCAACGGCCGCCACGCTTCGCTCAACGATGCCGTGATTTCCGCACCAATAAGCACAATGCACCAACTCAGGTAAACCCAAACAAAAAGAATCGGGATAGCCGCCAGAGCGCCATAGATCACTTGATAAGAGGGGAAGTGCGCGAGGTAAAGAGCAAAGCCTTTTTTACTCACTTCAAACAGCAGTGTAGCAATCAACGCCCCAATGACCGCATGCTTTATCTGGATTTTTCTATTCGGCACCACCAAATAGAGGCCCGTGAACGCCAGTAGGGACATTAATGCGGGGAGATAACTCAAGCCTGTCCGCAGTGCATCCGTGGCCATTTCACTCCCCAACAGTGACAACGAGCCCAAGTAAGAGCTAATCGCTAAGCTACTGCCGACTAAAACAGGGCCGAGCGTGAGGATCATCCAATAAACAGAAAAGGATACCGCGATACGGCGTTTTTTCGTCGAACGGAAAATAAAGTTAAACGCATTGTCGATATTGAAAATCAGCATCATAGCAACGACAAACAGCGCGCTCACCCCAACAGCGGTCATACGTCCTGCATTCGACACAAAATAATCTAAATACTCACTGACCACCTGCCCAGCAGCCGGAACGAAGTTATCAATCACAAAGTTCTGTATCAGCTCACCAAACGCGGCAAACACCGGTGACGCTGACAAGGTGGTCAACACTACGGTCAGCAAAGGAACCAATGACAATAAAGTGACATACGCCAATGAACCCGCCGTGACAGTGAGGCGGTCCTCTTTAATACGGTGCAGTAAATGAAGGGCGAATGCCAATGCCACACGCGCGACAACGATAATTCTTTCTAGATATAATTTATTGCTCAAAGCGATATCCCTATCTATAGTGACAACGATATGTTAACAAGCTGGATGTCACGATGCGATTAGTTGTCTCCATTTTAGTTGTCTGGAGTATTCTCACTGGCTGTAGTTCTACTTACTATGCCGCCATGGAAAAAGTCGGCGTTCACAAGCGCGAAATCATGGTTGACCGCGTCGCGTCTGCCAATGAAGCACAACAAGATGCGCAACAGCAGTTTACAAGTGCCCTCGACGCGCTCCAACAACTGACTGGCCAACAAACAAGTGACTTGCAAAGCTGGTATCAACGTATCAGCCGTGAATATGATGCCAGTGTCGATGCGGCGGATGAAGTATCAGAAAGAATTGATGCGATCGAGCACGTAGCAGAAGCCTTGTTTGACGAATGGTATGAAGAGTTGTCGCTATACAGCGACTCAGCTTTGCGCAGAGACAGTGAGGCAAAGCTCAAACAAACTGAGAAGAATTACGGCTACATGCTAGAGGCAATGCGCCGCGCTGAACAGACCATGCAGCCTATCCTCGTTACCCTGCTCGACAATACTCTTTATCTTAAGCACAACCTCAACGCGCAAGCCATTGATGCATTGGAGAGGGAGTTTTCTTCCCTTGAACGTGACATCGAGTTAGCGATTAAACGGATGGAAATCGCCATCAATGAATCTAACCGATTTATCGCTGGACTTAAGTAGTAGTACGCCCCCCCTTGTTCAGCAATCAACATAAAAAAAGGCGAGCCAGAGGCTCGCCTTTCGCTATCAATCGTTAAGCAGTCAGTAATGACTTACTTATCCAGCATTACTTCGCAGCACGGCTCGCGCGCTTACGGTCCGTTTCAGTCAGAAGCTTCTTACGAATACGGATGCTTTCTGGTGTTACTTCTACCAGCTCGTCATCATCGATGAACTCTAGCGCTTGCTCTAGGGTGTAGATGATTGGCGGTGTAAGCACCTGCGCGTCATCAGTACCTGAAGCACGTACGTTAGTAAGCTGCTTACCTTTCAGTGCGTTAACGGTTAGGTCGTTGTCACGGCTGTGGATACCAATCACCATACCTTCGTACACTTCAACACCGTGGCCGATAAATAGGCGACCACGATCTTGCAGGTTAAATAGGGCGTTAGTTAGCGCTTTACCCGCCGCATTGGCAATCAATACACCATTGATACGTTGACCAATCTCGCCGCCTTTGTGAGGGCCGTAATGATCAAACGTGTGGTACATCAAGCCAGAACCTGAAGTTAGGGTCATGAATTCCGTTTGGAAACCAATCAAACCACGAGAAGGCATGACAAAGTCCATACGTACACGGCCTTTGCCATCTGGAGACATGTCTTTCAGCTCACCTTTACGTAGGCCGATGTTCTCCATGATGCCACCTTGGTGCTCTTCCATCACGTCGATAGTCACAGTCTCAAACGGTTCCATCAGCTGATCATCTTCTTCTTTGATGATAACTTCAGGACGCGATACCGCGAGCTCAAAGCCTTCACGACGCATGTTTTCTATCAAGATAGAAAGGTGAAGCTCACCACGGCCAGAAACGCGGAACTTATCTGGGTCTTCTGTCTCTTCTACACGCAGTGCAACGTTATGCACTAGCTCTTTTTGTAGACGCTCAAGGATATTACGTGAAGTTACGAACTTACCTTCTTTACCCGCGAACGGCGACGTGTTTACTTGGAAGGTCATGGTCACGGTTGGCTCATCAACAGAAAGCGGTGGTAAAGCTTCTGCATTGTTGATGTCACAGATGGTGTCAGAAATTTTCAGTTCACCTAGACCGGTAATCGCAATGATGTCACCTGCCGTTGCTGAGTCCACATCGTGACGCTCAAGGCCAAGGTAACCCATAACCGTACCGACTTTACCGTTGCGGGTTTTACCGTCTGCACCAACAATGGTCACTTGTTGATTTGGCTTCACACTACCGCGGGTAACACGGCCTACACCGATAACACCAACGTATGAGCTGTAATCTAACTGAGACACCTGCATCTGCAGTGAGCCTTCAGTATCAACTTGCGGCGCTTCAACTTCTTCAACGATAGTTTGGAACAGTGGTTCCATGTCATCGCCTACAGCACCTTCTTCTAGCGTCGCCCAGCCATTTAGCGCTGAGGCATAGACCACTTTAAAGTCTAGCTGCTCGTCAGAAGCACCTAGGTTGTCGAACAGGTCAAAGACTTGATCCATAACCCAATCAGGACGCGCACCTGGACGGTCAATTTTGTTGATAACAACAATCGGCTTCAAACCGTGTGCAAACGCCTTCTGTGTTACAAAACGCGTCTGAGGCATTGGGCCATCTACCGCATCAACAATCAGTAGTACTGAGTCAACCATCGACATGATGCGCTCAACTTCACCACCGAAGTCGGCGTGCCCCGGGGTATCAACGATATTAATGCGGTAGTCATTCCAGTTAATGGCGGTGTTTTTCGCCAAAATGGTAATGCCACGCTCTTTCTCGATGTCATTCGAGTCCATTACGCGCTCTTCGGCTTCACCGCGCGATTCAAGGGTGCCCGATTGTTGCAGCAGTTTATCAACCAAGGTGGTTTTGCCATGGTCAACGTGCGCAATAATAGCGATATTGCGTAGTTTATCGATCTGTGGAGTAGACATGTGGATTTGATTCACTCAGAACGTGCAGCGGCTACCAACTCGGCAACACAGCTACTGTGGTTAAAAAAACGGCTCATAATCTAACAGATTTTACGCCAAAACCAATCAAAGATGTGATTTAAGTCACCGCAAAGTCGCTTTTTTTACGTTTTCCCTTAGAAAAGGTCACTTTACTGGCGCACCTTTCCGTTTTCGGCACTTTTTTTCGCGCGCAGGAATTGACAAATTCCTTGCAAGAGTCCTGAATAGAAATGCACCTGAAGAATGCACTTGCACCATTAAGATCCGCAATTGCACCACAATAGTGCACAGAAGGAACTAAAACGGTGCTCAAGTGCGCTAATTCAGCGCATTTCAGGACTTTTAAAATTGGCACGATAATCGCATTAAGCTAATTAACTTATTGTAAAGCTTTGTTTCGCGCCTTTTGCCAAACTAACACCGGAGGTTAACCACCATGTCAGTAGAAAACGTATTAGCTATGATTCAGGAAAACGAAGTTAAGTTCGTTGACCTACGCTTCACAGACACTAAGGGTAAAGAGCAGCACATCTCTATCCCAGCTCACCAAATCGACGCAGACTTCTTCGAAGAAGGTAAAATGTTCGACGGCTCTTCTGTAGCTGGTTGGAAAGGTATCAACGAATCTGACATGGTGATGATGCCTGACGCGTCATCTGCAGTACTTGACCCATTCACTGAAGAAGCAACGCTAAACGTACGTTGTGACATCCTAGAGCCTGCAACGATGCAAGGCTACGACCGTGACCCACGCTCAATTGCAAAGCGTGCTGAAGAGTTCATGCGTGCGAGCGGTGTTGCAGATACCGTTCTTGTTGGTCCAGAGCCAGAGTTCTTCCTATTTGATGACGTGAAGTTCGCGACTGACATGTCGGGTTCTTTCTTCAAAATTGATGACGTAGAAGCAGCATGGAACACAGGTTCTGACTTCGAAGGCGGTAACAAAGGTCACCGTCCAGGCGTGAAAGGCGGTTACTTCCCAGTCGCACCTGTCGATTCATCACAAGACATTCGTTCTGCAATGTGTCTAGTAATGGAAGAGATGGGCCTTGTTGTTGAAGCTCACCACCACGAAGTCGCTACTGCAGGTCAGAATGAAATCGCAACGCGTTTCAACACTCTGACAAGCAAAGCTGATGAAATCCAAATCTACAAGTACGTAGTCCACAACGTTGCGCACGCATTTGGCAAAACGGCAACCTTCATGCCTAAGCCACTTGTTGGTGACAACGGTTCTGGTATGCACGTTCACATGTCTCTTGGTAAAGATGGTCAAAACCTGTTTGCTGGTGACAAGTACGGCGGCCTTTCTGAAACGGCACTTTACTACATCGGTGGTATCATCAAGCACGCGCGTGCGATCAACGCCTTCGCGAACGCCTCTACTAACTCTTACAAGCGTCTTGTTCCAGGCTTCGAAGCGCCAGTTATGCTTGCTTACTCAGCACGTAACCGTTCTGCTTCTATCCGTATCCCAGTGGTACCAAGCCCGAAAGCGCGTCGTATCGAAGTACGTTTTGGTGACCCAACAGCGAACCCATACCTTGCATTCTCTGCAATGCTAATGGCTGGTCTTGACGGTATTAAGAACAAGATCCACCCAGGTGAAGCAATGGACAAAGACCTGTACGACCTTCCTGCGGAAGAAGCGGCAGAGATCCCAACCGTTGCTGAATCACTACAGCAGGCGCTACAGGCACTGAGTGATGATCGTGAGTTCCTAACCGCTGGCGGTGTATTCTCAGACGATTTCATCGATTCTTACATCGATCTTAAAGGTCAAGATGTTGCTCAAGTTAACGCAACGACGCACCCACTTGAGTTTGAACTGTACTACTCAGTTTAAGCAACAAGCTGAAACAACAGCGTAATTCTACGGCCCACCTCACAGGTGGGCCGTTTTTTTATATCAGCTCAAATTCTGTAGTTAACAGTACACTCGCTCTCACGCTATAAACGTTATTATCCAATGCGCTTCATTTGAATCTCAACGACTTAGCAGTGCGGAAGCCCACAATGAAAATGATAAAAATCGGCACTACCCTCATCGCATTAACCCTGATGCCTGTCGCGGTTGCAACGACGATCTACTCGTGGAAAGATGCCAATGGTAAAACCGTCTTTTCCGATCACCCGCCGGAATCCGGCCAGTACGATCAACAGCACTATGACGATCCCCCGCCACCGCCGCCAGTGCTCGACGCCGAGGCTGAGCCATTGCCCCAACCTAGTGCAGAACCTGAACTGAAAAACCCACCACCGAGCAAAGTGTCTTTACTTACCCCAAACCACGAGCAAACAGTGCGCGACAATGCGGGTCGGTTAAGTGTCAGTGTATCGACAGATACACCGCTAAGAGAGCATTACCAAGTGCAGCTTTATGTTGCCGGGCAACCCTTTGGTCCACGTTCTTCGGTGAATCAATGGCAAGTGGAAAATGTCGATCGCGGGGCACATGAACTCAGCGTGAAGCTATTGAAAAACGGCAAGATTATTGCATCAACTAGTCCAGTAACCGTGTTCATGCACCGGGCGTCAAAAGGACAGCTACCTAGCCTCCCTAAAGTTGGGCAACCACCCGCAGAAGCTCTCTAGTCCTTTTCCCGTCGGTCACTATCACGTTACACTACTTGCACCATGTTGGTGCAAGTGGCAAGGAGGCAATCCCGTGACGATAGATCTGACGCAGGCAATACTGAACAATCAAACCACCGCACTGCTGCTGCTCGATGAAGAAATGAACATTAACTTTGTCAACAGCGCGGCAGAGCAGCTATTTTCGCTTAGTCAGCGAAAATTGAGCGGCCATAACTTTCGACAGCTTTTTCAACATACGTCGCTCGACTTGAGCCTGATTGAAGACACCTTATCTTCTGGTCAAGGGTTCTGCGATGGTGAAGTCACCTTTGTCATTGACGGCCAACCCACCATTGTTGAGCTCAACGCTTCACCGATGTCGTGGAAAAAACAACTCATGATTTTGCTGGAGCTAAAACCGATCGTAAAACAGCGCCGTATCAGCCAAGAGCTGGTGCAACATGCCCAGCAACAAGCAGCCAAAGAGCTCGTTCGCGGTCTTGCCCATGAAATAAAGAACCCGCTCGGCGGTTTGCGTGGTGCCGCTCAATTGTTAGAAAAGATGCTCCCAGACCCGAGTTTGAAAGAGTATACCCAAATCATTATCGAGCAGGCCGACCGCTTACGTAACTTAGTGGATCGCCTCCTTGGCCCACAACGCCCAGGGCAAAAGTCGCTCCACAACATTCACCAGATTCTTGAAAAGGTCCGCCAACTTGTCAGTTTGGAAGCGGGCGAACGCATTCACATTGTTCGCGATTATGACCCGAGCCTGCCAGACTTTGAGATGGATGATGATCAAATTCATCAAGCCTTGCTCAATGTCGTCAGCAATGCGGCGCTGGCACTCAAGCAAGTGAGTGGCGGCACCATCACACTCAAAACTCGCACGGATTACCAAACCTTGATTCATGGCACCCGCTACCGCTTGGCTGCCAAGATTGAAGTGATAGATGATGGCCCCGGTATTCCTCAAGACATTCAAGATACCCTGTTCTACCCCATGGTGACCGGGCGAGAAGGTGGTACTGGCCTCGGCCTTTCCATCGCACAGAATTTGATAGACCAACATAAAGGCAAAATTGAAGTGACGAGTTGGCCCGGCCATACCAAGTTCACTTTCTACCTGCCAATAAAATAATAATGACAAACACAAGGATTCACTATGAGTAGAGGGATTGTTTGGGTCGTCGACGACGACAGTTCAATTCGCTGGGTTTTAGAGAAAACGCTCTCCGCAGCCAATATTCTCTGCGAGACATTTGCCGATGCCGATAGTGCCATTGATGCACTCGAACGCAGCGTACCCGATGTCTTGGTCTCCGATATTCGTATGCCGGGCACCGACGGCTTATCACTCCTCAAGCATTTGCAAAGCCAGTATCCCACGTTACCCGTCATCATCATGACGGCACACTCAGATCTCGATGCTGCCGTCAACGCGTACCAACGTGGTGCATTTGAATACTTACCCAAACCCTTCGATATCGATGAAGCCCTCACCCTCGTCGAACGGGCCCTCACCCATAGCCAAGAGCAAAAACGCCAACAACAACCGAATAAGGATGAAAAGGCTGCACCGGAGATCATTGGCGAAGCCCCTGCCATGCAAGAAGTATTTCGTGCAATTGGCCGCCTCTCGCGCTCATCTATCTCAGTGTTGATTAATGGCGAGTCTGGTACAGGTAAAGAACTCGTTGCCCACGCACTGCATCGTCACAGCCCGCGTGCCAAGAAATCGTTTATCGCCCTGAACATGGCGGCGATACCAAAAGATCTGATTGAGTCTGAACTCTTTGGTCATGAGAAAGGCGCATTCACTGGCGCCAACAACGTTCGCCAAGGGCGATTCGAGCAAGCCAATGGCGGTACACTGTTTTTAGATGAAATTGGGGATATGCCCCTCGATATTCAAACCCGATTACTTCGCGTGCTTGCTGACGGCCAATTCTATCGGGTGGGCGGCCACTCGCCTGTCGAAGTGGATGTGCGTATCATTGCCGCTACCCACCAAAACCTCGAGAAGCAAGTGGCCGATGGCGATTTTCGTGAAGACCTCTTCCACCGCCTCAATGTCATTCGCGTTCATCTGCCTGCGCTCAAAGATCGTCGTCAAGATATTCCTCAACTCACAGAACACTTCTTAAAACGGGCTTCAAACGAGCTAGGGGTGGAAGTGAAATCCCTTCATCCCGACACCAGCGTGTTGCTTTCAGAGCTGGATTGGCCAGGCAATGTGCGTCAATTGGAAAACACCTGTCGGTGGTTAACGGTCATGGCAAGTGGCAATGAGATATTGCCTAACGATCTCCCCCCTGAGTTACTCAACCCTGCGCCAGCTCCCGGAGAAGATGCAGCGGGCGAAACTTGGCAACAGTTGTTGGCACAGTGGGCCAATCAGGCGTTACACAAGGGGCAAGATAACCTGTTACATGACGCACTGCCTGAGTTCGAGAAAATACTCCTATCGGTGGCGTTAGACTATACTCATGGACACAAGCAAGAAGCGGCGAAATTACTTGGCTGGGGCCGCAATACACTCACCCGTAAATTGAAAGAGCTCAATTTAGAGACAGATTAGGGTGTAAAAGGTCTGCCCTCAGTTGTTAATTTATGGTAAAAATGTGCCGCACTAACTCTGAGAGATTATCCTTATTCGATGAAGTATCCTCGCCTACTCCCATTGCGCACAGCCGTCATGCTACCTTTTGTTGTTCTTCTGGTAGTCACTCTCGGCATTATTGCCGCTGCTCAACACAGCAGTAATCAGCGCATGTTGGATGAGATGAGTACGCGGTTACTTCATTCCTATGCCGACAATATCACTACCGAGCTCAACGCCTTTCTATTTGCGCCATTTGCGGCCAACAACGCCATGCGCGACTCCATCGAGCGCTTCGGTTTACATACGCAAGATAGCCTCGAGAAACTCGATGGCTATCTTCTCAATATGTACAAAGACTACCGCGAAGAGTTTCCGCAGATCAGCGTGATCAGTTATGGCACCGAAGATGGGCTCTATCTCGGCTATCGAATTAACGATGACGACTCCATCTCGTTAATGTTGAAAGATAAACGCACTGACATGTCGCTCAACATTTACAAAGGGCTCGAACTAACACCGACTCCGAGTTTCCAGTATGAAGGGTATGACCCCACAATACGCCCTTGGTATGTCCCCGCAGCCACCTATCTCAGCTCAAAATGGTCATCGATTTACACCAATGCTGATGAAAAGCAGGAAATCACCATCACAGGCTCATCACCTGTCTTCAAAGACGACAAGTTCGCGGGTGTCCTTGCCACAGATATAAAGCTGAATCACATCAACCGTTTCCTTGCCGACCACAGCATTAGCTACAGTGGACTCACCTATATCATGGATCATCAAGGGCGCTTAATTGCCAGCTCTAAAGATGGCTATGGGATGATCAATGATGGCCAGCGACGCCATGCGAAAGAGAGCAACAACGCTGTCATTGCGGCGACAGGGGCACACATTGAGTCTCTGTTAGGAGCACCACTGTATGACGTTCAAGAGTTTGACCTCATCATTGACGAAAAACGCTTCTTCAATCTGCTAGTGCCTTATAAAGATAGCCATGGACTGAACTGGTATATCTTGGTGAGCATCTCTGAAAAGGCACTTTTGGGTGAAGTACCTGCAATTCAACGCGCAGGCTTGGCATCGGTTGCAGTGTTTGCTGTCATTGGCCTGTTGACCGCATTGATGCTCATATCCCGCTTGACTCAACCCGTGATTGAAATCGCCAACGCGGCACGCCGTCTTGCCGATGGCAGTTGGGAGTACCAAATTAAATCCAATGTGCGACTCAAAGAGACGGCAATGCTGACCTCTGCATTCCGAGACATGTCCGCACGTTTGCAGCACTCCTTCTTCACACTCCGCAAGCAAGTGCTTTATGATTCACTGACCGAGCTCTTCAGCCGCGAAGGTTTGCTCGATGAAATGCGCAAACCATCACTGAAAAAACAGTATTCTGCTCTCTACTTACTCGACCTCAATGCGTTTCGTAGCATTAACGATAGCCTGGGACATCTCACCGGTGATCGGTTACTGGTGGCCATTGCGCGCCGCCTCAAGGCGCGCTTACCGACTGATGTCACTTTAGCCCGTATCGGTGGGGATGAGTTTGCAGTTTTCCATCCCGACCTCGCCACGCCAGCAGCAACAGAAGAGTTCGCCCGCGCCTTAGTCGATATGTTTATTCAGCCGTTTCGTATTTATGATGATGAGGTGGTGATTCAAATTTCGATCGGTCTGGTGTCTGGCACACTCAAACCCAATACCGAAGTAGAATGGTTACGCAATGCGAGTTTGGCACTGAGCAAGGCCAAATTCCAAGAAAGCAGTCGAATCAGCAGCTTTGAACCCTTTATGGCTGATGAAACCATGGCGAAGACACGTCTGACAACGGAGATGAGTCGAGCGATCGAGAACCATGAGTTCTGCAATTTTTATCAACCCGTGGTGTCATTGAAAGATGGCTGTATTCATGGTGCCGAAGCCTTAGTACGTTGGCAAAGTCCTAGCCGAGGCCTTGTTCCACCAGGCAGTTTCATCCCCCTTGCGGAGGAGAATGGGATGATTGTCGACATCGGTCGACAAGTGCTACTTAAAGCTTGTCAGGACACCCAGCAAAACATAGACAGTGGCGAGTGGCCGCAAGACTTCTCCATGCACGTCAATCTCTCAGTACGCCAACTGATGCAGTCAGATTTTGTTGAGCAATTAAAGGATGTCATTCGACAAACGGAGATCAGCCCACAATCTTTGACCTTGGAGATCACTGAGTCACGTTTGGCCAGCAACAACAGTCAAATGATCACCGTCCTTCATCAAATTCGTCGCCTCGGCGTTAAAATAGCCATCGATGACTTTGGTACCGGTTATTCATCACTCGCCTATCTCAATCAATTGCCGTTTAACAAGGTGAAAATCGATCGCTCCTTCATTAGCGATTTGAACGACGATGCCCAGCGTCGAAACATCGTCAGTGCGATCATCAATATGACTAAAGGCTTTGGGGCAGAAATTGTCGCCGAGGGGGTAGAAACCCCTGCACAAGCCGCATTACTGAATAAACTGGGGTGTCATAACGCGCAAGGCTTCCTCTACAGTAAGCCGCTACCTCTCTCTCAATGGCCAACACTTAAAGTAAACATTGGCAGAATATCTCCGTATAACGACCAAATGTAAGCCCAAAGCCGCTGATTTATCACTACAGTTTATCTATACTCAGGCGCCAATCCCTAGTTGGTATAAAGGAAGCACAACGATGAACTACAAAGACCTCCCTATCACTGACCTGCATCGCCACCTTGATGGCAATGTTCGCAGTCAGACCATTCTTGAACTTGGTCAGCAATTTGGTATTGCGCTTCCTGCCGATAACTTAGAAGCCTTACGCCCTCACGTACAAGTGGTAGAAAACGAGCCCAGTTTGGTGGCTTTCCTCTCAAAACTAGATTGGGGGGTTGCGGTATTGGGCGACTTAGAGGCATGTCGCCGCATTGCTTACGAAAACGTGCAGGATGCGCTCAACGCGAGCATTGATTATGCAGAACTTCGCTTCTCACCCTACTACATGGCAATGAAGCACAACTTACCTGTTGCGGGTGTTGTTGAAGCCGTGGTTGATGGTGTTCAGGCGGGTAGCCGCGATTTTGGCGTGAAAACAAACCTTATCGGTATCATGAGCCGCACATTTGGTATTGATGCTTGCCAGAAAGAACTCGACGGCCTACTGACCCAAAAAGATCACCTTGTAGCGATTGATTTAGCCGGTGACGAACTCGGTCAGCCTGGTACACAGTTCGTTTCACACTTCAAACAGGTGCGTGATGCAGGCTTACGCGTTACCGTGCATGCGGGTGAAGCTGCGGGTGCAGAAAGTATGTGGCAAGCCATTAAAGAACTGGGTGCCGAGCGTATCGGTCATGGTGTAAAAGCCATCGAAGATCCCGCTTTGATGGATTACCTTGCTGAGCAAAAAATTGGTATCGAGTCCTGCCTGACATCTAACTTGCAAACCAGCACAGTGGCAAGCTTAGACGCACACCCGATCCGTCAATTCTTAAGTCATGGTATTCGTGTCAGCCTAAACACGGATGATCCTGCCGTTGAAGGCATTGAATTACCGCATGAGCTTGAAGTCATGGCGCCAAAAGCCGGACTGTCTGACGCTGATATCCGTCAATGTCTGCTGAATGGCGTTGATATGGCCTTTTTATCTGAAAGCGAGAAACAAGCGCTTCGAAAGATGGCTGCCGCTCGCTAGTTGACATTTCCCTAGACACAAAACGATGAATAATTGACCGATCTCAGTTTTTAACCTCTGTTTTGTGGCACAATAAAGCCGTTTACAATATTGCTTTATTTTCATCAGGCGCATTTCGATGCGCCTGATGTCGTCTTCACGCACAGCCGGAGAATACCCATGCTAGAGGGATTATTTTCATTATCAACGCAAGCCCCAGCGATCAGTGAGGCCGCAATGGCGAGCCCGAATCACTTAGTGGCGGGGACACTTGCCTTGGTAGCCGCCATCACAATGACAGGCTGGTAAGCCCGACATCGTGAGTGCTGATGGCAAGGATGACATCACACCGTTAGCAAAGAGGCGCTCAATGAGCGCCTCTTTTAATTCCTTTGCATGATAGCGTTCATTATATGACGCGTGAAAACTGCTGCTGACGCGCCTGTTTACGCAGGTATTTATCGAAACACATACAGATATTGCGGATCAGTAAACGTCCCTTCGGCGCAACCTCAATGTACTGCTCAGTCATCACCACTAACCCATCATCAATAAACGTCTGTAACAGCGCTAAGTCTTCTGCAAAGTAGTCTTTAACCTCGATACCAAACTCAGTCTCAATCTGAGCAATATCCAGTTGGAAGTTACAAATCAACGATTTGATCACTTCTCGGCGCAACTTATCATCCTCATCCAGCGACACACCTCGCCAGAGCGCGTGCTGATGAGATTCGACATCAGCGTAGTAATGCTTCAACTCTTTCTGGTTTTGGCTGTAGCTATCGCCAAGCATCGAAATCGCAGAGACACCCAAGCCCAGCAAGTCACACTCACCCTGCGTGGTATAACCTTGGAAATTTCGATGCAGTACACCTTCACGCTGCGCGACAGCGAGCTTATCCTCTGGCTTAGCAAAATGGTCCATACCAATAAACTGATAGCCAGCCTTTGTCAGCGTTTGAATGGTCTGCTGTAAGATAGCCAGCTTTTCTGTCGCACCCGGCATTTCTTCATCCTTCAACTTACGCTGCGCAGCAAACATACGTGGCATGTGGGCGTAATTGAACACAGACAAACGCCCCGGATCCAATGTCAGTACTTGCGATAACGTCTCAGCAAACGAGCTCGCGGTTTGCATTGGTAACCCATAGATAAGATCGAGGTTCGTCGAACGAAAACCCAAGGTCTTGGCGCGGGCGACCATGTCTCGAATAAACTGCTCATCTTGCGTACGGTTGATACGCGCTTGTACAGTTTTATCGAAGTCTTGTACGCCAATACTGATGCGGTTAAACCCTTCTTGGCGCAGATGGTCGAGCATCTCTAACTCAATCTCACGCGGATCGATTTCAATACTGATTTCAGCATCAGGTTGAATGCGAAAGCGCTGGCGCAATTGCCCCATTAAACGGCTGATCTGCACCGCGTCGAGAAACGTCGGTGTACCACCGCCCAAGTGAATTTGGGTGACTGAACGCTGGCCTAATTGTGTGGCGCGTAAATCAATCTCTCTGCTTAGCGCGTCAAGGTAGTGATCTGCTTTATGGCGATGACGTGTCACCACTTTATTACAACCACAGTAGTAACAAAGCTGATGGCAAAAGGGGATATGCAGATACAAAGATAATGGACGCTCGGGATAGCGCTGGCACTCTGTATCAAACTGCTCCGCCATAAAGTCGGTAGAGAACTCTAGAGCGGTTGGGTAAGAGGTATAACGTGGACCAGAGTAGTTGTACTTCTCAATCAGAGCCTGATCCCATTCAATGTTTGCGATATCCATACACGCGCGTTCAGTTACGAAAAAAGGCCTACAGTGTGCCATAAACCTCACACTCTGTAGACCTTTAGGATCACGCCCTGTGTAACCGACTGTGACCAAATATCGCGAATTTGTAGATTGGCGACGTGCAATGATTACGCGGCAAACGGTGCCAACTGCGCCATCGTCTCTTCACGTCGAGCGAGAATCACATTCAACTCTTCGTGAATGCTGTCTTGTAACTCCGCTTCTAACTTCATCCGAGTCACATCATTTCGCATCCGTTCTTTCTTCGGCTGCGCTTTACGCGCATCGCCACGGGGCATGTCACGCACACCCTCATACAAGGTGTTCAAGTTCGGATAAGCCTCAGCAAAATCGATACGTAAATCGCCTTGGACCAAATCAAACAGGACGCCTAAACGAATGGAAGCTTCCGACAAATCGCACTGCGCTTCTCGACCGGCATGGGCAATAATGAAGATACTGTCAAACAGCTTAAAATTACGCTGCCCAATGGCTTTCTCTTCCATTGCGGCTTGGCGCTTTGTTTGCTGGTGCAACTTCGCCAGCAGCATGCCCGCGTATCCCGCGAGCACAGCGACAACGATGCAACCTGTAATCCATAACCATGTCGGCATTGCGTTTACTCCTTGTCGAAGTCATCCACATCAAGTTGATTAAACTGCTCGAATCGTTCTTCATCAGTCAACGGTGCTGATGGGAAAAACTCGTCTTCGCTTTCCTCTTCCGGCGCGTCCTCAAGCAGGCCCAGTTGCGCCATGAGTTGCTCGATGCGATCCAGTTTTTCATCCACAGATTTCTGTAGGCCAGCCCCTAAGTTTTCACCTTCCTCAATGCGATCAAGCAATGCATTCAGTTGTGCATCATTCTCTAACTGCATCAACTCTTGCTCTGCACTTAGCTTACGTTGGCGCTTCGCTTCGTTTGATTTTGGATGCGGCTTGTCTTCAATCACCAAAGGGATCGGCTTCTTGCTGCCTAAACGTGGGTCACGCTTTTGGCCTTGTGCCTTCAGTTGGGTCACTTCTTCCGCTGAGTGACGGCTACCTGCTTTCAGCCCTTTACGTTTACGCGCTTTCTTACGCACTAGACCATCTTGGTCTTTCTGAGAAACAGATTTTTCTACAAATTGAGCTGGGCCTTCTGCGCCAAGCTTGCGTGTCTTTTTCTTACGTGACATTACTGGGGTTTCCTCAGCAAAATTACATCATTTCCAACAAACTCAACGTCTAAACCATCTCGCTCAGCCAGATAACTGAACGTCGCTTGGCTAAAGAAGCTGACGTGGGTCGGGTCATTCTTATAGTGCCAACGTGCAAAGGCATCATAATCCAGTGCGAGCTTCGTCATAATACCAAGCCAGCCACCGGGCTTTAACATACCAAGCAGTTGTTGCCACTCTTGATAAGGCGTATAGAAATGCTCAATCGCCTCAGTACAAGTAATAAAGTCATACGTTTGTGCCAGCACCGAGCGATCTGGCGCAAAGTACGGGTCGTATATCGCAACCTGATGCCCTGCTTCTGACATCATTACCGACAAAGTGGGTCCGGGCCCACTACCAAAATCGAGCCCCTTTAATGACTCTGCTGGCAGTTTATCCAAAAGCGGAGTGGCCACTCGGGATAAAAAGCGTCGATAACCGAGATCTTCACTGTTGTTTTCGTGTTGATCATAGACCTCTTTTTCCATCGCAGGATCCAGCCGTTTATCTGGATCAGCAAAAATCAATGAACATTGCTGACACTGAAAATAATCACGGCGAGCATCTTGATGATAGTGTGCGACGTCAGCCGCCTCACAGAGAGGACAGGTGTGCATCTCAATACCTCATTTGGTGCAGTGGCGGGAATGTACCAGATCCACCGCGAATAAAAAAGCGGCGCTGTCCACCAGCCCCGCTTTCTTTTTGTTCAGATTTCTTGTCGCCGTTACATCAGTGCAAACCACCAAGATAGCCTGCCAGTGCTTCTATCTCTTCATCGGTTAATTTTATCGCGACTGAACGCATCATTTCATTCATGTCATTGGCGCGCTCACCCGCTCGGAATTGCATGAGCTGCGCTTTGATATAATCCGCATGCTGCCCTGAAATACGTGGAAAACCGGACGATGCGGTACCATTACCCCGAGGGCCGTGACACGCAGTACACGCAGCAAGGCCTCGCTCTGGATCACCAGCGTAATAGAGTTGGTGTCCTACCTCGACTGAAGATTCTGGCGTCGTGCCGTCTGGTGGCGTTAGGCTTGCATAAAAAGCCGCGAGATCAGCAATGTCTTGATCGCTCAAACCAATCGACATTCCCCCCATCACCGCATTTACTCGCCCTTCCTTGCCACCACTGCTCATGCCGAGTTTGAATTCATGTAACTGCTTAGCCAAATAGTTCTCATGTTGACCAGCAAGGTTCGGATTTTCAGGAATCAGGCTTACACCATCACTACCGTGACAGGCAACGCACGTTTTCGAGGTTGCTAAAGCTTTGCCTGACTCTATGTCTCCTGCAGCCAGCACCGAGTGCGATGCAGCAAGAGCCAATATCAGCGCTAATTTCTTCATGACATTCCATTTATAATTATATCAATGCTTCCAGTACCACATCCATCGCCCTGCATCATGGTATAATGGCTGACCAATTGCTGAGCACTTGTACAGTTTACACCCTTTTACATAAAAGTAATCAAACGACTACACAAAGACATGACGGAGTTAACAGTGAATCAAACTCTCAACTACAGAAAGACAAAATTTATTATTAGTGCGCCGGATATCCGTCACCTTCCGGTCGATTCAGGGGTTGAGATTGCGTTTGCTGGCCGCTCCAACGCAGGTAAATCGAGCGCCCTCAATCGCCTAACGGACCAGAAAAGTTTAGCGCGTACGAGTAAAACGCCTGGCCGAACACAGCTCATCAACATGTTTGAAGTTGAAGAAGGCTGCAATCTGATCGACCTTCCCGGTTATGGCTATGCCCAAGTTCCTTTAGAAATGAAGAAGAAGTGGCAGAAATCGTTAGGGGAATACCTTCAGAAGCGAGAAACCCTGATCGGCTTAGTGGTATTGATGGATATCCGCCATCCGCTTAAAGATCTTGACCAACAAATGATCGACTGGGCTGTCGACAGCGGTTTACCGGTTTTAGTCCTGCTAACGAAAGCCGACAAACTCAAGCAGGGCGCGCGCAAATCAACCGTATTGAAAGTGCGCAAAGCACTGGCTGATATCGAAGGCGACATACAAGTAGAAGCCTTTTCCTCATTGAAAGGTGTCGGTGTTGATGCCGTGCATCGCAAACTGAATGCGTGGTTTTTTGAACACGTAGAATTTGTCGATGAAGATGAGCAATCTGACGTAGATAGCGGCTCTGAAGCGAGCTAATAATCGTACTCACCGTAACATAGAAACAAAAAACCCCACCTTAGGGTGGGGCAACGGGAGAGAAATTAGGAGGTTTCTTATTGTAATTGTTATTAAATGATCATTTATTTACCTGCTGGAAGCAAGTTTTTTGTGCTGTGAATGTTGCGAGATGTTAGCTTGCTCTACTTCCTCTGATTTTTCTCCTTACTTTCCCTCTTCCTATCTCTGTTTCTGACTGCGTACTGAAAACACCACACACCTTAGATCAACGAAAACCTTCTTCACTGCATGATTACGCAGCGCTTATGATCACCAGATACAGAAAAACGGACAAATTCTGGAATAAAATTACATTCTAGTACCTTAAAAACAAAAAAAAGCCGAGACCACTATGGGGCTCGGCTGAGTAGATATTTGCGGCGGCGCTCTCACCGTAAATAGACAGTGATCACGCAGCGGCAAGAACAAGAAGCAATATTCAGTATACTTATAATTTGCGCACTTTAAAGTAATAGCTCTAAAAAACCACCATTAAAAAGTGATGGTGATCTTTTTTTGAAAAGGTTTTTTAGAAGAAGTGTGATGGGAATAGACTTTTCTTTGGCGCAATAAAAAACGCCCCAGTTCATAGAACTGGGGCGGCTGAATCAGCCAAATCCAATAACGTGAAACAAAAGGTCTGAAAGATAGAACATCTTACCTCTGTACCCTACGCCAATTAATGTATAACAACTGCTCAGAAATTGAAAGTCATTTATGTAGTTTTTTTTCATTTATTCGCCAATCTAATCGACACAGCAACACCAATGTCACATAGCAATAATATTTCAAGGCGAAAAATAAAAAGCGCCATCATACGACGGCGCTTTTTAGTTAAGATAAACTTCTGTTTTATATGGCAAACTGTAGGTTAATGTGCTTCATCCCAGCTGTCGCCATGACCCGCTTCAGCGACCAATGGCACATCCAAATTCGCTGCGGAAGCCATGATCTCACAGATCTTCGCTTCGATATCAAGCAGCTTCTCTTCCCTAACTTCAAACACCAGTTCATCGTGAACTTGCATCAGCATCCGTACGTCGTCACCCTGCTGATCGACCCACTCAGCAACAAGGATCATCGCCTTCTTGATGATATCAGCGGCGGTACCCTGCATCGGTGCATTGATCGCTGCACGCTCTGCCGCCTTACGGCGCATACCGTTACGTGACTTAATTTCTGGCAGGTAGAGACGACGACCAAATAGGGTTTCAACATAACCCGTCTCCGTTGCTTGCGTACGCGTTCGCTCCATGTATTCCATCACGCCAGGATAACGCTGGAAGTAAGTATTCATGTAATCCTGCGCTTCTCCGCGAGGAATGCCCAGCTGCTTAGCAAGTCCAAAAGCTCTCATGCCGTAAATCAAACCAAAGTTAATCGCTTTCGCACGACGACGCTGTTCACTTGAGACTTCAGCAATATCCACCCCCATCACTTCCGCTGCGGTCGCTGAGTGAATATCTTTGCCATGAGCAAATGCATCAAGCAGGGCTTGGTCACCAGAAAGGTGTGCCATGATACGCAGTTCAATTTGCGAGTAGTCGACAGCCAGTACTTTGTAACCCTCAGGCGCAACGAACGCCTGACGAATGCGGCGTCCTTCTTGATTACGGATCGGGATATTCTGCAGGTTTGGATCGGTCGAAGATAAACGCCCTGTAGCGGTTACCGCTTGGTGGTAAGAGGTATGCACTCGTTTGGTTGCTGGATTAACCATCTTCGGCAGCTTGTCGGTATACGTCGACTTCAGCTTCGCCAAGCCACGGTACTCAAGAATACACTTAGGTAATGGATAATCTAACGCGAGTTCTTGCAACACTTCTTCATTTGTTGAGGGTGTACCTGATGGCGTTTTCTTCAGCACAGGCAGCCCCATCTTCTCGAACAAGATAGCCTGTAGCTGTTTGGGCGAACTCAAATTAAATTCTTCACCCGCGATGTCGTAAGCCTCTTTCTCAAGCTCTTTTAAACGCGTATCTAACTGCGCGGACTGCTCAAGTAGCTTGGCAGAATCAATCAAGACACCAGTACGTTCCATTTTCGACAACACAGGCACCAGCGGCACTTCAATGTCATCATAGACAGTGCGTAATGATGGTGTTGCTGACAATTTTTTATCTAACACATTATGAAGACGCAATGTTACGTCAGCATCTTCAGCGGCATAAGGCCCCGCCACATCTAAATCGATCTGGTTAAACGTTAACTGCTTTTTGCCTTTACCTGCGATTTCTTCAAATCCAATCGTATTGTGATTTAGATAACGCTGCGCCAAACTGTCCATATCATGACGACCATTGACGCTATTAAAGACATAAGAAGCCAGCATGGTGTCGTAACGAATCCCCGCCATCGCAATGTCATAACGCGCCAGGATACTCGCATCAAATTTTAGATTCTGGCCCACTTTTGCTTTTGTCGGACTTTCTAGAAGTGGCTTAAGCTTTTCAAGTACCCAGTCGCGATCGAGTTGTGCTGGCGCATCGAGATAATCGTGAGCAACCGGGACATACGCCGCTTTCCCCTCTTCTACAGCGAAAGAGACACCGACCAAGTTCGCCGTCATGTAGTCGAGGCCGTCGGTCTCGGTATCGAAGGCCACCACATCGGCTTTCTCTAGCGTTTCAAGCCAAGCGTTGAACGCCGCTTCTGTCAGAACAATCTCGTAGCCGCTGCGATCAATCGCGGCAATCTCAATCTCTTCTTCATCCTCGCTCGCGTCAGCTGTTGCTGATACGGTAGTTTCACTTCCGCCACGTTTTAACTCATCAATCCAGCGCTTAAAGGCCAGTTTGGTGTAGAGTGACATCAAGGTGTCCGTATCCGTGTCCCCTTTCACAAGCTGCTCGGGCGCTAAGTCCAAAGGGACGTCCAACTTGATTGTGGCTAAGGTGTAAGAAAGGTAGGCATTCTCTTTGTGCTCGACTAATTTCTTCGCCATGGTCTTTGAACCACGGAACCCAAGAGGCGCAATCGCATCTAAATTGGCATAGATCTCATCAAGGCTACCGATGCCTTGAAGTAGCGCTTTCGCTGTCTTCTCACCGACACCCGGCACACCTGGAATGTTATCGACCTTATCTCCCATCAGCGCAAGGTAGTCGATGATCAGTTCAGGGCCAATCTCAAACTTATCCACAACACCTTGTGGATCCATTATTACATTGGTCATGGTGTTGATCAGGGTGACATTCTCATCCACCAGCTGCGCCATGTCTTTATCACCTGTCGAAATCAGTACTGGCATCCCGGCTTTAGAGGCTTGGGTGGCTAACGTACCAATCACGTCATCGGCTTCTACCCCTTCAATCGCGATCAAAGGTAACCCCATCGCTTTGATCAATGCGTGTAATGGCTCAATTTGGCTACGAAGATCATCCGGCATAGGCGGTCGATTCGCCTTGTACTCAGGATAAATGTCATCGCGAAATGTCTTACCCTTCGCATCAAAAATAACCGCAATATGATCGGTTTCTACCTGACGAAGCAGGCTTTTTATCATATTAATGACGCCATACACCGCCCCTGTCGGCTCACCGTCAGCATTAGTGAAGTTGGGCGCAGCATGATAAGCACGATAAAGATAAGATGAACCGTCAATCAGAATGAGCGGCTTTTCTGGGATAGAGGCCATGGTGAGGAGAATTCCTTAGGTTTTTAGAATGGTGTCTAGGATGCCACGAGATCAATTTACTGTTAAGTGATCACGAAGATTTGTCAGACATAAATCGCACACCACCCTGTGGATAAGTATGTGTGTATTTATTTTAGATGAAAAGATCCTTTCAGACACCAGCAACCCCAGAGCATATAAAACTCAATATAATCATAAATTTGCAAGATCGCCTTTTGCTCGATCTCAGATCGAAAGATGATCAATTAATGTGGAAAAAGTTAACATGTCGCTCAATCAAGCATGATCTAAACTCATTAAAAATAGCAGAGACAAGGAGTCAGATATGAAAAAGATCGCCGTAATTTTGTCCGGTTGCGGAGTATTTGATGGTGCGGAGTGCAATGAGGTCATACTCAGCTTACTCGCTATCGAGCAGCAAGACGCCAAATGGGACTGTTTTGCACCCGATAAAACGCAGCATCATGTACTCAATCATCACAGCGGAGAGGAAATCGCAGAGCCTCGCAATGTCATGGTTGAGGCGGGTCGCTTAGTGCGAGGGAGCATTGCACCACTTTCGACACTTGATGCCAATGACTACGATGCTCTGCTTGTGCCAGGTGGATTCGGCGTGGCTAAAAACCTCTCCGACTTTGCCTTTAAAGGTGCTGAGTGCCAGCTTGACCCCGACTTCAAACGTGCGACGAAAGCCTTTGCCAGTGCAGAAAAACCCGCCGGTTATCTCTGCATCGCACCGGCGCTCCTCCCCTTGATTTATGGACCCGGTGTAAAAGCGACGTTGGGCAACGATGACGATGAGGCTGTTGGCGCATTTACTCAGCTAGGTGGCGAGCATGTCGCCTGTCCCGTCAACGATTTTGTCTTAGACCAAAGCCGACGCTTGCTGAGTTCACCCGCCTACATGCTGGCTGGTAGCATTAAAGAAGCACAAACAGGAATCAGTAAATTGGTAGAAAAACTGGTGGCGTTGGCGTAACTAGCGCCTAAGGTTCGGTATAAAAGGGCGTGGGGCGATTTTCCATACGCCAGAAAGAAAAAAGCGGCATCCCTATTTTGAGATGCCGCTCAGCATATGAGCAACGATAACAGCCTAGCGGCGATATCCTTATCAGCCAATGCTGAATTACACTGGAAGCAATGTGAGCAATGTCGTGCCTTCAGAGCCGCCTCACCTTGGTGAGGTTTCCCCCTCAGGACAGGGTTAATAATAAGCATTCTCATTTAATATGCAAGCACTAATTGAGAATAATTTTCATTTTCTTTTAAATTATTGATTTGCTGAAGTAAATTCGGTTAAATTCCACCCGCTCTTTGACCTCACAGTGTGTAATGACATAGCCGTTTCGCAATAATAAGCGCAACATTGCAGGGTAACGGTTCTGAGATTTTACAGTGAGAGCTTGATAACCTTGTTCAACAACCCACTTCTCTTGCACTTCGAGCAGTAGCTGCGCAACCCCTTTACCACGATGATCTGGCGCGACGCCTCCTAGCCAGCTGTAAAAGGTTGTGCTGTTTTCCGCATACCCAAGCTTCACGCCAGCTATCTCATCATGGCAGTAAGCGATCAACAACAGTGCAGGTTTATCAGCAATCCGAGCCGCTAAACTCGCTGCCGTTTCTTCACCTAATTCTGGGATCAAGGTTAATGCTGTCGCCGCTTGATCAACGTGGCATTCAGTGACTCGAATCATCATCACTCCTAAGACGTTACCTAACATGAAGAACAAGAAACAAAAAACCGGCCTCAGCCGGTTTCCTTTTCACTCAAACAACCCTTTTATTGTCGGTCACACTTGCTGAGACTGCAATGGTTGACGCACCGCGGTAAGCTTCTTGACCAGAAAATTCAATAGCACACCATAAAGCGGGACAAACAGGCCCAAACTGATAAGGATCTTAAAACCGTAATCGACAAGTGCGATTTCTACCCAGTGCTCAGCCATAAAAGCATCTGGACTGTTATAAAAAGCGATACCGAAGAATGCCAATGTATCCAATGCATTCCCCAGCAATGTTGAGCATGTTGGCGCAACCCACCAAGCTTTGTTCTCACGTAAGCGGTTGAAAATCTGCACATCTAAAATCTGTCCCAACAGATATGCCATAAAACTCGCCACGGCAATACGCGCAACAAACAGATTAAACTCACTTAACGGTGCGAAGCCTTGATACTCACCGTTATAGAACACCACCGACAAGGTGTAAGACAGTATCAATGCCGGTAGCATAACCACACCGATAATACGTCGCGCGAGTGGCGCACCAAAAATACGGACCGTTAAGTCTGTTGCCAGAAAGATGAATGGGAAGGTAAACGCCCCCCAAGTGGTGTGCAAACCGAATATCGTAAAGGGCAACTGCACAAGGTAGTTACTTGAAGCAATGATCAGTAAGTGAAAGCTCACTAACCACAATAGGGCCTGACGCTGTTGCGCGGCAGAAAAATGCGTCGTCATACAGAGACCTTTTTGTTAATTGGGGGTGAGGGAACCCAAATAAAAAACTGTTTTGGCGTGCTGTCTTCTCACCGCAGCACGGCTCTGCTATCAAGTATACTCAAACCGCCTCAAGATGCTTGTTCAGCGAGAGTTTCTAGGCTTGTCAACAAGGCACTGTTTTGAAGATCTAGTGGACTAAATCAAAAAACAGTAACGACGGTGGCGAGCCTAGAAACTCGCCCTTCGGGAAGCGACTAGCGCCCCGATTTCTGCGTTAAAGGTGTTTGAAAGGGAAATCCATTCCTTCACCCCTTTGCCTTGAACTCGACGCGCTAGGCCGCTTCTGAATCCTGCATCTTGAGGTGGTTTGAGTATATTATGCAGAGGGCGGCGATTATACAAAACTGGATAAAAATTCCCACTACTTATTGAATGGTTACTTTCAATCCCCCAGCCTATTTTAGCCAATTAGCGAGAAACATCAGGACTTCCTCATCCTCCTTGCTCAATGCCTCCAACCAACAACTTTGACTGTAGCCTTCGCTCTTAAGCATTAAGTGGGTACCTTTAAAATCCAACAGCCACAAATGCATATCACTGTCTTGCTGCTGTTCAAGAATTCGACATCCTAACTGGGCAACGATCTCTTTGCCCAGCGTAGGGAATGAGTCCACATCAAATTCAGGGGTACGTAAAACCAATGTGCGAGTTTCTGGATAAAAGGCGTATAGAGAAATCATCATTCACATCCTAGATTGTAAGCGGGTGTTGCGGAGGGTATCAAAGCGTGTGTTTAGCCTACCGTAGCACGGAGAAACATGGTCTGATGGTAAGCGTTCGCACCGTCTGTCCCGTGTGCGGCAAGAGGTGCATAACGCACCGTTACGCAAGCTATTTATCACGCTACTCGCGTGTATTTAACCGGACCTTCGTCCGGTTTTTTTTATTCTGCACTTTGAATAAGGTGCGCTTCGATCACATCTAAAAACTGATCGCCAAACTTCTCTAACTTACGTTGTCCGACACCGTTCACCGCGAGCATCTCTCCCGGCGAGGTCGGTAACATCTCTGCCATTTCCATCAGGCTAGCATCATTGAAGACAACATAGGGTGGAATATTCTCATCATCGGCAATTTGCTTGCGGAGCTGACGCAGTTTCGCGAAGAGTTTTTTGTCATAGTGGCGTATTGCCAACTTATCTTGCTTGCGACTACGTGCAGTGAGATCGAGTCTCGGTACCGCAAGCTCCAGAGGCATCTCCCCTCGCAATAAGGGACGCGCTTCTTCGGTGAGTTGCAATGTCGAACTACGGGTGATGTTCTGCACCAAGAAGCCGCGATGAATCAACTGACGCAAAATACTGACCCAGTACTCATGGCTATGTTCGCGCCCGATGCCATATGTCGTCAGCTTTTCATGGCCATGATCTCTCACTCGCTGGTTCGACATGCCACGCAGTACGTCAACAACGTACCCAATACCGAAGCTTTGATTCACGCGATAAACACAAGAGAGCGCTTTCTGAGCCACTTCGACCCCATCAAACTTTTTAGGTGGGTCAAGGCAGATGTCGCAATTACCACAAGGCTCTTCACGGAACTCACCAAAATAGTTCAGTAATACCTGACGACGGCAAGTTTGCGCTTCGGCAAATGCCCCCATCGCATTGAGCTTATGGCTTTCAATTTGCTTTTGCGCGCCCTCTTCTTTTTCGTCGAGCATACGGCGCAACCATGCCAAATCGGAAGGGTCATACAACATCATGGCTTCAGCGGGTAGACCATCTCGCCCTGCACGCCCTGTTTCCTGATAGTAAGATTCAATATTACGCGGAATATCGTAATGCACCACATAGCGAACATTAGGTTTATTGATACCCATCCCGAAGGCAACGGTTGCCACGACAACGTGCAGATCATCGCGTTGGAAGGCTTCTTGTACCCGTTGGCGCTCTGTGTTTTCCAGCCCTGCATGGTATGCCGCCGCACGAACATGGTTATCACAGAGCTTTTCGGTGAGTTGCTCGACACGCTTACGCGAATTGCAGTAAATGATGCCGCACTGGCCCCGCAAGTTAGTGACATAGCGAACAAGCTGCGCCAGCGGTTTGTGCTTCTCAACCAAGTTATAACGAATATTGGGACGATCGAAACTGCCCATGTGGACGAGTGGGTCTTTCATCGACAAGCGATGTAAAATATCCCCCCGTGTCGCTTCATCCGCAGTGGCCGTCAAGGCCATCACAGGCACCTGCTGAAAGTGCTCGCGAATACGCCCCAAAGCGGCGTATTCCGGGCGGAAGTCATGCCCCCATTGCGAGATACAATGGGCTTCATCCACCGCAATTAAGGAGAGAGGGAGTTGATAAAGGTGATCAATAAAGTCGGGCATTAACACCCGCTCTGGCGAAACATAGACCAGCTTCAACTCACCGTTGTACATGGCGTTAAAGGTATCAATGAGTTCTTCCCGCGCCATCGTCGAGTTAATACAAGCAGCCGCCACACCGTTTGCACGTAGCTGATCAACTTGGTCTTTCATCAATGAGATGAGGGGAGAAATGACTAAGGTAAGTCCACGCCTGACCAAAGCAGGCACTTGGTAACACAACGACTTACCGCCACCTGTCGGCATAATCACAAGGCAGTCGCGACCTTCAACAGCAGCCTCAATGACATCCGCCTGTCCATCACGAAATGAATCGTAGCCAAAGACCTCCTCCAGCACTTGCTGAGGGGTTGGGGCATCACTCATGGCTAAAGCCGCTTCACTCATTTCGTTTATCTCTCGCTTTGAAGGTCGGCCATTTTAACCGCTTCCCTGTCTCTCACCAACCTTTGCTGCCAATCTTTGTACAGCCAATAACCACATTACTTTTGTCTGAACTCGGTACACAGGCCTGACTTTCAATCTTGCGTGTCGAGATGGCTTGAATCTAGATACCAGTAAATGCTTCTCACTACTGCCGCTTTGCAATAATTGGGTATATACTGCTCAATCCGCTGCAATCCGTTTTTTTCTCTTCTTTTTTGCAGCGATACCGTTAGAGATCAGCTGTAATGAACCAACAACAACAGACTCGTCGTGGTGTAGTACTGGCCATTTCCGCCTACACCATGTGGGGTATTGCCCCTATTTACTTTAAAGCGATTGCCCATGTCGATGCGGCAGAGATCCTGAGTCATCGCGTGATATGGTCTTTTGTCTTACTCGGTCTATTACTGACTGTAATGAAGGCCTGGCCTCAAGTCATGCAGATACTGCGCAATCCTGCCCAGATGAAGTTTCTCGTCGCGTCCGCGCTGCTCGTCGGTGGAAACTGGCTATTGTTTATCTGGTCGGTTGCGAACAACTATATGCTCGAAGCAAGCCTCGGCTATTTCATTAATCCTATCTTGAATGTCATTTTAGGTATGGTCTTTTTGAATGAAAGACTGCGCGCGTTGCAGTGGGCGGCGGTGGGTTTATCGTTTATCGGCGTTGCCATTCAGGTCGCAACCTTCGGCTCTCTGCCGTGGATATCTCTGGTGCTGGCAAGTAGCTTTGGATGCTATGGTTTGCTGCGTAAGAAAGTCAGCGTCGGTGCCCATGAGGGATTATTTATTGAAACCGCGGTCATGTTACCACTGGCACTCGGCTATCTGATGATGGCAACCTCTAGTACCGCCAACCTGCTCGCGAACCCACTCTCACTCAATCTACTGTTAATGGCAGCAGGTGTGGTCACGACCCTTCCTCTGCTCTGCTTTACTGGGGCGGCAACTAAACTCAACCTTTCCACCTTGGGCTTTTTCCAATACATCGGCCCAAGTTTGATGTTCATTCTCGCAGTCACCCTTTACGACGAACGTTTGGAGCCTGAAAATGTCTCCACATTCGGTTTTATTTGGTTAGCACTTGCACTGTTTACCTTTGACGCGGTAAAACATACCCGACGCCAACGTAAATTACGTGCTGCTTAAATTCATAACGGAGAGCTGAGGATGGATAAGGTTACCCACCAAGTCACTGATGTCAGTGCAATCAACCTCATTGATGCCCAGTTCTCTGAGTTTGCATTTAAGCGCCACTACCACTTGGATTACCACATTGGTTTAATCACCAGCGGGCACCAACACTACTTTTATCGTGGCGCACGCCATATTGCTGGCCCAGGGCACGTTGTCTTATTGCCTCCAGATGAAATCCATGATGGTCAAGCGGCGAACCATGATGGCTACCAAGTTAAAATCTTCGACATTGAGCCCGATTGGTTACATGACCAAGCAGGGATTGATACTCGTTCGCTGTCGTTCCTTGCCCACAACATCGACGACAAACCGCTCTTTGCTGAACTCGGCTACTTACATGGTGTGTTGCACGATGCCAACTTCTCAAACTTAGGTAAAGATTGTTTAAGTTGGCATGCGTTTTCGAGTCTATTCGACCGCTACGCCACGCGAAAATCTCCCACACATCATCAGCTAGGTAGCCGCTCTCTGGGGCAGATCCGCGAGTTTATGGATGCGCATTTAAGTGAAAAAATCACCCTTGATGAGCTTGCCGATCTTTGCCAGCTCAGCCACACGCAACTCTTGCGTCAGTTTAAAAAATCGACCCAGATGACCCCCTACGCCTACTTGGCTCGACTGCGTTTGGAGCGTGCGATGCAATTAATTCGGCGAGGGGAGCGCAGCACAGATGTGGCCCATCTTGTCGGTTTTTATGACCAAGCACATTTCGTGAAAGCCTTTAAGCAAACTTTTGGTATCACCCCTGGCCAATTGCAGCGCTAACCCAACCGCTAAGCGCGCGTGCGTTCATACCCTTTTAAGTGACTGGGGTCACTTTTTTACAAGTCAACGCTATCTCACTGCGGCACACTCATAGCATCACAAGGAGATCGCTATGACTGAAATCGCTTCATTGTTCACCCTTTTTACTGTGCATTTTGTCGCACTGATGAGCCCAGGTCCCGACTTTGCGCTGGTCGTGCAGAATGCCAGTCGCTATGGCCGTAGTACGGGCATTATGATCGCCTTTGGCCTCTCTATCGGTATTTTACTGCACTCGACATTCAGCTTAACGGGGATCAGTCTGCTGGTTTCAAATCAGCCAATGCTCTTTAACCTCCTGCAGTTGGCAGGCGGTAGTTATCTCATCTGGCTCGGCTTTGGCGCGTTAATGAGCCTACGTCAACCGCGCACTCAACTCCCTGATGGCGATAAAGAACAGCTGTTACAGAGCAAAAAGCAGGCGTTTACGAAAGGGTTTACCACGAACATTCTCAATCCAAAAGCGCTGGTGTTTTTTGTCAGTCTCGTGTCGACCTTGGTGCCTGCTGATCTCTCCAACGGCGGAAAAATCACCGCGATTACGGTGCTGTGGGCGCTATCATTTAGCTGGTTCGCCTTCTTAGCATGGGTGCTGACCGGGAAAAAGATGCAGCATCTATTAGCGAAGTTAGTACCTTACATTGATGGCGCATGCGGGGCGCTTTTCACGGCGGTAGGTGGCGGGTTAATCTGGCAAACCTTGAGTTAATCCCAAACAAAAATGGCCACACGCGGTGGCCATTTTCTTCTTTCCATTCCGATTAGGCGCTACCTGAGTAGGCATGATGCCAATCTTTCCAAACCACTTGGAAACCACGTTGTTGCACAGCTTGGGCGACTTGCGCCGCGCTGCGCTCATCACTGATCGCAAACTGCTCCAATTCGGGTTCGTCATCGGCATATCCGCCGGGTTGAGTTTTTGAACCAGCCGACATGGTCGTTACACCGAGAGGCAAAACGTTATCGCGGAAGCTCGGCGATTCTCGCGTTGACAGCGATAACTCCACTTCTGGATTCAGCAAACGATAAGCACACAAGAGCTGCACCAGTTGGCGATCATCCATCACGGATTTCACTTCTACCCCACCCTCGCAGGGGCGGAGCCGTGGAAACGAAATAGAGTAGCGCGTTTTCCAGTAGGTGCGTTCCAAGTAATCAAGGTGCGCAGCGACATAAAAACAGTCGGTCCGCCATTCATCAAGACCGATCAAAGCGCCAATACCGATTTTATCGATACCCGCCCGCGCGAGGCGATCCGGCGTCTGCAAACGGTAATGGAAGTCTGTTTTATTGCCTCGTAAATGATGTTCGCCATACGTCCGCGGATTATACGTCTCCTGATACACCATCACGGCATCCAGCCCCAGTGTTTTCAGCTCTGCATACTCATCTTGATCCAGCGGCTGTACTTCCATAGCTAAGTAACTGAAATGGGATTTGATCGCAGGCACGGCTTCACGAAAGTACCCCATCCCCACTTTGCGTTCATGCTCTCCGGTAACGAGTAGGATATTGTCAAAGTTGAGGCGTTTTATCGCTTCACACTCCCGCTCTACTTCCTCAAGATCCAGCGTGCGGCGCTTAATGCGGTTTTCCATTGAAAAACCGCAGTAAGTACAGGCATTGGCACATAGGTTCGAAAGATACAAAGGGACGTAGAAGCCAATCGTATTACCAAAACGCTTACGGGTTAACGCTGCTGACAGCTGCGCCATCTGCTCAAGGTAGGGCTCGGCCGCAGGGGAGATCAACGCCTTAAAGTCTTCAAGATCACGCTTCGGCTTACGCAACGCTTTCTCGACATCTTGCGCCGTTTTACTGTAGATCGACATTCGAATGTCGTCCCAGTCCATGCGTTCAAAGTGCTCTGAAAAAGTCATGGGTTTAGTCCAAAAATGCCGTCAATGGGCTTGATGCGATTGCGTGGTTCACTGTACCTGCCAATCCAGCCTCAAAGGCCATGCGGCCACTTTCAACAGCCAGCTTAAACGCTTTCCCCATCGCGATAGGGTCAGCGGCCGCGGCAATCGCCGTGTTCACTAATACCGCATCAGCGCCCATTTCCATCGCTTCCGCAGCATGTGAAGGCGCACCAATACCAGCATCCACGATCACAGGGACATTCGCTTGGTCAATGATAATCTCTAAAAAGTCGCGGCTCGCTAGTCCTTTGTTAGAACCAATTGGCGCGCCTAATGGCATCACTGCCGCACAGCCCACTTCCTCTAAACGCTTACACAGCACAGGGTCAGCATGACAGTAGGGTAAGACAATGAAGCCTTCCTTCACTAAGGACTCCGCCGCCGCCAGCGTCTCGATCGGGTCAGGCATTAAATACTTAGGATCAGGGTGAATCTCTAGCTTGAGCCAGTTCGTCCCCAGCGCCTCACGCGCTAATTGAGCAGCAAAGATCGCTTCTTTGGCATTCTTGGCGCCCGACGTGTTGGGCAGTAAATTCACACCGGCTTCACGCAGCGGAGAGAGAATGTCATCATCGCGAGCATCGATATCAACGCGCTTCAGCGCCATTGTCACCAGCTCGGAGCCAGATGCGATGATTGAGTCTGCCATAGCATGACGGTTTGCATACTTACCCGTACCAGTAAAAAGGCGAGATTGAAACGTTTTATTGGCAATCGTTAGCATGCTTAACCCCCTGCGATAGCTTGAAAGAGTGCAATTTGGTCACCCTCGTTCAAAATGGTTTCAGGCCATTTTTCACGGGCGATAATCTCTTGGTTTACCGCAACCGCAGCGGCACCTTGAGGCAGCTCGAGTTGAGCAACCAGCGCTTCGACACTGGCATTAGCCGCAATCGTTAGCGGCTTATCATTAACGTGCACCACACACTGGGTCATACGTTGTCCTTACTACTCACGGAACATTGAGGAACGAATATCTAAGTTGCGTTGCCACAGACAGTACACTGTGGGTTAACGGGTAAACGAAAGCTTTGCCAATCAAGGCTTAAGCCATCAAACTGTTTGAGCATTCCAAACGCAGGCTCACCAGCTTGCGTAATCACCTTGACCGCTTCTAACGCTTGCATTGTGCCCATAATACCGACAACAGGCCCAGCGATCCCGGATGTACTGCAGTTCTGAGGCTCTTCTGCTCCACCCTCTGGAACGAGGCAATGATAACAAGGGCCCTGTTGCTGTCGAAAATCAAAAGGCATTAGCTGCCCCTGCCAACGAATCGCAGCCCCTGAAATCAAGACTTTCCGGTGCAAAAAACACGCCCGATTCACAGCATGACGTGTCGCGAAGTTATCACTGCAATCCAAGATCACATCCGCCATGCTGATTTCAATGCTTAGCCGCTGTTCATTTAAAGCAGCGTCAACAGCGCGTACTTTGATGAGCGGGTTCAATGCCAGCATCGCTTTCGCCGCAGTTGCCGCCTTGCTCTTACCCTGATCGGCATCACGGTAGATCACTTGGCGTTGTAAGTTAGATGCATCTATCGTGTCGCCATCGGCAATCACAATGTTGCCAACACCGGCACCCGCAAGATAGAGTGCTGCAGGCGAGCCTAATCCGCCGGCACCAATGATCAGAACCCGGCTTTTCTCTAAAGCAAGTTGGCCTTGTTCATCAACTTCAGGTAACCGAATTTGCCGGTTATAGCGCATAAATGCCTGATCAGTGAGCATGATGGCGACTCCTGTTATCGCGTCAGTTTTTGATCGAATGCAGCAACAACACTTGCTAAGTCATCGGCATGCGTAATCGCTCTCACTACCGCAATACTGCTGACACCCGTCGCCCATACATGCTCGACATTACTCAGGTCGATACCACCAATAGCCACTGTCGGATAACGGTTTGCAACGGTTTTTACGTGTTCAGCCAATTGCGCAACCCCTTGAGGTGGCGTCGGCATCTCTTTGGTAGGCGTCGGAAAGATATGGCCAATCGCGAGGTAGCTAGGAATAATACTCAGGCCACGATCTAACTCATCAGCAGTGCGGGTTGAAACACCTAAACGCATACCCGAGGCACGCAGCGTTTCCAAATCAGCACTATCTAAATCTTCTTGACCCAGGTGGATACCATACGCCTGATGCTTCAATGCAAGTTGCCAATAATCATTGATGTAGACTTGCGCACCGTATTCACGTCCGAGGCGGATTGCTTCGATAATCTGCGCTTCTAAATCTGCCTGTTGCGGATCTTTGATCCGCAACTGAACTGTCTTCACCCCAAGCGGCAACAGCTTGGCGATCCAATCAACATGGTCAACAACTGGGTAGAGCGGCCCCATGCCGCCCTCGATAGTTGGGAATGAAATCATACTTTCTCCACTTGGTGATAGAGCTCACTGCCTCTATCTCGGAACTCTTCAGCTTTTTCTCGCATTCCCTGCATTGGATCTTCTTCAACAATCTCAATTGTCTGGCCACTGGCAGCGAAGTCTCGCACCTCTTGCGAAATCTTCATTGAACAGAACTTCGGACCACACATTGAGCAGAAGTGCGCGACCTTGCCAGATTCCTGTGGCAGGGTTTCATCGTGATAAGCGCGCGCCGTTTCCGGGTCAAGACCCAGGTTAAACTGATCTTCCCAACGGAACTCAAAACGCGCTTTTGACAAGGCATTATCACGCACTTGTGCACCCGGGTGACCTTTAGCAAGGTCAGCAGCATGCGCGCAGAGCTTGTAGGTAATAAGCCCCGTCTTAACGTCTTCTTTGTTAGGCAAGCCTAAGTGTTCTTTTGGCGTGACATAACATAGCATTGCACAGCCATACCAACCAATCATGGCTGCACCAATACCTGAGGTAATGTGATCGTAACCCGGCGCAATGTCTGTCGTCAGAGGACCAAGCGTATAGAATGGTGCTTCGTGGCAATGCTTAAGTTGCTCATCCATGTTCTCTTTGATCATATGCATTGGTACGTGTCCTGGACCTTCAATCATGACCTGAACATCGTATTCCCATGCAATCTTGGTCAGCTCACCAAGGGTGCGTAATTCACTGAATTGCGCTTCATCATTGGCATCAGCAACCGAGCCCGGACGTAGACCATCACCAAGCGACAGTGAAATATCATATTGCGCACAGATTTCACAAATCTCGCGGAAGTGCACATAGAGGAAACTCTCTTTATGGTGCGCTAAACACCATTTCGCCATAATGGAGCCACCACGAGAAACGATGCCAGTTACACGCTTCGCGGTCATTGGTACGTAGCGTAAAAGTACACCGGCGTGAATGGTAAAGTAATCGACACCTTGCTCCGCTTGCTCTAGTAACGTATCTCGGAACACTTCCCAAGTCAGGTTCTCAGCAACACCATTCACTTTTTCTAGCGCTTGATACATTGGAACGGTACCGATTGGTACTGGGCTATTACGTAGAATCCACTCACGTGTTTCATGGATATTACGCCCCGTCGACAGATCCATCACGGTGTCGCCACCCCAGCGGGTTGACCATACCAGCTTTTCAACTTCTTCTTCTATCGATGAGCTTACCGCTGAGTTACCAATGTTAGAGTTGACCTTCACAAGGAAGTTTCGACCAATAATCATCGGCTCTGATTCAGGGTGGTTGATATTGGCAGGAATGATCGCTCGACCTTCTGCCACTTCTTTACGCACAAATTCTGGCGTAATTTCTTTCGGCAAGTTTGCGCCAAAGCTGACACCGGGATGCTGCTGGTTTAACACTTCATCACGATACTTTGCACGACCCATGTTCTCACGAATGGCGATGTACTCCATCTCTGGGGTAATGATGCCTTTACGCGCATAGTGCAACTGAGTGACACATTGACCCGGCTTCGCACGACGAATACGAGCACGCAGGTTAAAACGCAAATCATCCAAGGTGTCATCCGCCATACGTTCACGACTATAGGCAGAGCTCTGTTCATCAAGAAGCTCAGTGTCATTGCGCTCTTCAATCCAGTTCTCACGAACGAAGTTTAGGCCGGAGTAAATATCAATGTTCTGTTCAGGGTCTGTGTAATAGCCCGAGGTGTCATACACACGCACTGGCTCATTAGGTTCAAACTGTGGGTTCTCTTTCGTACCGCCAACGAGGCTATCGCTGACAGAGATCTCGCGCATAGGAACACGAATATCTTCACGGCTACCAGTGACATAGACTTTCTGAGAATTTGGATAAGGTTGCACCGTTAGGGAGTCAATAAATTGTTTTGCATCCAAACGGGCTTGTTTACGGCTCGACATAGCAATTTCCTTTTTGTCCTTGTAAGGGAAAATGCTTGCCGGAAAGGTGCTAGATGAGCAAAAGATAGATCTACTGCGAGATATACAGCATTCTTGCTCTTGTTCCCTTCGCAGGTATTAGCCTGATCAGGTTCAACGGATCCCGTTATTACGGTCTCAGCCAAATGGCACTCCGACAAGTTCACGGAGCGAGTATAAGTTACTCAACCTCCATCCAGCAAGCCAGAGACAAGATAATGTGACGTTTTTTAACAATGTGCTGAAAAGAGCGTGCAATGATGAGAAACGATCTTAATTAGCACGCAAGATTGGCTAGATACGAGGCCTGTCTGCCTAAGTAAACAAACAGGCTGGTTCGCATTCTTAAAAGTCCGGTTTGAACTGGAATGTCGATAGCTCTTTTCTGAGCTGTCGATAATAGAGTGGTATACAGACCCAGCTATAGACAACGATACCTAGCCAGACAAAAGCAGTCGCAGTGGACAGGCTCTGATAACCAAAATCGGTTAATAATTGTGACAATAAATTGAACAGGAGATAGCCGCCGATGAGCACGAGCGCGGAGCCCACGTCACTTAGCGCAGTCACTTTATTGTTAAATTGCCACCACAACCCCAAGAGCCAACTTTGGCGTGCTTTTATATCTGCGAGCAGTTGTAACGCAATTTCAGAGTGAGGATTCTGGAGGATTGCAAACTTTGCGTGATAAGCAGCATCATCGACATTTCCAGCTGCAAGCTGCGCGCTTCCCATCAAAACGTTTGCAGAGGCATTTTCAGGCTCTAATTTTAGCGCTTGCAATGCAAATTCAATCGCCAGTTCAACCTCGCCAACAGTTAAGTGGTAATCGCCAAGGCTAGCAAGTACTTGTGCTGAATCTGGTTCATGGCGCAGCGCTTCAACTAAGACATCTTTCGCCGGCGCTCTCTTGTCCAACAACATATATATCTGGCTTTGTAACAGCAACGCCTCTACACAGTCCGGCTCAACCGACAGGGCTTCGTCGCAAGCTTGAAGCGCCTGCTGAAGTTGTTTCTTAAAAATCAGTGTTCTAGCTAATATCAGTTTGAGCAAAACCAAATTAGGTTCGATACTTAATGCAATGTTGAGTTCATGTTCCGCTGCATATAGTCGGCGTTCAGACAACAAACAGGAAGCCAAAAGGCCATGTGCAATAGCGCTATCTGGCCAAGAAGCCAGTAATTCCTTCAACGACTCTATGGCTTTTTCATGTTGCTCAGTTCGATAATAGTATTGCGCCTGCTCTAATTTTTGTTCGAGCATTTACTCTCTCCCTTCCCCGATGTACTGAAACAGACTAAATGATTTCATCTGCGAAAAAGCGGCAAGAAGCAGCGTAAGGAAAAGTATGGTGTTAAGTGCCAACCGCAAGTAGTTAAACCAACCAATTGTCGTATTCTCTATCACTTCGTGCGGAATTTGTGCAAAGCCAATAAAGACTGCCAATAACGCCAAACAACCAACCAAGCAAGTCACCACCTCACGTTTAAATGTGGCACTCCCCATGATGTAACCATTAACACATATCCATACTAAGGGCACCCAATATCGTCCAGCAAAGGGCGGCGCCCAAATGATGGGGACTATCATGGTCGCAAAAATAATCACCATGGGGTTCATTACCAAAAAGTCCCACTTGGTTGCCTTTGGTTCATCAATAATATGGTAGCGCGGTGTTTTACTTTCCATGTCTGTTCAAAAACTCCAGTACGTCATCATATCGACCGCCATCATTGGCATAACGCGCGTAATTTCGAGCCGTTGTTAACCATTCCAATGTGGTCGGCCTCAGTTGTGCTAGCGCTTCTCGCAAGTGCGAGAAAGAGATATCTACTTCCGATTCAGTCAGCAGGGTTTCATCTATTGCTTCATCTGCGGCAGTATCCACTAAATTAGAAAGATCCGCGCCAGAAAAACCAACGGTTTTTTTCGCCAATAACGCCGTATCGATCCCTGCTTCAACGGGTCGTTCCTTAAGGTAGTACTCTAGGATATCTCGACGAGCTGGCGCATCTGGTGGCGCGACAAAAAACATACGTTCGAAACGACCTGGTCGTAAAAATGCCGAGTCAATTGACCAAGGGACATTGGTAGAGGCAAGCACTAACACACCTTCGTTATTTTGCGCAAAGCCATCCAGCTCAGTCAAAAACTGACTCACTACGTTATTTCCATGACCTCTACCCTGCTCTCTCTTTCCTGCTAGGGCTTCTAGTTCATCAAAAAAGAGCACGCATGGCGTGTTGTGACGGGCTTTCTCGAAGATAGCATGCAGTTTCTGCTCGGACTCTCCGATATACATATCCAATACGTCCGAAATATTAATGTTATAAAACTCTGCATTACATTCGCCCGCCGCAGCCCTTGCGAGTAAGGTCTTTCCACACCCAGGCGGACCATACAGTAACACTCCGCCACCCGAGCGTTTCTTAAAACGTTGAAAAAGGCTTGGCTTCTGAAACGGTAGAATGATTTTTTTGTGGATCTGCTTTTTAATATGCGAAAGCCCAACGACATCATCGAACTTCGTTGTCTTCTGTCGGTATTCACTAAGATGAGTAAGCTCAAATGCCTCAGGCTTTTCAATCACCTTCAATTTCACTTTAGGCTCATCGGATACTGGGACAATATCAAGTATCTGATTCAACCTCTGACTCTGCAATTCAGGTTCATGGTTAATGACTTCTAAATACAACGGCTTCGCATCAACTAAATCGTCACACGCGACAAGCAACTCTACATATTTCAATTTCTGAGCTGGGTAACTTAGATCTAATAGCGTTTTAGCGACCTCGGCTTGTTGGTTGTCTATCAAGAAATCTGCCAATGCAATCGCGTCTTCATCTTCAAGCGGTTTAGTCAAGTAAGGAAGAAAGCGCATGATATTCTCTGCCGCCTCTCCAAGAGAATGCATGACAATAATATGTGCTAACTCTGCTGATGGCGCGGCTTGGAAAGCAACCTTCAATCCTTCTAACGTCTTCTTGTCCAAACTCGACTATCCTCCTGATATTTCAAATGGCACCACACATTAAAAAGTAATTCTCAGATCAACTTTAAAATTACCGTTCCATATCATACCGTTAACAATAAGAATCCTATTCTAAGCGGTACAATTATGTGAGATAAGCCGAGGTTATACACAGGTGATCATTCAATTAGCGCAACATTGACGCATTAGCCCGAACCGATGCCAGCATCATGACAAGATCACTGCCATATAAAGTACTCAACAACAAAAGAGCGCTCTATCGTCTGTATGTCGAAGCGAGGACGTGGTAGCCAATGTGCCAACCTTTATGATGGGGGATAACCTGAGGCTTAGAGTAATCTAAAGGCGTCGACCAAGACTAAGGAGATTCAACAAAGCTTGCTACCAAGCAAGTGGAATATCAATGACGAAGGTTGTTTTACAGAAATGACAAAAACAAAAAGCCTCAGGCTTTATACGGGGACGCCTAGTCTGAGGCTATTACGCAGTAATACCAATCTGGAAAATTAACTGGTCAGTTTAATCCAGTCTCTGGTGCACATTTTGGTCACTCTATCTGCACGCTTCAAGAATCGATTCCATGCAGTGCATACTTTCGACACAATATCTTCGTAGTCGGTAAAACTCTGATTGGCAAGATAGTGTTGTCTGAGCCAACTCCACACTTGTTCTATAGGATTTAGCTCTGGTGAATATGGCGGGAGCTTGATGATACTGACATTACTGAACTGTTCTGCAATGTCATTTGTATGCCAGCCAGCACCATCCATAATGATCACTGCGTGACGACCTTTTTCGGTCACCGCGGAGATCTGCTTAAGGTGCTCAACCATAATGTCCTTGTTAACCCAAGGAACGACCAGCGCCTCGCCAATACCTCTAGCGGGACATACTGAGCCAAACAAATACGCATATTCAAACTGCTGCTGTTTAACTGCTCTTGGTCTTGATCCCCGTTTAGCCCAAAGTCGAGTTGTCGTGTTTTGCTGACCAAATCTTGCTTCATCTTGAAACCAGACATCGACGTTATCAAGCCCCATGTGACCGGGGATCTTAAGGATCGTTTCAATTTTGAATTTTTTTAAAATCGTCTTGGATTTGCTGGGATTGACGAGGGTGCTTGGAGCGTGATGTTATCCAAGAGAAGCCCATGTGACTAAGCAAATAGTAGATAGAGTCTGGGTGGTAGTGTTTACCAAACTCTTTCACGATATAAGCATGAATATCAGTACCTGTTAACCTCCCCCCAGATGAATCTTCGGCACGTGCCTTTATAAACAGGCTTAGCTGTTCACGTTGCTGAGTATTGAGGAATGCTGGGCGACCCGTTCTTGGTTTCTCTTGCAGCCCATCAAGCCCTTCTTCAAGGAATGTTTGTACCCACTTATTCACACTCGTTCTGCTTACCTTAAGGAACTTAGCAATTTGGGTTCGAGAGTGACCATCTTTAAAGTGTGCCAATGCGAGCAATCGCATCTTCATCTGAATAGATTTTTGTTGGCTAGCAAGCTTTTTGAAATCAATGGTATCGAGGCTGTCCATAGCGTCTTTTTTCATGAAGAAGTAACAGCCTCAATTAGATCATATTTTTACTTAGAATGGTATAACACAAACTTAAATTTGGCACACACGAAAAAGGCTCCAGCATTTCTGCTAGAGCCTTGAAGGTGGCAGGGGTGGACCGGGCTGGCGCCCCAGCTCCCAACATTGCTTCGTAGAAGCAACAGGTGCAAAAAAGCTCCAGTCTTTAGACGGGGACGCCTAGTCTGAGCCTATAACGCAGAAACACAAGCTTAAATTTGGCACATACGAAAAAGGCTCCAGCATTTCTGCTAGAGCCTTGAAGGTGGCAGGGGTGGAGAGATTCGAACTCCCAACACGCGGATTTGGAATCCGCTGCTCTGCCAATTGGAGCTACACCCCTGTTGTTCGTGTTTAACGAGACGACGCTCGAATAAAGTGGCGGAGCGGACGGGACTCGAACCCGCGACCCCCGGCGTGACAGGCCGGTATTCTAACCAACTGAACTACCGCTCCACACGGTGCTTTGATTGAAGTCTTACACTTTCTGCTTCAAACAAGCAATGTTCAAAGCCTGGCGATGTCCTACTCTCACATGGGGAGACCCCACACTACCATCGGCGCTATTGCGTTTCACTACTGAGTTCGGCATGGAATCAGGTGGGTCCACAATGCTATGGTCGCCAAGCAAAATTTTTTCAAACTAAGAAAGCTGATTCGTTTTGTTCTCAACACACTCAAGTGCGATTAAGTCCGATAAAACACCTTGGGTGTTGTATGGTTAAGCCTCACGGGCAATTAGTACAGGTTAGCTCAACGCCTCACAACGCTTACACACCCTGCCTATCAACGTCGTAGTCTACGACAACCCTTTAGGACAGTTAAACTGCCAGGGAGAACTCATCTCAAGGCTCGCTTCCCGCTTAGATGCTTTCAGCGGTTATCGATTCCGAACTTAGCTACCGGGCAATGCGTCTGGCGACACAACCCGAACACCAGAGGTTCGTCCACTCCGGTCCTCTCGTACTAGGAGCAGCCCCTTTCAATTCTCCAACGCCCACGGCAGATAGGGACCGAACTGTCTCACGACGTTCTAAACCCAGCTCGCGTACCACTTTAAATGGCGAACAGCCATACCCTTGGGACCGACTTCAGCCCCAGGATGTGATGAGCCGACATCGAGGTGCCAAACACCGCCGTCGATATGAACTCTTGGGCGGTATCAGCCTGTTATCCCCGGAGTACCTTTTATCCGTTGAGCGATGGCCCTTCCATTCAGAACCACCGGATCACTATGACCTGCTTTCGCACCTGCTCGACTTGTCAGTCTCGCAGTCAAGCGGGCTTATGCCATTGCACTAACCTCACGATGTCCGACCGTGATTAGCCCACCTTCGTGCTCCTCCGTTACGCTTTGGGAGGAGACCGCCCCAGTCAAACTACCCACCAGGCACTGTCCTCACCCCAGATAATGGGGCCAAGTTAGAACATCAAACATACAAGGGTGGTATTTCAAGGATGACTCCACGCTATCTGGCGACAACGCTTCAAAGTCTCCCACCTATCCTACACATGTAGGCTCAATGTTCAGTGCCAAGCTGTAGTAAAGGTTCACGGGGTCTTTCCGTCTAGCCGCGGGTACACAGCATCTTCACTGCGATTTCAATTTCACTGAGTCTCGGGTGGAGACAGCGTGGCCATCATTACGCCATTCGTGCAGGTCGGAACTTACCCGACAAGGAATTTCGCTACCTTAGGACCGTTATAGTTACGGCCGCCGTTTACCGGGGCTTCGATCAAGAGCTTCGACCGAAGTCTAACCCCATCAATTAACCTTCCGGCACCGGGCAGGCGTCACACCGTATACGTCATCTTTCGATTTTGCACAGTGCTGTGTTTTTAATAAACAGTTGCAGCCACCTGGTATCTGCGACTCCCGTTAGCTCCATCCGCGAGGGACTTCACCGACAGGAGCGTACCTTCTCCCGAAGTTACGGTACCATTTTGCCTAGTTCCTTCACCCGAGTTCTCTCAAGCGCCTTGGTATTCTCTACCCGACCACCTGTGTCGGTTTGGGGTACGATTCCTTACAATCTGAAGCTTAGAAGCTTTTCCCGGAAGCATGGCATCAATGACTTCACTGCCGTAGCAGCTCGACGTCGTATCTCAGTCTTAGGTGTCCGGATTTGCCTAAACACCCAACCTACATACTTGAACCTGGACAACCGTCGCCAGGCCCACCTAGCCTTCTCCGTCCCTCCATCGCAATTGTAAGAAGTACGGGAATATTAACCCGTTTCCCATCGACTACGCTCTTCAGCCTCGCCTTAGGGGTCGACTTACCCTGCCCCGATTAACGTTGGACAGGAACCCTTGGTCTTCCGGCGAGGGGGTTTTTCACCCCCTTTATCGTTACTCATGTCAGCATTCGCACTTCTGATACCTCCAGCATGCCTTACAGCACACCTTCAACAGCTTACAGAACGCTCCCCTACCCAATACACATAAGCGTATTGCCGCAGCTTCGGTTTACTACTTAGCCCCGTTACATCTTCCGCGCAGGCCGACTCGACCAGTGAGCTATTACGCTTTCTTTAAATGATGGCTGCTTCTAAGCCAACATCCTGGCTGTCTGAGCCTTCCCACATCGTTTCCCACTTAGTAGTAATTTGGGACCTTAGCTGGCGGTCTGGGTTGTTTCCCTCTCCACGACGGACGTTAGCACCCGCCGTGTGTCTCCCGGATAGTACTTACTGGTATTCGGAGTTTGCAAAGGGTTGGTAAGTCGGGATGACCCCCTAGCCTTAACAGTGCTCTACCCCCAGTAGTATTCGTCCGAGGCGCTACCTAAATAGCTTTCGGGGAGAACCAGCTATCTCCAGGTTTGATTGGCCTTTCACCCCCAGCCACAAGTCATCCGCTAATTTTTCAACATTAGTCGGTTCGGTCCTCCAGTAAGTGTTACCTCACCTTCAACCTGCCCATGGCTAGATCACCTGGTTTCGGGTCTACACCCTGCAACTGTACGCCCAGTTAAGACTCGGTTTCCCTACGGCTCCCCTATTCGGTTAACCTTGCTACAGAATGTAAGTCGCTGACCCATTATACAAAAGGTACGCAGTCACCCCGAAGGGCTCCCACTGCTTGTACGTACACGGTTTCAGGTTCTATTTCACTCCCCTCACAGGGGTTCTTTTCGCCTTTCCCTCACGGTACTGGTTCACTATCGGTCAGTCAGGAGTATTTAGCCTTGGAGGATGGTCCCCCCCTATTCAGACAACGTTTCACGTGCGCCGTCCTACTCGATTTCACTGATAAGGGATTGTCGGTTACGGGGCTATCACCCTGTATCGCGGCACTTTCCAGAGCCTTCACCTAATCCCAAACCAGCTTAAGGGCTACTCCGATTTCGCTCGCCGCTACTTTCGGAATCTCTGTTGATGTCTTTTCCTTCGGGTACTTAGATGTTTCAGTTCCCCGAGTTCGCCTCATAACGCTATGTATTCACGTTATGATGACCGCTTATGCGGCCGGGTTTCCCATTCGGAAATCCATGAGTATAGTGACTCTTACCGTCTTCTCATGGCTTATCGCAGGTTAGCACGTCCTTCATCGCCTCTGACTGCCAAGGCATCCACCGTGTACGCTTAGTCACTTAACCATACAACCCCAAGGCGTCTTTATTTCACTTTAGAAAAGTGAAGACACATAGGCGTATGACAGCAACCAAGGTTTACATGTTTTCGCCGGACTCAATACAAGACACTTGAATGTGTTTGTTGTATTTACTTGCGTAAATACGATTTGAGAACTTGTTCATTTTTCAATGAACGATTCAATCTATTCGATTGAATTTACTAGTCAGCTTTCCAGTTTGTTAAAGAGCATGTGATTCTTTGAAACCACTTTTTAACGATTCTCAGCGTCGACAAAACGATCCAACATTGATACTAACTGTTGAATCCGCTTATGAGATGCGAAAAACCTTTAAAGAGTGGTGGAGCTAGGCGGGATCGAACCGCCGACCTCTTGCATGCCATGCAAGCGCTCTCCCAGCTGAGCTATAGCCCCGAATCTGGGTTTCTCGAAAAGAGAAAGAATGGTGGGCGATACCGGGCTCGAACCAGTGACCCCCTCCTTGTAAGGGAGGTGCTCTCCCAACTGAGCTAATCGCCCACGGTAGTTTTACATCTTCGTGGCAGAAGATGGTGGGTCGTGCAGGATTCGAACCTGCGACCAATTGATTAAAAGTCAACTGCTCTACCAACTGAGCTAACGACCCAATGGCGTCCCATAGGGGAGTCGAACCCCTGTTACCGCCGTGAAAGGGCGGTGTCCTAGGCCTCTAGACGAATGGGACTTAGGTTTTACTAGTGTGTTGGGCACACTAATAGGGATAGTGCAAAACACTACCCGACACTCTTCACATTACAACCAAGCAATCTGTGTGGACACTGCATTTAACAGCAGTCTTATCGTTAAGGAGGTGATCCAGCCCCAGGTTCCCCTAGGGCTACCTTGTTACGACTTCACCCCAGTCATGAACCACACCGTGGTAAACGCCCTCCCGAAGGTTAAGCTATCTACTTCTGGTGCAGCCCACTCCCATGGTGTGACGGGCGGTGTGTACAAGGCCCGGGAACGTATTCACCGTAGCATTCTGATCTACGATTACTAGCGATTCCGACTTCATGGAGTCGAGTTGCAGACTCCAATCCGGACTACGACGCACTTTTTGGGATTCGCTCACTTTCGCAAGTTGGCCGCCCTCTGTATGCGCCATTGTAGCACGTGTGTAGCCCTACTCGTAAGGGCCATGATGACTTGACGTCGTCCCCACCTTCCTCCGGTTTATCACCGGCAGTCTCCCTGGAGTTCCCACCCGAAGTGCTGGCAAACAAGGATAAGGGTTGCGCTCGTTGCGGGACTTAACCCAACATTTCACAACACGAGCTGACGACAGCCATGCAGCACCTGTCTTACAGTTCCCGAAGGCACACTCGAATCTCTTCAAGCTTCTGTAGATGTCAAGAGTAGGTAAGGTTCTTCGCGTTGCATCGAATTAAACCACATGCTCCACCGCTTGTGCGGGCCCCCGTCAATTCATTTGAGTTTTAATCTTGCGACCGTACTCCCCAGGCGGTCTACTTAACGCGTTAGCTCCGAAAGCCAGAATTCAAGATTCCAACCTCCAAGTAGACATCGTTTACGGCGTGGACTACCAGGGTATCTAATCCTGTTTGCTCCCCACGCTTTCGCATCTGAGCGTCAGTCTTTGTCCAGGGGGCCGCCTTCGCCACCGGTATTCCTTCAGATCTCTACGCATTTCACCGCTACACCTGAAATTCTACCCCCCTCTACAAGACTCTAGCCTGCCAGTTTCAAATGCGGTTCCGAGGTTAAGCCCCGGGCTTTCACATCTGACTTAACAGACCGCCTGCATGCGCTTTACGCCCAGTAATTCCGATTAACGCTCGCACCCTCCGTATTACCGCGGCTGCTGGCACGGAGTTAGCCGGTGCTTCTTCTGCAGCTAACGTCAAATCTAGCAGGTATTAACTACTAAACCTTCCTCACTGCTGAAAGTACTTTACAACCCGAAGGCCTTCTTCATACACGCGGCATGGCTGCATCAGGGTTTCCCCCATTGTGCAATATTCCCCACTGCTGCCTCCCGTAGGAGTCTGGACCGTGTCTCAGTTCCAGTGTGGCTGATCATCCTCTCAAACCAGCTAGGGATCGTCGCCTAGGTGAGCCGTTACCTCACCTACTAGCTAATCCCAACTGGGCCCATCCTAACGCGAGAAGCCCGAAGGTCCTCCTCTTTGCTCCGTAGAGATTATGCGGTATTAGCCATCGTTTCCAATGGTTATCCCCCTCGTTAGGGCAGGTTCCCAGCCATTACTCACCCGTCCGCCGCTCGACACCCTTAACGTCACTCGAAGGCTCAGTTAAGTCGTTTCCGCTCGACTTGCATGTGTTAGGCCTGCCGCCAGCGTTCAATCTGAGCCATGATCAAACTCTTCAATTAAAGTTTTGTTGGTCTTTCGACCGGCTCAATGAATACTGATATTACTTATTGCTAAGTAATGAATTGACTGTGCTAAGACCGAAGTCTTGATTTGGTCACTAGTATCATTGATAAATCTTTAGACTATCTATTCAACGAGTGCCCACACAGATTGCATGGTCATATTGTTAAAGAACTTTTCATCTTGCGATGAGGTTGGTTATTCTAATCATTCCGACTTGGGTGTCAACACCTAAATTGAAGATTTTTCTAACCAATCTTACCGAGCACCACCGCCTTAGAGACCGTGTTTCCGTGTCGGTGAAGCGGCATTATAGGGAGTAAATCTACGCTGACAAGTCTTTTTCTTTACTTTTTCATCGTTCGAGCAAAAAAGCACCAGAACACGTTAAAACCATTACTTTTCGATGAAAGTTTCACCAAATGCTCCCACCTTTTGCCAGTCGGTATACTCCACTTCTTTACGTGTATCGGTCTCACCGCCGGTCATTTTCATAATGAGCTGAATCATGACTCGATCGAACCAACGGTATTTCGGATACCGTAGCGCGCCAGCGAAGATCGCAATTTGCTTGGGTTGCCAAGGAGATTGCTTTAAGAACTTTTTAATATAGACACTATTTTCGGGTAAGTCTTTACCGGGTTTTCTTGCCGTCAGGTTTACACAAAGGAATGCCGCAGGCATCTGACCCAACTCTAGCTGGTACTGTGACACAAACTGATAGACACACTGATGAAAGCGACCATAACGAATAGATGCAGCGACAATTACACGGTCATACTGCGCCCAGTTCACCTCGCTGTCTCCATGAAGATCGTACCAATCGCAGTTTGCCTCTTGCGCCCATTGCTTTTCGAGTTGGGTTAATATCTTTTGAGTTTGGCCATCTCGGCTAGAATAGGCCAACAATATCTTTTGCATTTGAATCCCTGTTAACTACGCCAAAAGGTCGGTGTAAAGAGAACTAATAAGGTAAAGACTTCTAATCGTCCAAATAGCATCGCGATTATCAGTACCCACTTCGCCGCACTATTTATTTCGCCAAAGTGGACCGCGACTTCTCCTAGCCCCGGCCCTAAGTTATTCAGTGTAGCGGCAACCGCAGAGAATGCGGTGAGTTCATCAACACCTGTGGCAATAATTGCCAACATGCATACGGCAAATACCAAGGTATAAGCAGAGAAAAAACCCCATACCGCATCAACCACTCGCTGAGGAAGCGCATTTTTGCCGATCTTAATCGTATAAACAGCACGAGGGTGAACAAGACGCTTTAATTCTCGAGACCCTTGGAGAGAAAGTAGAAGCATTCGAATCACTTTCATCCCGCCCCCTGTAGAGCCCGCACATCCGCCAATAAAGGAAGAAAACAGTAGCAATACTGGCAGGAACAGGGGCCACTCTGAGAAACTTGTTGTCGTAAAACCCGCAGTGGTCGATATAGAGACCGCTTGAAACAGCGCTTGATCAGCAGCCTCACCAACAGTAAATGCATCATGATGCCCCACCAGCATGCCAAAACAGATTGCAAATAGTAGTAGCTGGATAAAGACAAACGCCCGAAGCTCAGGATCTCGCCAGTAGGTACGTAAATGAATGCCTCGCGTTGAAAAAGCCGCGAAGTGAAGTGAAAAATTCACCGCCGAAATCAACAGAAAGACAACAGTAATCAAGTTAATCGTTGGACTATTGAAATAGCCCATACTGGCATCATGGGTTGAGAATCCACCTATCGCAACCGTCGAGAAACTATGTGATATCGCATCAAAGGGCGTCATTCCCGCCAGCCAAAACGCCACAGCACAAGCAATCGTCAAAGTGAGGTAGATATACCATAGCGCTTTTGCTGTTTCAGCGATGCGCGGGGTCATTTTACTGTCTTTAACAGGTCCGGGGATCTCTGCGCGATAGAGCTGCATCCCACCGATCCCAAGCACAGGCAGAATCGCCACCGCCAAAACAATGATACCCATGCCACCAAACCACTGTAACAACTGGCGATAAAAGAGGATCGCCTTTGGTAAGGCATCAAGCCCAGTGATCACCGTGGCTCCAGTGGTAGTAAGTCCAGAAAAGGACTCAAACATAGAATCAGTAAAAGAGAGATCAGGATTTTCAGAGAGAATGAAAGGTAAAGCCCCGGCACTGCCGATAACCGTCCAAAACAGCACAACGATGAGGAAACCATCCCTCGCTTTCAACTCATGCTTATGGCGTCGATTAGGTACCCACAGCACACCGCCAAAGAAAAGTAGCAAAAGGAAGGTGACGACAAATGGAAAGCCCGCACCATCACGATAGATAAACGCCACCAAGGCCGGTGCTAGCATAGTGAAACTAAACAACGCCAGTAACAAACCAACGATGCGAATAATTGAACGAATTTGCATTATTTAATAAGTGTTATTTTGAGGTCTTTTCAAATGAGACCGTAATTTGCCCACTGCTGCGTTCAAAGAGGTGCGTAGCAAAGCGCTCTGAGACACGTTTTTCTAACTCACAGCACATCACAACATCTTGTCCATAATCAGTATCGACCAGCTTACCTTTATACTGTGATAAAAGAGACTCGACATCAGCAACTTGTGAGTAGGCGCACCTTAACTGTCCACGTACAGTAATCTGCTTCTCTATCGTTTGTAACGATGTCAAAGCAATCTGTACACCACCACCATATGCTTTCACCAATCCGCCCGTGCCCAGTTTTATTCCACCAGAGTAGCGAGTAACAACCGCGGTGATCTCCCCCACCCCGCTGCCACTCAGTTGCGCCAATATCGGCTTACCTGCGGTGCCTGAAGGTTCTCCATCATCACTGAATCCCCAAAGCATAGAGTTTTCTGGTCGGCCAGCCACAAAAGCCCAACAGTTATGTCGCGCCGCCGCATGTTCACGCTTCACTTGATCCACGAACGCCTTGGCAGCTTCCACTGTCGGCGTATGCGCTAAATGGGTAATGAAGCGGCTTTTCTTGATCTCTTCTTCGGTAATAACCGCTGCTGCGGGCACTAAATAAGGTAAATCGCTCATAATCTCGCGGTTAACAAAGCTGCAATCTGATTTTTCGTATTGGCGACAGCATACCACAGCTCGTCAAGAAGACCGCCCTCACTGACGATCACGACTCTCGTTAAAAACCCACCTAATTAACATTTTAACAACAACCCTCACTGCTAACAGTAAAACTAAAAGTCTTTAAAACACAAAACACTAAGCTAATAACAGAATCATCAAACCACAAAAAGTTAAACAATTGTTTAAAAGTTACATTGAAAACTGCCCGATCTCGGTACACACTAAAATAACAACTGGTCTAACCAGCATTCTATTCGCTTTCGAATTACATGGAGAACAAGCGATGGTGTATCACTCAGACAAGCTGTCCGTCAGTATGAATGATCAGCAGATAGCCACATTGACCTTTCATGCTCCCGGTTCAGTCAACAAATTCGATCTCGCTACGCTCAATACGCTCGACAGCGCACTTGATGCCATCGAAGCAAACACAAACATAAAAGGACTTATCTTAAGCTCTAGCAAATCAGCCTTTATTGTCGGTGCGGACATCACCGAGTTCCTCGGTCTGTTTGAACTTGGCCATCAGCAACTCTCAGTCTGGTTGGCCGATGCCAATCGCATTTTTAACCGTATTGAAGATCTCCCTTATCCAACTTTGTCCGCCATCAAAGGCTACGCGCTAGGAGGCGGCTGTGAGTGTGTACTTACTACTGACTTTCGTATCGCTGATTCATCCATCGTCATTGGCTTGCCTGAAACCAAACTCGGAATCATGCCGGGATTTGGTGGCAGTGTGCGTATGCCACGCCTGATTGGCGCTGACAATGCGATGAGCCTCATTGCAACAGGGCAAGAATGTCGAAGCGCGGAAGCACTGCAATTGGGTTTGATTGATGCCATTGTCGAAAGCGAACAGCTAGATGATATCGCAACACACATGGTACAAGACGCTATCGATGAGAAACTCGATTGGCAATCTCGTCGCCAACAGAAGCAGCGCCCTCTCTCCTTGAGTACTATCGAAGCCACCATGAGTTTCTCAACGGCAAAAGCTATGGTGGCGCAACAAGCAGGTAAACACTACCCCGCACCGATGGCGGCAATAAAGGCAATAGAAGCGTCGGCTAATAGCCATCGTGAACAAGCACTAGAAATCGAAAACCGTTACTTTGTCGAACTCACAGGCACACCAGTCGCCAAAGCATTGGTTAATCTTTATCTTAATGATCAAACCATTAAAGGCCTAGCCAAGCACGCGGCTAAGCAAGCCCCACCCTTAAATGCTGCCGCCGTGCTAGGGGCCGGTATTATGGGCGGCGGCATAGCCTATCAATCCGCCTTAAAAGGCGTACCCGTTGTCATGAAAGACATTGCACCAAACGCTTTAAATATTGGTATGCAAGAAGCGAGTAAACTCCTTAATAACCGTGTCCAACGCGGTCGAATGGATACATTGGGCATGGCAAGTGTGCTGTCAGCGATTACTCCAGCCCTTCACTACGAGGCAATGACCAACGCTAATATTGTCATCGAAGCTGTGGTCGAGAACCCAAAAGTGAAGGCGGCAGTATTAGCAGAAACAGAGCAACACGTCAGCCTCGATACGGTATTAGCCTCAAACACTTCGACTATCCCCATCAACTCTCTCTCTGCATCACTAAAACGCCCAGAAAACTTCTGCGGTATGCACTTTTTCAATCCCGTGCACCGCATGCCACTTGTTGAGATTATTCGTGGCGATAAGACAAGCCAGTCAACAATCGATACCGTCGTCGCCTACGCGACAAAAATGGGCAAATCCCCGGTTGTGGTCAACGATTGTCCCGGCTTTTTCGTCAACCGAGTCCTCTTCCCGTACTTTGCTGGTTTTAATTTGCTCCTTAAAGAAGGTGCCAGTTTTACCCAAATTGACGAGGTGATGGAGAAACATTTTGGCTGGCCGATGGGACCCGCTTATCTCTTAGATGTGGTCGGTATTGATACAGCTCATCATGCACAAGCCGTCATGGCAGAGGGTTATCCCAGCCGCATGGGCAAAACTGAAAAAGATGCCATTGACGCCCTGTTTGACGCTAAGCGCTTTGGACAGAAAAATGGTGCAGGTTTCTATCGTTATGAAGCCGATCGCAAAGGCAAACCAAGAAAACTTGCCGATAGCCAGGTCGATACCCTGCTTGCACCGATTCAATCCAAACTGCAACCTTTTGACAATGACACCATCATCGCAAGAATGATGATTCCTATGGTGAATGAAACCATTCGCTGTCTCGAAGAAGGCATTATTGGCTCTCCACGCGAAGCTGATATCGCCTTGGTTTACGGTTTAGGCTTCCCTCCCTTCCATGGGGGGGCGTGCCATTACCTCGATACCTTTGGTTTAGCGAACTATGTTGCCCTCGCGGATCGTTTCGCCGGACTTGGTGAAATCTATCAGGTACCTGATGGATTAAGGCAAAAAGCATTAACCGAGACGACCTATTATCCGCGACCAGCCGACATCACACGTCAGTTGAAAGGAGAAGCATCATGAACCAAGTTGTCATTGTCGATTGTATTCGAACCCCAATGGGCCGCTCCAAGGGCGGCGCGTATCGTCATGTTCGCGCGGAAGATCTATCCGCTCACCTGATGGCGGGGCTATTAAAACGCAACCCAAGTTTAGCCGCAGACGCCATCGATGATATTTATTGGGGGTGCGTACAACAAACACTCGAACAGGGCTTCAACATTGGTCGGAATGCAGCCCTTCTTGCAGGTATTCCGCATACGGTGCCAGCCACCACCGTCAATCGACTGTGTGGTTCATCAATGCAAGCCCTTCATGATGCTACGCGTGCCATTATGGTGGGTGATGCCGAGGTATGTCTTATCGGTGGCGTTGAACACATGGGTCATATCCCCATGACCCACGGTGTCGACTTTCATCCCGGCTTGTCAAAATCTGTGGCCAAAGCCGCAGGCATGATGGGCCTAACCGCGGAGTTACTATCCCGACAGCATGGCATTAGCCGAGAGCAACAAGATACCTTTGCGCTGCGCTCCCACGAGCGGGCTCACAAAGCAACAGTCGCAGGTCATTTTGACCAAGAGATCTACCCTATCGAAGGCCATGATGAATCTGGCCGTCGCCGATTGATCACGTCAGACGAGGTGATTCGCAGTGATGCGAGCCTCGCGGCGCTATCTAATCTCAAACCTGTCTTCGATCCTGTTAACGGCACCGTGACTGCCGGGACTTCTTCCGCCCTCTCTGACGGTGCGGCAGCCATGCTCGTAATGAGTGAAGCCAAGGCAAACGCACTACAGATGCCTATTCGTGCGAAAGTAAGATCAATGGCAGTCGCTGGTTGCGAACCCTCGATTATGGGCATTGGTCCAGTACCCGCGACACAAAAGGCACTCGCCCGTGCTGGCCTCTCCATTGACGACATCGACCTATTCGAGATCAACGAGGCCTTTGCCGCACAATCCCTACCATGTATACAACGCCTTGGCCTACAGGAAGTAGCCGATGATAAAGTCAACCTGAATGGTGGTGCAATTGCGCTCGGTCACCCACTTGGCTGCTCTGGCGCGCGAATCTCGACAACACTCATTCATCTCATGGAAGCGAAACAGGCCAAACTGGGCGTTGCAACCATGTGTATCGGCCTCGGACAAGGTATTGCTACCATCTTTGAGCGTAACTAGTCTGCGCAAAACCTCGACCGAGCATGAGGTCGGTCGGGGTCCCTACCCATTGACGGTTTGCCGTGCTGAGTAAAAAGGCAGCCAAATACTAATCGCTCCGACAAACCAATACATGCATCGAAAGCATAGCATTCATGCCAAAGTTTCATTTTTCTCATAGATGCACTCGGACTACACTTACCTCTCTGTTCCTGTTTCATTTCTCGAGGCCTTTATGTTCAAAGCATTAGTTCTAGAACAACAAGAAAAAACGACCCTTGCATCCATCCAGTCACTTCAAGATGACCAACTGCCTGAAGGTGATGTCACCATTGCAGTCGATTACTCTTCTTTGAACTACAAAGATGGTTTAGCTATTACGGGAAAAGGTCGCATTGTGCGTCAGTTTCCGATGGTGCCAGGGATTGATCTCGCAGGAACCGTATTGAACTCGCAAGATGCCCGCTATCAAGAGGGCGACAACGTCGTGCTCACTGGTTGGGGTGTTGGCGAAGGTCACTGGGGCGGCATGGCCGAAAAAGCACGCTTAAAAGCGGATTGGCTTGTGCCGTTACCAAAAGGGCTTGATGGTAAGCAAGCCATGATGATTGGTACTGCAGGCCTGACTGCGATGCTTTGTGTACAAGCACTGCAAGACGCAGGTATCACACCCGAAAAAGGGCCAGTACTTGTCACCGGCGCAAGCGGCGGCGTGGGCTCTGTTGCGGTAACCCTACTCGCCGAGCTCGGTTATGACGTTACAGCATTAACTGGCCGCGTTGAAGAGAATGGCCCGCTACTGACGCAACTTGGTGCTAAGCAGATTATCGATCGCCGTGACTTTGAAGAACCAGCGCGCCCACTTGAGAAACAGATTTGGGCCGGTGTAGTTGACACCGTAGGCAGTAAAATATTGGCAAAAGCCTTAGCACAAGTTGATTATGAAGGTGCCGTTGCAGCATGTGGTTTGGCAGGTGGTTTTGATCTTCCGACGACGGTTATGCCATTTATCCTTCGTGGCGTGAATCTGCTAGGGGTTGACTCTGTAATGAGCCCCTTTGAAAAACGACAAGCTGCATGGCAGCGCTTGGTTGAATTACTGCCAGCCAGCTATTACGAGCAAGCTTGCCAAGAAGTTAGCTTAGATGAAGTACCGACTAAAGCGGAAGCGATCACCAATGGCCAAGTGACGGGGCGTGTCGTCATCAAGCTTTAACCGTGTGTTTCATTGATAATCACAGGCAGCCGTCGGCTGCCTGTACATCACGTATCCGCTAACCCCATCGCATGAATACGACTGTTAATCAATTTTCCACACTCTTCTTGAATCATCCGTCGTAACCACTGCTGAGCAGGTGAATGCTCGTTTCTCGGATGCCATAATAACGAGTAGTCAAACGGCTTAAAAGGAAATGGCATAGGCTTGATAATCAAGTCATGTTTTTCAGCTTTTAAATAGGCCAAATCTGCCGGCACGGTAATGATCAAAGGTACTTGCTCAACCACCGCCAACGCTGCTTCTAGATGGTATGCCCTCAATACTTCTCGCCGATCAGGGTAGTCCTGAAGCGCATCATCAATGAGCCGCTTTACCCCATCGCTAATGGCAATAGTAGCATGTGGATATGAGAGGTAATCGTCTAAGGTCATCTCTTTATTCGCTAAAGGGTGATCGCGTGACAACAGGCAAAAAACACTCACTGGTCCCAACACACTCTGTTGCAACTCTTCTACCGCGTACGCAGGTCGACAAATCGCCATATCACATCCCCCTTGCGTCAACTGCTCCGCTAAGCGCTGGTGTTGCAACGGCACGAAGTTTAACGAAATGTTCGGTGCCTCTTGATAAATACGCGATAACGCAAAAGGTAGGATAGTTTGAATCGCATAGTCGGTCGTGGCGATATTAAACGCTTGTTCACAGTCTTGTGGAACAAAGTCCTGTGGGGTTAAGGCAATACGCAGGGACTCAAGCGGAACGTTAAGCGCTTGATTCAGTTCGAGTGCGCGCTGAGTGGGTATCAGCTTCTGCCCTTCTCGAATAAACAGCGGGTCATTGACCAGCGCACGTAGTCGAGCCAGCACACGACTCATCGCAGACTGGCTCAAGTTCAAACGTAACGCCGCGCGACTCACGCTTCCTTCATCAATCAGGATTCGCAGCGCAACTAGCAGGTTAAGATCGCGACGATAGATTTCTTCTAATTCCATACTCAGCTCAGACGACTACTTGGCTATTCGGCTAAGCCTACAAGTATGCCAGCTTTCGTTCACTTCGGATCACTTTCTGGTGCCATGAGATATTCCACCGAAAGTCCAATAATCAAAGCGAGGATCCCTATAAGCTTTGATAAGGTAAGACTTCTTGATGGATCAACAAACACGGCGACGAACGCAATAAAAAGCAAAACGAGATACAGGGTCATGCGGTGAATATAGTTCATCTCTTCCCCCTTAGTACATGTGAGTATGCGGTGTAAACAGAGCAACACAGTCGATCAGTTAAGACGAGATTGATTATTCTCTCGCCGTAGGTATGATCTCCTCCCCGATTGGAGGCAACAAACATGACAAGTCCATTTGACAACCCAACACAACACTTACAAGCCGAGGGGTTACGCTGCCCAGAACCGGTCATGATGGTGAGGAAAACCGTTCGAAAGATGACGAACGGCGAGACATTGCTGATTACAGCTGATGATCCATCAACTGCACGCGACATTCCAAGCTTTTGTCGTTTTATGGACCACACCTTGGTTGCCGCACAAACAGAGCAAATGCCTTTTCAGTTTTTGATCAAAGTAGGCCAATAACTACTTAGACCGCAGCGATTCAATCTCACTGCGCAGCTGTGCTATCTCAGCCGACATCGGCTCGACGTAGCGCAGCCGCACGATAGCTTCTACCGAGAGATAAGTCGTAATAATGGCGCCGACCACCATAGGTATCCATAAGTCGGTTAACACCATCCCCAAGATATTGAGTATTAAGCCAAAGTTAAATAAGCGCACTTGGCTTTGTAGCGACATTGCGGTGAACCTGATCATAAGCTCTCCAACTGATTTCCTTGCCACGAATTGAGTGTACCAAGTCCCAGTATCGCAATCTGATTTGCGGATCACGGATAGCAGTTTTCGCAGACTAAGATTGCAAAATTGATAAGTATTTCACAGCTTTATTGGAGAGCGTCGAGCAATTAAACGGGTGAACCGAATGCCGTCACTACGCCTAAGCAGACAAACAGAAGCGCCGTCACTTTGCGTATCGCATTCAAAGGTAACTTGTCTGCAGATAGCTTACCCAGCCACACGACAGGCACATTCGCAATCAACATACCGATCGTAGTACCCACTACCACTAACCAAATTGCCTCTGCATAATGCGCACCCAATACCGATGTTGCGACTTGCGTCTTATCGCCAATTTCAGCGATAAAGAAAGCAATAAAACTGGCCACAAATGGGCCTTTGGCGGAAACAGGAGTATCTTCATCAAGCTTATCAGGAATGAGCACCCACAGTGCCATCGCAATAAAGCTCATCACTAACACCCATTTCAACATAGCGGGCGCAATATGATCGGCCAGCACGACCCCCAACCAAGCAGCGACAGCATGATTAAGCAGTGTTGCTAGAAAGATAGCCGCAATGATGGGTAGCGGTTTCTTATACCGACTCGCCAGAAGAAAAGAAAGAAGTTGAGTCTTGTCGCCAATTTCCGCCAGTGCAACGGAAGCAACAGAGATAAAAAGAACGCTCATTTTGCTCACAACAAGGGTGGGATGAGTAACCATAAGCAAACCGTACATCCCACCCTGGTCTGCACTGGTTTACCTAAGGTCTTGCCAAACTCGCACTCTGTGGCGCTTAGTGAGTCATACATACCATGAAGATTTTGCTTCAATTATGTTGATATGTATCGTAATGGCTTCCAAGTCATTACGAGGCTACTCCCCAAAGGAGCGCTGATTCTAAAAACATCGCGCTAAAAACGCAACGCTTTATTAACAGCACTCCTTGCATTACGGCAAGCGGTTATTGTGCTATTGGCGACAACACGATCTCTACACGACGGTTTTCTGCTCGGCCTTGCTCAGTATTGTTGTTCGCAATCGGGCTAGACTCACCACGACCAATAGCAACAACACGCGAAGGTGAAACACCTTCAGCAATCAACTGGCTACGCACCTCATTCGCACGGCGTTGTGAAAGCTCCTGGTTATAAGCGGCTGAGCCCGTGCTATCAGTATGACCAAGCACGTTCAACATGGTTTGATCGTACTCATTCACCACAAGTGCAACGTTACGCAGGGCAAGTCGAGCACGCGAGTCGAGGTTAGTTTCATTGACGCGGAAAGTGATTTCATTCGGCATGTTGAGAATAATATTATCGCCGTCACGGATCACAGTAATACCGGATGCCGCTAACTGCTCACGCAACTTCGCTTCTTGCACATCCATGTAGTAGCCGATACCGCCACCGACAGCAGCACCCGATGCAGCACCAATCAAAATACCTTTCTTGCGATCACCGCGGCTTGAAGATGCTGCGCCTACAGCGGCACCCGCAACAGCACCGATGACGGAACCAGTTGTTGCCTTCGCCGTTTGTTGTTCACCCGTGTAAGGATTGGTCGTTGTACAACCTGTCGCGGTAACCGCAGCAATGACTGCTGCAAGTACTAACTTTTTCATGAGAGCTCCGAGCCAAAAATGGAATATTCAAAACCGTGATTATAGCAACACGTAAGTAAAGCCCGTTAAATCCATGTCAGGAAAAGTAACAAACTGTTTTGTCTCAACCTTTGCACGCACTTCTTCGAGTTAACTCTCTTTGCTGTTCAAGCTCCGATGAACACGCCATTAAGCAAACAGTTCTATTCGCCACGTAATGGCGATAAAAAACCCAATTACCCTACTCCCGCTTGACTTAGCCATGTATAATCGAGTGTTATTTTCTCTTTTTAATCCACCATATTCACGCGAAGTAGACAATGCACAAATACGACATCAAGACCTTTCAGGGCATGATCCTCGCGCTGCAGGATTACTGGGGCCAGCAGGGCTGTACCATCGTACAACCACTGGACATGGAAGTGGGTGCAGGTACCTCTCACCCAATGACATGTCTACGCGCACTGGGTCCAGAGCCAATCGCTGCGGCTTATGTTCAACCATCACGTCGTCCTACCGACGGTCGTTATGGCGAAAACCCTAACCGCCTCCAACATTACTACCAGTTCCAAGTGATCCTTAAGCCATCTCCAGACAATATTCAGGAGTTGTACTTGGGCTCCCTAGAAGCACTTGGTATTGATACACAAGTTCATGACATCCGCTTCGTAGAAGACAACTGGGAGAACCCGACGCTTGGGGCTTGGGGTCTTGGTTGGGAAGTGTGGCTTAACGGTATGGAAGTCACTCAGTTCACTTATTTCCAGCAGGTGGGTGGCTTAGAGTGTAAACCGGTAACTGGTGAAATCACTTATGGTATCGAACGTCTGGCTATGTACATTCAAGGGGTTGATTCTGTTTATGACCTTGTTTGGACAGACGGCCCATTTGGTAAAGTCACTTACGGCGATATCTTCCATCAGAATGAAGTTGAGCAATCGACTTACAACTTTGAACATGCTGATGTCGACTTCCTTTTCTCTTTCTTCGATCAATGTGAAAAAGAGTGTCAGGAACTTCTCGCGCTAGAAACACCGCTGTCACTGCCTGCTTATGAGCGCATTCTTAAGGCTGGCCATGCATTTAACTTGTTAGATGCCCGCAAAGCGATCTCTGTGACCGAACGACAGCGCTATATCCTCCGCATTCGCAACCTCACTAAACAGGTAGCGGAAGCCTACTACGCCTCTCGTGAAGCGCTTGGCTTCCCGATGTGTAAGAAATAAGGAGTACCCATGAGCAACCGTAATTTTTTGATTGAACTGGGTACCGAAGAGCTACCACCAACACAACTGCGTACGCTTGCAGAAGCCTTCAAGAATAATTTTGAGGCTGAGCTTGCGAACGCTGAGCTTGCCTTTGAAGCGATCGAATGGTTTGCAACACCGCGTCGTATGGCGATAAAGATTCAAGCACTTGCTGAACAACAAGCCGATAAGGTGGTTGAGAAGCGTGGTCCAGCTGTTGCTGCCGCCTTTGATGCAGACGGTAACCCGACTAAAGCTGCAATGGGCTGGGCGCGTGGCAACGGCATTGCTGTTGAAGATGCCGACCGCCTAAAAACTGACAAAGGCGAGTGGCTTCTTTACAAGCAAGAAGTGAAGGGCCAACAAGCCAAAGCACTCGTCGTTGACCTTGCTGCGAAAGCGCTTGCGCAACTTCCTATCGCTAAGCCTATGCGTTGGGGCGACAAAGAAACCCAGTTTATCCGCCCAGTTAAAACATTGACGATTTTACTTGGTGACGAGTTGATCGAAGGAAGCATTTTGGGTGTTGCTTCAGGTCGCACTCTGCGTGGTCACCGCTTCATGGGAGAAAGTGAGTTCACCATTGATAACGCTGATCAGTACCCTGCCATTCTCGAAGAGAAGGGTAAAGTGCTAGCTGATTACGAAGCCCGTAAAGCAATGATCATTGCCGGTGCTCAAGAAGCTGCGGCAAAAGTAGGTGGTATCGCAGACTTGGAAGATGACTTGGTCGAAGAAGTGACGTCTTTGGTCGAATGGCCTGTTGTCCTTACTGCTAAGTTTGAAGAAGAGTTTTTAAAAGTCCCTTCGGAAGCCTTGGTATACACCATGAAGGGTGACCAAAAATATTTCCCAGTTTATGACGATAACAAGCGTCTTCTGCCTAACTTTATCTTCGTTTCAAACATCGAATCAAAAGAGCCACGCCACGTTATCGAAGGTAACGAGAAGGTTGTCCGCCCACGCTTGGCCGATGCTGAGTTCTTCTTTAATACTGACCGTAAGCGCCCTTTGATTGATCGTTTGTCTGAGCTAGATTCAGCGATTTTCCAAAAGCAACTCGGTACCATCAAAGATAAGACCGATCGCATTACCGAGCTAGCAGGCTACATTGCTGACAAAATTGGCACTGATGTAGAGAAAGCCAAGCGCGCTGGATTACTTGCAAAGTGTGACTTGATGACCTCGATGGTGTTCGAGTTTACCGACACGCAAGGTGTCATGGGTATGCACTATGCACGCCATGATGGTGAAGCCGAAGAGGTTGCCGTTGCACTCAATGAGCAATACATGCCTCGCTTTGCAGGTGACGATTTACCAACAAATGGTATCTCTTCAGCCGTTGCAATGGCCGACAAGCTTGACACTATCGTAGGTATCTTCGGTATTGGCCAAGCACCTAAAGGCTCTGACCCATTTGCGCTACGCCGTGCCTCTCTTGGTGTGCTACGCATTATCGTTGAATACGGTTATGACCTCGACTTAGTTGATCTCATCGCGAAAGCAAAATCCCTGTTTGCTGAGAAGCTAACTAACGATAATGTTGAAGCTGACGTTATCGAGTTTATGCTAGGCCGTTTCAGAGCTTGGTACCAAGATGAAGGCTTTAGTGTCGACGTCATTCAAGCCGTTCTAGCGCGTCGCCCTACTCGCCCAGCAGACTTTGATAAGCGTGTTAAAGCAGTGTCTCACTTCCGTTCTCTTGATGCGGCAGAATCACTCGCAGCGGCTAACAAGCGTGTTGGTAACATCCTTGCCAAGTTTGAAGGTGAACTTAACCAAGGTATCGACGAAGCGCTACTGACTGAAAGCGCAGAGAAGGCGTTGGCAGAGAGCATCACTTCCGTGATAGCAAAACTTGCCCCTATCTTTGCGGAAGGTAACTACCAGCAAGCGCTGACAGAACTCGCAACATTGCGTGAAGCCGTGGATACTTTCTTCGATAAAGTGATGGTAATGGCCGATGATGAAGCGTTGAAGGTGAATCGCCTGACGATGCTGAATCTACTGCGTGAGCAGTTCCTTCAGATTGCAGACATCTCTGTACTCCAAAAGTAAGCCTTAACATCTACTCTTAAGCCTCGCAGGTGCGAGGCTTTTTTGTTTCTGCTTCGCTACCTCTTACCTCTTACCTCTTACCTCTTACCTCTTACCTCTTACCTCTTATTCTCTCCTCATCATATTCTGGCTCTAATTCTCATTGATACATGACTGCGTATGACTTTTAATGGCAAGCTTCTTATCCATCGCTTACCCTACTCATGCCACTTATAAAATGCAGGATGTAAAAACGCTCTAACGCTTTCAGTTCAACGCAAGGCAGACAAACAGACAAACAGACAAACAGACAAACAGGCAAACAGGCAAACAGGCAAACAGGCAAACAGGCAAACAGGCAAACAGGCAAACAGGCAAACAGGCAAAAGTGTGAAGGAATGGCTTTCACCATTCAAGCACGGTTCACGTTCAAATCGGAACGCTACAGAGCCCCCTTGGCATGTATTTTCTAGCCTCACGTCGCTGGTGTTGATCTAGAAAAAGCACAACCAGCCTCCCAAAAGCATCTTGCTAACGAGTCTAAAATTGTCAATCAACAAGGGCCTTAGGCTTAGCAAAGCGGGAATATCTACACCCTGCTCGCCTATCAACTCATTGCCGAAAGTCCACCAGCCTTTATCCCTTTTCAGCCCTTGTGACTCCAGCACTAGCGATTCTGCTACGTATTCATATTGAATTCAAATCTAGTCAACTATTGGGTCTTTCGCTGTTTCACGTGAAACGTACAATCAACGCCTAAAAGGAGCCAACCTAAATCTGTAGAAGAGGGAAAGATTGTATCGAGAATAGTAGCAGCACGACTTCATCGGAAATCACAGCAACGACAGATAAGCAGATTTTATGATCCTAAATGCGCTTAGATAGATTGAATAGCAGGCCTCTTTATCGGCACACGAAGAAACTAAACAAAGAGATTTAAACTTAGGATACGCTTCAATCATGGCTTTAAACCTTAAGCCTCTTTGACATCGCATGCAGTGTTTCACGTGAAACAGAAAAAATTACAACGCATTCCATCGAAACTAAGCATTATTCCGTGTCTCACGGTACAGCAGAGAAACTTGTTCAAATAACCTTTTTGTCAAGATAAGGAATTTACCCTGACATTGTGCCTACTCCCTAGAAGCACTCTGGAAATGAACCGGCGACACTACACCTCTTCACACAAGACATTTAAGATTAGCAGCCTCAACTCGCGAATACCCTTCTTGAGTCGCTTCCTTACGAGGTGATTGTCACCTTCATAACGCCAACTATGAAGTGCGCACTGAGCAGGCCTTACAGAAAGCAAACACTACAGTCGTTATCTGTTTCACGTGAAACAGACCAAGAAGGCGAAAGTACCGCCGCACTGAAAGACCAAAGTCACTCCATGATGCATGTTCAGCAACAACGTCTACATTGGTTTACAAGGCACCTCTTTGATGGTCTTAAGAGCAAAACAAAGAAGCAGTCACTAAGATGATTAACCTAGAGAACTCGGTCAAAGGAGCGCGACCTACACTCCGCTTAATTTGTAAATAGAGGCATGAAAGGAAAAGTTATTATTCCCTCGCTTGCAATTGATTCGCTGCGCTAAGCCGCTTCCGAATTCTGCATATTGAGGTGGTTTGAGCCTGTCTGGCAAGATATGCAAGGCTAATTACCAAACGGCTAAACACCCTATTGAACCCCAACATGATGTAACATCATTAGAGCTTACCCTACCCTCACAATGAACACTTTGCTCACCCTCTTCTACCGACAGAAATAGTTTATCGATCCATTTGGAAACCGGCCGAATCAAGTCACCGGAGTACGACGTGAAAAGAGGCTTTTTTAATCACTCAACATCGGTTATGTTGATTGGTCTAACTAATTCTAGAGACATGAATTAGCCTTACTAAAGAACTAAGAATTACAGACACAACAATAGGTGAGCAGCAGTTATGGATTACTCTTCATTTGGCGATAAGTTTGGGCGTCTATCAGGTATCACTCAATTGATGGATGACCTCAATGAGGGCCTGCAAAACCCTGACGCCATTATGTTAGGCGGTGGTAATCCGGCACAGATACCAGCAATGATTGAGTATTTTGATCAACTTAATCAACGTCTGGCAGCAACCGGTGCCCTAACCCAAGCAATGACTAATTATGATGGCCCACAAGGTAAAGATGTATTCATTTCGGCCCTTGCTACATTGCTTAAGCGCACCTACGGGTGGGACATATCAGAGAAGAACATCACCCTCACCAACGGCTCACAAAGTGCGTTTTTCAACTTATTCAATCTGTTTGCTGGCAAATGCCCAAACGGGACTAACAAAAAAATCCTCCTCCCCCTAGCGCCAGAGTATATTGGCTATGCCGATGCTGGACTCAGCGATGATATGTTTGTTAGCTACAAACCGGAGATTGAGTTCATAGACAATCGCCAGTTCAAGTATCACGTGGATTTTGAACAACTCACTGTTGATGAGTCAATCGGAGCGATATGTGTATCTCGTCCAACCAATCCAACGGGCAACGTGTTAACGGATGAGGAAATGCAGCGCCTTGATGCTTTAGCTCAGCACCATCAGATTCCTTTGATCGTCGACAATGCTTATGGCCTTCCTTTTCCCGATATCATCTTTGAAGATGTAAGGCCCTTCTGGAACGCCAATACAGTTTTGTGTATGAGCCTATCCAAACTAGGCTTACCGGGTTTACGATGCGGTATTGTTATTGCTTCAGAAGCGATTACAAAGGCAATGACAAACATTAATGGTGTATTAAGCCTGTCACCTGGCAGTATTGGTCCACTACTCGGCCATGAAATAATTAAAGAAAACCAGCTGCTCGCACTTAGCGCGAATGTCATTAAACCTTTTTATCAGGAGAGAAATGCGATTGCCTTTGATTATTTACAGCAATCGATCCCAGACAAACGCTTTCGAATTCACAAGCCAGAAGGTGCTATTTTTCTGTGGCTCTGGTTTGAAGACCTGCCTATTACAACGGTTGAGCTATACCAAAGACTAAAAAAGCGCGGCGTGCTAATCGTACCAGGCGAGTACTTTTTCATTGGTATCGACGACCAACAATGGCCTCACCAGCGCGAATGCTTGCGTATGAACTACGTACAAGATATCGAAGCAATGAAAAAAGGTATCGATATCATTGCTGAAGAGGTTAAGAACGCTTACGAAGGCTAGCGTATTATGAGTGGGGTGACAGCCCCACTCATCACCTTCATGAGTTTGGCCACACTATCAATACTGCCCTGCTACCCACCAGCTCTCATCGCTTACTGCCACTCTTACTTGTATTAAACAGTCTCTACCACCACCCTAAGAGATACACTTACATAACTTAGCCTGCTTGCTCCATTGATAAACTATGTTTCACGTGGAACACGGATTGTGCTCCCAGCTACGTAAATCATTGGCATATCATGAACCTTACCTTGGACATCATCGAATGGCGCTAACTGGCACACCTTGTTTAAAAAGCTTTTCCAATCCCCCAGCTTGCCAATCATAAAGCGGTATGTAAAAAACACTTATAATGTGAGTAGCGGACTACCATCAAAGCTAAATTGAATAGAGAAAGAGGCCAATATCAGACAAATAGTGTTGAAAATTGTGCGGGAGAATCATGGCAAAATTAGCGAGATTTTGTGACGCACAACGTCACTTTGTATACCTTCAAGGCAATACTTAATCGATGGACTCATTGAAAAAGGATCGCACCCAGCGCGAATAGATCAAAGAAAAAACAGAACAAAGAAAAATCGTCGCGCAGATCAAAAACGCCCACGTGAGTGGGCGTTAGCAGTCAGATGAAAAAGCGACTTATTCAGTATCACCTTCAATCAGATCTCGATTACCAATCGAAATCTTACGTGGTTTCATCTCTTCGGGAATCTCACGCTCTAGCTCAATGTGCAGTAGACCATTTTCCATAGCAGCACCGACAACATTGACGTGATCAGCTAGTTGAAACTTACGCTCAAAATTACGATCCGCGATGCCTTGATACAGGAAGCGACGCTCGGCATTCAGCTCGGCCGCTTTATTGCCTTTTACTAATAGCATGTTTTGCTGTTGGGTGATGTCCAATTGCTCTTCAGCAAAGCCAGCCACAGCCATGGTAATTCGGTAGTGGTTCTCATCCTGCTGCTCGATATTGTATGGTGGGTAGCCACCATTGTTATTTGGCGTGTTGTTTTCAACCAAATTAAAGAGACGATCAAAGCCAATAGCAGAACGGTATAGGGGTGTGAAATCGATATTACGCATAATAGTCATCCTTCTTAGAAGCAATGTTTAAAGTTAATTTGTTTAGAAGCGCGACTCTCCTCTTGGACGAGTATGCTGAGACCCTAGCGGCGTCTCGTTGCTTCATTAATAGATATGGGATCAATTCTGACAATCCCAACCCCTAAACAAAAAAATTCATATAAAAAAACGCCGCGTTAAGCGGCGTTTTATAACAGAGTGGAATAATGACTAGACGTCTAGGTTAGCCACATTCAAGGCATTCGCTTCGATAAACTGACGACGAGGCTCTACGTGATCCCCCATCAGCGTTGTAAATAGCTCATCAGCGGCAACCGCATCTTGGATAGTAACCTGCATCATACGACGAGTTTCTGGATCCATCGTCGTCTCCCACAACTGGTCAGGGTTCATCTCACCAAGACCTTTGTAACGCTGTAGAGAGAAGCCACGACGCGATTCTTTAGTCAACCATGCCAGTGCTTCTTGGAAGCTCTTCACAGGCTGTTTACGCTCGCCACGCTGCACATAGGCATCTTCTTCTAGAAGGCCATTGAGGGTTTCACCCAACTTAGCCAGCTTGTCGTACTCCTTCGAATGTAAGAAGTCGAATGACAACACATACTCATAGTTAACACCGTGGGTACGAACAGTAATCTTAGGCAGGCGAACACCATGCTCTTCATCACGAACCAGTTCAAAATCATATTGGCTCTCACCCGATTGCTTAGCATTCAAGCGTGCGACAAAGGCGTCGGTCCACTCATCAAGCTGGGCCTCATCACCTAATACTGTTTCAGTTAGACGCGATGAATAAGCCAGCTCATTCAATAGTAGCGTTGGGAAACGACGTGATAGGCGGTCAATCAACTTCAAGGTGCGATTGTATTGACGAACTAAGTCTTCAAGCGCAACCCCGGCAATCGCAGGCGCACCTTCATTCGCAAACAAAGACGCGTTATCTAACGCAAGCGCGATTTGGTATTGCGCCATATCTTCATCGTCTTTGATGTACTGCTCTTGCTTACCTTTTTTCACTTTATACAGTGGTGGCTGTGCAATATAAATGTGACCACGCTCGATAAGCTCAGGCATTTGACGGTAGAAGAACGTCAGCAACAGCGTTCGAATGTGCGAGCCATCGACATCAGCATCGGTCATAATGATGATATTGTGGTAACGCAACTTGTCCGGGTTGTATTCGTCGCGGCCGATACCACAACCCATCGCAGTGATTAGTGTTGCAACCTCTTGAGATGAAAGCATTTTATCAAAACGCGCTTTCTCTACGTTGAGGATCTTACCTTTCAGCGGCAGAATCGCCTGATTCTTACGGTTACGGCCTTGCTTGGCAGAACCACCCGCTGAGTCACCCTCCACTATGTAGAGTTCAGACAGTGCAGGATCTTTTTCCTGACAATCGGCAAGCTTGCCTGGCAAGCCCGCTAAATCGAGGGCACCTTTACGGCGCGTCATCTCACGCGCTTTTCGCGCCGCTTCACGCGCACGCGCAGCATCGATAATCTTATTACAAACAATCTTGGCGTCACCTGGGTTTTCAAGTAGGAAGTCGGTTAACTTCTCACCCATCGCAGATTCAACTGCTGGTTTCACTTCGCTAGAGACGAGCTTATCTTTGGTCTGGCTTGAGAACTTAGGATCAGGCACTTTCACTGAAACAACAGCAGTTAGACCTTCACGTGCATCGTCTCCTGACGTTGACGCCTTCTCTTTCTTGCCAAACCCTTCTTTATCCATGTAGTTATTTAACGTTCGCGTTAATGCACTACGGAAACCTGCAAGGTGGGTACCACCATCGCGCTGTGGGATGTTGTTAGTAAAACAGTAGATATTCTCTTGGAAGCTATCGTTCCATTGCATCGCAACTTCTACTGAAATGCCGTCTTCGCGTTCAAATTCGAAATGGAAGGCTTTCTGATGAATAGGCGTTTTATTGCGATTCAGGTGCTCAACGAAGGCGCGAATACCCCCTTCGTACATGAAGTGATCCTGTTTGCCTTCTTCACGCTCATCACCGAGCTTAATGGAGACGCCAGAGTTAAGGAAAGAAAGCTCACGAAGGCGTTTAGCAAGAATCTCGTATTGGAATACAACATTAGTGAAGGTCTCTTCACTTGGCCAAAAACGGATTCGAGTCCCGGTCTTTTCAGTCTCACCAATGACAGACAACGGACCTTGCGGCTCACCATGATGGTAGATCTGCTGGTGGATCTGACCGCCACGATGAATCGTTAATTCAACTTTTTCAGACAGGGCATTTACCACCGACACACCTACACCGTGCAAGCCACCAGACACTTTATAGGAGTTGTCATCAAACTTACCACCTGCGTGGAGGACCGTCATAATAACTTCGGCAGCCGATACACCCTCTTCTGGGTGCATTTCAGTAGGAATACCACGACCGTCATCACTCACAGAGACAGAGTTATCTTCGTGGATGGTAACGACAATGTCTTCACAGTGACCAGCTAGAGCTTCGTCGATAGAGTTATCGACTACCTCAAAAACCATATGGTGTAAGCCAGTACCGTCATCGGTATCACCAATGTACATCCCTGGACGCTTACGTACCGCATCAAGTCCTTTTAGAACCTTGATACTCGATGAATCATAATTGTTGGACATTGAGTTACTCTCGCTATATTTATCCTGCGGTTATTTTACCGTTTTCAACATAAAACATCTTGCCATTTTCGCTGCTCATTTCGCCTATTTGCGCCTCATTTATCGCACTGATAAAGACTTGGGCACCGGTTTGGGCAAGTGATTGCGCTAGCAAGCCGCGTTTTTGACTATCCAGTTCTGAAGCAAAGTCGTCGATCAGGTACAAACACTGCTTACCTGTTTTCTCGGTAAGGTGTAATCCCTGCGCCAACCGAAGAGCGCATACCATTAACTTTAACTGCCCCCTGGACAGGACATCTTCCACCGGTATCGCACCAATTTTAATGCGTAGATCAGCCTTATGGGCACCACTGACGGTGTACCCTAGCTGACAGTCGCGTTCAAAGTTATCCGCCAATAGCTGGCGATATTCACTCTCTTTGTCCCAGCCCCGGTAATAGCTAAGACGAATTTCAAAATCGGGTAAAAAAGCGTGGCAAATTTCGGCGGCGCGGGCGGTTACTGCCTCAACATAGTCACGCCGCCACGCATCGATTTGCTCACATAACAACGCAAGCTCCGCATCCCAATAAGCAACTTCACGATACTGGGTCGCGCGCTTTAACTGTGCGTTGCGTTGCTTGGTGAGGCGCGTTAATCGACTCCAAGCGTTATAGAACTCAGGATGAAGGTAAAACACCCCCCAGTCGATAAACGAACGGCGAAATTTCGGTCCACCCGTCAACAACTCAAACCCTTCAGGGGTGATCAGTTGCATCGGTACAATTTGCGCGAGCTGGGCCAACTTTTGATTCGTTTGCCCGGCTATTTTAACTTCTGTGACGCCATCTCGACGCTTGGTTATTCCAACGGGGAGTGGCGACTGATCTGCTTGGTGTATCTTGCCATGAACGAACAACGCTTCTTGCTCGTGGCGGATAACACGTTTGGTCAAGTGGCTACGAAAAGACCGCCCATGACCCAAAAAGTGAATTGCCTCAAGGACACTGGTTTTACCGCTACCATTATCTCCAATCAAGTAGTTGAAGCCGTCGCTGAGGGTAAGATCGCAATCTGCAAGATTGCGAAAATCTTTAATGATGAGGCGTTCGAGAGACATAGTGAGGTGTTACAGCCTGATCGGCATCACCACGTAGCTTGCATCGTCGTTAGCAACGTCTTCGATCAGTGCACTGGCATTTGCGTCAGTAAGCATTAACTTCACTTCATCACACTTCAATGTGTTCAACACATCTAAGACATAACTGACGTTAAAGCCAATCTCCAACGCATCACCTTCATAATCTACATCCACAAACTCTTCCGCTTCTTCCTGCTCTGGGTTATTGGCAGAAATACGCATCTGGCCACTTTCTAAGTTCACGCGAACGCCACGGAATTTTTCATTAGATAAAATGGCTGCCCGAGAAAAGGCTTGTTTCAGTGTTTCGCAAGACGCGACGACGGTTTTATCGCTACTTTGTGGCATTACCCGTTGGTAGTCAGGAAAGCGACCATCAACCAATTTAGAGGTAAAGACGAAGCCATTGACCGAAGTACGAATATTTGCTCCGCCAATTTGCAACATCACTTGCTCATCAGAATGCTCTAATAGGCGCACCAGCTCTAAGATACCTTTACGAGGTACAATAACCTGCTTCTCAGGCGCTTCAACCGCAAGTTGCGCTTGGCAAACGGCCATACGGTGACCATCGGTGGCAACCGTTCGCACCGTTGAGCCTTTAACTTCAACCAGCATACCATTGAGGTAGTAACGCACATCTTGGTTTGCCATCGAGAACTGGGTGCTCTCTATCAAACGACGCAATGCGGTTTGAGACAAGGCAAACTCCACTTCACTTTGCCAATCTTCAATATTGGGAAAGTCACGTGCGGGTAGCGTCGCTAATGAATAGCGGCTTCGACCGGAACGAATGATTAATCGATCCCCTTCCAGGGTCAGGGTGATATTGACACCATCAGGCAGCCCACGACAGATATCGAGAAACTTACGCGACGGGATCGTCGTTTCACCAGGCTGAAACTCACCTTCGAGTTGCACCTGGCCGATCAGTTCGACTTCAAGATCGGTGCCCGTCAACGAAAGCATGCCGTCTGGTGACACCTGTACCAATACGTTACCCAAAATTGGCAAAGATGGTCGGCCGCCTAATGCGCCTGAGACTTGTTGAAGCGGTTTTAGTAACCGCGAACGTTCAATAGCAACTTTCATAATATTACGATGACAAGGTCCGGATCAGGTTTGAATAATCTTCTTTAATGTCGTGACTCTCTTCGCGCAGTTGCTCAATCTTACGACAAGCATGCAGCACGGTAGTATGGTCACGGCCACCAAATGCGTCGCCTATTTCAGGCAAGCTATGGTTGGTCAGCTCTTTTGCTAGCGCCATCGCTAACTGACGAGGACGAGCAACTGAGCGAGAACGGCGCTTGGACAATAAATCCGCCAGCTTAATTTTATAGTACTCAGCGACTGTCTTTTGAATATTGTCGATGGTGACGAGTTTTTCTTGCAGTGCCAGCAAGTCACGCAAGGCTTCGCGGACAAAATCGATCGTAATCGCACGTCCCGTAAAGTTAGCATTGGCGATGACACGGTTCAGCGCACCTTCTAGCTCACGGACGTTAGAACGTAAACGCTTCGCGATAAAGAAGGCCACTTCGTCGGCAAGGCGAATATTGTGGTCTTCCGCTTTCTTCATCAAAATCGCAACTCGGGTTTCGAGTTCTGGCGGCTCAATAGCCACGGTCAAACCCCAACCAAAGCGGGATTTAAGGCGATCTTCTACACCACTGATCTCTTTCGGGTAGCGATCAGAGGTCAAAATAATCTGCTGATTGCCTTCAAGTAAGGCATTAAAGGTATGGAAAAACTCTTCTTGCGAACGCTCTTTGTTAGCAAAGAATTGGATGTCATCAATAAGCAATGCATCCACACTGCGATAGTAACGTTTAAATTCTTCTATCTGGTTATTTTGTAGGGCTTTAACCATGTCTTGCACAAAGCGCTCAGAGTGCATATAAACAACACGCGCATCCTGTTTACGCGCCATGATGGCATTGCCAACCGCATGCAATAAGTGCGTTTTACCTAAGCCCGTCCCCCCATACAGGAACAACGGGTTATAAGCCGCGCCCGGATTATCAGAAACCTGACGTGCCGCCGCTAAACCTAACTGGTTTGACTTACCCTCAACAAAGTTGGTGAACTTGTGCTTCGGATTCACATTCGAGCGATAGTTCGCTGCAGGCTGAACTGGTGAAGGTGCGGGCTCCCAAGGTTGACGAACGGGCTCATTACCGGGCGCAGTAGCAGGTTGCGCTGGGGCAGCCGTTGCAATGGGTTTTGGCGCAGCGGCCACGGGACGAGAGCCGACTTCAAAACGCAGCATCGGGACATCGTTCCCACAAAATTCATGCAGCAGACGGTTAATATTGTTTAAGTACTTATCCCGAACCCAATCCAACACGAATCGGTTAGGGGCAAATAAGGTTAACGTATTGTCGTTTAACTCAGCTTGAAGTGGGCGCACCCACATACTGAATTCTGTCGCGGGCAGCTCTTCCTGCAAGCGCTCAAGACACTGAGTCCATAGCGAAGATGACACGTTTCTCTCCACAAACAATTCTGCTACTAAAGGGGATCAATTTTACCTGCGACTGGGGCGGATCGCCAGCATAAGATCGTTGTTTCAGTGAATAAGATCAAAGTTATTCACAGCGATCACACATAAAAAACGCAGATCAGCACAACTATTTCCCATCTTAATCCCGTTCTCATCCACATTTCCACAGCTTATAAAAACATCAATCAACCTACGATTTAGTTATTTGAAATAACGTAATGATATTTACTGTGTAATCTCTCAACAAAGTAGACTGGCGTCACAACATAATTCACTGCTATTCACGGAGATTATAATATGAACAACTGGATTAAGCGTTCACTGACCGTCGCTGCCCTCAGTTTAGCAACCATTACAAGTGCCTACGCGGCAACAGACGTTAAAGTGGGCATGTCAGGCCGCTACTTCCCGTTCACGTTCGTGAAGCAAGATGTCCTTCAAGGCTTCGAAGTTGACCTTTGGGATGAGATTGGCCGCCGCAACGACTACAACGTTGAGTATGTCACCGCTAACTTCTCTGGTCTTTTTGGTTTACTTGAAACAGGTCGCATCGACACTATCTCTAACCAAATCACCATGACTGAAGCTCGCCAAGCGAAATACCTCTTTGCTGACCCGTACGTGGTAGATGGTGCACAAGTCACCGTGCGTAAAGGCAACAAAGAGATCAATGGCGTTGAAGACCTCAATGGCAAAACCGTCGCAGTGAACCTTGGTTCTAACTTTGAGCAGCTTCTACGCCAGTTGCCAAATGCTGAAGCGATCAATATTAAAACCTACGACACAGGTATCGAGCACGACGTTGCACTTGGCCGTGCCGACGCGTTCATTATGGATCGCCTATCAACACTGCAGCTGATTAAAGAGTCAGGCCTACCACTGCAACTTGCAGGCGAACCGTTTGAAACCATTCAAAATGCATGGCCATTTGTCGATAACGACAACGGCAAGAAGCTACAAGCCGAAGTCAACAAAGCACTTGCTGAGATGCGCGCTGACGGTACACTAGCGAAAATTTCAGAAAAATGGTTTGGCGCGGATATCACCCAATAATTCTAAACGCGTTAAAAACCGCTTAAACATCGCAATCATCAGGCGCTTTGCGTCTGATGATTTTTCTTTCTAAAGACCCCAATACGCAACAAAGTAAGTAGTTACTTACCAATTAGACAGGTTAAGACATGGGATTCGATTTTGATTACATGCTGGGACTCATTCCCCTGCTACTCCGCTACCTCTCTACCACGATGGAGATGGCAGTATGGGGACTTATCTTTGCACTGGCGCTTGCGGTGACACTGGCCGTCATTCGTGTCTACCGTTTTTGGGGCTTGAATGCGCTGACCCAGCTCTATATTAGCTTCTTTCGTGGCACGCCCTTGCTGGTGCAACTCTTTTTGCTCTATTACGGCTTACCGCAAGTTATGCCGATCTTCATTGGGATGGATGCCTTCACCGCCGCAGTCATTGGTTTAACCCTTCACTTTGCAGCCTATATGGCAGAAAGCATTCGTGCCGCGATTATTGGTGTCGATCGTAGCCAACGCGAAGCCGCGCTATCCATCGGTATGACCGAATCACAAGCAATGCGCCGCATCATCTTGCCGCAAGCTGCGCGTGTCGCCCTGCCCTCACTCATGAACTATTTCATCGACATGATCAAATCAACGTCACTGGCCTTTACGTTAGGTGTCGCTGAAATTATGGCCAAAGCGCAAATGGAAGCCTCATCAAGTTTCAAATTCTTCGAAGCTTTTTTGGCCGTCGCGCTAATCTATTGGGGCGTAGTGGTATTGCTTACTCGTGTGCAACTCTGGGCCGAAAACAAACTCAATAAGGCGTATCAGCGATGATAAAACTAAAAAACATAACGAAGCGCTTTGGTGACAACACAATTTTTTCTGGCGTCGATATCGAGATCAAACAAGGTGAGATTGTCGTCATTATTGGCCCATCAGGCACAGGAAAATCAACGCTTTTACGCTGTATTAACTACTTAGAGCGCGCAGATGCCGGCACGATCGAGATCGATGATGTCCATGTTGACGCCCCTACAGCCAACAAAACAGATGTCTTAGCACTGCGCCGTAAGACAGGATTTGTTTTCCAAAACTATGCCTTATTTGCGCACAAAACCGCCGCAGAAAACATTGCGGAAGGGCTTACCGTCGTGCGTGGTTGGAACAAAGCTGAAGCGATGGCACGCGCCAACGCCCTGTTAGAAGAGATAGGCCTAGGTGATAAAACCGAGAGCTATCCCGCCGCGCTATCAGGCGGTCAGCAACAACGCGTTGGCATTGGACGCGCGATGGCGTTACAACCTGAGTTGCTACTCTTTGATGAGCCCACTTCCGCGTTAGACCCTGAATGGGTGGGTGAAGTCCTACAGTTGATGAAAAAACTCGCTGCTGAACGCCAAACGATGCTCGTTGTCACCCATGAAATGCAATTTGCCAAAGAGGTCGCTGACCGCGTGATCTTTATGGCTGATGGCGGTATTGTCGAACAAGGTCCACCGGATCAGTTATTTGACAATCCGCAAGATCCCCGCCTACAGCGCTTTTTACGCCAAGTTGGGATCCAATAAGATCGTTGTTTTGATCTTGCACTTAGCAATAAGCAACGTATAATTCGCCACCCGGTAGCGTGATTAACCACCAAACACATTGACTCGGACGTAGTCAATGATTACAATTCCGCCTCTTTTGAGATGCGGTTACGGTGTTAATCACTGTACTGGGTATCAAAACTTAAAAACTGATCAGTAAATTTTTTAAGGTACAACCATGAAACGCACTTTCCAACCTTCAGTTCTTAAGCGCAAGCGCTCACACGGTTTCCGTGCTCGCATGGCGACTAAGAACGGTCGTAAAGTAATTAACGCACGTCGTGCGAAAGGTCGTAAGCGTCTAGCTTGCTAATAATCGCTACTGATTATTTGTGAGTAAGTTCGCTTTCCGTCGGGAGTTACGTCTGTTAACTCCCGAACATTACCGATATGTTTTCCAGCAAGCTCACCGTGCTGGCTCTCCCCACTTAACTATTCTGGCCCGTAACAATGACCTCGGACATCCTCGTCTAGGTTTAGCTGTGCCGAAAAAGCAAATCAAAACCGCCGTTGACCGAAATCGGTTTAAACGCTTGGTCCGCGAAAGCTTTCGTCTACGTCAAGACACACTGCCTGCTAAAGACTTTGTTGTGATCGCCAAAAAAAGTGCCAATGAGCTCAGTAATGAAGAGCTAAACAAAGTATTACATAAATTATGGCATCGCCTGTCTCGCCCTTCGCGTGGCTGATCATAGGATTAGTGCGCTTTTATCAGCTCGCTATTAGTCCACTCATTGGACCGCGTTGTCGCTTCACTCCAACCTGCTCCCAATATGCTATCGAGGCAATTAAATTGCATGGAGGGGTAAAAGGGAGTTGGTTAGCGGCCAAACGTCTATTAAGATGTCATCCTTTAAACGACGGGGGATTTGATCCCGTTCCGCCAATCAAGCAAAAAGACAGAGACCAATAACGATGGATTCCCAACGCAATATTCTGTTGATTGCCCTACTGTTCGTGACTTTCCTGCTTTATCAATCATGGAATGTCGATAACAGCCCTCAACCGCAGGGTGTAGCGCAAACTCAAACCAGTGGTGACGTTCCGTCACACAGTGAAGATACTAGTCTGACCACTGACGGTGAGGTATCTGACCAACTTATTTCCGTGACGACCGACGTATTCGATATCACTATCGATACTCGCGGTGGTGACATCATTGCAGCGAATCTACTTCAGTACGATGCCGAACTAGACTCTGAAGACCCCTTTGTTCTTCTACAAAACACCGCAACTCACAGCTTTGTGGCGCAAAGCGGCTTGATTGGCACACACGGCATCGATACCAACACAGGTCGTGCACAGTTCTCTGCAGACGCAGACAGCTTTACCCTTGCTGACGGTGAAAATGAACTCCGTGTTCCAATGACACTGCAGCAAAACGGTATCACCTATACAAAGACGTTCATTCTCACTCGCGGCAGCTACGCAGTAGATGTTGAGTACCATATCGACAACCAATCAGACCAAGCTGCAAGTGTTCAAATGTACGCGCAACTTCGTCAGAACCTTGTTGATGACAGCGGTAACTTGGCAATGCCAACCTACCGTGGTGCAGCATTCTCTGCCGATGATACCAAGTATAAGAAATACAGCTTTGATGACATGGCCAAGCGTAACTTGAACATGACCATCACTGAAGGTTGGGCAGCGATGCTTCAACACTACTTCACTGTGGCTTGGATCCCGCGTGCAGAAGGTGAATCAAATCTGTTTACTCGTGTTGCGGGTAACCAAGGTTACATTGGCGTGCGTATGCCAACAACGAGCGTCGCACCGAATACAGATGTCACGCTTAAAGCATCACTGTGGGCTGGTCCTAAGCTTCAAAATGAAATGCGTGCGACCGCCAAGCACCTCGACCTCACCGTCGATTACGGCTGGCTATGGTTCCTAGCAAGTCCAATTCACAAGCTGCTATCCTTCATTCAAGGTATTGTTGTGAACTGGGGTGTGGCGATTATTATCCTTACCTTCATCATCCGTGGTGCGATGTACCCGCTGACGAAAGCGCAATACACCTCGATGGCGAAGATGCGTATGCTGCAACCAAAACTGCAAGACATGCGTGAGCAATTTGGTGATGACCGTCAGCGTATGAGCCAAGCGATGATGGAGCTCTACAAAAAAGAGAAAGTAAACCCACTGGGTGGTTGTTTACCTATCTTGCTGCAAATGCCTATCTTTATTGCCTTCTACTGGGCATTGATGGAGTCAGTACAGTTGCGCCACGCACCGTTCTTCCTTTGGATTAACGATCTATCAGCACAGGATCCTTACTTTATCCTGCCGCTACTGATGGGTGGTTCAATGTTCATGATTCAGAAGATGAGCCCAACGACCATCACCGATCCTATGCAGCAGAAGATCATGACCTTCATGCCAGTGATGTTCACTTTCTTCTTCCTATGGTTCCCTTCAGGTCTGGTTCTATACTGGCTAACGTCTAACATCGTTACCTTGATCCAGCAGACGCTGATTTACCGTGCCCTTGAGAAAAAAGGTCTGCACAGCAAGTAAATCATCGCCTTTATGGTGAATCTTAAAAAGGCGGCTCATTGCCGCCTTTTTTAATTTCTTCAATTTACGCGTACACTATCGCGAAATGAAAAACGCTTCTCGTGAAGCAGTTGCGGACAACTATTATGAATCACAGCATCGATACGATTGTGGCTCAAGCCACTCCTCCAGGCCGCGGCGGCGTGGGCATTATTCGCGTGTCTGGCCCTTTGGCAACCCAAGTTGCCGACGCGGTAACTGGAAAAACACTGCGTCCTCGTTACGCGGAATACTTGCCTTTTAGCAGTGCGGATGGTCATGTGCTCGACCAAGGCATTGCGCTCTTCTTTAAAGGCCCGCATTCCTTCACTGGCGAAGACGTACTTGAGCTACAAGGTCATGGTGGCCCAGTTGTAATGGACATGCTGATTAAGCGTATCCTTACTCTACCGGGTATCCGTCCTGCGCGCCCAGGCGAGTTCTCTGAGCGTGCCTTTATGAACGACAAACTCGACCTCGCTCAAGCAGAAGCCATCGCTGACTTGATCGATGCCAGCAGTGAAGAGGCGGCAAAATCGGCGCTTAACTCACTGCAAGGTGCATTTTCTAACGAGATCAACACGCTGGTGGAGCAGTTGATTCACTTGCGGATGTACGTCGAAGCGGCTATCGACTTCCCAGAAGAAGAGATCGATTTTCTCTCTGATGGAAAAGTAAGTAATGACTTACAAACAATCATCAATCAACTGACTTCAGTACGTACTGCCGCTAATCAAGGCGCGCTAATGCGAGAAGGCATGAAGGTGGTCATCGCAGGTCGTCCAAATGCGGGCAAATCAAGCCTGCTTAACGCCCTATCCGGTAAAGACAGTGCCATCGTCACCGATATCGCTGGTACCACCCGTGACGTCCTCAGAGAGCATATCCACATTGATGGCATGCCATTGCACATTATCGATACCGCAGGGCTGCGTGATGCTTCTGACGAGGTCGAACGCATTGGTATCGAACGTGCTTGGGAAGAGATAGCGCAAGCCGACCGCGTGTTGTTTATGGTTGATGGCACGACAACTGATGCCACCGATCCAAAACAAATTTGGCCAGACTTTATCGATCGATTACCGAAAGAGATCGGCATGACCGTCATCCGTAACAAAGCTGAGCTGACGCATGAAGAGATTGGCATTTGCCATGCTAGCAACCCTACCCTTATCCGCTTGTCAGCGCGCACTGGCGAAGGCGTTGATAGCCTCAAACGTCATTTGAAAGAGTGTATGGGCTTTACTGGCACGACAGAAGGCGGCTTCATGGCTCGACGTCGACATCTCGATGCTTTAGAGAACGCTGCACACCATCTCGATATCGGACAGCAACAGCTCGAAGGCTACATGGCAGGAGAGATACTTGCTGAGGAGCTGCGTTTAGCACAACAACATCTCAGTGAAATCACGGGTGAGTTTACCTCTGATGACCTACTGGGCCATATCTTTACGTCCTTCTGTATTGGTAAATAACGCCGAGAGACGAAAGGCTGCCAGCCGGTAGCCTTTGCGCCATTCCCGCCCTAACCCATACCTTTTGTGTCTGTTACTCAACGTACAAATGCGTAAAATAAGCGCAAACAACAGACCGAAAAGGATCATCATGTCACATCTACACCTCATTACAGGCAGTACCTTAGGGGGTGCTGAATACGTCGCTGACCACCTTAGCGATCTTCTTAACGATCAAGGCATTGAAACAAGCATTCACAACGAAGCGGATCTTCAGGCACTCGATCCTACTCAACCATGGCTATTGATCAGTTCAACCCATGGGGCTGGTGAACTCCCTGAAAATATCCAACCTTTCTACGCCCAGCTTCAAGCCAGTGAGCCATTGACCAAGTTGCGCTACGCCATTATTGGTATCGGTGACAGTAGTTACGACACTTTCTGTGCGGCTGCGCATCAACTTGATGACGTGCTCAGCCACCAGCAAGCGCATCGACTCACCCCAGTATTTACTATCGATGTCACACAAGTTCCCGTGCCTGAAGATGAAGCCGAAGCGTGGTTATCCACTTTTCTCTCAGCGCTATGTGAATAACTTGGATCAAAAACCGTAAACTTTTCTATCCATTTTTGCTTTTTCACTTGTGGATAACTATAGATCTAAACGGTGATCAACCTATAGTTATCCATTTAATACAATTGTTGATTCCTTACCCCTGTGCATAAGTAGCTATTTTGATCCCAAGTAATACCGAATTAGATCCCGTCTCCCCCACAAGAAACGATCCTTAATAAACACCTGATCATGTTGATCATTTATCACTTATCCACACGATCGAGCGATCCTAATAAAAGATCTAACAGAAGATCTCTTTAAAAAGATCTTATATATATTTAAGTCAGACTGGATCCAACAAGATGATCAGGATTGATTCTCAAAGCGCGTGAAAAGAGATAAAATGCCCGTCTTTTGCAAGATCCTAAACTTTGGTCAGTGTTTAACCTGAGGTCACTCC